>CACZAM010000001.1 GCA_902779185.1 uncultured Eubacteriales bacterium
GTGTGTATATTTTCTGCCCGTTGGAATACTCTCATTTCTTCATTTCAAAAAAGGATGAAATACGGCACCTATTACTTAGTGACAACTTCCAGCCTGTCGGCATATTCCCGCGAACACATAGGAGCTGGGAACACACATTACTAAGGCTTTTGTGATCAAAAACCCGTAGATAACTTCCCGATGAACGTTGTGGAATACACAGAAATGCTTTTTGACAAGGTAGAGTTGACAAGATAGATGTCCATTACGAGGTAAATGAGCAATGATTATTAAAAGAAAATATGAGTGGTTGTCAGTGAAATATATGATATCCCTTATCGGATAGTAGGCTTTGCCGCGATAGAAAATAGAGACGGGACAATAGCAATGAATGACGGCTGGGAAATTCAAATATCCATATCTGTCAATCGATCATCTGAAGATGGGTCTTATTCGCAGTGGGAATACCGGGCTTACGCCTGAAGACGATGATGAGCTTACAGAGTATCTGTGGCCGATAGTCAGGGAGATTATCAAGACAGCTATAGAGAACGACCAGGATCTCATTATTGAAGGGTGTTATGCTCCGGCTGATTGGCGACAGGATTTTGATGAGAATTATCTGAAGAATATCAGATTCATATGTCTTGCAATGACAGAGGAATATATCGAGGATCATTTCGATGATATTATAGGGCATGAATCCGAGATAGAATCCAGACTGATCAAAGAAGATTGTACTATCAATGATTTAAAGCAATGCAACAGGTGGTTTATTGATACATTTGGCAGTGCAGGTGAAATGGTCATGCTTATAGAAGATGATTTCGGCAAGGCGTTGGCAGGGATTTCTTCAAGTCTCACTTAAGTGAGTATGTGATATCATAATAATGTCGCAGCAGACAGCGATAAATTGCATAGAGAGGTAAAGCAGAATGGATAAGGGAATAATTATGTGGATAATTTTCCTTGTGGTGATTGCCGGAATCATGCTGGTGAGCCACAGGATCAAGAAAGGAATAAACGAGAATGGAATAGAGACTGATGCCGTCGTATCCCGCATCACAGATAATGGAACTCAGGAGGATATTGACATCAATGTATATGTCAGATACCGAACCGAAGACGGCGAGGAAATAGAAGGCGTTCTGTCAAATCCACGAGCCAATATGGAAGAGGGACAGCCGGTGCGGATCAAATACCACCCTAAGTTTAAGAACAACGCAAGACTGATTTGAAAAATGATAATGATCATGGCGAAAAACGCAAAAGTGATCCTATATGATATGGACCGCCAATACGATGATTTGATTGCATCCAAATGTGATTATGCTCTGGGGGCAGGCAGGTATAAAAATGAAGATGTTCAGAAAAAAGATAAGCAGGATACGGACAGGCGGTCCGCGTGCAAGCGAATGCGCTGATGCCTATAACCTGACAAAAGCTATACTTGATCAGATAGCGGAGGCATTTGGTCTGAAACAAGCTCTGGAACAGAGCTGATACTATAGCTTGATGAACGATGCTATTGAGTAAAGCCATAATGCGAAAGGATGAGACAATGAAACGGAAATATGTGGGCATATTTATTGCTCTGGTCGTAGTGGCGTGCATAGTAAGCGCAGTATTAGGGTTGCAGAATCAGTATACCGGCGGCAGTACGGCAAAAACCAAAAGAACGATAATGCTTTACGACTGCGGAGCTGATCTGGAAACCAGCGCAGCGATGGCAACATACAATATTGAACAGATACTGAAAGCGAATTTCAGCAAGGATGAGGGGATAAGGTTCATCGTCATGACAGGCGGATCGAACCAGTGGCAGCTTGATAAAGACTATCTTGTATTCCCGGAAGGCAATAATGTGCCGGACGATGCCGTGGCAGGGTACGATCCGCAAATAATGGAAACTACCGACGAGGTACTCGATAAGTACAGTCAGGTCAGCAACGTATACAACCAGGTGTGGGAAGCCAAGGGGCTTGATGCTGCTGTGGATCCGGGTAAGATGGTGCTTATTGACGGAGACGGACTTGGTACGGGCGGCGAATCGGCTGCGGTAAAATCATCTGAAGAACTGATGTCGGATCCTGATACTCTGAAGTCATTCATCAACTTCTGCGTACAGTACGCACCTGCGGAGAAATACGATCTCATCCTCTGGGATCACGGCGGCGGCCCTACATACGGATTTGGCATGGATGAACATCAATCGGTCAGCTCGTTCTGGGACAGCCGTTCGCTGATGACGTTCCCGCAGATCATGGATGCTCTGTCGGAAAACGACGTCACAAAAGGCGGAGGCAAGTTCGACCTGGTCGATTTTGATGCGTGCCTCATGAGCAGCGTTGAGCTCGACTTGGTGCTTGCGGACTACACCAATTATTACATCGCGTCTCCGGAAACGGAGCCGGGATACGGACAGTACTACACGGGATGGCTCGACATGCTGGGCGCAGCGGAAAATCATGAAGTGGATACGTTCGCGCTCGGCAAAAAGATCGTGGACGACTTCTATGATTTCTATGACAAGGGCGAAGGACAGGGCCAGGACGGTACACTGGCTATCATAGACATGAACAAGCTAACAGATCCGAAGAACGGATTCGTCGATGCCCTTAAAAAGCTGGACAAGGCACTCAAGGAGCAGGCTTCCACAGCTGGCGCCAGTGGTGAATTCCTGTTCTATGATGAGTTCATGTCAATGGCGAATTCCATAGAGTACGGCGATTCCGACTACTATGACCTCGGCAACATAGCCTCTCTGCTCAGCCTTGAATACATGGAAGTGACAGAAGATGACGATAACAGCCTGTACAAAGAGGCGGGCACGGAGATAAACAGACTGCTGCAGCTCTATGAGCAGGATGACCCGGATGATCCGGATAATAGAAACGGATTCATTTACGCGCGCGGCACCGAGGGCATTACGACGGATATGCAGCTGTTCAGAAAGGCAGACGGAGATCTGGATTACGACACACTCGGCACGAGCGGGATGTATCTGTACTTCCCGGACCCGTCCGCGCCTATGGCATACATTGAATACTACAATGAGATGGGCAAGGTCATCGAGAAGCTGCCTGAAGGCGACGCCAGACGCGAATTCCTTGACAGCTACAGGCACACGCTCATCGATTACGCGCTGATCGCGGAGACCGGAACCGAAGTGGGTTATATGCTCCGCTCAGGAGAAAAGCAGAGGAGTGAGATCGATTACGCTGCGGTAAAAGCAGACTGGCAGGAATGGATGGATGATCCGGAAATGGCACAGTACGCCGCCTGGAATATGCGTATCTCGACTTTGCTGAATGAGAGAGAAGGCGGAATTGAGGAAGCCGAAGCCTGGCTTTCCGACGTAGTAAGACAACAGGCCGAAGAGGGCCTGAGCAACGGTTCCGTCAGTGCGAAACGCATCCTGACCAAAGACGGAAGAGGATATGAGGTAACGATAAGTGATACAAAGAAGCGGGTGATCAGCGATGTAAGCTGGGAGCTGAATGCGGAGATGCCTGCTTTTGACAAATACATCAAAGAGAATCTGGATGAAGAAGAGCAGAATGTCGTCGAATATTTCGGAAGGCTTTCATTAGGAAGGATCAAAGGCCAGGAGGTCCTTACAGATATGCCGAGCCGCATGGGTTATGACAGCGAGTTGGATTATAACCATGCTCTGGCCGAATGGTACAACAGGACAGAGAACACCTGGACGCTTGAAGAAGTGAAAGACAAATGGTACGCGGTCGAAGACGCTGACGGTGTGCTGCATGTCGCGTCTTATGAAGAGGATGATGAGAAAGAGGGAGCCGGCTATGTACCTGCGACCATAGGAATAGGACATAACAACCAGCTGGTGTTGCTGTATTTCGAAGACAACGAGCTTACTCAGGTACATTTCCTTAACGAGAACACCGGCTGGCGTCCGGTCAAGGTGAAAGACCTTGTAGGGGAGATCGAAGTGATGCCGGTGATGTACGTCAGCTTTTTCGGCCTGCTCAGGTATTACATCCCGATCAGTGACTCCATGTTCAAGCTCTCTGCGAAAAATGCCAGGAATATATCCCTCGTTTACAGGGACATCGATGAGATAAAAGATATCGCTGATGCTGACGGCGACGGCGTATTGCTGAACACTTATGCGGAGATCAGCGACATTTACGGCGGCGGGATAGACATTACCGAGACGCTCGACAAACCGGATGAAAATCTTGTCCACATAGAACTTGCAAGAGTAACGCCGGCAAGCTATACCGGAGAAGAGGTCAAGCCGGTAGTCACGTACCGCGGGAAAACCCTGAAGGAAGGAAAAGACTATACTTTAGTGAAATTATATAATGAGGCCGCGGATCCTGAGCCTGTATTCAAAGAGCCTGGGAAGTATACGATCATGCTGTTCGGTGAAGGTAATTACAGAGGATATGAAGAAAAGGACTTCTACATCGTACCGCCTGAAGAAAAACTGAACCGCATGCTCAAGAACGCGGAAGAAGATGTAGCTGAAGCCCAGCTTAGAGTAGATCTGCTGTCTGACAGTGACAGCGCTAAAGAAGTCGAGTCAGCATACCGCCAGCTCGTCAAGGCTCAGCAGAAGCTGATCGAAGCGGAAGAAATGCTGATCCTTTCAAAGGAGATAATTTAAGAGTAAGAAAGAGTAAGATGTGGGAAAAGCCAAGCATGACTTATTGAATTCGAATAAAAGCACAGAAGTCGCAATGCCTTGAAATTAAAGGCGTTGCGGCTTTTATAATGATTGATAAACACACGTCTGGATAAATATGATATACTGAAAAAATAACAAATGGAGGATTATAAAAATGTATAAAGCATATATTGCGTTCCTGCCGCAAGATGGCAGATTTTATGATCTCATGCTGGCGGAATTGTTTGAAAAAGAAGGTATAAAGTGTACTTTTGCTGAGTCCCTGGCCGGCTATGATGAGATGTGCAATGCAATAACCAGCAGCGATGTTTATATAACTTTTTCTAATCCTCAATTTATATACGGATCATTCAATCCGAAGGCTGAATTACAGTATGCTCTACGTGCCGGAATTCCATCTGTTATTTATAAACTCGCTCCGGGTGCGGATTACCTGGGGATAGATCCTATCAGCAATTTTGATCAGGCCGCGGTCTTCCAGTTCGGTAATGGTCAGTATCTTGCTGACTTCCCTGGATTTGTCAGGGAATACATAGAAAGCAGCAGAAAAAATGAGGATAAATATATCGGTACCAGACTGGAAAAGCCCTATGAGGGCACGGATCCGTATGTATTCGTAAGCTATTCACACAAAGACAAGAACGAGGTATTTGAAGTGATCCGCATGATGCAGGAAGCCGGTTACCGGATATGGTATGACGAAGGCATTGATCCGGCATCTGAGTGGGACGAAAATATCGCAGAGCATATAAATAAGTGCAGCTATCTGATAGCATTTATCTCTCCGGATTATATCAACTCTCAGAATTGCAGGGATGAAATCAGTTATGCGAGAGATCTTAATAAAGAGAGACTGCTTGTATATCTTAAGGAAACAAGACTGCCGGCAGGAATGGCAATGCGCCTTATGCGCCTGCAGGCGATCCACAAGTACAAATACGCAGCAAGCTCAGACTTTGCAGATAAACTCTTTTCCGCTAAAGGGATAGAAACGGCAAAAATATAGCCTGTATATTATAAAGGCGTTCATATGAAAGAAATTTATATCTGTTCCAGCAACACAGACCGAAACGAGGTGCTGCCCGTCGTCGAAATGCTCGAGGCGTCGGGTCTGTCATGCTGCGTTCCCGGAAGAGATATCCTGTATGAGTACGGCTGGGAACAGGCTGTCTCAGATGCGATCAATGAGGCAACAATGATTATTTACTTTGAGTCGCCTGCCTCAAGAAAATCGTTCAGGCTTATGAATGAACTGGAAGAAGCTAAGAAGAGCAGGCTGATGAAGCTGGTATTCGAGGCAGGCACAGCAACTGCTGATGAAGTTCTTGCAAAGGTCAGGGATAAACTGGCTGAAGCCAGGAAAATAAAGGAGGACGTCTCGGTCATTGTGCCATACAGCGGAAATGAGCCGTATATCTTTGTGAGCTATTCTCACATGGACAAGGACCGTGTTTTCGGGATCATCCGGCTGCTGCAGGGACGGGGTTACAGAGTGTGGTTTGATGAAGGAATAGACCCGGGAACTGAATGGGACGATAATATTGCAGAACACCTGACTGCAGCAGGATATGTTATCCCGTGCTTTTCAGAGAACTTTTTCAACTCGCAGAACTGCAATGATGAGCTGTTCTTTGCAAGAGAACTGGGACTTAGTATCATGCCTGTCTATCTGGAGGACGTGAAGCTTGAGCCGGGTGCTGCGATGAGATTCGGCAGACTGCAGGCCCTGTTTTATCATAAATATACGGATAAGAATAGATTCCTTGATAAAGTAGCGGCTGCTGAGGGGATCGATGCATGCCGCGATAAATCATCTGACATAAAATGAGCGAAGTATATATCTGTTATAGTAAATGGAATCAGAATGAAGCGGCTGCGATCACTAAGCTGCTGGAATCAGCGGGAATAGGATGCTGGCTTCTTTCGCGTGACATAAGTTATGCAAGGAAATGGGATGATCAGATAGAGGAAGCTGTTAAGGAATCGGTCATAGCGGTTTATCTTGAGCCCGATGAGCCTTCGCTGAGAGTTCTTGACGAAGTCAGCCTTATAATGTCGTGCAATACCCAGCTCATGAAGTTTGATCCGAAAGCGGTGAGCACAGCTGAGATCGCAGAGGCTGTTATCAGCAATATCGGGCAGGCACGTGAGTCCAAGGAAAGGAACAGCCGGATATATCCTTATTCCGGTGACGAAGCTTTCATTTTTGCGAGTTACTCCCACAGGGACATGCGGACAGTCTTTGAAATAATCAGAGGTTTCCAGAAACGCGGATACAGGGTGTGGTTCGATGAGGGAATCGATCCCGGGACAGAGTGGGACGAATACATAGCAGCTCATATCGACCGCTGCAGTTATATGATCGCATTCCTGTCAGACAATTATTTCGGATCATCAAACTGCAGGGATGAGCTTGCCTTTGCCCGGGACATGGAGAAACCTCTTCTGCTTATATATATCAGGGATGAAGAGCTGCCTCCGGGGATGAAGCTGCGTCTTAACAGACTGCAGGCGATACACTGGTACAGTTATGAGGATAAAAACCTTTTCTATGAGAAAGCGGATAATGCTGCAGGGATAGAGGAATGCAGGCAGAAAAGGAGCGAATAATGGAAGATCAGATTTATATTATTTACGGTGATCAGGACAGAAAGCAGGCTGAATTCATCACCGGTCTGGTTGAAAAGCACGGGTACAGATGTTTCCTCAGAACAAGGGATATGATGCCGGGAGCCAGCTATCCTTCTGTCATTCAGGAGAAGATAGGATCGGCGCCGATGGCGATAGTGGTCTTCGGTGAGCACACTTCCGACAGCATGATGACTGTAAGAGAGGTGAGCTACGCATCCGACATGGGCATACCTATAATAACGGCTTCTCTTATGGAAGATGTCAGAATAACAGGAGGGCTTTATTATTATCTCAGCATTTCACATCTCATTCACATCGATCTCAACGGTGACAATCAACAGCTTATTGATGAGATTGATAATTATATGAGTCAGGTCAGAGGCAGAAACACTGCAAATCCATCGGCCAAACCGGACAAGCCGTATGACGGCACCGAACCATACATTTTCATAAGTTATTCCCACAAGGATATGGATAAGGTGTTCAGCATCATCAGCAGGCTGCAGCAGGAAGGCTACAGGGTCTGGTATGACGAGGGCATTGATCCCGCAACGGAATGGGATGAGAACATCGCACAGCATATCATGGACAGCGGATGTCTGATCGCATTTATCTCAGCCAACTATATTGCCTCAAACAACTGCAAGGATGAGATCAATTTTGCCCGCGATCTGGATAAGCCCCGTCTTCTGGTCTACATTGAACAGACAAAACTGCCTGCAGGCATGGCCATGAGACTTATGAGGATTCAGGCTATACATGAATACAAATACGAGGACAAGTCGGATTTCTACAGTAAATTGCTCAGTGCCTCTGTGATCAGCTCATGCAGCTGATCCCTGAAGGCACTTCCGACATGCCCGATCATATGCACAAAGGGGCTGAAATATGGCATCTGAAATATTCGACTGGATAAGACACTCGGCCGGGTTGCGCGGAGACAGAACCATCTATGAAAGCGATGAAGGATCACTGACATTCGGAGATCTTGACATCTTTTCAAAGGCGGTCGCTACATGGGTCGCAAAGCATTCAGATATCGAGCGTCCGATTGCTGTCATGACAAGCCGCAGCGTATATACTCCGGCATGTTGCATGGGAGTCGCGCGCGCGGGCTGTTTTTATGCTCCGATGGATGTGGACATGCCACGTGCGAGACTTGAACAGGTAATGAGCGTTGCTGCGCCTGAATTGCTAATAGTCGACAGGGACCACCTTGAGATCGCCGAATCCATAGCTGAAGACTGCACTGTCGCCCTCATGGAAGACATCATGAAGGGTGCTGCTGACGAGGAGCTCGTAGCCGAAAGAGAGGCTTCGGTCACCGAATCCTCTCCTATCTATATGATCTTCACATCCGGGTCTACCGGAAAGCCTAAGGGAGTCCTAACATCTCACCGCGCTCTTATCGGCTATCTTGACGGGCTGAACGAAGTGATCAGTCTCGGAGAGGATGATGTGCTCGGCAACCAGGCTTCTTTCGACTACATTGCGGCCATCAGGGACATGTACCTGCCGCTTATGACAGGCGCCAGGACCGTGATCATTCCGAAGAACGAATTCGCGATGCCGGGCGATCTCTTCAGGACGCTGAACAGTCATGGTGTCACGACACTGTGCTGGAGCTGCGCCGGCATTGAGATCCCGGCAAAGCTCGGCGGCTTCGAGGAAGGAAGGCCTGAGCATCTCAGGACAGTCGTATTCTCGGGCTCGGTAATATCCAACAAGTACTTGCGCATCTGGCAGGAGAACCTGCCTGAGGTTACATTCATAAATCAGTACGGACCTACTGAGGCCACCGCTTCATGCACATATTATGTACTCAGGGAAGTTGTGACAGATGACACGGTGATACCAATAGGCAGACCGTACAAACACTACCAGATACTGTTGCTCTCTGCTGACAGCGATAACGGCACGTATGAAAAGACTCCTGACGGCGAGATCGGCGAGATCTGTGTAAAAGGGCCGTGCCTCGCAACCGGCTACTATAGGTCTCAGGAGCAGACGGACAAGGTTTTCATGCAGAACCCTCTTAACCCCGACTACCCGGAAATTATATATTTAACCGGTGACCTCGGACACATCGGAGAGGACGGAGAGCTTTACTTCCACGGGCGCAAGGACAGACAGATAAAGCACATGGGCCACAGGGTCGAGCTTACGGAGATCGAGGCCTATGCTCTGTCGATAGACGGGGTCAATGAGTGCGCCTCCCTTTATGATAAGTCCCGCGAGCTGATATATATCTTCTATGCGGGCACGGCCACAGCAAGGGAGATCACCCTAAGTTTCAGGACAAACATGCCTGCATTCATGGTACCGCGCAGGCTCGTCTGCCTCGCTGAGATGCCTCATCTTCCTAACGGCAAGATCGCTATGAGCGATCTCAGGAAAATGATGGGATAAAAGTGAAAAACTATATATAAATGGAGGGTATTTAATGGAAACGTTAATGGCGATCCTGGAGGAATTAAGACCCGATGTGGATTTTGCAAATGAAAAGTCTCTCGTTACGGGCGGAGTGTTCGATTCGTTCGACATCATCTCGCTGGTCAGCCAGCTCAACGATGAATTCGACATTACGATCAAACCTGCCAACCTACTGCCGGAAAACTTCAATTCCGCAGAGGCCATTCTATCACTGATCGAAAAGCTTCAGGACGAGGAGTAATGACATATGGATAAAGCGCTGGAGCGGGCGTTCAGGGAGGTCGCTTCCCCTGCATACATATTTTCGGCGCAGGCCTTCAAAGCCAGATCGGAGATGGTAAAGGAGACCCTCGGAAATGACACGGATATTTGTTATTCAATCAAGGCAAATCCATTTTTGCTTATAGTCCTTCCGGATGTTTTTTCCAAAATAGAGGTGTGCAGCCCGGGCGAGCTGGAGATATGCAAAGCTCTGCATATCGATCCCTCAAAGATCATATTCTCCGGTGTCAATAAATCTCTGGACGAAGTCCGTGCGGCCATGGATTACGGAGTCAGTATACTGACCGCTGAAAGCCGCGATCAATTAAAGCATATAAGCACGGCAGCGTCAGAGCGCGGCGTAACTGCGGAGGTCCTGATCCGTCTCTCCTGTGAGAGTCAGTTCGGCATGGACAAAAGCGACGTCTTTGACGTGATTGCGAACAGGGATTCTGTCCCGGGAATAAGCATAAAGGGCATACACTATTTCACAGGTACACAGAAAGCCAGACCTAAGGAGATAATAAAAGAAGTATCCCGTCTTACCGGGCTGCTCGACGAACTCGAATCAACGCTCGGCTACAGAGCAGAGCGCATAGAGTACGGAACCGGCCTTGCCGTCGATTATTTTTCTGCAGAAGCAGATGAAAAAGAAGCCGCAAGACTCAGCGAAATATCCGGGGTCATAAGAGAACTCTCTCAGCGAGTTCATCTCACCGTTGAGATGGGCAGGTTCTTTGCCGCTCCCTGCGGATGGCTCGTCAATACGGTCGTAGATGCCAAGCTGAACGACGGCGTGAACTACGCCATACTCGACGGCGGCATTCACCAGATGAAATACGACGGACAGATCCAGGGAATGCAGGTCCCGTTGATCACACACATCGGCAGTGACAGCCGTCCGGAGACGGAGAGCAAAAAGTGGACACTTTGCGGAAGCCTTTGCACTACGGCAGATGTCATCGCCAGAGGAGCTGAATTCAACGATCTGAAAAAAGGCGACCGGATAGTGTTCCACAGGACCGGCGCATATTCTGTATACGAAGGTATCTCAATGTTCCTTTCGCGTGACCTTCCTTCGGTATATATGCTGGATAGTAACAACTACCTCAGACTAATGCGCAGCCGCATCGAGACGGCCCGTTTCAACATGCAGGAGGGTATTGCCGAAAATGATATATGAGAAACTGTTTGAAAATGCATATAATGCAGCAAGATTTTTCAGAAAGAAAAACCTTCAGTCGCTGCTCACCTCGGAATCTCTCGCCACATATGAATCGTTAGGGGTGCAGTATATCAGTGATGAAGAATACAATGATGCTGTTTTGCCTTACTGGAAAAAATACGGACGGAAGCCTCAGAAATTCTGGTTCGAGCTGTATGGATCAAGAGAGAAGATCATAGAACCCGGATTCATACCGGCAGATATATATTTTACCGAGCTGATACCATATATAAACAATCTTGATATGATGAACGGTGCAACTGACAAGTGCTTTTATGAACACTGGTTTCCTCGTGTCAGACATGCGAAAACGATATGCCGCAGGATAGGCGGGCTGTACTACGATGATGACATGCATCAGATATCGGAAAAGACTGCGCTGAGCCTGTGTCTTGGCCATGAGGGCGAACTTGTGATAAAGCCATCGATATACAGCTGCAACAGCCTCAATATTCATGTGATCGATCCATCAGGCTGTGATGAAAAAGAGGTACTCGGCATCTTCAACTCTGTAGGGGCTAATTTCATAGCTCAGGATAAAATACGTCAGCACCCTGAACTTTCACGTCTGAACCCGGACTCTGTCAACACCATCAGAGTCAACTCGCTGCTGACCGAAAACGGAGTCTACATCCCCAGTTCATCGATCAGAGTCGGTGCACCCGGCGAGGATCGTGTGTCTGTGGGGTCGGGGGGATTCTTTGCGGAGATTCTTGATGACAATACTTTGAGTGATAAGGCTCTTATCGACTCTGTGGAATGGAAAGACTCCGGAAGAGGAATGGAGGAACAGCTGCTGCATAAAGTAAAATGGATGGCTGATTGCGCAGGTGGACGTTACAGCGCCGGATTTACTATACCGGCAATGGATAAGATCCGCAGACAGGTTGAGATGATACATCCGGTCATGGCTCACTTCAAATGGATCGGATGGGACTGGACTGTTGATGAAGAGGGCGAGCCCGTTTTTATAGAGTTCAACTGTTCACCGGGAATCATCGTAAGTCAGATGAACAGCTGCAGACCTGTATTCGGAGAGATGACCGAATGGATAATTGAAGACTATTTCATACATCGCACATGGGAGAAAAATCAACAGCAGGGAATTATATGCATATGAAAAAAGAATTGATCAAATCAGTATACGGCGTGGCTCTTAAGACAGCCAGAAAATCGAGAGACATGTATTTCAAACAGCGTGTGTATTCATTCAACCGCAGTCTTGCAAAGGACATCGTATGTGACTGGGATGAGAAAAGCCGCAGAGAAGAATACCGCTCGTCAGTGCTTCCGTACTGGAAGCGCTTCGGACGCCGCCCGCAGAGTTTCTGGTTCGAGCTTGCAGGCTCCCGTGATCACATAATGGATCCGAGATTCATTCCATCGGATCTGTATTATCTGGAATTGATTCCATATATAAATAATATGAATTTTGCCAAAGCCACTGAGGATAAGAATTACCTGAATATGAGGTTTCCTGATGTGAAGCAGGCACAGACCGTTTGCCGCAGAATGGCCGGTGAGTACTACGATGAAAAAATGGAACTGATACAGCAGGGTGACGCGATAAGGCTTTGCAGAGAACACCGGGGTGATCTTTTTATCAAACCATCCATATACACCGGCTATGGCAAGAGAATACAGGAGTTCGATCCGTCCGGATGTACAGATGAGAGGATAGAGGAACTGTTCAGAGAGACAGGAGCAAATTTTATCGTTCAGGAAAAGATAAGACAGCACGCAGCTCTGGCATCCCTGAATCCCGACTCCGTAAACACCGTCAGGATACTGTCACTTTTCCTGGATGGCAGCGTATATATTCCTAATATGTATCTGCGTATGGGGGTTCCCGGAACGTCCCATGTGGAGACCGGAAGCGAATATAACGCCGAGATATTGCCTGATGGACATGTGAGCCAGAAGATCTGCTTCGATGAAGGCTGCTGGCTTGACAACCATACAGAGAGAATAATTGATGAAGATTTTATGATACCGGGGATAGACAGGATATGTGCTGCTGTTAAGAAAATCCATCCGAGAGTCGGACAGCTCAAGTGGATAGGATGGGATTTCACGGTGGATGAGGACGGCGATCCAGTGCTTATTGAATTCAATACAGACCCCGGAGACAGTGCCCAGCGTGTGTGCTGCCGGCCGCTGTTCGGAAAGATGACTGACCGGGTTCTGGAGGATTACTTTATTGACCGCGGGCTGGAAAGTTTTCAGAGACGCGGCAGCTGGAGAGCTAACGATGACATCCGTAGGTACATGGAGTAGCAGATCCGATTCTGTGAGTAAATGATGGGGCAATACACATGATAAAAATAGGGACACCATTTATAACAATTGAAAATGAGAGGGCTGAACTGCACGCTCCCGTTACCATCACAGGCGATACTGCGAAGCGCTATGTTGAAGAGACTGATGAGATCCAAAATATTGTCTTTTTGACGAAGTCGGATTATCCGCCTGCCCACTGGAAGGAAGACGGGACTGTATGGTTTTCAGTGCCATCTGAATACAGAGATTATCTATGCTGTGAGCGCAGCGACGCGTTCATCATCGCTTTTCTGTGGTATGCAATGATATCAGGATCAGATATCTGTTTCGAAGCTCCGGTATCAAAGAAATTATATGAGGGGTTGACTCAACAGCTGATCCCGGCGCTCGCGAAGGACGGATACAGAGCCATAAAGCTGACCGGTCCTGTGAGCAGCGAGGCAATATGGCATGAGAACGGAGTCGTGACGGGCATGACATGCGGAGTGGACTCGCTGTACACCCTTGCATGCTATGGAACGGACAGAGCACCGGACGGTATGAGACTGACTCATCTGGTGTATTACGATGGAAGTTATCATTTTCCGGGAGCAAGACCTCCGTATGACATAGATGAGATATACCGGGATAAGGTGACCGGCCATGTTCCGGCGGTTGATGACGTGCGCAGGGTTGCTGCGAATAACGGTCTGCCTCTCATATATGTCCTGACAAATCTTGACAAGGACTATTACCGCGGAGGACTGCCTCTTACCGGCATGTACCGTTTCCTGTCCTGCACTCTGGCGCTTGAGCACCTGTACGGCACATATATAAGTTCATCGTCGGGCCATACCGACAACGTGCAGATATCGCTTTTCGAACCGACTCAGCACTACGAAGATCTGATATGTAGAACCTGCAGCACGGATACGCTGAAGTATGTTTCCAGCGATCACGACAGCCGTTGCAGGAAACTTCGCGCTCTGGCAGATGACGCCGACGCTCAGAAGTATCTGAACGTATGCTTTCAGCTGGGGGATCACGGAAGAAACTGCGGGGACTGCTATGCCTGCTGGAGAACAATGATACCCCTGGACATCATGGGCAAGCTCGATGGCTTTGCGGAAAGATTCGAGCTGGATAAGTATCACGCAGACAGGAAGAAAGTGTTCGCGGATCTGATAGGCTTTTCAAAGATACCAAGTGAAAGTTCAGCCCGGGACTGTGTCAGACAGTTTGCCGGGCTTGCCGAAGAAGAGCAAAGTGAAGCAGGGAAGGAGTTTCTTGAAATCCTCAGCAATATCGATGACATCCCCGTTTACATGGAGTAGAAATGAAAAAACGTCTATCATTGATAATACCTTCATATAACTGCGCTGAGTATCTGGATGAGACTCTGATGTCCGTGCTGTCACAGCTGCCGGATGACTGTGAGCTTATCGTGGTCGATGACGGATCCTCAGATGCTGCTCCTGATATGCTCAGGAAATATGCAGCTGAATATGGCGGGCTCAGGATTGCGCTTAAAGAAAACGGCGGTGTATCTACTGCAAGAAATACCGGCCTTGATATGGCCGAGGGCGAATGGATCACATTCATGGATTGCGATGATATTCTCAAGGAAGGTTTCTTTGAGAGAGCATTGCCTGTTACGGATACAGCGGCAGATCTCTGCATTTTCAGCTATGAGCGAGTGGAGCTTATGGGAGAGGAAGAGCTCGTGGCGCCGCTGATGCTGGCTGACAGGACTTATAATACTGCTTCTGATTTTGCGGATGATTATGTCCGCACAAGACATCTGCTGGTTTATTCGGCCTGCAACAAGTTTTACAGAAAAGAAATCCTTGATGAAAACGGAATAAGGTTCAGAGAGGGCCTCAGTTTCGGCGAGGACAGGCTGTTCAATTACACTTATCTCAGATACTGCGGCAGTGTTACCACTTCATCCATCAGGATGTTCAGGTATATGCAGCGCAATCCCGGGTCAGCATCGAAGAGATCGTTCCCGGACTATTTCAACACCATTATGATGCTGCACAATGCGAAAATGGATTGTTTTCTGGAATTATCAAAAGGCACGACGGGTACAGAGAAGAGAGCCTTCGTGGGATACGACCTGTCTACAGAAATGGGCCGCATGATTGACAGATTCTCAGATTATCCGGGAGAGAAGGAAGAAAACCTTCCTAAGATAAACCGGCTTCTTTTCGGAGATCCCGACAACATCAGCGGGCACTTTGACTGCCTGATAGTACTGGGAAGCCGCAACTGCGGCTACAGGGCAGAACGGGCCTTCGAGATCGCAGGAAACGATCGGGATACCCTGTTCATCGTAACAGGCGGCAACATGCATAAGGATGGAGAGCATACGGAAGCCGGATTCATGGCGGAGCTGTTTAAAAAGCGCGGTGTCTCCGAGGACAGAATAATCATCGAGGATCAGGCTGAGAATACTTTCCGTAATCTTGAGATCTCCGCAGGAATGATAGAGGAATCCGTGAATGCAGGAATACTGCCAAAGCCATGCGAAGACCTGCGGATAGGTATTGTGACTGCAGGGTTCCATATCCCGAGGACAAGGATGATGGCAGCGGATATACCGTGGTATGACGGAAAAGACATAGTTTTTATCCCCGCTTACGGTGAGCACACCCGTCCCGATAACTGGTATTCTGATCCGCAAGGGCGAAATATCGGGCTGAGTGAGATCGCT
This sequence comes from uncultured Eubacteriales bacterium, assembly GCA_902779185.1. Taxonomy (GTDB): domain Bacteria; phylum Bacillota; class Clostridia; order Peptostreptococcales; family Anaerovoracaceae; genus Crickella. The sequence continues at coordinate 16,165 of CACZAM010000001.1, forward strand.
AAGTGCTGCAGAATCGGTAAGAAATACTGACACAATGGAACAACATTACACGACAGACAACACAATAGACAATACAACAGCACAGGAATTAAGAAAATTCAGGCGAAACGGCGGACTGATACGGCGTAAACTCATAGAGTATATACCGGTTATGATCCTTACCAATCTTTTGCTGCTTCTGATCAGTACGGTCAACGGACTGATTGCCGGAAATTTTTTGGGGGAGGATGCTTTTTCTTCCATTAATATTTTCTATCCCGTCAGTGTACTCCTGGCTGCTTTCGGTGCAGTTACCGCAGTCGGGATCGCAACGAGCATATCAACCGCAATGGGCAGGAACAATTTAGCTGAACTTGCCAGAGTCAAAGGGGCGTCTCTATATACTATGCTCGGGATGGCTGTCTTTATGGGAATCGTTCAGATCCCAATTGTCTCCCTGATAATCAGCTCTTACCATCTGCCACCGGAAATGCACTCTCTGACCTGGCAATATGCCATAGGCATCATGCTTTGCCAGCCGTTTTCGCTGATATCAACGGTTGGCACATACCAGCTTCAGGTGTCAGGCAAAATGAAGGCCCTGATGATGCTGACCATTGCAGAAAGCCTTTCCAATCTGGCCTTTGATTTGTTGTTTGTAGCTGTCCTTCACATGGGTGTGGCCGGAACAGGATACGGTACACTGTGTGCAAATATTGTCAGATGCACAGCGACAGTTATCTATATCCGGCATAAAACGGATTTTTACATCATCGGAAATTACAAACCATGCTTAAAGGATATCAGGGAAATCCTTGCATGCGGGATCCCCGACGCGTCTTTCACCTTAGTCAGCGCTTTTCAGAGTTACTTCATGCTTCGCATTCTGATCAGCTCTTTCGGTTTGGATGGTCCCGTGATCAACGGCGTAATAGCCTTTTGTGCAAGCATTGCATCTGTTATGATTCCGGGTATCCATGCGGGAGTACGGCCTTTGATGGGACTGCTCGTCGGTGCAGAAGACAGGATCGGCATAAAAGAATTGATGAAGCAAGGCGCCGTTGCGAATGTCCTGATTCTTGGAATAACTACTGCTGCTATGGAATTCTTTCCGGCACTCTTCTATCATGTAAACGGAATTAAGAACATCCCGGACGGGGGACTGCTTTCTGTCAGACTGTATGCGGCTTTCTTTGTCATCCACGGATTAAATTATCTGCTCAGACTTTATCTGAGTAATCGCAGGGATATAAAAACAGCAACGGCACTTACTATAAGCAGCAATGCTTTGCTCCCTTTATTTGCGCTGATCATTTCGCGTATGATGCCGGCTCCGTTTATCTATCTTTCCTATACGGTCACCGGTCTGTTGCTGCTGATCTTTTCCTACAGGCGATACTGCTGGTGGCTTGAAGAGGATAAAAAGCAAAACAGGGATCTGGCAGTGATCTATATGACTATAGAACCGGATGAAGCAGTTGAAACGTCCAGGCTGATCAGAAAATTTGCGGATGAGCATGGGGTAGACAAGAGCGCAGCTTACAGGGTGGCTCTTTGTCTGGAAGAAATGGCTGCATATGTAAAAAGCACCAGGAATCTTGCATTTGCCCCTGATGGTAAACCGGATGTGGAGATCATGGTCAGATTCAAAGACAGAAACAGCGCTGTTTTCGTATCGCTTGATGAAGGGGATTGTATTTCACTTGATAAAGATGATGAAAAGCAGCGGCTGATCACAAACAATTATGATCTGATAAAAAAGATCGCTAAGGAAGTTGAATACCAGTATATTTTAAATCTGAATTACACCAGGATCACTATTCAGACGAATCCTGTATCCTGAGCAGAAGGAGAATGATCCATGAGTCGTGAACTAGTTTTTAATGAAAAAGACCGGATCGCTGTCATTGCGCCGCATCCGGATGATGAATGCCTTGGTGTGTCTGCAGCGCTTCTGACTGCTGCGGACAGAACCGACATTTTTGTCCTGACCGACGGAAGCCATGGCTGTAAAACGCGTACATTCGAAGAAGAAGCTGCTGTCCGAAGAAGACAGTTTGAAGCCGAAATGGAATACGTCAGACCTCATGCTTATACCTGGCTTGGCGTTGAGGATACGAAGATGATTGCCCATCCTGAGGCGGTAAGGAAGATCGATTTTACCCCATATACCATTATATTTATTCCATGGCTGGAAAGTCTGCATCCGGATCATCGTCACGCTGCGGAATTCTGTATCGATACGATCCGCCGTCAGAAGGTGAAGGCATCCTGCTATTCATATGAGATTTTCGCTCCTTTTCATAACCCGACTCATTACATAGATATAACAGCTATTGAGAAGGAAAAGAGAAAGCTGATCCGTTTTCATGAGGACCAGAACGAGCAGGAAGAGATTAATCTGTCTCTCAATGCTTTCCGTGCTGCTCAGCTGATCAAACATGAAGATATCCGCTTTGCGGAAACGTTTATCAAAGTGGATGTAAATAAGTTTCCGGAAGCCCCGGATCTGCTGCTGAAGCTGTACGGCATCCATGAGGATCCGGAGATTTTTAAAGCGCTTGCGGAACAGGGTATAGAGATCAAAAGAGTAATGCCGATGAATATTTCCATGGTCTATGATTTCATCCGTGACAATTTTGCAAAATCATGGGCGGATGAATCGCTTCCTTCACTTATCAACGGCGATTGTTATGTTGCTGTGAAAGGCCGTGATATTATCGGTTTCTATGCTATTGAAACTCCGGCAAAGAATTTCCTCGGTCCGATGGGCGTGATCCCGTCCGCCAGACAATATGGCAGTGTAGCGCGGGCGCTGGAGATCACTGCGCTGAAGGCCATGCGTGCAAAGGGGTACCGGTATGCCATTTCCGGCATGGTGCATCCCTTGGGCAGGATCACAGAAGAAATGTCATGCGACCTCATCCCGATTCCGGACAGCTCCGGATCATACGAGGACATGATCAGATGAAGACTTCAAAGTATGCAAAAGGGAAAGGATCCGGAAACCGGAAGGGCGACAGATACGTTGACACAGGAGATGAATCGTACATAGGCCTCTGGCTCACAATTGCGATCCTGGCAGCACTGGAGTTTTCAATAATTGCGTTCATGCGGAGAAGAAGATCCCATGCCTAAAGCGCGGAAAAGAGGTTAAGGCTTACATATGAGAACAAAAAAGATAAACGCGGTGCTGGGGCTGCTTGCGATCTGCATATTGTTAGCCCATTCGCTGTATCAGGTGGCCGCCTACATTCTCTTTATTTATAATCCGCTCGTAACGCGGATACTCGGCTGGGCAACTGCCGCGGTCGTTTCTTTACATGCTGTCATCGGCATGAGCATGCTTATGTTTATGCACGACGGAGGCGATGTCACAACCTACCCGCGGGCAAATCTGAGAACCATACTGCAGCGCGCGTCCGCGCTGGGAATAATGGTGATGCTGGTGCTCCATGTCAAATCATACGACATACTGACCTCCGGAACACCGGGCCTCATAGCAGCTGAGCTGATACAGCTGCTGTTCTTCAGCGCTGTTTTTACGCATATAGGGACCTCGTTCAGCAATGCCTTTGTCACGCTGGGATTGATTCAGAACATGGACAGAAAGAAAACGGTTGACCGCGCCACGTGGATCATCTGCGCGGTGCTGTGGGCTGTTACGGTCATAGTTATCGGGAGAACGTATATAGCACTGGCGTCCATGAGCTGACATTCGGTGATCACATTATGAAAGACAATACCGGCAACGCAGACATCAATAAGAAGACAGTACTGGTAATAGGCAGCGGCATCTCCGGGATGACGGCTGCTATTTCGCTTGCGGAGAAAGGGATCAGAGTGATCATGGCGTCTCCGTTCGTTTCAGAGCGCTCACAGTCGGTCATGGCGGCAGGAGGCATCAACGCGGCACTCAACAACATGGGCGAAAATGACTCTGTCGAAAAGCACATAGAAGACACGCTCAAAGGCGGATGCATGATCGCCGGCAGGGACGCGGTGACAGGTCTTTGCTCCCGCGCTCCTGAGATAGTCAGGTGGCTTGAGACACTGGGGGCTGTTTTTACGCTGAATGAAAACGGAATCATCGATCAGAGAGCTTTCGGAGGGCAGTCGTGCAGACGGACATGCTACTGCGGAGCCTCGACCGGCAAGCAGATAGTATCCGCGCTGGTGATGGAGTGCAGGAGATACGAGGCAGCGGGCCTTATAGAAAGGCACCTGTGGAGCGATTTCCATTCCGGACTTATACATGACGGTAAGTGCTACGGGGCACTTATGTTCAGTGAGGCGACAGCTTCGCTTGAACCGGTCTACGCCGACGCGGTGATCATGGCAACAGGCGGACAGAATGCTCTTTTCGGCAAAACTACAGGCTCTACGCAATGTGACGGATATGCGGCCGGCAGGCTCTTTATGCAGGGTGTTGCTCTGAAGAATCTCGAATTCATCCAGTATCATCCGACAACAATGGAAACAGGCCAGAAAAACATGCTGATCTCAGAAGCCGCACGGGGCGAGGGCGGCAGGCTCTATTATGAAGAGGATGGCAGAAGAGTTTATTTCATGGAGGAGAGATTCGGAGAGCGCGGAAATCTGATGCCGAGAGACGTAGTATCCGCCTGCATGGAGGAGACCGGAAAGGATATATACCTGGATGTCTCGCACCTCGGAGCCGAGGTAATCAACAAAAAGATACCTGAAGTAAGGGATCTGTGCATGAAATACGCAGGTCTGGATATAAAGAAAGAAAGCATACCGGTAAAGCCTTCGGTGCACTTTTTTATGGGAGGGCTTGCCGTGGACGGGCATCATGAGACAAATATTGACGGCCTGTACGCAATAGGAGAGTGCGCGTCGCGCTATCACGGCGCAAACAGGATAGGCGGCAATTCGCTCCTTGCAGCCATATACAGCGGACAGATCGCGGCAGAGAGTGTTGAGAGACGGACAGACAGTCACACTGTTGACGAAGTGAAAGCTGCTGCTCTCTTTGACTCTTACATACAGAAAGAGAGAGAAAAGATAAGCAGAGACTTTGCCTCAGGGAGCACTTTCCCGGTCATGTACATAAGAGACATGGCGGCGGAGATCATGAACACAAGGCTTGGGATAGTAAGAGATGGTCAGTCCCTTCAGAAGGGGATAGACGATATGGACTTCTACATAGAAGCTGCCTCGCGTATCAGGTATGACAGCTCAGTGCTCGAGTATTTCAACTACAGCCTGCCTGCAATTCTGACTCTGGCAAAGGCTGTGCTGATCTCAGCCCGCGAAAGAAGGGAAAGCAGGGGGGGCCATATAAGGGCTGATTACCCTGAGCAGCGTGATGAGTATAAAGCATCGACTCTGATAAATTACGATGGCGGGGAATTCAACATTACATATGACATGGAGGGCCGCTTCGAGCACTGACAGATGAAAGTAAAGATACTTCGTAAAAGACCGACAGAAGACCGGCAATACTGGGAGGAGTTCATATATGAGGGGACTTCGGATATCACGGTCGCAGGGATGCTTGATGTCATTAATTATAAAGACGATATAACGAATTCGGCCGGTGAGAAAGTGCCCCGCATAGCCTGGGAATGCTCCTGCCTTCAGGGGATGTGCGGAGGCTGTGCCATGGTGATCAACGGCAGACCTGCTCTTGCCTGTGAAACCTTCGCCAGAGACCTCGGAGATGAGATCTCGATAAGGCCGCTCAGCAAGTTCTATGTGATCAATGACCTCGTCGTTGACCGCGGCATCATCCATGAGAATGCCATGAAGGTGAACGCTTTCATCCGTGAGTACAGACCGTCAGATCCTTCGGAGCATGAGCATCAGTATCTTGCGGCTAAATGCCTCAAATGCGGACTCTGCCTGGAGATCTGTCCCAACTATATGAAGGGCGAGAGGTTTTACGGCGCGCTGTTTGCCAATGACTGCTATCTGATAGCGAGCAGGAGCAGTGTTTACAATAAAGACATAAAAAAAGACTACGATAAACATTTTGCGGCGGGTTGCTCCAAATCACTGGCATGCGTGGATGTGTGCCCGATGAAGATACCTACATTGTCGTCAATGGCCAAAATGAACCGCTAGTGCAAAAAAAGAGGCTGTTTTAATTGAAGGGGGGAGATTATGAAAAGAATCAGCATTGTGTTAATTACAATACTGCTTATGTTTTCGATGTCTTTAAGCCTGACGTTTGCAGCTGAACAGCCTAAAAATGAATCATCTCAGTCCGTTGAGCAGGAAACAGCCAAAAAAGAGACTGAAAAAGAGACAAAAAAAGAGACTAAACCTAAGACCGGAGTATATAAGAAAAACGGATACTACTATTATGAGAGCCCAAAAACAGGAAAGATACGCAAAGACGCCGGCTTTATCAGATGGAAAGGTAACAGATACTATATACAAAAGGGCGGCAAAATAATCACATCAAAGACTTTCAAAGTTGGTAAGTATAGTTACCGCGCATACAGGGACGGCAGGATCGCCACCGGCGTGTACAAATGGGGAAAAGAGCACAAACTATACTATTCCGATCCCAAGAACGGCAGATGGGTCACGATAAAAAGTCACAGGTGTCAGAAGGGCGTGAAGTGGAAAGGTAACTGGTATTACCTACAGACGGACAGCACAGTGGCTACAAACCGGCCGGTCGTAATAAATAACCGCCCATACGTTGCGGATTCTGAAGGAGTATGCACCAGGATCAAGGTGAATGCAACCGGTAATCCTGTTCTGAAAACAGCGCGCAGACAGCTGGGCAAACATACAAAATCCCAGGTCAGTAAATTCTGGACATGGTACTCCGGCAGAAGTTTCGTTAACACCGATGCGACTCCATGGTGCGGAACATTTGTTGCCTGGTGCTACAGGAAAGCCGGCAAGTACAGTAAGATCAGTTCCGTCGGAAACAAAAGTTACGTTCCAAGTTACTCTCACTTTGCAAGCAATCACGGAAAGTGGGTAAAGAAATCCCGGGCTAAAGGCGGAGACATTATCGTTTTCGGCCGAAACAGGCATGTAGGAATAGTCGAGAGAGTCTATAAGGGATACATCTATACAATAGAGGGTAATTCAGGGCCGACTGCGGAAATCGGCACACGCCTGCCCGGCGCTGTCACGAGGAGAGTCTATAAACTCACAGATCCGGATATAAAAGGCGTGATCCACCCTTAGCGGGGCTATTCCAGCGTGTTTTTTATCAGGTAGCTGTCTTCTTCGATAGGTCTCAGCTTGCTGAGATCGTATGGCGTGTCCTGATATACCAGATTGAGCCAGTTGGTATAGGTGCAGTTGGAGCTTGAACGCCAGGAGAGGATCGGCTCCTGTGCCGGATCGTCGTCAGGATAGTAGTTGACCGGAATTGCCGGGTTAAGGCCCTTTGCGAGATCCCGCTTGTATTCTTTGTCAAGATCATACCGGTCATATTCCGAGTGTCCTGTAACAAACACCTGTCTGGATGAGTATGCGAGGATAAGATAGCTTCCTGCCTCGGGACTGTCCGCAACGACATAGAGCTCAGGATTGCTTCTGACCTTCTCTTCATCCAGCCCCGTATACCTCGACTGAGGAACATAGAACTCATCATCCATTCCCCTCATGAGGATCTTCTTTCTGTGAATTACACGGTGGAGATACACGCCGCTCAGCTTCGCCGGCAACTGACGTTTCTCTATCCCGTAGTGGTAATACAATCCCGCCTGGGCGCCCCAGCAAATGTGGAAAGTGGAGTACACATGAGTCTTGGACCATTCAAATATCTGACATAGTTCGTCCCAGTATCTTACTTCTTCAAACTCCAGCTGTTCAACCGGCGCGCCTGTGATAATCAGTCCGTCAAAATTCCTGTGCTTTACATCCTCAAATGTCTGATAGAACTTATTGAGATGAGATCTGTCCACGTGGGACCCGCGATGGGTCGCAGTGGTGAGGAATGTGATCTCAAGCTGAATAGGAAAATTCGAAAGGACTCTGAGTATATCAAGCTCGGTATCTTCCTTCAGCGGCATCAGATTGAGGATGGCGATCTCAAGCGGCCTTATATCCTGGGATACCGCCCGGCTCTCATCCATTACGAATATGTTTTCATCCTCCAGTATCTTCTTGACCGGAAGATCGTTCTGTATCTTGATTGGCATTGATTGATATCTCCTGTTTTCTGCGGTTAAGCATGTTTGATTATGATATTATGCCGCCTCATATGCTGTCAAATGATATTTGCACAGAAAAACGCAGTCCGTTCACTTGCGTGATCATGTTTTTTTCAGTAAGATTTTCTATTATGAAACATAAAAGGGAGGTATCAGAGATTATGAAAGACTACGAACTCGGCACTAAGTGTGTTCAGGCAGGATATACACCGGGCAATGGAGAGCCAAGACAGATCCCGATAATACAGTCGACGACTTTTAAGTACGATACCGGCGAAGATATGGGCAAACTGTTCGATCTGGAGGCATCCGGGTATTTTTACACCAGACTTCAGAACCCAACGAACGATATGGTCGCAGCCAAGATTGCAGCTCTTGAAGGCGGTACGGCAGCGATGCTTACATCATCCGGTCAGGCAGCCAACTTCTTTGCTCTGTTCAATATCTGTGAATCAGGGGATCACATTGTATCTTCAGCATCGATCTACGGAGGAACATTCAACCTGATCTCAGTGACCATGGCAAAGATGGGCATCAGCGCTACATTTATATCACCGGACTGCACTGAGGAGGAGCTGAACGCCGCCTTCCGCGATAATACAAAAGCGGTTTTCGGCGAGACCATCGCGAATCCGGCGCTTACAGTACTGGATATCGAGAAGTTCGCAAAGGCCGCACATGAGCATGGTGTGCCTCTGATTGTAGACAATACTTTCCCGACACCTGTTAACTGCAGACCGATAGAATGGGGCGCAGATATAGTAACACATTCGACTACTAAATACCTTGACGGACATGGCGCTGCAGTGGGCGGAGCTATTGTTGATTCAGGCAGATTCGACTGGATGGCACATAAGGATAAATTCCCGGGTCTCACGACGCCTGATGATTCCTATCATGGGATCGTATATGCAGAGAAGTTTGGAAATGAGGGGGCATTTATCACAAAGGCCACTTCACAGCTGATGAGAGATTTCGGCAGCATCCAGTCGCCGCAGAACGCGTTTATTCTTAATCTCGGGCTTGAGTCGCTTCATGTCCGCATGCCTAAGCATGTAGAGAACGGTCAGGCAGTTGCTGAGTTCCTGAATAAACATCCAAAGGTGAAGAAGGTCAGCTATTCAGGGCTTCCGGGAGATAAGTATTATGAGATCGCAAGGAAATACATGCCTGACGGCGGATGCGGAGTCGTTTCGTTCGAGCTTGAAGACAGAGCTGCGGCTGAGAAGTTCATGGGACGCCTCAGACTTGCTGCTATCGAGACACATGTTGCTGACGCGAGGACCTGCTGCCTGAATCCTGCATCGACCACACACCGTCAGATGACGGATGAGCAGCTGAAGGCTGCGGGCGTTCCTGCGGGACTGGTAAGGATGTCATGCGGACTCGAAGATAAAGAAGACCTGATCGAAGATATCAGACAGGCACTTGAGGATTAAAAAGGAGAGAGATTCATGGCAGGGAACGGTATTCTTATTGTAGATTTCGGGGGTCAGTACAACCAGCTGATTGCTCGCCGCGTCAGAGAATGCGGAGTCTATTCAGAGATACATAATTATGATGAAGTGGATACGGAATCAGTCCGGAAGTTCGGCCCGGGCGGAATTATCTTCACCGGAGGACCGCAGAGCGCTTATGGAGAAGGTGCGCCTTCCATAGATGACGGCATTTTCTCACTTGGCATTCCTGTACTCGGGATCTGCTACGGAGCGCAGCTCATGGCATACCGGCTTGGAGGGAGCATTGATTCCGCTCCGACAAGTGAGTATGGCCGCACTGAAGTCACGATAGATGACAAAGGTGGGATACTGGCTTCTGCTGACGATATCAACACGTGCTGGATGAGCCATACTGACTATATCAGCTGTCCTCCGGAAGGTTTTATCATCACAGCACATACCGATGACTGCCCTGTAGCCGGCATGGAAGACAGAGCAAGAGGCTTCTATGCTGTACAGTTCCATCCGGAAGTGAATCACACTGAGCACGGAGCGGAATTTATCAGGCGTTTTGTACTTGATGTATGCGGGTGCAGCCAGGACTGGCAGATGGATTCATTTGCCGGGACGCAGATTCAGGCGATCAGAGAGAAGGTGGGTGATGGCAAGGTGCTGCTCGGCCTGTCAGGCGGTGTGGATTCTTCAGTTGTTGCCGCGCTTCTGGCCAGAGCTGTAGGACCTCAGCTCACGTGTGTTTTTGTAGATCACGGACTGCTGCGCAAGAATGAAGCAGAAGAGGTATCTGAAGTATTCGGAAGCGGAAAACTGTTCGATCTTAATTTCATCAGGGTGGACGCGGCTGACAGATTCTATGCAAAACTTGCGGGAGTGACGGAGCCTGAGAGCAAGCGCAAGATCATCGGTGAAGAGTTTATAAGGGTGTTCGAGGAGACGGCGAAGAAAATAGGCAAAGTCGATTTCCTGGCGCAGGGAACGATCTATCCGGATATAATAGAAAGCGGTCTCGGAAAGTCTGCCGTAATAAAATCGCATCACAATGTCGGAGGCCTTCCGGACTATGTTGATTTCAGAGAGATAATTGAGCCTCTCAGGATGCTCTTCAAGGATGAGGTAAGGCAGCTGGGAAGGGAGCTTGGTCTTCCTGAATACCTGGTAAGCAGACAGCCGTTCCCGGGACCGGGGCTCGGCATACGTATAATTGGAGAAGTAACGGCTGAAAAAGTACGGATCGTGCAGGATGCAGATGCTATATACCGTGAAGAGATAGCCAAAGCAGGACTCGCCGGTTCGATCAGCCAGTACTATGCGGCACTCACCAATATGCAGACCGTAGGAGTTATGGGAGACTTCCGTACCTACGATCACGCTGTCGCACTGCGTGCAGTCATTACTTCAGACTTTATGACAGCAGAGGCAGCTCATCTGCCGTGGGAAGTGCTCGACCGCGTGATGACACGCATAGTGAATGAAGTCGATAATGTAAACAGAGTTTTCTATGATCTCACGAGCAAACCGCCGGGGACTGTGGAGATGGAATAAGGGTATTTGCAGTGTCAGATAAAGCAGGAAAACATAAGACTGACTTTATTATTGCAGCAGTAATGTCTCTGGCTGTGCTGGTCATTCTGATCCTTTACGCAGGGTATCTTAAAAGCCTTCCTGAAGCCGGCACAGGGGAGTTCCGTCTCCCTGTTTTCGGCACCTCGGATATCCACGGGTCACTCGTTGGCGAGGTGGAGGAGCCGCATAAATACATGCTTGCCTTTATAGCGGACAAGGTGGAAGATGTGCGGCAGGCTGATGGCAGCTCCGACACAGACAGGACTGTTCTGATAGACGGAGGAGATATCTATCAGGGGAATGTGGTGTCAAACACCCTGGACGGAGAATCTCTGTCCGCCGCTTTTGATGCCATGGAATATGACGCTGTGGCTGTGGGCAATCATGAGTTTGACTGGGGAATCGATACCGTCATAGACAGCGACAGTACCATGAGGGATTATAATGAAGGCGGCAGCTTTCACAAAAATAATATTCCTGTAGTATGCTGTAATCTTTTCAAAGACGGGCAGAAGGTCGATTTTGCCGATGACTATGTGATCCTTCACAAAAAGGCTTATGATGAGTCGGGCAGCGGGATGGACGTCAGGATAGGTGTCATAGGCTTTGCTGAAGAGTACTCAAAAAGCATTTCAGATAAGACATTTAAAGATCTCGGATACATGATCACGGAGGATTATGATGAAGTCAACCGCCTTGCGGACGAGCTCAGACACAAGGAATGCTGTGATGCGGTGATACTCCTTGCGCACGGTTCTCCGGAGAGAATAGCAGAATCTCTGGGTCCTTCAACAGAGGTGGATCTTGTATACGGAGGCCATATTCACAAGGACATTAATGACATGACTGAGTGGGGTCTCAGGTACATGTCACCATCAGGCAAAGGATATGCGTATCTCTATTCCGAGCTGGTTTTCGAACATGACGGCAGAGGCGGCGTAAGGATCCGTGAAGGATCGGACGACAGGGCAGAGTACATAAAGACCGCAAAGGATGAAGATTTGCTCTATGACAAAGAAGCAAACTCGCAGGAACTGGATTCCGGCATAGTAGAGCTGACAAATGAGTATCTGGACATAGTTAATAAGCAGTTGTCTGAGGAGATAGGGTATGTTACCCAATCCGTCACAAGAACCAGGCTGGAAGGATGTGACAACAGGATCACAGTGGCAGGCAATTTCATAAATGATGCCATGCGGCGCGCCGCAGATGCGGATATCTCATTCATCAACATAGGAGGTGTAAGGGAAGATCTGATAATGGCGGAGGGCAGCGAACGCCGTCCTGTGACACTCATGGACATCTATTCCATGCTCCCGTTTGATGACACTTTATACGTTTATGAGATAACCTATGAAGAACTGATTGATAATGTCTTAAGTTATGCAATGGATAACTACGCATGGGGCGTTCTGACATGCATGACAGGCATTGATTGCTATTTTATGATCGATCCGGATGACGACGGCAGCAGCGGCAGCAAGTTCCTGCGAAGGAAACTGAGCGCTCTGGTGAAGGGCGGAGAGCTTATCTGGAAGGACGGTCAATGGACAGAGGGCTGGAAGGACAAAAAAGTCAGGATCGCCGTCGGCGAATTTTCGGCCACGACAAACAGAAATAAAGGTGGCACAGACAATCCTCTGTGCGGATACAATAAAACCGGCAGACTTATTTCAAGTGATGAACTGCTCAGAGACAAGGTGATAGAAGCATTGAAAGCTGAAGCTGCCGAAAACGGCGGCCTCCTTCATGTAGATAACGAGCCGCATTTCATTTTCAGAGAATACAATGGAAACTGACAGACCAATAAAACAGGCAGGAAAGAAAATGGAAATATTTGAAAAGGCTAAGAGAACAGAAGTAAGAGAAGCTTTTGTTGAAAGCAAGAGCAGAAGCATGAAATACAGAGCTGCGGAACTGGATGAACTCAGAGAGTATATCCTCAGTGACGAATGTGTCCGGGATATCGACAGGCTTGAGTCAGGCGATTATTTTCTTGATTATCCGAAATACCGGCTCGTTCCGAAAAATTTTCAGAATAAAAAACGTGCTATATATATCGTCAGCGGTAAGCAGGGGGTGTTGCTGAAACTGCTTGGCTTTGTGCTGCGCGATATTGAGAGCTTCTATTCGGACCGCCTTTTTTCCTTCAGATCGGACAAGACGGCAAAGGATCTGCTGTTTGAGGCCGGCAGCAATAAGGAACTGGGCAGCATGTACGTTCTGAAGACTGATGTGTCCAATTACGTAGGTTCAATAGTTCCGGAGCTGCTGATTCCAATGCTTGAGAAAATATTCATGCCGGATGACCCGGAATTCTTTCACTTCCTCGAGTGGATGCTGACCAGAAATAAGGTCGTTGACGTAAACGGCAATGTGATAGATCATTGCCCGGGTGGTATGGGAGGCCTTCCTCTCGGCAATATTTTCATGAACTTATACCTGCATGAGATGGATGAATATTTTGCTACACGTGCAGCCTTTTATTCAAGGTATTCCGATGACATACTGATAGGCGCCAGGACATATGAAGAGATCCGGGAATATGAAGAGAAGTTCTTTGAGTTTCTCGAACATCTCAGACTCGATACTAACAGGGATAAGACAGGGATCGTCATGCCGGGCGAACCTTTTGATCTGCTGGGCATGGAGATCTGCGGAGAGCGCGTAAGGATCGCAGAACATTCTATGGCAAAGATAAAGCGTAAGATCCGTATATTTTCCAAAAGGGCACTGAAAAGAAGAAACAAAGGGGAAATGAGCCCTGAAGAAGCTGCCCGTGACATGATAGTCAGGTTCAACCGTTTCTTCTACGGATCGGAAGTAAGCAATAAGCGGCTTACATGGGCAAGATGGGCTTTTCCTGTAATAACAGATGTATCCAGTCTTGAGGAGCTTGATCATTACTTTCAGGACAGTATCAGATATGTGCTGTATGGATCGATGAAGAAGCGCAAACAGAGCATACCGTATGATAAACTGAGGGAGCTCGGCTATAAGTCACTGGTCTACTACTACCATCATCCGGATGCCATAAAGGACATTGACAGATCAGGCAAAAAACAGCATTAAAATAAGGAAGGATATTTTGATCGTAGGCTACAAAACCGGCTTTGTCTGCGGCAGTTTCAGATACCTGTTGAATGCAGAGTGTCCGGTCTCTCTGAAACGTACTTCGTGTACACCTTCCTTTTAGCACGGATTGTAGCACAACTTAAATAGATATACTACAGTCATAATTATTTTTGTGACATGATCCACGTTATGAAGATACAGACAGTCATACAACCGAATCCGGGAGAAAACGCCATTGCGGCCATTGCCACGATGCTGTCTTACTATGGCTGCTTTTTACCTGTATCTGAACTCAGACCATATAACGTCACTTCGCGCGGTGGTTCAACACCTGATCAGGTAAGAGATATGGCGGCCCGTTTCGGACTTGAAACAGAGATCATAGAAGCGGATATGGACTCGCTCTCGAAAATGAGATTCCCGGTGGTAGCAAGGTGGAAAAAGCACTATTACTGCATTGTCAGCAAAATACGTAACGGCGTTGTATATATATCCGACCCTGCCATGGGAGAGTACACCATGACAGCGGACAATTTTAAAGGTAAGTATATGGGGACAGTCCTTGTGATGAAGCCCGGAGACGGCTTCAGAAAGGGCGGAAAGAGGCCTTCGCTGTACAGCCTTATAAACGGACGGCTCGAGGGATTCACCAGACCGCTAATGCTGCTCGGAATACTTAATATACTTGCAGTCGGACTCAATCTGCTTCTGGTAAGAGCCACAAGGATCATGCTTGATGTAGCCGAAAAGGGTACACTCCCGAAAGACTGGTTCGATGACGCCATGCTGAAACAGCCTGTTCTGGAGGGAGATATGTACAGGGCTCTGGT
Organism: uncultured Eubacteriales bacterium; assembly: GCA_902779185.1. Lineage (GTDB taxonomy): Bacteria > Bacillota > Clostridia > Peptostreptococcales > Anaerovoracaceae > Crickella. The sequence continues at coordinate 31,219 of CACZAM010000001.1, forward strand.
CGTGTCAATGAGTGTCGTACTCATTTTAATGACCATTGTAAATATATTTAAAACTCTGCTAATCTATGATACTGCATTTTCAGTTTCCGCCGGTTCAGGTTCGCGTCTGTTCCGTACCATACTTTACCAGCCGCTGCAGTTTTTTGAACAGTTCAGAACGGGAGAACTCATACAGCGCATGGAAGACAACGCGAAGCTGGATCTTTCGCTTGTAAGGACTATTGTGCCGAGGCTGATCGATTTTGTCATGACAGCGGTTTATTTTATACTGATGCTCAGATATCACTGGAAAGTAGCGCTGATGTGCGTTTCAGTCGAAGTTTTGTATCTTGCGGTATCCATGATGTACAAAGGGCGGATAGCCATGCAGGCGCGCGGAAGAGCCGTCAGTACAGGCAATATGAATACTTCTCTGCTCAACGGCCTCAATACCATAGAGACGATAAAGACCGGCGGCTTCGAAAGGATGTATTTCTCAGGATGGAGAAAGACACAGCTTGAATTTGATGCCAACCGGATAAACGCTGCAGGAGTCAACGCGGTAACAGGAGCTTTCGACAGCATCCACAACCTGCTCTCTCAGGCGGTGCTGCTGTTTGCCGGCGCGTATTTCATGATATCCGGAGACTTCACATTCGGGATCATGGCAGCGCTGCAGAGCGTATTGACAGGATTCAGAGGAGCTTTCTCAAACTGCGTCAACATGGCAAACAAGCTTCAGGAGACCAGAACGGACATAGAACGCATCGATGATGTGCTGAAGAGGGATACCATACCGGAGAGACCTCTGGACACTTCTGAGCCTGATAAGCTCCCTGGTACGATAGAAGTAAAGGATCTCGCGTACAGATATCAGGAGGGTGAGCCTCTGGCACTGGAGGATATCAACTTTACCGCAGATCAGGGACAGCTTATAGCTATCGTTGGCCGCTCCGGCTGCGGCAAAAGCACTCTGCTCAAATGCCTGCTCTCGGTTTATGAACCTGAAAGCGGCGAAATCAGGTATGGAGGCTACACACGCGATGAGATACCTGACATAGTTTTCCACTCGACAGTCACCGCTGTCGATCAGGAATTTGTTGTATTTGAAGACAGCATCTCAAACAATCTCAAGATGTGGGATTCCACGGTTGAGGATTACGAGATGATACTTGCCGCGCGTGACGCGCATATACATGACAGAATAACAAAGGAAAAAGACGGATACTATTCACGCATGATAGAGAACGGTCGCAATTTTTCAGGCGGGGAACTTCAGAGAATGGAGCTCGCCAGAGCGCTTTCCGCCGAGCCTACGATACTGCTTCTGGATGAATTTACATCCGCGCTCGACGCGATCACAGAGGCGGAGGTTTTCAAATCGATCAGGGAGAAAGGCACTACCTGCGTGATAGTTGCTCACAGGCTTTCGACTGTCTCGCTCTGTGATCACATACTCGTAATGGATGGTGGCAGGATAGTACAGAGCGGCACGCATGAGGAGCTGTACAAAACCAAAGGACTGTACAGACAGCTCCTGCAGATCCCGGGGGACGCTTAGCATATGGGATTCTACACGGACGTAATCAAGGAAAGAGACAGAATAGACCGTGAACTGGTAATAAATGCGGACAAGAGTCTGAGAAACCAGCCCGGAGACACAGCCGCAGCAGAAGGAACTGCCGGCGTCTTTGAAGCGCTCAATCTCATACTGGATAAATACGGACTCGAAACCAGTGAAGCTTTCGGCTGCAGGGACATAAACGAGATGCTCGATCTTATGCTGGATCCTCTTGGAGTCATATATGACACTGTGGATCTGACAGAGGAGTCATGGAAAAACCGCACGGAATACATGCTGGGCTTTCTGGAGAACGGGAGGGCTGTAGCTCTCATGCCGGCTGTGATAGGTTACAGATATGTCTGCCCGCTGTCAGGTGAAAAAGGCAGGGTAACCGATAAGATACAGCTGCAGGACAAGGCGTACGTGATACAGCGCCCTATAGATATCAGCCCCGTTAACCTGATGACACTGATGATCTATGTGCTGCATCTGGTATCCAGCAGAGACATCGTTCTGGTGACCGCTGCCACAATGCTGACAACGGGACTCGGACTCGTAACCCCGAAGATGAACCAGTATGTTCTGGAAGATCTGGTCCCGATGGGAACAGACGCGTACAGCCTTATTCTGCGCGCGCTTTTCATGTTTATCCTGATCGGGATAATAAGGACCGGGATCTCAACGGCCAAATCGCTGGGCCTTGCCCGCATGCGTGTCCGTATCCCTTCAGAAGTACAGTCTGCTGTAATGAGCAGAGTACTGCTTATGCCTCAGTCGTTCTTTACTAAAACGTCAACCGGCAAACTGTCCAAGCAGATATCGAATGCCAGGCTGCTGTCAGAACAGGTCATCAATTTTGTTATGGGAGCGTCTTTGACAGCGGTGTTTTCGCTGGCATACATACCCCAGATGGCATCGTTCTCGCCGGTGCTTCTGCTGCCGGCACTCGCTGTACTGCTGTTAAAATGCGCATATACTCTGGTTGCCAGCTATTTCTTTGCGGAGAATGAAAATGACAGGCAGTCAGCTGAGATGGAAAACAGAGCATTCATATATTCTTCATTGAGGGGCATACAGCGGATCAAGGAAAGCGGGGCAGAGAAAAGAATATATGCTAAATGGGCGTCCAAATACCGGCCGGTTCTGGCATGTGATCTCGATCAGCCGGTCATACTGAAGATAGAAGATGCGGTCATTTCATTTCTGACTTCGCTCTCGACCGTACTGCTTCTTTCTTTCGTATTGCCGTTCAGCATACCAAAAGCGGACTATATCGCCTTTAATGCGTCTTTCGCCCTGATAGTATCTGCTATAAGCGATTTCATGGAGGCACACCGCAAGATCCTGCTGATGAGACCGATGATGGCACAGCTCAAAACCATACTTGAGGCACCTCTCGAGGATGGAAGAGAGAAGGCGGTCCTGAGAGACCTGCACGGCGACATACGCCTGGAGAACGTGGAATTTACATATGAGGACAGCACTTTCGGATGCCTGAAAGATGTTTCGCTGCATATAACTGCCGGAGAAAAGGTCGCGATAGTAGGTGAGAGCGGATGCGGAAAGAGCACTCTTCTCAAGATCATACTTGGATTCCTGACACCTGACAGCGGAGGCGTTTTTATAGACAACGCGCCTATAGGAACCATCAATCTCAGATCGTACAGACGCCATATAGGCTCCGTATTCCAGTTCAGCAGGGTCATGCCGGGAACGATCTACTCAAACATAGCGTTCGGCAACCGGCCTGTGAGCCGCGAAGAAGCTAAGGAAGCAGCGGTCAGGGCCGATCTGGATGAAACTGTAATGAAACTTCCTCTGGGATACGACACCGAGATATCCGATTCAAATACGGGAGGATTCTCAGGAGGACAGAGACAGCGGCTTATGATAGCGAGAGCATTTGCGTCAAAACCGGGGATCATGATCCTCGATGAGGCAACATCGGCACTCGACAATCTTTCGCAGAGCAAGGTGCTTGAATCTGTTTACGAAGAAAACTGCACAGTACTGATGGTGGCGCACAGACTGTCGACGGTAAGGGACTGCGACAGGATCATAGTGCTGAAGGACGGAACGATATCCGAGCAGGGCACTTTCGATGAGCTGATGGACAGAAAAGGGGCCTTCTACGAACTGATGCGCCGTCAGTCCGCATAGGAAAAACGGAAATCGAAAAAATACACCCAGCTTCCTCGCTTTAAATGGAAGCTGGGTTTTTTGATTATTCAGCTCATTGCCAAGCAGACGCATGGCAAGGAACATCGTGTAGATGACTTTTGAAGAGATGCCGGCAGCATCTGCGTGCTCATCCATGGTACACCACTAATTGATAACATCCAACCGAAGACATAGAATTCCAAATTTTGATATAATACAAAAGAATATGGTATCTCATAAGTTGTAAAGGGATAATTATGCAGACTAACCAGATGCTTTGTGAAAAGATATATGAAACCTGGGGGATCGATGTGCCGATGGAGGATATTCCGGGACTGATCTCGGTCAATGCCATTGCGGCATATCTTGCGGATGCCGGAGATCTTGCCAGGGCAAACGCGTTCAGGGAAGAAACGCTGAACATGCTTGCTCCGACAGTCACAGTATCAGAGAATTACTTTCTGAAGAAATAATCATTTAATGCATTGAAATTCAAAAATCTGCTTTTATCAATACTGATCTGCACCGCAATGGTGACTGCTCCCGGCGCATATGTCCTCAGCGGAGGAACGGAGGCAGCGGCCTTCATTGCATATGCCGATGAAGAAACAGATACGGCTGACGATGTCAATCTTCAGTCATCTTTTGAGTATAAAGAATACCATTCGCATAAAACTTACAGGCAGGTACTCAGGATCAGGATGCCTGATGTTTATAAAAAACTCTCTTCCGGCATGGATGATGATGAAACTGTTCCTATACCGGGAATGCTCAATACCTGCGCAAGCACCGATGGAAGCATAATGTCTGACTCCTATATACCGCAGGGTATATGCAGTACAGACACTTACTGGCTGGTGACCGCATATGACGCCGGCAAGAAATACCCGTCAGTCATTTATATGATCGATTCCCGTGAGAAGCAGCTTGTATCCACAATACTCCTTCCAAATAAGTATCATGTTGGCGGTATAGCCTTTGACGGAGAGCGTGTCTGGCTTACAGGAGATACATCTGACAGATATAAAGGCCGCCCGTTTGTACAATATATAAGATATGATGATTTACTCGAACTGACAGGAGAGAGAGTTGCTGAGGTAACTGAAGATGGCATATCTGAGAATATATACATAAAGAACAAGCCTTCATTCCTGGAATGTGACGGTGGAAAGCTCTGGGTCGGAACATACATAGGAACCAAGGAAACGAAAGAAGGGTATGTTTACGGTTACTCCATCAATGACACGGAAGAGGGAGACATACTCAATACAACGCTGTTTTCAGTGATCACTGCCATTGATTCGAGCGCTCAGGGCATGGATATAGAAGGCAATTATCTTTATGTGTCAAGCTCATATAAGGGTGATTCTCCGAGTATAAAATCATCCTTCATAACAAAATATGAAATAAGTCCGATCGTAAACGGCATGCCGCAGCTCTATGTGGAGGACAGGGAGCTCTCGAGAACAGAAGTCCCTAAGATGAACGAAGAGATATTTATAGAGGACAACCTGCTCCATATCAATTTCGAATCCGCTGCGTCAAGATGGAAAAACCCGGTGATACGGACCGACAGAATACTTGCGGTAAGCAAGCCGTGATATTTTAGGGATAATGAAAAAAGAAAAGGACAGCAAGGGAGCGGATAAAAGAAAAAAAGTACTGAGCAGGATACTGATACTGGCAGCTCTTGCTGCTATACTGACGCTTGCTCCGTATGTTTATGATGCCATAAGAAATGATCCTAATATCCTGCTGAAAAAAATATCAACAGTACTTGAGGAAGATACCGCGGTCGATGTGGAGTATACGATCAAATCAGGCAAGCGGGGACTGCTGCGGAAAAACAGGCTTCCGCTATACTCATTTACTCCTGAGGAGAGCGGGCAGTATACGTTCACTGTATCGGACATAGTATCGGAAGAGGATGTTTTCCTTTCGCTGCAGGTCACGGACAGTCACCTCAATAATTTTCTGAGCACGGACAATATGGAAGACCGCGGCGACAGCTTTTCTGAGACTGCGTTTCTGAGCAAGGGAAGCATTTGTTATGTAATTACGGAAGCAACTTCAGAGGAAGGCAGAGAGAAATATTCCGGGTCATTCAGCCTTAGCGTAACGAAAGCCCCGGAAGAAGTAAAACCGAATGAGGTCACTGAAGCCGAGCCTGCAACCATAAAGCTCAAGGAGGACAGTCAGACTGCTGTGCTGTTTGTTCCTGAGGAATCCGGCTTTTTCAGATTTGAATCCAGAATAACAGCAAGGGACAGGACAGCCTCGTCAGCCATTTCATCGGTAAAAACCACCGACAACAAGGAAGTCAAGAGATCTGAAGGCATTTGCTGGCTTGAAAGCGGAAATGAATACTATGTATGGGTCAGCGCTCATGACCTGAGCACAGCTGCCGTGAGAGCAAAGGTCAGCTGCAAGAGGATAGACTCTTTCACCGCGGATCAGCCCGGAGAATACAGGATAACCGGAGACACGATCATAGCATTCACGTCACAGGAGACAAAAAATCTGGCGGTATACTCGGTGTCTGACGGAGATGTCAGGTGCCTGGTATATGACAGCAAAGGATTCCCTCTGAATTCCGATAATGATTCCGGCGGGGGCCTGAGCGGAAATGATAAGGATTTTGCACTGGTGATCCAGGCCCAGAAAAAGGAACTGTATCTGATCTACACAGGTGGCCGCTTCGATGAGTGCAGCATAGTGATCACTGATTATTACGGAGACGGTTCCTCTTTAGGAAAGGATGACATCCCGGTAGAAAACGATGATATCCCGGTAGAAAATACGGAAGACCAGCCGCCTGAAGAATGATGATAATATAAACCTGAACAAACACAACTGATATATCAATATGAGGCATTTTAAGAGAATGAAACTGACGCTAAACCACAATGAAGTATCACATGAAAAGCTCGGAACCGAGCCTGTAAACACACTGCTGCTTAAAATGGCGCTGCCATCGGTCATCGCCATGCTGATGCAGGCCCTGTACAATTCCGTGGATTCGATGTTCGTCGCTAAAATAAGCAGTGAAAGTCTTGCGGCTGTCACACTTGCTTTTCCGGTATCGATGATCATAGGAGCCATGTCGACGGGAATCGGTGTGGGTATAAATTCCAGCATTTCACGAAACCTGGGAGCTGATGATGTGAAATCTGCCAGTAAGGCTGCCGCAAACGGCATGCTGCTTGGCTTCGGCACCGTAGCGATAATGATCGCGTTCGGTCTGCTGGGCACGGACTGGTACCTCAGACTGTATACGGATGATCCGGCAGTCATTTCCGCCGGCGTCACATATGTACGCACCGTATCCCTGCTTGCCTTCGGCAATATCTTTACCCAGATATCTTTTTCCGTGCTGCAGGGATCGGGAAACATGACATTTCCTATGATAAGCCAGCTGGTCGGAGGAGCCTGTGTAATAGCTCTTGATCCGCTGTTCATATTCGGACTGGGAATGGGCATACTCGGTGCGGCGGTCGCTTCAAGTTTTTCCCAGGCGATTGCCATGGCTATAGGCATGTACGGGATCTTTGTACGCAACAGGGAAAACCTGCCGGTATCGCGCGAAGATTTCAGACCTGACGCAGCCGTAATGAAAGACATACTCGCGGTAGGTATCCCGTCCGCGCTGACACAGGCGACAACATCGGTAGTCAGTGGTATAATCAGCAAAATGATAGCCGGATACGGCACTGCCGCGATCTCAGTATACGGAGGTTATACAAGATTCAGCTCATTCGGCATACTTCCTGTGTTCGGCGTTACAAGGGGAATGAATCCGATACTGGGCTACAGCTACGGTGCGAAGGATAAGGACCGCTTCAAAGCGACGGAGAAGCTCGCGCTCATTGCGGGATTCGTTATTACGACCATTTCAGCACTGGTGTTCCTGCTCGCGCCGGGCCTGATCCTGAGATTCATAAGCGCTACTCCTGAAATGATAGAAGTAGGCAGGCCGGCATACAGGATACTTGCTTTACCGCTCTTTGTAAGCGGCGTTTCCATTGTCATGTCACAATCCTTCCCGCCTGCAAAGCGTTCGTATCTGACGATGATATATACGATGCTGAGGCAGGTAGGCATAATGATCCCGCTCTGTCTTATAGGCGGACGCACCTGGGGCATGACAGGCATATGGATAGGCTATGCCGCTACAGACTACATCGCGCTTATAGTTGTATTGGGTATGACGATTTGGTTCTACAGGAATGTTATCAGCAAATTAGGAGAGGAATAATGGGACACAAAATAATGATAACATCTCTCAGAAAAAGAGATGTAAGAGACGGACTTCAGTATTTCTGCTTCAGTGATGGAGAAAAGAATTTTTACTGTGATGCGCTGACTTCAGCGGAGGCAGGCAGCAAATATATTCTCGCGAATCATAAGATCGACACTATCCTGACTTTCGGGAGCGAGCTGTCAGGTGTCCGTGACGATGATCTCAGATCTATGACGCTGAACGAAGGAAGCGAGCTTTATTCTGTAGATGTACAGGATATGTCGGCATTCAGTCTGTACAGATACAGACTTGCCGAATATCTCGATGAGGTCAATGCCGAGATACAGGATGCCAGAGAACTGCTGGATGATGAGCAGCAGAAAGCTGCAGAAGAACTCATAAGACAGTTCTTCAATGAGAAAGCAAGTGATAACGGAGCAAATAAATTCAACCGGTTTTTTGACAGACTGTTTCGTGACGATGATCTTCGTGATGAGCTGGAGCAAAAGCTCAGAAAAGCTGCCCGCGAAGCCGGCATAGATCAGGAGAAATATCTCAACTGGATATGGACTTATTTATATCAGGAGTTCAGAGACACCTCAAAAATGCATATTCTTGACTGCAATGAGGATGTTAAGATCAGCTTCATTTCAACGGAAGATGAAGCTGACGATGAGAAAACGTTCACTGACCTTCTGATCAGCAACCTTGAGCACATCAGCAGCATAGCAGGATCCGACGGGGAGGAAGTTGAGATCTACCTGTGCACTCAGAATGATAACGCCAGGGATTCTTTTGTGCTGACAAGCCTGATGGAGACCCTCCGGGCTGTGTCGTTTTCACGCGCGCGCATTGCCAGGATCATTCTGACTGATGCGCCGTCAGACAAGATGGTCGAGACCATATCTGAGGATACGGGCCAGCTTTTCGTATATGAACTGCTGTCAGGTACCAGATCTTTTCTGAGATACGGCAAGACAGACCTGCTTCTGGATCTAAGAGCTGCATCAGGAATACGCAATCCGAATATCGACCGTATGCTCTATGCAATGAGAAATATAGATATAGGCATCTCTCTTTGCGATATAACCGATATAGAGCGGGGAATAGTAAAACTGAGGGAAATCTTTGCGGAAGAGTATCCGGTCACAGGCGACACCTTTGTAGAAAAATACTTTAACATTATCGCCAGCGGGATCAAAGAGGATTACGGCTCTCTGCTGAGCGGAGACGAGATAAGCTTCATAGAACTGGTAAAATGGGCATACCGCAAGGGATTCTGGCAGCAGACGCTTACACTGATCGAGTCAAGAGCTCCGGAAGATTTTGTAAACAGGGGCATCTATTATTACTGCGATTCTGAAGAAGACCGGGAAGCGGTGGTAGAGAAATTCGGCAAGATCTACTATGACTTAAAGCCGTTTGAGAAATACAAACTGGATGATGTAGAACATTACTATGTCAAATTCTACAGCAGATGGAAAGCTCCTCATCCGAAAGACAGCAAGGAATTCCAGATCGAATACGCAAAAATAAGGATCGAAGAGCTTGACACTGAAGATAAAGGCACTATCCGCGCGCATACGTTATGCCCTGACAGGGAGGCCCTTAAGGATCTTCTGTTTGCTTACTATTATCTTGGAGATGTGCGCAATGCGACCAACCATGCTCTGGATGAATTCAGCGGATTCACGTCGATCATGGATGATGCCGATGTAAGTGAGAGAATGAACCTCATCACTCAGGCTGTGGACTATTTCATTTATTGCTATAACAAAGTGGTTGATCTGATCTCCGAAAGCGGGGCAGATGCTGATGTGGTCAGGATAGATACAGCAGAACTTTCAGCATACGCAAAGAGCCTGCGCAGGGATCATAAATAGAAAAGGAGCAACATACATGGAATCAACAATAATTACGATTATAGGAATCATAGTTTTGCTGCTGATCCTTTCTCTTATATTCAAGGGCCTGGGGTTTGCTCTTAGGATAATAACCAATCCTAAAGTGCTTATTATAGCGCTTGTGATATGCATTGCAGTGTTTATAACTATGAAGATGACGTCATAACACGTACTGTGCACGATGATCTCTACATATAGGGGGCTGGCGATGGGAGTGTTTGAAAAAGCTAGTGAGATCGGGACCAGGGAAGCCTTTTTGAAGGCAAGGATCAAAAGCAGAAAGGAAAGTACCGGAGAGATAGAAGAGATACGGGCGTATATCCTCAGTGACAGGTGCGTCAGGGATATTGACCGTCTCAGAGAAGGTGATTACTTTCTTGATTTTCCCCGCTACAGACTCATTCCTAAGAATTTTCAGGACAAAAAGCGTGCGATATATATTTTTGACGGGGAGCAGGGTCAGCTGATAAGACTTCTCGCCTATGCGATACGCGGCCTGGAGGGTACGATCTTTTCAGACCGTCTCTTTTCATTCCGTTCAGACAAGAGCGCAAAGGATCTTCTGCATGAAGTAGTGGAGAACAAAGAGATCGGCAACATGTACATCCTGAAGTCGGATGTGTCGAACTATGTCGGTTCTATTGTTCCCGCACTTATTATTCCGATGCTTGAGGATATCTTCATGCCTGATGATCCGGCCTTTTTCCGCTTTCTTGAGTGGCTGCTTTCCAGAAACATGGTCAGGAATGTGGATGGGAAGCTTATAGAACATTGTCCGGGAGGACTGGGAGGTGTCGCCCTGGGCAATCTCTTCATGAATATCTATCTGCACGAAATGGATGAATACTTTGCTCCGCGTGCTGCTTTTTACTCAAGATATTCAGATGACATACTGATCTGCGCAAGGACATACGATGAGATCAAAGAGTATGAAAGACGTTTCCATGGTTTCCTCGATAAGCTTAAGCTAAGCACAAATAACGAAAAGACTATGATAGTCCTGCCCGGAGAGGCATTTGATTTTCTGGGAATGGAGATCTGCGGCAGCCGGATAAGGATATCTGAGCATTCAATGCTGAAAATCAAGCGGAAGCTGAGGCTGTTTACATACAGAGCATTGAGAAGAAGAAATAATGGGGAAATAAGTCCCGATGAGGCGGCACGCGAACTTATATCCGGATTCAACAGATCCTTCTTTGGAAACAGAGGAAGCAAGCATGGCATGACGTGGGCAAGGTGGGCATTCCCGGTGATAACCGACACATCCAGTCTGAAGGAGATAGATCATTATTTCCAGGACAGCATCAGGTATGTCCTTTATGGATCCATGAAAAAGCGTAACAGACGCATATCATATGAAAAGCTCAGCGAACTTGGTTACAGGTCACTTGTATACTATTATTATCATCTTGATGAGATCGAGGGCATCGCCTGAAATAAAACAAAAAAATAAAAAAGGAAGGACGTTTTGAACTTTGTGACGGATCCGGCTTAGTCTGCTGCAGTTTCAGATGCGCTTTTAACGCAGCTTGTCCGGACTTTCTGAAACACACTGAGTGCACCTTCCTTTAGCAATATATTGTAGCACAGGCATATAAAACATGAAACCGGTAAATATTTTCAGAGTATCCAGAATACGTGACGAGAGACTGTTCAATATCATGGAGAAGCACGAGGCAAGTGATCATGACAATCACAGCACCCGTATCCATGAGATCGAATCTCTTTGCATACTGACTGATGCGCTTGCCGAACATGGGATATCGGTCAAGGACGCGGACGGGTTTTATTTCGGATTCGTGATACCGCTCATCGGCAAGGAGTTTGACCTCCTTAAGGTCACAAACAGATACTGCCTTAACATCGAACTGAAATCGCAGGATGTGGGTGAGGAGCATATACTTGCACAGCTCAGAAAGAACCGCCATTATCTCACCATGCTCGGAAGAGAACTGATGCTGTTTACGGTAGTCACGGATACACTTGCGTGCTACAGGCTGTCAGCTGACGGGGAGCTGGAGACAGCTGATATATGCGAAATAGCGAAGGCTGTCAGGAAGTGCAGCGTGGCGTATCACGGCCGCATCGACAAGCTGTTCCGCGCTTCAGAGTATCTGATCTCTCCTGAGGAGGATCCGGACAGATTCCTGCAAGGGCAGTATTTTCTGTCTCCTGCCCAGGACTATGTCAAATCACAGCTGCTCAGGGATATATCAAATGCACATTACTGTTCATTCTTCCATATCTACGGCAGACCCTGCACCGGAAAGACACTTCTTATATACGATCTCGCAAAGCACCTGTCGGGCAGCGGCAGAACACTGATCACGTGCGGAGAAGAGCCGTCTGACGGATTGCTGGCGATAAGCGGAGCGATAGAGAGCCTTGATTTCATTTCGGTATCTGAGATCGTTTCGCCTGAACAGATCAGCGGGTATGACTTTATTCTGGTGGACGAAGCTCTGCGCATCGATCCCGCGATATTTGAGGTCATCGTTAAAGCTGCCGAGACTTATGAGCAGGTCTGCATTTTTTCTACGGATCCTTCCGCTGCTCTTACAAACCCGGAGCAGGAGAACGATATCGGGGGAAGGATACAGAGCCTTGGTCTGACCGGCGAATATGAGCTTTCTGAAAGGCTGCGCATGAACATGGAGCTGCAGACATTCATCATGAAGCTCAGGCATCTGTACTGTAAAACTGAGAAAACATATGAGTTCGAGCACGTCTCGGTCAATTATGCAAATAATACTGACGAGGCCCGGGGGATAATAAAGTATTACCGGGAAAAAGGATATGTATTCATAAACCCTCACAGGCACCAGAATGCAGCTTTTGAGGACCTCGAGGAATCATTCCGGTACCGGCACATAGCAGGGCGTGAATACAACAGCGTGGTAATGCTGATGGACAGTTCGTTCTCATATGATGAAAACGGTTATCTCATGGGGATCCCTGAACCGGATCCGGAGCAGCCGTATCCTAACATTTTTTACTCCGGCATCACCCGTGTGCGCGAACACCTTGCACTGGTGATCCTGGACGCCCCGGAACTGCTGGAGAACATACTCTCGTTACTAGATTAGATAATTGGAGGCTGACATGACCTGCAGATACTGTGGAAAAACAATACCTGATGACGCGGTCTTTTGCCCCTCCTGCGGCAAAAGGATAGAGGCTCATCTGCGCCCGGAAGACAGAGAAGCTGAAAAAAAGGATAGAAAAAAGGATAAATATGTCTATGAAGAACCTAAGGGGAAAAGGAGAGTAAAGGCTCTTATTTCGGTCATTGCCGCAATCGTATTTGTCGTTGCGGCGCTCGCCATTGTAATGACAGTAATAACTAAGTTTACAGGTGAAGCGCCATGGCACAGAACAGAAGAGCAGGCAGCCGAACCGGAGGAAAACATCGGGTTCCCTAAAACGATGTATGTATCAGCGGAAGAGGGGCTGCTGCTGCGTAAAGACCCCATGCAGGAGGGCAAGGCGGTCCATCTCCTCAACTACGGCAGGGAGATACAGGTAGAAAAGATAATGGACGGCTGGGCATACACCACTGCAGACGGGCTTTCAGGCTGGTGCTCCGCTGAATATCTGACTGAAAACAGGGATGAGATAAAGTTGAAGGAAACAAGGCCGGCTTCTGACGATGAAAAGGGTAAACTCGTAGAGCCGTCCATACGTATCGGGAACGGTTATCACGGGACTGTAAATTCAGATGGGGGCCTGAACCTCCGCTGCGGTCCGGGCGCGGACTATGACATCATTCTGGTTGTTCCTGACAAAACAGAAATAATAGAAGAGGGATGGGATAACGGCTGGCTCTACATCTGTCATGACGGACAATACGGCTGGATCAACGCGGAGTATGTCACTCCGACCGGAGAAGTAGAGAACTGAACATCAATATTTGTTAATGACTTTTCATTTTCAGGCTCTTTTGGGGTAATGTTACATAAAGGAGGCTTTTGCCTTATAAAGACAGGACCGGAGAATCAGGTAAATAATTATGGAAGAGCAGATCAATAACAGAGTCAGCAGAAGTAAAAAGGCAAAGAGAAGGAAGCTCATTACCATTATAGTACTGCTCCTGCTTTGCATAGCATCAACAGTATATATTCTGGCGCATTTCGGGAATTCCGATGAAAAAAGAGCGGAAGAGCCTGTTGAGGAGACCCCTGCAGCTGAGGAAGCTGACGACGGGACATTGACTGGTAATGCTGAAGATGAAACGGTCGTTTCACATGTATACTCACACAGAGGATCGGCCGGAGACGATGAACTCACCTTCGCAGCGTATGACAGGGCCGTTGAAGCCGGTTCAAAGTATATTGAGGCTGATATCGTGGTGTCCGGCGACGGAACGGTATACGTTGCACATGATGACTACGCCCTGGACATGACCGGTACCGGCGGGTACTTCTCCGGAATGACTGACGGACAGATCGATAAGCTGAAGACCAAAAATGGAAGCAACGTGCTGAAACTGAAGGATCTCTTCGAAAAATACGGAGATTCTGTCAATTATATAGTTGATGTAAAATACATGAGCGCCCGCAATGTTGACGCCTTTACTATAGCTGTCAGGACGTCAGGTCTCGAAGAAAACGTAATAGCTGCTTCCTCTTTCTTTGATGTTCTCAGACCGCTTGATGAAACATTCCCTGACATGACCAAGCTGTATGTGTGCCCGGATCAGGCAACTTTCGAGCTTGCCCTGGACAAGGATTATGTAGATATAATAAGTGTTCCGAAGGATGTCATGACAGCGGACAATCTGAAGGCAGCACATGAGCATGATAAGAAGTTCAGCGCATGGACACTGAACACTGAAGAAGAGATAAGCAAAGCGATAGAGCTGGGTGTGGATTCATATTTTACCGACGATACCGCTCTTGCCATCGGTCTGGAAAAAGATATGCGGACCGAATAGCACAAGGCGGCCGGGTCCCGCTTCTGTGAAAAGGATAATAAGAGATGTCAGATGTTATGTCTGCCATCTTTTTTTGTTTTTGCATAAAAAATATATTGACAAAGAAATTATATTGCGTAAAATATAATTGTATCAAATATAAACGAAGCGGAGATATGAGCATGAATGAGGCATACATTAATGAAATGATGAAACTCGAAAATCAGCTGTGCTTTCCTCTCTACGCAGCCGCAAGAAGAGTGACCGGCCTGTACACACCGTTGCTTAAGGAGCTGGGGATCACATACACGCAGTACATCACATTCCTGGTGCTGTGGGAGAAAGACGGCATTACGGTGGGAGAGATCTGCGAAAGGCTGATGCTGGATAACGGCACCGTATCACCGCTTCTGAAAAAGATGGAAAGCGCGGGGTATATCACAAGAACACGCAGCGCGGACGATGACCGCATCGTTGTGATCACCCTCACGGAGCAGGGCAGAGAGATGCAGGATAGAGCAAAAGACATTCCGGAAAAGGTTGGAGCGTGCATCGATCTGTCGTCTGAAAAAGCGATGAAACTTTATGAACTTTTATACGAACTTCTGGGTAAGGAAAGGAGAACAAAATGAGCAACGTTTATGATTTTGATGTTAAGGACAGATTTGGTAATGTTGTAAGCCTCTCAGAGTACAAGGGCAAGGTGCTGCTGATTGTCAACACAGCAACAGGATGCGGATTCACTCCGCACTATGATCCGCTGGAGGCAATGTACAGGGAACTGAAAGATCAGGGATTTGAAATTCTGGATTTCCCTTGCAACCAGTTTGCTGACCAGGCTCCGGGATCGGATGAAGAGATTCATGAGTTCTGCACCCTCAAGTTCGGAACAGAATTCCCGCAGTTTGCCAAAATCGATGTCAACGGAGAAACAGCAGATCCGCTGTTTGCTTATCTGGGAACAGAGAAGCCGTTCAAGGGATTCGGCAAAGGTCTCAAAAATGCAGCTCTCAACAAGTTTGCAGCCGCTAATAACAAAAAGTATGGCGACAAGACATACATCGGCTGGAACTTCACCAAATTCCTTATCGACAGGGACGGCAATGTCATCGACAGATTTGAGCCTACCGTTGATATGGGTGATGTAAAGAAGGCAGTTGAAGCAGCTCTGTAAACTCTGTAGTTTGCGGTCAGTGCATAATACACCGGGGCGTTACTTATAAGTTTCGCTCCGGTTTTTTAGCTGCTGAAAGAATCACTCTCTCCTTGTACTGGCTGAAAAAAGAAACAACAAATACTGTAAAAAAACAAAATAGCTGTTGAAATTTAGTTTTTTTTGAGTATTATGCTGCAGAGAAAGGAGAGGAACAGATGGCTTGGTATGAAGAAGCTGTTTTTTATCACATATATCCGTTAGGGTTGCTTGGAGCCCCTGAACATAACGATCACAGCCAGCCGGTTCACAGACTTGCCGGAATGAAGGTGTGGATCGATCACATGAAGGAGTGCGGGTTTACCGCATTGTATCTCGGCCCGTGCTTCTCTTCGGGATCACACGGATACGATACTGAAGACTACCGCCGCCTTGACGAAAGGCTGGGCGATAACGAAGATCTTAAGGATCTGGTAAGATACTGCCATGAGAAGGGTGTGCATGTCATCCTGGACGGCGTGTTCAATCACACAGGAAGAGGATTCTTTGCATTTCAGGACCTGAAATGGAACCGTGAGAGCAGCCGCTGCAGAAACTGGTACTGCAACGTAAACTTCTGGGGTAATAACGAATACAATGATGGCTTTTCCTATGATAACTGGGGAGGCCACAACATGCTCCCGAAACTCAACCTTTACGAGCCTGAGGTAAGGCAATACCTGTTTGACACTGTGCGTTTCTGGGTGTCGGAGTTCGATATCGACGGTCTGCGCCTTGACGCCGCGGATGTGCTCGAGCAGGGATTCATGCGTGAGCTCAGAAGCGTCACAGACGGCCTGAAGGATGATTTCTGGCTTATGGGCGAGGTGATACATGGTGAATACGGCCGCTGGGTCAATGAAAGGACCCTGCACTCCGTGACAAATTATGCCCTGCACAAGGCGCTATACAGTGCTCACAATGATCACAACTACTTTGAAATAGCGCATACTGTACGCCGTCAGAGAGACATGGGACTCGGAGACAGTGTGCACCTGTATGATTTTGTTGACAACCATGATGTTGAGCGCATCATGACAAAGCTGCGCGACAAGAGGCATTTTCTGCCCGTACACGTCCTCCTGTATACTCTGCCGGGGATCCCGTCCGTGTACTACGGTTCGGAGTTCGGCATAGAGGGAAGAAAGGAGAGAAGCTCCGACGCTTCGCTCAGACCGGCGCTTTCACTCGCTGAACTTTCATCAACTGATAATGTCCCGTTGCAGATTATCAGCGCACTTGGTAAAATTTACAGTAGAGAGTCCGCTCTCTGGTATGGAGAATACCGCGAGGCAGAACTGACTACGACAAAGTACGCATTCACGCGCGGAGACATACTTATCACAGTCACCAACAGCGACAGCCGGGAAAGCTTCGATCTGGGAATGGACGGAACATACACCGGAGCGCTTCACGGAGGTGAAATATCTTCAGAGAATGGCAGGCTGAAGTTTGCTCTTGAGGGCAACAGCGCTGAGATATGGATCCCGGCTTCGGAGAGGAAGAATTATGAACCTCTGCGTGTCAAGCCGGAGACAGTGGCTGAGGATGAAGTGCCGCCGGATGAGATGCCGCAGCCGGATGAGATGCCGCAGAGAGCAGAGCCCGACAAGAGTTTTGAGGAGATGAGCATAGAGGAGCTTCAGGCTGAGATACTCGCGAAACTTTCCTCCAACGGGCCTCTGACTGACCGTATGATAAGAGAAGTAAGAGAAAACGTTTACA
Source organism: uncultured Eubacteriales bacterium (assembly GCA_902779185.1). Classification (GTDB taxonomy): domain Bacteria; phylum Bacillota; class Clostridia; order Peptostreptococcales; family Anaerovoracaceae; genus Crickella. The sequence goes on from CACZAM010000001.1 coordinate 48,895, forward strand.
GGGATTCTTTGCTCAACTGGGTAAAGAGCTTCCGGTGATAATTTCAGGAGAATGAAAAATGGCAAAAGAAGAAACAATGAACACTGAAGTAATGACTGAAGAGACATCACTTCCGCAGCCAAGAAGAAGCATCGCTTTTATCGGGTCTGAGTGCTATCCGTTCGTCAAGACAGGCGGACTCGGCGATGTAATGTACGCACTGCCTAAAGCCCTTTCGGAGCTCAACTGCGATGTAAAGGTGATACTTCCACGCTATCACTGCATACCTTGGAAGTATCAGGAGAAGATGGTATACCGCGGTTCGTTCGAGATGGATCTGTGCGCAGATGGAAAGTCCTATTATGTAGGCATCATGGAGTACGTGCATGACGGTGTCGTATATGACTTTATCGATAACGATGAGTTCTTTACCAGCGGCAATCCGTACCTCAATCTTGTGGACGACATTCCGAAATACTGCTACTTCTGCAAGGCAGCACTTGCCGCGCTGAATTACATGGACTGGATCCCTGACATTATCCACTGCCACGACTGGCAGGCAAGTCTGGTGCCGGTAATGCTGCGCACCCAGTTCGCGGAAACAGCCATCAGGGACGCAAAGACAGTCCTGACCATACACAACCTGCGCTTCCAGGGCGTGTACAATATTTCAACTATCCGCTACTGGACAAACCTGCCGGATGATGTTTTCAGCATCGATGTATTCAAGACAGGCTATGAAGACGCCAACATGTTAAAAGCGGGACTTGCCTATGCGGATGCTATCACTACAGTAAGTGAGACATACGCGGGAGAGATACAGACTCCGTTCTACGGCGACGGCCTTGACGCGCATATTCGTCATCACTCCGGAAAGCTGCGCGGCATTGTTAACGGAATAGATGTTGGACAGTGGGATCCTAAGGCAGACACCAGGATCGCAGCGCCTTACGATATCACGGAAGTGCTGGAGAAAAAGAAGCAGAACAAGCGTGCTCTGCAGGAAGAGCTTGGGCTGGAGGTAGATGAAGGCAAGTTCGTTATCGGCCTTATCTCCCGTCTGACTAATCAGAAAGGCCTTGACCTGGTCAATGAGATCCTGCCTGGACTCATCGACGGAAATACACAGATCGTAGTGCTCGGCACAGGCGATGCTGTGTATGAAGGATCATTCCGCAACTTTGAGAACTGGTACAAGGGCAGTGTCTGCTCATGCATCATGTATGATGAGAGCAGAGCCCACAGGATCTATGCAGGTTCGGATGCTCTGCTGGTTCCATCGCTGTTTGAGCCGTGCGGACTTACGCAGCTGATCGCAATGCGTTATGGCACAGTTCCTATTGTGCGTGAAACGGGCGGACTTAAGGATACTGTTGAGCCTTACAACGTGTTCGACCAGCAGGGAAATGGCTTCACCTTTGACAGATATGAAGCCGGACTGCTCTATGACGCTATAAACCGTGCCAAGACGGTATACTTCACTGACCGCTGGCACTGGGATGAGATGGTGCAGAGAAACATGGCGAAGGATGTATCCTGGGAAGCTTCAGCATGGAAGTACAGAGATCTGTATCTTGAGCTCAGACCATAATGAACATACAAGATGCCGTACAGGTATCAGGAGAGACTCTTCAAAAGGGTCTCTTTTTTTGTTGATGACGGATAAAATGACGAATTCTATTTACAATGCAAGACGGGAATTGCTAAAATTAAAATAACTATAGGGTTTTCCCTTAACGGAGGAATGAAGTGCAGCTAAGGTTGAAAAAATCAGTTAAATATCTGATCATCTGTCTTCTTGTCTCTTCCGTTTTTGTGTGTTTTCCTTCCTGCGGCGGCGGCGGATCCGCAGCGGAGAGCGGCACAGCGGAAAGCAGCGCAGATGAAAGCGGTGCTTCAGCTGAAGAAAAGAAAGAAGTTTATGATGTGCCTGATTTCAGAGGGGCACAGTTCCACGAAGATGAAGCTTACGGAAACGACGAGGTGCTTGTGGATACTTCCAGAAGCGGCAAGGGATTCTTCGGGGTGCATTGCGTTTCAGATAAAAAAATAAAAGTACAGGTCTTCAAGGATGAAGAAGTCTATACTTATGACCTTGTTACAGGGGAGGATCAGATCTATCCGTTCCAGCTCGGAGACGGTGAGTATACCATCAAGGTCATGAAAAATATAGCGGATACCAAGTACAGTGAGCTGTATGCAACATCGGTATATGTGGAGCTTGAAGATGAATTTGATCCGTTCCTCAGACCGAGCCAGTACGCTGACTATACCAAGGAGTCGGACTGTGTTCTCAAAGCGGATGAGCTGGCTGCGCAGTCAGCTGACGCCAACGAATTCATAACCAATGTTTTCAATTATGTATGCAAGAAGATCAAGTACGATAAAAAGAAAGCAGAGACCGTACAGTCGGGGTATATTCCTGATCCTGACGAAACGATGAATTCTGGCAAGGGCATCTGCATTGACTATGCCTCACTGGCAGCGGCAATGCTGAGAAGCCACGGCATTCCTACTAAAATCATTTTCGGCTATGTAGGTGAGGACGGAGATCTCTATCACGCATGGAACATGTATTACACAAAAGAGACAGGCTGGGTAGCTGTCGAATTTGAGGTGCATGAAGGTGAATGGAACCGCCTCGACCTCACTTTTTCCGCCAATGGATCGGACAGTCAGTTCATTGGCGACGGTTCCAATTATATGGACGTATTCCAGTACTGAAAAGCTTATATATGAAAGGAGCTTGGACTAATGAGTTCTGATAAAAAAGCGGATTCCAGGATGCTGAGCTATACCGAACTCACATCATTCTTTGAAAACATGGGAATGATGATCAAATCGGGTATATCGGTAAGTGAAGCGATATCACTTCTCATGGAGGAGACTCCGTCATCAGAGCAGGAGCTGAAAAATGCTTTTGATATGATGTCGGATGATCTTCACATGGGCAAGCCTTTCGGCGATGCCATGCGGGATACAGGTGCTTTTCCTGATTATGCCGTAGACATGATCAGCACTTCGGAGTACACCGGAAAACTCGAGGATACACTCTTCCACCTGGCTGAATATTACAGGACAGAGGACAGCATGAAGGCTACGCTGGTATCAGCGGTGAGATATCCGGTGATATTGCTGTTAATGGTAATAGCAGTACTTATAGTGATGCTGGCCCTTGTGTTCCCGGCCTTCTATGGAGTGTATGAGAATCTCGCGGGCAGCCTTTCGGCCTCGTCTTACGGGTATATCAATGTGTCATTCACGCTGACAAAAGTGATGCTGGGTATCATGATCGTGCTTCTCGCGGCAATTGGCGCCGGAATAGCGATGTGGAAGGGCGGCAAAAAGGATAAAGTAAGAAATGTCCTTTCAGGATTCAGCGTTTTCAGAGACCTGTTCAGCAGCATGGATCTCTACAGGTTCACGTCGTGCTTTGACATGTTCCTTTCAAGCGGAGAGCATCAGGACGAGGCTCTTGTAAAGAGTATGCCTGTAGTAGAGACTGAAGCGCTCCGGAATAAGCTCCAGCGGTGCAGGGAGAAGATGGAGAGCGGTATGAGCTTCTCGCAGACTGCGTATGAAGAGCATCTTTACGATCAGACCAACAACAGGATGCTCATACCTGCTGAGCGAAGCGGCATGCTGGATACTATCATGCAGAAGATACTTTCCAACCTCAAAGTCAGTATTGAGAAGAGCATCGGCCGCATTGCAAATACGGTCGAGCCACTCCTTACAGGCGTTCTGATGATATTCATCGGAATAATGCTCATAAGCCTCATGGTGCCTCTGATCGGCATCATGAACTCCATCGGATAAATTGTCCGTAAGAGGTGCCTGACATGGAAAGAAGCAACCATAGCAGAAGATTGATAGTGACGATCGTCATTACTGCGCTCATACTGATCGCGGCTGTCTTCGTTTGGGCGCAAAAGGCTGCGGAAGACAGCTTTGAGGAGCAGGCAGAGGCCATAAAGGATACAGTGTCAAGAAGGGCTCTTCAGTGCTATGTGATTGAAGGGGCTTATCCTGAAAGTCTCGATTATCTGGTAGAGAACTACGGACTTGCGGTCAACAGGGAAGATTACAAGATCGTATATATTCCTTATGCGGAGAATCTTCCTCCTGAAGTAAAAGTGATATATAAGAAGGACAGGTAACATGCTCGAAAGCAAAAGAGGCATAGGAGACATAATATCGGCTGTTACGGTGACTGTGCTGTTTGTGGTCATCCTCAGTCTTGTTGTGTTCGCGGCAAGAGGATACCAGCACGCTTCGGAGGTGCAGAACATGAACAGCAACACCAGAGCTGTCGGCTCCTATGTGGTCAATTGTGTCAAGGACAGCAATACCAGTGAGGTGGCTGTCGAAACCGTATCCGGAACTGAATGTCTGGTGATCAGGAGCAGTGACGGATATGAACACAGGATATTCATGGTCGATGGAAAACTCATGGAAGAGTATGTTGAAGCCGGGCTTCCGCTCAATCCGGATACAGCTCTGGAGATAGGTGCTACAAAGACATTTGATGCGGAACTCGGAAATGACGGGCTCCTGACGGTCACGACAGATGAAGGAGTTTCTGTCGTCAATACAAAGAGATAAGAGATGAACAACAAAAGAAGCATTGCGTTTACAGTTGAGCTTCTGGGGCTCTTCATACTGCTGATACTGGTGATCGTGAAGGACCATTGAGGCAAGGCGTCTGACCCAGGCTGTTATGATGGCTCAGAGCACTGCTGAAGCGGCGTCATCCGAGCACGACCTTGTTCTCCTGGCAGACAAATTCAAAGGCATGGATAATGTTCAGTCAGCAGAGGCAAATGCTGCCGGTGACGAACTCGATATTGTATTTGATACTGACGGGAAACCGTCCGGCAAGGACTTCTGTGTGGTCCTGCACAGGTCTGAAGAGGGGAGAGACAACGGTGCTTATGTCACCGACAGTATAGAAGTGTATTACTGTACTCCAGGGCAGCGCAGCGGCATGATATATGATCTTGATACCGGAAGGCATTTTACCGCAGAGGAGGTGGGATCATGACACATAAGACCAGACTTGGACCGATCGCCATCTTCCTTGTGATAGTTGCAATGGTAATCACGACGCTTGCGGTACTTACCGTAGCCACATCGAACGCTGACGTGACCATGGCAAAAAGATTTGCAGATATAACACAGATCAGATACGGACTTGAGGCTCAGGGTGAAGAGTTCCTGAGTTACGCGGAGTCAGCGGGCGGAGGCTCAGGCCCGGCAGACCATATGGATGGCGTGACCGAGACCGAAAACGGCTATGAATACACAGCTGAGAACGGAGGCTACAGGCTGGAGGTCGCCGTGACCGGGCCGGATGCTTCCGGCGGGTATAAGGTCACAAAATGGAAGCTGACCAAGATATGGAACGCCTCTGATCCTATGAACAGCATATGGCCGGGAAATTGATCAACAGCACTGCAGAAAGAAGGAAACAACAATGAATCTCAATGAAATACTGACAGCAGCGATACAGAAAGGCGCATCAGACATTTTCATCATTGCGGGCATCCCTGTGACTTTTAAGATCAAGGGGACACAGGACAGACATGGTGACACCATCATGAAACCTGATGCCATCAACACGGTGATCGATGAGATCTATGAGACAGGCCGGCGCGCCAAAACAAATCTGGACATGAATAATGATGACGACTTTTCGTTCTCGATCAGGGATCTCGGAAGATTCAGAGTCAATGTGTTCAGACAGAGAGGCTCGCTCGCGGCTGTTATAAGAGTCATCAAGTTCGGAGTGCCTGATCCGGCGCTCCTGGGAATACCGGAGAACGTTCTCTCGCTTGCCGACAACAAGACAGGGCTTGTGCTCGTTACAGGAGCCGCAGGTTCGGGCAAGTCGACAACTCTTGCGTGCATGATAGACAGGATCAACAGGAGCCGCGAGGCACATATAATCACAATGGAAGATCCTCTCGAGTATCTGCACTCGCATAAAAAGAGTATAGTCAGCCAGCGCGAGATCTTTATAGATACGCCGGGATATCTTGAATCACTCAGGTCTGCTCTCAGAGAGAGCCCGGATGTGATCCTTCTCGGAGAGATGAGAGACTTTGACACTATTTCATCTGCGATTACCGCTGCTGAGACGGGAGTGCTGCTGTTCAGCACGCTGCATACATCAAGCGCGGCAAACACGATCAACAGGATAGTGGATGTTTTCCCTGCGAATCAGCAGGTCCAGGTAAGGGGACAACTGGCGCAGCTGATAAAGGGCGTTGTATGCCAGCAGCTCGTTACATCTGCTGACGGACATCTGATCCCGGTATTCGAGGTAATGAAATCGACTCCGGCGATCAACAACATGATCAGAGAAGGCAAGCTCCACCAGCTCGAGTCTGCTATGCAGGCCGCGACGGCTGACGGGATGGTCACAATGGACTCAAGTCTTCTTGATCTGTACAACAAGGGACAGATCAGCAAAAATACACTTCTGTCTGCTTGCAACAACTATGAATTCATGGTGAAGAGGGTAGGAGCATAGGAGGTTGTGCCATGACCGGCAATGAAAACTATACGATCAACGTAAGGACGTTCGGAGGCTTTTCCATCAGGTATAAGGACGAAGAACTCTCCTTCGGAAATCAGAGCGAATCACAGATGGTACAGCTTCTGCAGCTGCTGCTCCACTACCGCAAGCAGGGCCTTTCGAGAGACCTTGCCAAAGCGGCATTGTTCGGGGACCGCGATGTTGATGATGTATCGCATTCGATAAGGAATATTATTTACAACCTGCGTAAAAAACTCAGGGCGCTTGGTCTTCCTGAGAGCCAGTACGTTGTCAAGAAGGGCGGCGTTTATTTCTGGTGCGATGACATACAGGTCATAGAGGACTCAGCTGAGTTTGAGGAAGCTTTTGATAAGGCTATGGAGTGCGAAGACGTTGAGCAGAAGATCGAACTGCTAACGGATGCCTGCTATATGTATTCCGGAAGGTTCCTTGCAGGAAACGAGTCGAGCGTATGGAGCGCCCAGGAAGCTGAAAGATACAGGGAGATCTTTTCAGACTGCGTCACAGAGCTCACTGACATACTCAAAGAAGAGCATAAGTATAAACAGCTCCTCGAGGTGAGCACATATGCCAGCAAGGTGGATCCTTTCTCCGAATGGGAGATCCTGACACTGGAAGCGCTCGGGAGACTGGGAAAATTCGACAAGACTGAAAGCTTTTACAGGAAGACTGTCGATATGTACGTCAAGGAGTACGGCGGCCGCGCAAACAGTTATGTGAGAGAGTTTATCAACAGGATCGGCCTCAAGCTCGTTGTCGGACATGAAACTCTGGAAGAGATCCAGAAGAAGATAGGCAATCCTGAGGATTATGACCGCAAGGGATATTATTGCTCGCTTCCTGTGTTCCAGGAGATATACAGGATGACCGAGCGTATGATGGAGAGATCAGGAGAAAAGATATTCCTGATGCTCTGTACGATACTTGACAGCAAGGGCAATCCGATGCGTGAAGGAAGCCGCCTTGAAGAGCTTTCCGAAAGACTGAGAAACACGATCATAGAGAGTGTAAGACACACAGACACTGTCACCAGATACGGAAAAGGCCAGTATCTGGTGCTGCTGATAAACACTACTGAGGAGGACTGCTCAGTAGTATCCCAGCGTATCAGCTCGCGTTTCATACGCGAGGGACAGAGAACCAGCCTGAGTTATTCTGTCAGCAATATTATTGTATCAAACCGGTGATCACAGGCAGATCAATATAAAGGAGAATCATGATGCTTACAATAGACAATCTTAAATCCCTCGGCGCCAACACCGATGAAGGCCTTGCCAGATGCCTCGGCAAGGAAGACTTTTACCTGAGAATGGTCAGCATGGCTCTTGCTGATAACGGATTCGAAAAACTAAGGGAGGCAGTCACCGGCGGAGACCTTAATGAAGGTTTTGAAAGAGCGCATGCTCTTAAAGGTGTATTGTCAAATGTTGCGCTTACTACGCTTGCTGATCCTATTGCTGAGATCACGGAAGAGCTCCGGGCGCGTAACGAGATAGACTATTCAGGCCTGCTTGACAGGATCGACGAAGAACTTCAGAAATACAGAGCTCTTCTCTGATGCGGAGAAGAGGGTTTCAGGCGATTGGGGTACTGGGCCATGACATATTCGATCATAGGAATACTGGCAGCGATCATCCTTGTGATCACCAACAGGGATGTGCTGTGGAAAGCTGAAGGGGCAGCTCTTACATCTACACAGAAGAGCTACCGCAGCTTTTTGTACGGCGTTATGGCTTACTATATCACGGATATGCTGTGGGGCATTCTGGAGTCACATGATCTGACAGCTGTTCTTTATTTTGACACGGTAGTGCACTTTATAGCCATGGCTGCAGCGGTAATGCTGTGGACACGCTATGTGATCTCTTATCTTGAAGAGAAAAACCGCTTCGGAACTATTCTGTATTATGCCGGAGGAATGTTCCTCATATTCGAGATCCTTGTCGTAACAGTCAACCTCTTTCACCCGGTAATGTTCTGGTTCGATGAGACAGGAGCGTATCAGGCCGGCGTGCTCCGGTATGTGACGCTTGCCATTCAGATAATCCTGTTCCTCATGACTTCAGCATACACAATGTATGTTACGAAAAGGACTGAGGGAAAGGTGAAGCGCAGACATTTTACGATAGGGCTGTTCGGGATCGCGATGACCCTGCTCATATGCGTTCAGGTGTTCTACCCGCTGCTTCCTTTCTATGCCATGGGTTATATGCTCGGAACATGCGTGCTGCACAGCTTCGTACTTGAAGATGAGAAAGAAGAGTACCGCAGAGAGCTGGAGCGATCCATAGAACGTGAGCGCCTTCAGAAGGAAGAGCTTTCAGAGAGCAGGCATGCTCTTTCAGAAGCCCTTGCTGCTGCAGAGAATGCCAACAAGGCCAAGACAGCATTCCTCTCAAACATGAGCCATGAGATAAGAACGCCTATGAATGCTATTATCGGGCTCAATAACATAGCCATGAATGAGCCCGGTGTAAGCGGCAATGTAATGGAATACCTTGAAAAAATAGGCTCATCCGCTCAGCATCTGCTGGGGATAATCAACGATATCCTCGATATGAGCCGCATAGAATCCGGCCGCATGACAATAATCAAAGAGGAGTTTTCCTTTTCACGCAGTCTTGAGCAGGTCAATACCATTATCAGCGGCCAGTGCGAGGACAAGAACCTTACATATGACTGTACGATCAAGGGGAGTATCGATGACTATTACATAGGCGATGCCATGAAGCTCAAGCAGGTGCTGATCAATATACTGGGCAATGCGGTCAAGTTCACGCCTGAAGGAGGAAAGATCGACTTCACGATAGAGGAAGGCACAAAGTATGACAATAAGGCAGTCCTGAAGTTCACCATAAGCGATAACGGCATCGGGATGAGTGAGGAGTATCTGCCGCATCTGTTTGATGCTTTCAGCCAGGAGGATTCTTCTTCCACCAGCTCATACGGCAGCACCGGTCTCGGGATGCCTATAACCAAAAGCATAGTGGAACTGATGAACGGTACCATAGAGGTCGAAAGCGAAAAAGGAAAGGGTACAACATTTACTGTAACAGTTACTCTCGGCCAGTCTGACAGAGTCGGTGTGGAGACGGGAGATGGAGATATAAATCCGGGAGATTTGAGCGTGCTTGCCATCGATGACGACACAGTCGCGCTCGAACACGCGGAGATAGTGCTCGGGCAGATAGGGATCAGCTGCGACACCGCTGAGTCAGGATGGGAAGGCATTGATAAAGTACGTATCAGACACGGACGCAGAGAAGATTATGATCTTATACTGATCGACTGGCGCATGCCTGATATGGACGGCATTGAAACTACCAGAAGGATAAGGGAAATAGTAGGCAGCGAAACGCCGATAATCATACTTACTTCGTTCAACTGGGATGACATAGCAGATGAAGCCCGCGCGGCAGGCGTTGATACATTTGTGCCTAAGCCGCTGTTTGCGGGGAACGTCATTGAGGAGTTCCGCGAAGCATTCCGCAGAAAGAACGCGGAGCTTGACAGCAGGACAACTGATCTTTCAGGCAAACGCGTGCTGCTGGCCGAAGATGTTGCCATAAATGCGGAGATTATAATGATGGTGCTCTCCATGAAAGAGATAGATGCTGATCTTGCCGTAAACGGCAGGATAGCCGTAGACATGTTCGCAGAGCATGACGCATGGTACTATGACGCGATACTCATGGATATGCGCATGCCTGAGATGGATGGACTGGAGGCGACCAGGAGCATCCGGTCAATGGACAGAGAAGACGCAAAAAAGATACCTGTTATAGCGCTTACGGCCAATGCGTTTGATGAGGATGTAGAACGCAGCATGCAGGCCGGGCTCAACGCGCATCTCAGCAAGCCTGTAGAGCCGGAAGTGCTGTTTGAGACACTTGAGAAACTGATCAATTAACACGATAAAGGAGAAACGAGATGCTGAAAAGCCATGAAGTATTCCATTCCGTCAATGGCAAGAGACAGATACTGATAGCCGATGATGAGATGATCAACCGTGAGATACTCGGTGAGATGCTCAGGGATGACTATGAAGTCCTGCTTGCCGAGGATGGGATCATCACAATGGAAATGATAAAGCAGTACAGAGAGACGCTCTCACTTGTATTGCTCGACATACTGATGCCGGGAATGTCAGGCCTTGATGTGCTGAAAGCGATGAAGGAAGACCAGCTCCTGTCTCATATTCCTGTGATCGTCATGACTGCGGAGAAAGACACGGAGGTAGAGTGCCTCAGGCTTGGCGCTGCAGACTTTATCCCTAAACCGTATCCTGCTGTTGACGTAGTACATGCAAGAGTACTGCGTATCATCGAACTGTCTGAAGACAGAGAGATAATCCAGTCGACAGAAAGGGACCCGCTGACCGGCCTGTATAACAAGGAGTTCTTCTACCGCTATGCTGAGCAGTATGATCACTATCACAAAGACACGGAAATGGATGCCGTGATCATCGACATCAACCATTTCCGCATGGTCAATGAGCGCTACGGCAGAAATTATGGAAATGAGGTACTGCGCCAGATCGGAGCGCAGCTGCTCGAAACAGTTGGTTCCGAAGGAGGTCTGGCGTGCAGGCAGGAGGCAGACACATTCCTTCTGTACTGTCCTCACCATGAAAACCATGGAGATTTTCTTGATGATGCATCAAAGCGGCTTGCTGAACAAGGCCTGTCAGACAACAGGATAAGGCTCCGCATGGGAATCTATGAACGCGCAGACAAGTCCATAGACATAGAAAGAAGATTTGACCGGGCCAAAATGGCAGCTGATTTCGCAAAGGGGTCATTTAACAAAACGATAGGCATGTATGATGACAGCCTTCATGAGAAGCAGCTTTATGCCGAGCAGCTGATAGAAGCTTTTCCTGTTGCCATCCGGGAAAAACAGTTTAAGGTGTACTACCAGCCTAAGTTCGATGTAAGACCAGCTACGCCGGTGCTGACAAGCGCGGAAGCTCTTGTAAGGTGGATCCACCCTGAGCTCGGCTTTATCAGCCCGGGCAGTTTCATACCGCTGTTTGAGGACAACGGCCTTATACAGCAGCTTGATCATTATGTCTGGGAAGAGGCCGCGAGACAGATCAGTGAATGGAAGAACAGGCTCGGCTATTCAGTTCCGGTGTCGGTCAATGTATCGCGCATAGACATGAACGATCCGAATATTGCGGATAAACTTATTCAGCTTACTGAAAAATACGGGCTCAGCGGAAGAGATATTCTGCTCGAAGTCACGGAATCAGCATATACTCAGGATTCGGACCAGATCATAGAGACTGCGCAGCGCCTGAGGTCTCTGGGCTTTCAGATAGAGATGGACGACTTCGGTACAGGTTATTCGTCACTTAACATGATTTCTTCGCTCCCGATCGACGCGCTTAAACTCGACATGCAGTTTATACGCAACGCGTTCAAGGAAGACGGAAATACCCATATGCTTGAGGTAATAATCGGCATTTCGGACTATCTTTCAGTGCCGGTCATCGCGGAGGGAGTAGAGACAGAAGAACAGCTTCGCGCTCTCAAAAGCCTTGGCTGCGATATAGTTCAGGGTTACTTCTTCTCAAAGCCGGTTCCTGCGTCAGAGTTTGAACCGTTTATTCTTCAGAAAAAGGAAGCCGATAAAGCCTACAAAACAGCTTCGGCCCGGAATAAGGGTGAAGACCTCGACAGTGAGGAGACCCGCAGGATGAAGCTTGATCTGATGCGCAGAAACGATACATCATCAGAGGAGCAGCTGCAGGACAGTGCCGGATTTGCGGAAAAAGGCATTTCACACGGAGCGATACAGCTCAAAACGGCCACGGTATTCTTCACGATAATGGCGCTGATAGCCGCTGCGGCTCTGCTCTTTGCGGATATCTCTGTTGCAAGGGGATATCAGAACATGGAGGCTGCGAGCGACAGATACATAGCTGCCCAGCTTGCCGCGTCGGACATGGAGTCGGGCTCTGATTACCTGACTGACCGTGTGCGCTGCTTTGTAGTTACAGGAGAGATGCAGTATCTGGAAGACTTCATTGAAGAAGTGGAAGTGACCAGACGAAGGGACAAAGCCGTTGAGAGTCTTGGGGAGCTGCTGGGTGACGATGATAGCGGAGCCCTTGACAGTCTGAACACAGCCCTTCAGTTCTCAAATGAACTTGTGAAGAGTGAAAACAAGGCAATGAGGCTCATACTCGAAGCAGGGAAGTATGACATGAATACGGTGCCTGACGATATTGCAAATGTAAAGCTTACGCCGGAGGAGCAGAGTCTTGCCCCGGAACAGATGAAGGAAAGGGCGGAGACTCTCGTATTCGATAATAATTACATGCATTATAAGGACAGGATAAGAGAGAATGTAGGCCTCTGCACAAAGCTTCTCATACGCTCATCGAGCCAGGAGCTTGAAAAGGCCTCCGCAAAACTCTCGCTCCTTGTAAGGATACAGACATGGATGACAGTGCTGTTCCTTATGATAGTTCTCGCCATTGTTCTGCTCATCACAAGGCTGATACGCAGGCCGCTCACCAACATGGTAAGGCTGATGCAGAATCAGGAGATGATACCTCCGACCGGAGTGGAAGAATTAAGATTCGTAACAAGGACTTACAATCAGATACTTGAGGAAAACCGCTCAGCACGTGAAAAACTCAGTCACGAGGCGTCTCATGATGCTCTTACGGGGCTGTTCAACCGCGGCGCTTACGACCTGATGATGGAAAGCGTCGATACACAGCATATGGCGCTTATTCTGATCGATGTGGATTATTTCAAAACGGTCAATGATACATACGGGCATGCGGTCGGCGACCGCGTCCTTAAAAGGGTCGCGGATCTTCTCAAGACAAGCTTCAGATCTGTCGACGTACTCTGTCGTATAGGCGGTGATGAGTTCGCTGTGATCATGACCCGAGCCAACAGCTCCATGAGCCAGCTCGTACTGAACAAAATGAACCGCGTCAATGATATCCTGCAGCATCCGAAAGACGATCTGCCTCCGGTATCCCTGAGCGTCGGAATCGCGTTCTCTGACCGCGAGGATCCGCAGGGAGACATATTCAGCGATGCCGACAGCATACTGTATGATGTAAAGAAGGCAGGCCGCAAGGGATGCGCCGTATTCGGCTACGGAAAAGCTCCTGCGGAAGAAGAGGAGTAGAATGCATAAAAGAGATATGACGAAACCGCTGGACAGATATCTTTCGCCGGTCGATGTATGGGCGATGTCCTTCGGCTGCATGGTCGGCTGGGGCGTATTCGCCATGCCCGGAACGACGTTCCTGCCTGTCGCAGGTCCGGCCGGAACGCTGATAGCCATGCTCATAGGAATGGTGATAATGCTGATCGTAGCGAGGAATATCTCATACCTGATGGGAAGGACTTCGATCACCGGAGGCATTTACACATACACCAAAGAGGCGTTCGGAAGGGATCACGCTTTCTTGAGCTCGTGGTTCCTCTGTCTGTCATATCTTACGATAGTATTCCTGAACGGCACAGCGCTGTTCATCATAGTGAGGACTCTTATAGGTGAAAAGGCTCAGAAGGGCATCAGCTATGTCGTCGCGGGAAACACCATATACCTGAAAGAGACTTTCCTGTCCGTAGCGGTGCTGGCGGGAGTAGGCTTGATGTTCATCGCGGCAAAGGCGGTACTCCAGAGGCTGTTTACCGTTTTTGCGCTCATTCTTGCAATAGGTATTGGGGTCATCTCGGTGTTCTGCCTGCCGCATGCGTTCTCCAGCGGATTTATCTGGACCTTCGGCACCGCCGGGATCAGCAGAGCAAACGCTATATTCAGCATAGCCATTCTGGCTCCGTGGGCATTCGTCGGATTTGAGATCACATCTTTCGAAACGGCTCATTTCGATTTCCCGGTCAGAAAGTCTGCAAGGATAATCATCACGTCCATAATAATAGCGACGATGGCGTATATATCCATGACACTCATAAGTGTTGCATCCGTACCTGACGGATTTTCATCCTGGATGGATTACGTTGCCGGTCTGGACGGCCTGAAAGGCATAGATTCAGTGCCTACGTTCCATGTGGCCAGATCCGTCATGGGAAAGGCAGGTCTCATCATAATGACAGTCACCGCTGTCGCGGCGATAATGACGGGCATCATCGGAGGTTACCGGGCTACGACGCGCGTGCTCTCAACTATGGCCGAGGACCGCATCCTTTCAGAAAAGTTCTCAAGCACAACATACAGCATACTTTTCATTATGGCGATAGCCATAGCGCTGTCGCTCTTCGGCCGCAACACCCTCATCTGGTTCGTAGACCTGACATCATTCGGAGCCATAGTAGGCTTCGGATATACTTCAGCGGCTGCATATAAGATAGCCCGCATGGAAGGCAATAATAGGGTGGTGATCAGCGGCATGACCGGCGCAGTCATCTCTGTGATCTTCGCTGTAGTGCAGATGGTGCCGGGGATCCTGGCAATGGATGCCATGGGCAGCGAGGCGTTCCTGCTGCTGTCACTCTGGTGCCTGCTGGGATTCGTGTTCTACTGGCGCACGGTAGAGAGGAGCACACTTACAGAGTACAGCGGGCTGTCCGCATCAGGCATAGTGCTGTTCGCGCTGCTTCTGTATTCTGCGCTGATGTGGCTCGCCAAGCGGATACTGGCGGCTCCTGACGCCGATCAGATGAGACTGACACTCACAAGAGGGGGTGTCATACTGCTCATCCTGATATTCGTAGGGCTGGCGATCATGCTGTATGTGCAGAACCTCGTAAGAGAAAAGCACGCCGCGGTTGAGCGTGAAAAGATACACGCGGTCGAAAGCAGCCTTGCCAAGAGCCAGTTCCTGTTCAATATGTCGCACGACATCCGCACGCCTATGAATGCCATCATCGGCTACACGAATCTGGCCAGAAAGGGTGAGGCATCGGATGAAGTCAAAGGCTTTCTCGATAAGATAGAAAACTCCAGCCAGCATCTTCTGGCGCTCATCAACGATATTCTCGAGATGAGCCGTATCGAGAACGGCAAGATGGAGCTGGAATACGTTCCTGTCGATCTCTATGCGGTATTTGAGGGAATACGCGAGCTGTTCTCTGAACAGATGAAAGAGAAGAATCTGGACTTCAGTGTGCACACGAAGCAGATAGAAGACCGCTACGTATGGTGCGACCGCAAGAATGTCAACAGGGTGCTCCTGAACCTTCTGAGCAACGCGTACAAGTTCACGCCTCCAGGCGGTTCGATCAGCACCTCGATCTGGCAGTCCGGAACGAGCGACAACGGCTACGGCACATATGAAATAAGGGTGCAGGACAGCGGGATAGGCATGTCTAAGGAATTCGCCGAGAGGATGTTCAATGCCTTCGAACGCGAGCGGACATCTACTGTCAGCGGCATTGAAGGAACGGGACTCGGGCTTTCCATCACAAAGAGCCTTGTAGACCTGATGGGCGGAACCATAGAGGTCATGACTGCTCCGGGCAGTGGGACCGAGATCGTGATAAGGCTGAAGTTCCAGCTCGCCAGTAAGGATGATGTGCCGGATTCGGAAAAGCTCAGTGACGGCACAGCACCGGGTGAAGTGGCTTCTGAGCCGGAAATCGATTTCAGCAAAAAGAGGCTTCTGCTTGTAGAAGACAACATGGTAAATATGGAGATAGCCAATATGATCCTTACTCAGGCCGGATTCACTGTGGAGACGGCTGAGAACGGAAAGACAGCAGTAGAAATGGTAGAGGCTTCTGAGCCGGGATACTATGATGCCATTCTTATGGACATACAGATGCCGGTAATGGACGGCTATGAGGCGACCAGAGCTATACGGAACCTTGAAAACAAGGCTCTTGCCGGTATACCTGTTGTGGCGATGACTGCGAATGCTTTCAAAGAAGACGTAGAGGCTGCAGCAGAAGCAGGAATGCAGGGCCATGTAGCAAAGCCTGTGGATGTAGGTACGCTGATGCGGACCCTCACCTCTGTGCTCCGGTAAGCCGCTTAAAAACCCTCCGGCAGGAGGATCAGCGCCTGTATGGCATTTTCTTTCGAATAGATTCAAGACGGTTCAGGGCAGCATATAAAGTGCTGTCCTGTTTTGCAAAATGGAAACGTATAAGATTGTTGACAGGTTCCCTGAAGAAGCTTGAGCCCGGCACGGCCGCGACTCCGACGAGACGGGTCAGGTCTTCGCAGAACTCAAGGTCATTCTGATAACCGAATTCAGATATATCCATCAGAACGTAGTAAGCGCCCTGAGGGTCTGTGTGGTTAAGGTCCAGATCATCGAGTCCTTTCAGGAACAGGTCACGCTTGTGGGTGTAAAGATCGACAAGTCCCTTGTAATACTCAGGACTGGCCTTGAGCCCGGGTATCACTGCCTCCTGAAGAGGATGAGGCGCTCCTACGGTCAGAAAATCATGCACCTTCTTTACGCACTCTGTGATCTCGGGCGGAGCGATGACATAGCCTATCCTCCATCCGGTGATGGAATAGGTCTTTGAAAGGGAAGAGCATGACAGCGTACGTTCACGCATGCCCGGAAGCGATGCTATATAAGTGTGCTTATAAGGCTCGTAGATTATGTGCTCATAAACCTCATCCGTAATGACATACGTGTCGTATCTGATCGCCAGGGATGCTATGACCTCAAGCTCCTCGCGTGTGAACACCTTGCCGGTCGGATTGGATGGATTGCAAAGTATCATCGCTTTAGGATGCTGTCTGAAGGCATCCTCAAGTACTTCCGGATCAAAATGAAAGTCAGGCGGCATCAGCGGCACGTAAATAGGCTCAGCCCCGGACAGTATGGTGTCCGCGCCGTAGTTTTCATAGAAAGGCGAGAATATTATGACTTTGTCACCCGGATCGGCGACCGTGAGCACGGATGACATCATGGCCTCGGTGCTGCCGCATGTAACCGTGATCTCGGTGTCGGGGTCGATGTCCATCCCCATGAAGCGGCTCTGCTTTTCGGCAAGCGCCCGGCGGAATCCCGGATCCCCGAAAGTGATCGAGTACTGATGCACATCGGGCATGTCCGCGGTCTCTCCGAGCCTCTTGAGCAGCATCTCAGGAGGCGCGAAGTCAGGGAATCCCTGTGAGAGATTTATGGAGTCATACTTATAGGCGATCCTGGTCATGCGCCTTATTACGGAATCCGTAAAATTTTCGGTCTTTTTTGATAATCTCTGCATGTTTTACCCCTCCCGGTGTGCTGTTCTTTTTTATTGTATCAATTGCACTGAACATAAACAATAATAAGGCCTGCGCTTTGTTTTACTTTGTTCTGTTTAGCTCATTTGTTTGATAAATAACAAGTTTCAATGTAGAATAAAATCAGGGAAAATTGTAGTGCTATTATCATTAGCTCATAAGGAGGAACTTATGAAGGTAATCGCAAGTGATGAGAGAACTGCCGTGATTTCAAAGGTAATGGAACTTCTGGATCCGGGCAGCTTCATGGAAATGGGCGAGCAGGTTTCGGCCAGGTATACCGAGTTCTACCACCCGGACTCCGTAATGGAGTCAGACGGAGTGGTCACCGGTTATGGTACGATCAACGGCAGCCTTGTTTTTGTTTATGCTCAGGACAATGAGGTCATGGGCGGCACATTCGGAGAACAGCACGGACGCAAGATAGTCGATCTGTACGAGCACGCCATAAAGGCTAAGGCTCCTATCATCGGACTCCTTGACTGTGCGGGCTTCCGTATTGAAGAAGGGCTTGATGGACTATACCAGTTTGCGAAGCTTTACAAGCGCGAGTCTGAGGCGTCGCAGATCATTCCGCAGATAGTGGCGGTTATCGGCCAGTGCGGCGGAGGAATGTCTATTGCGGCACAGCTGGCTGACTTTGTCTTCATTGAGAAGGACAAGGGCAGCATATTCGTTAATCCGCAGAGAGTCGTAAGCAACGCGATCGGAGACAACCCTTACGTAGAGGCAGCTGATGACGGCACTTTCGAGTGGGAAGAGATCGTAAAGAACATCCGCAGCATAGTAGGCATACTGCCGTCGAGCAGCAAATTCATGCCGGATATTCTGGAAGTCAGCGATGAGGAACTCAACCGCAGCTGCGACGACATCGATGACAGTCTCGGAGACGCAAGAGCCATACTGGCAGAGCTGTCTGATGACGGTCAGCTTGTTGAGTGCAGGAGCAGCGGCGACCAGAGCATGGTCACGGGATTCATAAGGATCGCCGGAATGCCTCTGGGAGTAGTGGCATGCAACGAATATGAGGGCAAAAAGCGTATAACAGCTGACGGCTGCAACAAGGCAGCAAAGCTGATAGACCTTTGCACGAGATTCCACATTCCGCTGCTGACCATAACGGATACGGATGGCTATAATACCGATTCGGCAACAGAGACTTTCCTGCCAAGCGCAGCGGAAAGAATGGTAAAGGCTCTGGCAGCGTCAGATGTTCCTAAGATCAACCTCGTAACGGGCTCCATCGTCGGAAGCGCCTACAGCATGATGAACTCCAAGGGACTCGGCGCAGACTACGTATTCATGTGGGATTCTGCCAACGTAAGTATCGTTGAACCGCGCCAGGCTACAGAGGTCATTTTCGGAGAGTGGTCTTCCGGACTCGAGCAGCAGTTCCGCGACACACAGTCGAGCGCTGTCGCTCTGGCAAGACACGGCTTTGCTGACAAGGTTATCATGCCTGAGGACTCCAGAAAGTATATTATCGGAGCGCTTCAGACGTTCGTAAACAGCAGGTAGGTGATGATATGAGTTTAGGACAGATATTCTTAACTGCACTGCTGTATACACTTATCGGAATGGGTACGGTGTTCTGTGTACTGATATTCATTTCGATCTGCATATGGCTGTTGGGCAAGGCTTTCGCGCCGAAAGCGCCGGCAGTACAGGCAGCTGCAGCAGCTGCATCTGAGCCTGAAGAGCCTGAGGGCATCAGGCCTGAAGTCGTTGCCGCCATCATGGCAGCGATCCACCAGCAATTAAAAGATGAAGAGGGTGTACCTGAAGAAGGCTACATCGTCAGAAACGTACGGAGGGCAACATGGAGACATACATCGTAAGAGTAAACGGCGAAGAATTCGAAGTCGAAATAGAAAAAGCGGGCGAAAGTGCAGCTCCTGCGGCAGCAGCCAAGGCAGCGGCACCTGCTCCTAAGAAAGCAGCAGCCAAGTCCGGCGGCGGAAAAGGAAAGGGCGAACCGGTCGTATGCGGTACAGCCGGCAAGGTCTTCAAGATCGTTGCAAACGAGGGACAGCAGGTAAAGAGCGGTGACACCATCATAGTGCTCGAAGCGATGAAGATGGAGATCCCTGTTGTTGCACCTAAGGACGGCACAGTCAGCAAGATCGTTGTTTCAGAAGGAGAAGCCACTACATCGGGCCAGACTGTAGCTTACGTAGAATAGTACCGGGAGGTAGAAAAATGGGAGATACCTTATTCAACCTGGCTCATCAGACCGGCTTCTTCAACCTGACCGTAGGCAACGTGATAATGATCGCGGTAGCTCTTGGTCTGTTGTATCTGGCCATCGTCAAGGAATATGAGCCTCTCCTGCTCCTTCCGATATCGTTCGGCATGCTGCTGGTAAATCTGTATCCGCCTATCATGGAAGAGGGCGGACTGCTGCACTACTTCTTCATGCTCGATGAGTGGACGATACTTCCGTCTCTCATATTCCTGGGAGTCGGAGCACTGACGGACTTCGGACCGCTTATCGCCAACCCTAAGAGCTTCCTGCTCGGAGCTGCGGCGCAGTTCGGAGTATTCGGAGCGTTTCTGCTGGCGATGCTCATGGGATTCAATGAAGCACAGGCAGCGGCAGTAAGCATTATCGGAGGAGCGGACGGACCTACATCCATCTTCCTGGCAATGAAGCTTGGACAGAGAGAACTCATGGGTCCTATCGCAGTAGCGGCATACTCATACATGTCGCTTGTTCCAATAATTCAGCCGCCAATCATGAAAGCGCTCACAACTGAGGCGGAGCGCAAGATCAAGATGGAACAGCTCAGAGACGTTTCAAAGAGAGAGCGTATCCTGTTCCCGATCATCGTTACGATCGTCGTATGCCTGATCCTGCCTTCCACAGCACCTCTTATCGGAATGCTCATGCTCGGCAACCTCTTCCGCGAGAGCGGAGTCGTACGTCAGCTGCAGGAGACTGCTTCGAACGCGCTCATGTACATTGTAGTAATCTTCCTGGGAACTTCAGTAGGAGCTACAACCAGTGCGGAAGCATTCCTTAAGTGGACCACCATCAAGATAGTCATTCTCGGAATGATAGCGTTCAGCTTCGGAACGGCAGCCGGAGTTCTTTTCGGCAAGCTCATGTGCAAGCTGTCGGGCGGCAAGATCAACCCGCTCATCGGCTCTGCAGGCGTATCCGCGGTGCCTATGGCAGCGAGAGTGTCACAGAAAGTTGGCGCAGAAGCAGATCCTACTAATTTCCTGCTCATGCATGCCATGGGTCCTAATGTAGCCGGTGTAATCGGAACGGCAGTTGCTGCCGGAGTATTCATGGCTATATTCGGCGTCTGATATCAATGGAGGAATAAAATGGGAAAGAAAATAAAAATAATGGAGACTGCGATCAGAGACGGTCAGCAGTCACTGATCGCTACAAGAATGCCTTTTGAAGACATGGAACCTGCGCTGGCCCTGATGGATGAGGTCGGCTATGAAGCCATTGAATGCTGGGGCGGAGCAACATTCGACGCATGTATCAGATTCCTCGATGAGGATCCGTGGGACAGACTCAGAAAGCTCCGTGCTGCTATGCCTAATACACAGCTGCAGATGCTGCTCAGAGGTCAGAACCTTCTGGGATACAGGCACTATTCAGATGATGTAGTCGACTATTTCGTCAAAAAGTCGATCGACAACGGTATCGACAGGATCAGGATATTCGACGCGCTGAATGACCTCCGCAATGTTGAGACAGCGGTAAAGGCCACAAAGGAATACGGAGCTCACGCTCAGGTAGCGATGTCGTATACTATCGGCGAGCCGTACACACCTGATTACTGGAAGGGCCGTGCTCTCCGTATACAGGAACTGGGAGCGGATTCGATCTGCATCAAGGACATGGCGGGACTCATGGTGCCGAACGCGGCAGGTGAGATGATACCGATGCTCAAGGAGACAGTTGACATTCCAATCCAGCTGCATACGCACTGCACGAGCGGTGTTGCTCCTATCACATATTATGTAGCCGCGCACGCCGGTGTTGATGTCATCGATACTGCGATTTCACCGTTCTCGGGCGGCACAAGCCAGCCTTCTACCGAAGTAATGGTAGAGACATTCAGGGGAACTGAGTACGATACAGGCCTCGACATCAGCAAGCTCGAGAAGATAGCTGCTCATTTCCAGACCATCAGAGACAAGGATCTCAAGAGCGGTCTCATGAACACCAAGGTTCTCGGCACGGATATCAAGACACTCATCTATCAGGTGCCTGGCGGAATGCTTTCGAACCTCGTATCGCAGCTGAAAGACCAGAATGCTGAAGACAAGTATCTTGAAGTGCTTCAGGAAGTGCCTCGCGTGAGGAACGACCTCGGAATGCCGCCTCTTGTAACACCGTCATCACAGATCGTAGGAACACAGGCTGTTCTCAACGTACTGATGGGTGAGAGATATAAAGTGCTTTCCAAGGAGACTCAGGAGATACTCAAGGGAAAATACGGTTCAACACCTATGCCTATGAATCCTGAAGTTCTCGCTAAGATAGATGAGAGTCAGAGGATCACCTGCAGACCTGCAGACCTGCTTGAGCCGGAACTCGAGAAGCTCACAGCAGAGGTAGGCGACTACAAGGAGCAGGACGAGGATGTGCTGACATATGCTCTGTTCGGACAGGTAGCGCTCGATTACTTCAAGAGAAGAGCAGCCCTCCGAAGCAAGGTGGATCCTGGCTCGATAGACATGAAAAATAAAGCATATCCTGTATAAGACCAGGGAGAGGTGGTAATTATGGGTTTTGTAAAAGAGAATGGCAGGACTATTCCTGTCGCTGATAAAGTATTTGCTCTGAGCGGACGCGCTAAGGCTGCGATCGCTGCAAAGGGCAAGGATGCTGTAGTCAATGCAACTGTAGGAGCCCTGCTCGATGATAACGGCGATCTTGTAGTAATGTCGTCAGTGGCAGAAGCTATCCGCACGCTCACACCTGTTGATTATGCTGAATATGCACCGATCACCGGCACGCCTGCATTCAAGGAAGCAGTAGTAAAAGCGCTTTTCGGCAATTATGAGCCATCCGGTCACATCAATCTGTGCGTAACTCCGGGAGGTACCGGAAGCATCACAAGCGTGATCCAGAATTATTCCAACTACGGAGACAGCGTGCTGACACACGACTGGTGCTGGGCAAACTACAAAAACATCGCTGTATCGCAGGGCCGCAAGCTCAAAACGTTCAGATTCTTCAACGAGGATGGCGGATTTGATGCTGCCGACCTCGAAAAGCAGCTGAATGAGCTTGCTGCAGTGCAGGATCAGGTCGTTCTGATGATCAACACGCCTGCACATAACCCTACAGGTTATTCGCTCAGTCTCGAGGACTGGGATGCGATGATCGCTGTCATCAATAAGGCTGCATGCAAAGTGGTGCTCTTCCTTGACGTCGCATACATCGACTATGCAGGCGAAGAAGATGAAGTGCGCGCATTTGTGCCTAAACTGGCCGGTCTTGGAGATCACGTGCTTACGATCTTCGGATACAGCGCATCGAAGACTCTCACGGCATACGGCATGAGATGCGGAGCCATCGTATGCCTGGCTAAGAGCGAGGAAGACGCTGAAGAATTCAGACGCGCAGCAGAGTATGCAGCACGTTCAACATGGTCAAACTGCAACCGTTCTGCAATGGTAGTAATGGGCAAGATCTACGCTGACCCTGAGCTCAGAGCAAAGGTTGACGAAGAGAGAAGAGTATACCGTGACATGCTGCTCGAGCGCGGACGCATTTTCGAGAAAGCTCTAAATGATAAGGGCGTTAAGTGCGTTCCGTTCAGAGCCGGATTCTTTGTTACCATAGCATGTGACGATCCTGCAGGAGTATGCCAGAAGCTCGAGGAGCAGGATATATTCTGTCTGGCTCTTGCAAAGGGCATCCGCGTATCCATCGCGTCTATCTCGAAAGAGAAGTGCGTGAAGTGCGCTGAGGCAATTGCAGCATTGATCAATTAAGTATTTACAGTGACAGCCGCGACAGAAACGCCGCGGCTGCCGCATAATCAGAAAGGAGACTGAAATGCCTAAGACCATTGGTATCATGGGCGGCATGGGTCCTGCAGCGACAGTTGACCTGATGAGCAGGATCATAAGCATGACAGACGCCTCTTCAGATCAGGAACACATCCCTATGATAGTAGACAACGACACCAGGATACCTGACCGTACGGAAGCTATCCTCGGCAGGGGTGAAAGCTGTGCGCCGGAGATGCTCGCAAGCGCTAAAAGGCTTGAGGCGGCCGGAGCTGATTTCATAGTGATAGCCTGCCATGCGGCTCATTGCTTTGTAGACGAAATAAAGGATAAAATCGGTATTCCTATTCTTGAGATGCCTGAGGAGACGGCAAAACTCCTGAAACTCAACGGTGTTGATAAAGCTGCAGTCCTTGCGACAGACGGCACCGTGCGGAGCGGGCTCTTCGGTCATGCGCTTGAACGCATGGGGATACTGACTGTATATCCGAATGAGGAGCAGCAGAAAATGGTCATGTCTCTGGTATACGACTATGTCAAAAGGGGCGCAGCCGATATTCCTGACTCATTCCGTGAAGGAATGCAGAATCTTGTCGGAGACCTGGGCAAGCAGGGCGCAGAGGTACTTATTCTAGCCAGCACTGAGTTTCCTATAGCTTTCAGTTTAATGGGACTAAGATCGGATGCTTTCGTAGACCCAACCATCATTCTTGCCAAGGCGGCAATAAGAATGGCTGGAGCCAGTGTCAGAGATGACAGCGGCAAATGACCGTTAGTTAACATATGGCGGAAAACAGTTCCACGCCGTGTGTAAAGCTATAGTGTAAGGAGGTTTATAAGGATTTAAGGAGGTTAATAAGGAGGTTAATATGGAAAAAATCAAAAATTCATTGCCGATTCAAATCTTTATTGCTCTCGGCCTGGGTATTGTAGCGGGACTTATTTTCCTTGCGTTGGGTGCAGCTGATTTTACCGAAGCTTATATCAAGCCTTTTGGTACTATCTTCCTGAACCTGCTCAAGTTCATCGTAGTTCCGATCGTAATCACTTCAATCGTTCAGGGTGTTGTATCGCTCTCGGACATCAAGAAGGTAGGTACTATCGGACTCCGTACCATCATTTATTACTTCTGCACAACAGCATTCGCTATCGTTATAGGACTCCTTTTCGCGAACATCTTCAAGGGAACATATAAGGTGCTGGAGACAAGCGATCTGGCATATGAAGCTGCTGAACCTACGAGCTTCATGGACACGATAGTCAATATCTTCCCGTCCAACCTGTTCGAGCCTATGGTAAATAATACCATGCTGCAGGTAATCGTTATCGCACTCTTCGTCGGATTCGGCATCATCCTTGCCGGTGACAAGGGACTTCCATTCAAGGAATGGATCGACAGCGCTTATGAAGTGTTCATGGTAATCATGAGAGGAATCATCAAAATGACTCCGATAGCTGTATTCTGCCTGATCACACCTGTAGTTGCAGTTAACGGACCTCAGGTTCTCGGATCACTTGCAATGGTATTGCTGACGGCATATATTGCATATGCAGTACATGCGCTGTTTACATATTCGCTCGCAGTCAAGACTCTCGGTCACATGAATCCGGTCACTTTCCTCAAGGGCGCGCTTCCGGCATTCCTGTTCGCTTTCTCGAGTACATCCTCGATCGGAACACTGCCGGTTACCATGGAGTGCGCAGAGAAGATGGGCGGCCGCAAGGATGTTGCGAGCTTCACACTTCCGCTCGGTGCTACCATCAACATGGATGGTACCGCGATCTATCAGGGCGTCTGCGCGATCTTCATCGCGAGCTGCTTCGGCATCAACCTGACACTCGGTCAGATGGTCACCATCGTACTGACAGCTACACTCGCTTCGATCGGTACAGCGGGAACACCTGGCGCAGGCATGATCATGCTTGCTATGGTACTCCAGTCTGTAGGCCTGCCTGTTGAAGGTATCGCACTCGTTGCAGGTGTTGACCGTATCTTCGATATGGGACGTACCGGAATCAACGTAGTCGGAGACCTCTCGGCTGCAATGATCATAAGCGACTACGAGACAAGAAGAGAGGCAAAGGAAGCCGCAAAGGCATAATACATTAAAACAATTAGTTAATGGCGCAAAAAATGTTAACGAATTATACTGAAGTGAAAAACAAATCAGGACATGAAAGCCTGAATACAAGAGATGCTGCCATGATCGCGCTTTGTGCCGCGGTCATGGCGGTATGTTCGTGGATATCCATCCCTGCAGCCGTACCGTTCACCATGCAGACCTTCGGAGTGTTTCTTGCCGTCGGTCTGCTTGGGGGAAGAAACGGAACACTTGCAGTACTGATCTATATTCTTCTGGGCGCAGCCGGACTTCCTGTATTTTCGGGATTTACAGGCGGCATCGGGCACCTGTTCGGCGCTACCGGAGGCTACATTATAGGGTTCATTTTCTCGGCCCTTCTGATGTGGCTGGTTGAAGCGCTTCTGGGCAGGAGCAGTAAGACCCTTGCTACGTCGATGATCGCAGGGCTTTTAATCTGCTATGCATTCGGTACGGCATGGTTTATGGTGGTCTATGCAAGGGACAGCGGAAGTGTAGGTCTGATAACGGCTCTTTCATGGTGCGTGTTTCCTTACATCATTCCGGACGCGCTTAAGATACTGCTTGCCGCAGGCATGACACGCAGACTCAGACCTCTGATAATGAATTGAGATCAAGGTAAAAGGACTGGGAGATCAATACCGGATGGAATTAAGTATCTGGACTTTTTTAATAGTATGCCCGCTGACATTTCTCGGAGGGTTCGTTGATGCAGTCGCGGGCGGCGGAGGTCTTATCTCACTGCCCGCTTATATGATTGCGGGTGTGCCTGTCCACAATGCCATAGCAACCAACAAGCTGAGCTCGGGCATGGGCACCACTATATCAACATACAGGCTCGCGAAACTCGGATACATCCCGTGGCGCAAAGCCGCTCTGTGCATCGCCATGGCAATGATAGGCTCATCTACAGGTGCGAAGCTTGCGCTTATGGTGGATGCAGAGCTTTTCAAACGGATCATGCTTGTCATCATTCCGCTTACGGCACTGTATGTGATGCGGAATAAAAAGATGGACGAAAAGGATCCGCTCAGCAGCCGCCAGACGGTGATACGCTCGGCCCTTGTAGCTTTGCTGATAGGAGCCTACGATGGATTCTACGGTCCGGGAACCGGAACGTTCCTCATACTGCTTCTGACAGCTTTCGCACATTTCAGACTCGGAGAGGCCAACGGAGTGGCAAAGTCCATCAATCTTACTACCAATCTGACTTCTCTGGCCGTTTATCTTATGAACGGCAAGGTTATACTATTGCTTGGATTTTTCGGCGGTCTGTTCGGCATCATAGGCAATTACATCGGCGTGACATTCTTTGAGAAGAAGGGTGCAAAAGCTGTCAGACCGCTCATGATCACCGTACTGGTCATCTTTTTTATCAGGATACTGACAGAGATCCTCTGACCGGGTATCACACAAAAGGGATTTGAAATGAACAATTATAAAACTATAGGGATAATCGGCGGTATGGGACCTCTGGCCACCTATGATCTGGCTGAAAAGATATTGAATAATACTGTTGCCTCATGCGACCAGGACAATATTCCTGTGCTTATAGACTGCAATACGAGGATCGCGGACAGGACAGCTGCGATACTGCACGGGGGAGACGATCCGCAGCCGGAGATGAAAAAGAGCGCAAAACGCCTTGAGACAGCCGGGGCAGATGTTCTCATGATGGCATGTAATACCGCACATTACTTCTATGACAGCATATGCGAAGACATAAGTATACCTGTCCTTCATATGCCGCGGCTGACGGCTCAGCATCTCCTCAACATGGGCGTGAAAAAAGCGGGGATACTGGCGACCGACGGCACCTGTCAGAGCGGAGTCTATGGTGACGCGCTTAAAGAGGCAGGAATAGAGTCTGTGTATCCTTCCGGGGAAAAGCAGAAACTGATCATGAGCCTCATCTATGATCACGTCAAGGCAGGCATCATGGATTTTTCGGATCTGGATATAGATGGGATCATAGCGGAAATGCAGGAGAAAGGAGCAGAGACCCTGATATTAGGCTGCACTGAGCTGCCTGTGGCTTTTGATCTTATCGGAAAGACTGCGCTTCCGACCGTTGACCCGACAGTAGTTCTCGCAAGAGCGGCAGTAAGTTTTGCAGGTGCGCCGCTGAAAGAGATTCAAAAATAGGAAACTATCCGATAAAAAAGAGTTTTATTATATATTGCCCGCATGCTACAATGTACCGGGAAAAGGGCAGGGACAGTTGACAAACTGTTCTCTTGCTGTTTTTTTGTAAGATCATACTTAAGAGTTTTCTATCATTACCGGAGAATAATTATGCAGAAAAAACCTATCACCAACAAACTGCTGTGGATATTTGCTGTCGGACAGTTTGGATGGAGTTTGCTTTCGGGAATAGTCGCAAACTGGATGGTATATTATTATACCGGCACGCCTGATGCGCAGAATCCGCTCACGGGCATCTTTGCTTCGGGTATAACCCAGCATCCGATCGTATTCAAGCTGACTCTGTTCGGCCTGGTGCTGGCCGTAGGCCGTATATTTGATGCGATCACAGATCCTCTTATCGCAGGATGGTCAGACCGCGCCAAATATAAAGGCGGACGCCGCATACCGTTCATGCGCACCATAGCTATACCGTTCGCACTCATAACCATAGGGCTTTTCACACTGCCGCAGACAGGCAGCATAGTCATAAACGACGTGATACTCTTTGCGCTGCTTATAACGTTCTACCTGTTCATGACGATATTCTGCACTCCATACAACGCGCTGATCGCTGAGCTTGGAGATACGCAGGAGCACCGCATAAATGTATCGACATACATCTCGTTCACGTTCATAGCAGGTCAGTCTATCTCGTTCATGCTGCCTAATGTAGCCGGAGCTCTTCAGGGAGCGTTCGGGCTGGAAGGCTCAGTAAGGATGGCTGTTGCCATCATGGCGACTCTCGCATGCATAGCCATGCTGGTACCGTCCCTGTATATCAGGGAGCGCGACTATCTTGAGGCAAAGCCAAGCGAAACAAAGGCGTTTTCATCGCTCCTCAAGACATTCCAGAACAGACAGTTCAGACGCTTCGTATACAGCGATGTCATTTACTTCTTTGCTCTTACGCTCTTCCAGACAGGACTCGCGTTTTATGAGACAAAACTCATGGGAATAGAGGATACATGGACCTTTGTGCTGACTGCAACTATGACTGCTCTCAGTGTATGCCAGTACCCTGTGGTAAACAAGCTGGCTCCAAAGATCGGAAAGAAAAAAATGATCATCACCGGATTCTTCGGCTACGCGCTGGTCTTCCTCATCACATTCCTCTGCGGAAAGGGACTGTACTGGGGATTCATCGTCGCAGTATGCGCATCCGTTCCAATGGCTATCCTCGGAATACTGCCTCAGGCATGCGTTGCTGACGTGGCTGAGCTCAGCCGTCTTGAGACAGGCGAGGACAGAAGCGGCATGTTCTTTGCGGCTCGTACATTCGCTTTCAAGATGGGGCAGGCCCTCGCTATGGTAGTGTTCACATCCATCACTGTCTCGGGTACGCCGGGAAGCTACAGGGCAACTGCGGCAGTGGCATTTGTCACCTGTGTGACCGGAGCGTGTCTCTTCTTCCTGTACAACGAGAAGATGATACTTGCAAGGATAAGAGAGATAAAGGGCGAGGAATAGATACACAGAATGAAAACACACAGGGAGCATATGCTGAGGCATATGCTCCTATTTTTGTCATATCAGTTTGTGGTATTATTAAATTGTTATGAAGGGCCATTACGCACATGCAGCAGACAATCCGCTGGGCAATGCTCCGCTGGCTCCACTCATAGCCAGGTTTTCGATCCCGGCTATAATAAGCATGTTGATCGGAGCTGCCTATAATGTTACTGACCAGATATTCATCGGTCACGTGGTTGGCATGCTCGGAAACGCCGCTACCAATGTTGTATTTCCGACAGTAACACTTACTACAGGGCTCAGCATGCTTTTCGGCATAGGAACAGCTGCAAACTTCAGCATAAGTCAGGGTGCGGACGAGCTCGATGAAGCGAAAAAATACGTGCATACAGGACTGACAGGAGTCATAATCACCGGTCTGATCACGGGGATACTGCTTTTTCTGTTAAGATCCAAGGTCGTTGCCATATGCGGAGCTGATCCGGAAGGGATGGTGTATGACTATGCGGTTTCATACCTTTCCATCACTACCATTGGGCTTCCGTTCCATATGTTCTCGCATACAGCGTCAACGATCATCAGAGCGGACGGCAGTCCTTCCTACTCCATGATATGCACCGTTTCGGGAGCTGTGCTGAATGTGTTCCTCGACTGGCTGTTCATGTTTCCGCTGGGAATGGGTCTTGAGGGGGCAGCCGTAGCGACCGCTATATCCCAGATCACGAGCTGCCTGCTGGCAGTCCTATATCTGCCGAGGTTCAGGGCTTTCGGCATCAGGACCGATGAGATGAGAGTAAGCCTTCCGCATCTGAAAAAAAGCATGTCTGCAGGCATCCCTAATTTCTGTAACCACATGCTGATGATGTGCACAGCTATTGTGCTAAACAATGTGCTGTCATCTTACGGCGCAGCTTCAGTTTACGGACCGGATATACCGCTGGCGGTGGCAGGGATCGCTCAGAAGACCAACATGATCATGGTGTCTTTCGCAGTGGGACTTGCGCAGGGATGCCAGCCTATATGGGGCTTCAATCTGGGTGCAAAAAAATATGAACGGGTGAAAGGGACCTACTGGAGAGCATTCGGCGCGGCTTTTACTGTCGGGGTCCTGTTCTTCATAGCTCTCCAGACCTGTCCGAGACAGATAATTTCAATATTCGGAACCGGATCCGAACTGTATTACGCATTTGCGGAAAAATATCTTAAGATATACATGCTGCTTGTGTTCTTCCAGAATATCCAGCCCGTAACGATAAACTATTTTTCGGCGACCGGAAACCACAGGCAGGGATTGCTGGTATCACTGTCAAGGCAGGGGCTGTTCCTGATCCCGCTTCTGCTTATACTCCCGAAGTTCATGGGGATAAACGGCGTGCTGGCCGCCAGTCCTATAGCGGATACCATGGCTTTCATCATGTCTGTTTCTATGGTGCTCCTGAGCTTCAGAAGACTGGAGGAGTTAAGTCCCGGAGAGTAGGACCGGCAAAAGACAGCGATAATAAGTACGACCCGGATCATGCCTCCGCTATACTGCGGTGGCTTTTTTTAGTATAATAAACTATGTATAGGCAGTGCAGACAACAGGTCCCATACCTGCCTGATACAGTGACTGATAAGGGAAGAACTTTAATGAGTCTGGAACATAAACGGAAAAACAAAAAAGCATGTATCTCAGGGCTTTTAGTGAGCCTGATCCTTGCATTGCTTCTTATGGCACAGACAGTTCTGACCGTTGATGCTGATGCGACAGAACCGTCAGTTGACCCTGTCAGGAGCAACGATAATTATTCTGCTGTTGTATACGACAACACCAACGGGCTGCCTACCGCGGAAGCAAATGACATCGTTCAGACTGAGGAGGGCTTTATCTGGATCGGCTGCTATGCGGGCCTTGTGCGGTACGATGGCAATACATTTGAGCGTCTGGATTCAACTGAAGGAGTCAACAGCATATCAAGCCTGTATGTCGACAATAAGAACAGGCTCTGGATAGGCACCAATGATAACGGTGTGGCTGTCATGGAGAAAGGTGAGTTCCGCTTCTGGGACGAGAAGGATGGGCTTGGAGCTTCCAAGGTAGTCGAGATCGAAGGGGACGATTCGGGACGCATTTATGTCGGGACCACGGCGGGCATCCATATGTTCGATCCGGATCTTGAGATGACATCCCTGAAAGACGAAAGAATCAGTGATGTGTATGTTGAGAGCATGGTCTCCGGCGATAACGGACTAATATACGGCACTACACATGATGGCAATGTATTCATTCTGCGTGACGGACACCTTGTAAACTATTACGAGATAGATGAGACTATGCACCCTATAACCTGTGTATATCCGGACCGGAAAAAACCGGGATGGATATATTACGGAACCGAGGATGAAGGGGTCTTCCACGTAAACCTGCAAAGCGGTTTCAAGACCGCGGAGAGCATAGATATCTCTCCGCTTGTCAGTGTGTTTGATCTGAACCAGATAGGTGATTATATCTGGGTCTGCACACGCTACGGTGCAGGTGTGATCGCTGAAGACGGGTTCCACTCTCTGGATCATCTGCCTCTTAACAATTCTGTTGACCACGTGATGATGGACTATGAGGGCAATCTTTGGTTCACATCATCGCGTCAGGGCGTAATGAAACTGGCGGCTAACAGGTTCACGGATATCTTTGCGCGTTACGGTATCCGCAATAATGTCATAAATACCACCTGCGTGCTGGATGGAAATCTCTACATGGGTTCGGACAGCGGACTGATTGTAACAGATGAAAACGGAGTGGTAGACTCCATACCGCTGACTTCAGTAAAGGCAGCAGACGGAGGTCCGCTGACTGATGAACAGAACTCTTCTGACCTGCTTGACCTGCTTGAAGGTATCCGCATCCGCTCTGTGATACGTGACAGCAAGGACCGTCTCTGGATATCTACATGGAAATCGCTGGGACTTCTGCGCTATGACCATGGAGAACTCACGGTATTTGACGATTCAGACGGACTCATGTCAGACCGTATCCGATGTGTATATGAAACAAGGGACGGCAGGATCCTCGTTGCATTAACGGGCGGACTCAATATCATAAAGGACGATAGTGTCATTTCTGCATATGACAAGGACGACGGCATATTCAACAATGAGACGCTGAATGTCTGCGAAGCGCCAAACGGGGATCTGATCCTCGGCTCAAATGGTGATGGCATTTACATCATCAACAGCGAGGGCATAAGGAACATAGGGAAAGAAAACGGCCTTACTTCCGGTGTCATAATGCGTATAAAGTACGATGATAAGAATAAAGTGTTCTGGTTAGTAACCGGAAACTCGCTTGCCTACATGACAGAGAAGTACAAGCTTACTACGATAAGCAAATTCCCGTACCCTGACAACTTTGACATGTTCATGAACAGCAAGGGAGATATGTGGATACTCAGCAGCGACGGGATCTATGTTACGCCTGCCAAAGACCTTCTGGACAATAAGGCAGATGACCCTGTCCACTATGGACAGGCCAACGGCATACCTTGCATAGCAACAAGCAATCCGTATAACTGCCTGACGGAGAACGGAGACCTTTATATTTCGGGTAGATCGGGAGTGGCAAAGGTAAACATCGAGGAATCGCTGGAATACATCGAAGACCTTAAAATGTCGGTTCCATACGTAAAAGCTGACAGCAAGTACATATATCCTGATGAGAAAGGCTATTTCCACATACCTGCAACAACAAAGAAACTGGCTGTTTATGCTCATGTTTACAACTACTCACTGACTGATCCGATGGTATCGTTCATGCTCAGGGGCTTCGAAAGAAAGCCGTCGACTGTCAGACGAAGTGAACTGGGACCGCTGTACTATACAAACCTGCAGGGCGGAACATACAGATTCGATATGCAGCTAAAGGATGCGATGGGCAGAAGCAGCAAGACCATGGAGACCACGATCATCAAGGAAAAGGCCTTCTATGAGCAGGCATGGTTCTTCGCGCTTGCGCTGGCATTATTCGGAGGAGGTTCCCTGGGGCTTCTGCATCTGTATGTCCGTGATAAATTCAGAAAGATCGAAATAAAGCACCGCGAGAAGGCGGAACGCGACAGGGTCATCAGTGAGCTGCGTATGGCAAATCAGATACAGTCAGGTGTTCTTCCGCATGAATTCCCGCCTTTCCCGGAGCGAAGGGAATTTGAACTGTTTGCCATGATGGAGCCTGCCAGGGAAGTCGGAGGTGATTTCTACGACTTTTTCCTCATCGACGATGACCATCTGTGTCTGGTGATAGCGGACGTAAGCGGAAAGGGCGTACCGGCGGCGCTGTTCATGATGAATACAAAGGTGCTCATTAAATCATTTGCTTCAGGAGACAACTCACCTGCAGAGGTACTTGAAATAGTGAACAGAGAGATATGTGAGAACAATCAGATGGAGATGTTCGTCACAGTCTGGCTTGGCATAATGGAACTGTCAACCGGTAAAGTCGTTGCAGCCAATGCCGGACACGAGTATCCTGT
Organism: uncultured Eubacteriales bacterium; assembly: GCA_902779185.1. Lineage (GTDB taxonomy): Bacteria > Bacillota > Clostridia > Peptostreptococcales > Anaerovoracaceae > Crickella. The sequence goes on from CACZAM010000001.1 coordinate 82,866, forward strand.
GATTGGCCATGCAGGTGAAAAATTTGAACTTATCAAGGATAAGCACGGATTCGTTATCGGCGGCATGGAAGGAATGAAATATAAGGATTACGAACTTCAGCTCGAACCAGGAGATAAGCTCTTCGTATATACCGACGGCGTACCTGAAGCCGAAAATACAAAGAATGAGATGTTTGGAACAGAACGCATGCTTGACGCATTGAATGAAGAAGATTACGTTCCGGTAGAAGAACTGCTGAGAAATGTACGCAAGGCGGTCAATGAGTTTGCTGCCGGCGCGGAACAGTTTGATGACCTGACCATGCTGGCGGTGGAATATAACGGACCGGAAGCGGATCAGTAGAACAGGAGAGAATATGGCGTTTATTCTGACATATGATATCGGTACAACCGGGGTAAAAACCTGTCTGTTTGAGGTGGACAAGACGATCAGACTGCTGGAATCAACTTCCGCAGGATATCCTTTGTACATACTTGAGGGAGGCGGAGCCGAGCAGGATGGCGATGACTGGTGGAAGGGAATGGCCTCCAGCACGAAGGAGCTGTTCAATAAGGCAGACATAACACCTGATCAGATCGAAGGAATATCATTCTGCTCACAGATGCAGGGCCTCGTTATAGTAGATAAAAACGGTGAGCCGATCCACAGGCCGATGAGTTACATGGATCAGCGCGCAAAGGAAGAACTGAAGAAAGGCATAGCGAACGGCATCCAGATCGCCGGCGCAAATGTCTTCAAACTTATCCCGAGCCTCAGGATCACTGGCGCTGTAACGAGCTCGGTAAAAGACCCTGTATGGAAGTACAAGTGGCTTGAAGCTCACGAGCCGCGGTTCAAGGATGCCTACAAATGGCTTGATGTAAAGGATTATCTTATTTGCCGCTGCACCGGAGAGTTCACCATGACCGAGGACTCTGCTTTCGGAACGCTCATCTATGATACCCGCCCTGACGGCAAATGCTGGAGCGAAGAGCTGTGTGAAATGTTCGGTATCAACATGGATCTTCTGCCGCGCATCATAAAATCCACAGACAAAGTCGGAGGTCTGACTGAGAAGGCGGCAGAGGAGCTTGGTCTGAAGGCGGGCACTCCTGTTTTCGGGGGAGGAGGAGACGCTTCGCTCATAGGTGTGGGAGCCGGAAGTGTTGAAGCCGGCGACACACATATCTACAGCGGAACATCAGGCTGGGTATCGACGGTAACAAAAAAGCAGGTAGTTGATGTGACTTCCATGATAGCCTCCGTAACAGGAGCTCAGGAAGGGAAATACAATTACTTCGCTGAGATGGAGACCGCAGGCAAGTGCCTTGAATGGGTGAGAGACCACCTTGCTCTTGATGAGATCGGCGTCTACATAAAAAAAGAGGGCATCCCGTCAGACTACGAGCAGAGAAACACGAGTCTTTTCGCGTATCTTAACGAGGTGGTGAAAGATGTGGAGCCGGGCTCGGGCGGAGTCATTTTCACACCGTGGCTGCACGGCAACAGATGTCCTTTCGAGGATCCGAACGCGACAGGCATGTTCTTTGGCCTGGGACTGGAGACCGGCAAGACTGAAATGATACATGCTGTTCTTGAGGGTGTTTTCTATCACCTGAGATGGATGCTGGAATGCCAGGGCAGGAGAATGAAGACCTCTGACCCTGTAAGATTCGTAGGTGGCGGGGCGCTTGCGCCGGTATCATGCCAGATGCTTGCGGATATCACCGGAAGAACCATCGAAACGGTCGAATCCCCTCAGAACGTAGGAGCTGTCGGCGCCGCTGCTGTAGTTGCGGTCGGACTCGGACTTATTCCTGACATCGAATGCACAAAGCAGTTTATTCCGGTTGCTGAGACTTACAGACCGGACATGAAAAAGCACGCAAAATATAAACCGTATTACAAGACGTTCAAAAAGCTGTATGCAGCCAATAAAAACCTTTTTAAGACAGTGTCAAAGTAGAAAAGGGGGATATTTATGCATTTTGTATTCTGGGGAGACGGATCGCAGGCTGCGAAAGACCTTGTGGATGCGATACAGGTGCGCAGCACGGATAATTTCAACTGGACATTCATCTTCATTCTGGCGGTCGTATTCTATGTATACTGGACTGAGATCCACAATAAGAAATATGACATGGTCTTCGCCGGGCTTGCGCTTTACGGAGTGCACTGGTTCTATGAGATCTTCAACGCCATAATCGGACATGTTACAGGATACCCGCTGTGGTCGGTCAGCAATGAGTCTACAACGTTCATTCTGCTGATAGGCGTATGCTGGGAGCTGTCGATGATGTTCTCGCTGGCAGGCATGATATCACTGAAAATGCTGCCGGAAGACCGCAGCACAAGATATTTCGCTAAGAACGGGAAAAAGGGCATAGACTGCAAGTTTGCCGGCGCGCTCAGTATGGCGCTGCTTTTCGCCCTGTTCGAATCATTCCTGGCGGGCACTTCAAACCACTCATTTATATGGGTATATAAATGGTGGGGCGTGCTTCCGGTGTTCATCACTACGTATGTGCCGTTTTTTCTGGCCGCGAACTACGTACCTGACATGGCTCCGGCAAAAAGAAAAAGATTCCTCATTGCAGTATGGGGAATCGATGCGCTGCTTCTTGTCATACTGATACCGGCAGGCGTTATTTAGAATGTGGGACTAGATGCTTATCTTAAGCGCATTAAGTCCGAACAGATTCTGGTATTTGATGTTCTTTGCGATGGAATAGACCATGCGTATGCCTATGTTGGACGCCTCATCACCGCCTTCGGTAAGGTGATTGCGCTCCTCCGGATCGAACGGCACGCAGTCATCCTTCAGGTGAAGGGTCACATCATCGCTTTTACAGACCACTCTGACATCGACGGAGTGGTCTTTTTTATCTTTGTTAAAGCCGTGATCGATAACATTGACGACCATTTCCTCCGCGGCAAGACCCGCGTAGTATGATCTGCGATTGTCTATGCCCCTGCTCGTGCAGAACTCCTGTATATCCTTGGAGATGTTGACGGCTTTATCGATGCTTCTGACAGAGATCTCGGTGTATTCGCTATCGCCTGCGCCGAAGCTGTCCGGTATGACCATCAGCTCATCAATGGTGCGAGGGAGATGCCCGGTATATCTTGCTGAGTAGATCAGAATAATGATGATCGAAACGATCCCGTTTATCACATTCGCGATATATACGCTGTTCATGCCAGTGAAAGGAATGAGTATAGCTGTGAAAAGTGACACGCTGATAACACCGTCAAAGAGGGTAAGGATATGTACGATACCCTGCTTGTCTGCAGCCTGTGCATATGAGATGTAGTGCATGCAGAAAATTGCCAGAGGCATGCACAAAGGAAGTATGCGAAAGCCCCATACGGTCATCATGAATACCGGATCTGAAGGGTCTTTGTAGAAGATGTGTGTCAGAGGCTGAGCCAGCAGGATAAGCGCTGCGCATATTGCGCACATCAGAGGTATATACCGTCTGATCGCACCTCTCATTACTCCGGTCAGTGAAAGCCGGTCTTCTTCGCCGATCGCAATGCTCATGAGCATTCTCGAGACGGCCTGCATCCCGCATGGGACCGCCCAGAAGAGTGCCAGAAGGTTGTTTGCTGTCGCAAATGCTGATATACCCACGGCGCCTACATAGACTTCAAGGAGCCTGTTGACTATCAGGCCGCGGAATGTCTGATATCCATTGGCCATAGCGCCCGGGAGTCCGATCCTGATCAGCTGGGCGCATTCATGCGGATCAGGTTTCTTCAGGGTGAAGCGCAGATTCGATCTTCCGGATACGAAATACCATGCTTCAACAAGCAGATATGTCCACATGCCGATGGAAGATGCCAGGGCAAGGCCGAAGGCTTCCATATGCATCACCGCTACAAACAAATAGTTCATCACCAGATTCACCGCTATAAAAACAAGCACGGCGAGCTGTGTGATGCGGCCTTTGTTTTCGATAAAAAGGAATGATGAAAACTGATTGCTGAGTATGAGAGGCAGTATGCCGACCGCCTGACCTATGAGATATTGATTCAGCAGGGGACGCACAGTCGCGTCATGAGTAAGAAATCCGGTCAGGTCGAATGCGGAAAGTATGACCACAAAGCCTGAAAAAAGCAGTCCCAGAAGCACAGAAAGAATAAGATCGAGAGAATAGATCTCCTGAAGTTTATCCTGACGGTTCTGGCCGAGGTACTCACCGCACAGTATGGATGATCCGCCGACCAGCATCAGAGCTACTGCTCCGAAGAGCATGTTGAGAGGTCCGTAAAGGCCCACTGCGCTCATTGCATCGGTGCCGACGTAGTTGCTTGCAAAATAGCTGGATACTATCATATTGATGGTACCCACAGCCGCCAGGATTATCTGTACAGGCAGCAGGCGGAACATTAGCTTCTTGACCATGATAACAACTCGCTTTTCAAATCATCAGTTGATTACGGCTCTGGACCGCTAACTAAATCAATAACCAATATATCATAATTGCGCTGCAATTGCTAAAAATGCAGGCAGGTCCTTTATACAATAATTCCGCGGCCTTTCGTGTGGCTGATTATGAAAGACCGCGGAATTATTTATATAAGTGGAAGTTATGAAGAAAAAAGTTTTAACTGATTTTTATGCGGACATCGATGTCCGAAGGTTCATCCGGTACCGGTATCAGGCTGCCGGATGGCTGTCCGTTTACTGTGACGGAAGCTGTGCCTGCGGCACCGTCCGTGCTGTTTTCCACGCTTATGTGGTAGGTTGATCCGCGGAACCTGCGCACACATCTGAATGAATCGATGCTGTCAGGCAGGCAAGGATCGACGCGAAGTCCGTCGAGCTCAGGTCTTATACCCAGAATATACTGGCTGACCGCTACGAACGACCACGCTGCCGTACCCGTGAGCCAGCTGTTTTTGCCTTCTCCGTGCGTTGCGGCGTCTCTGCCCGCGATCGTCTGACAGTAGGCATATGGCTCTGTGCGGTGTATCTCACTGATATCCTCCAGGAAAACCGGATTGGTCTTGCGGTAGACGTCGAATGCGCGGCTGCCGTGACCCAGCATTGCCTCGGATATCACTATCCATGGATTGCAGTGACAGAATATGCTGGCGTTCTCCTTGTAACCCGGCGGATATGATGAGATCTCACCGAGCTCGAGGTGGTATTTAGTATAAGCCGGCTGATGCACCATGATGCCGTATTCGGTCTCGAGGTATTTCTCTACACTCTTTAATGCGGATTCTGCCTCGCCGGTCTCTGCTCCGATGCCTGCCATTACACACATGCCCTGAGGCTCTATGTATATGCGGCCTTCTTCGCATTCCTTGCTGCCGACAGGGGAGCCGAAAGCATCATACGCGCGTCTGAACCATTCTCCGTCCCATCCTGCGTCAAGTACAGCTGAACGCATGTCATCGACACTGTTTATGACTTCTGCAGCTTCACTCTCACATCCGATATGCTTGAGAATATCAGCGAATTCCATTCCGTACTTAACGTACATGCCGGCGATGAAAACACTTTCTGCAACCGGGCCTTCGCTTGGGCCGGTGATCTGGAAGCTTTCGCCGGGATGCTCCGAGAAGCAGTTGAGATTCAGACAGTCATTCCAGTCCGCGCGTCCGATGAGCGGGAGGGAATGAGGTCCGAGGTGTGTTGCTGTATATCCTAAGCTTTTTCTGAGATGATCCAGAAGTGAAGCCTTGTCGTCTTCATTGCTGTCATAGGTGCACTGCTCGTCGAGTATGCCGAAGTCTCCGGTCTCCTTTATATATGCGGAGACACAGGCGATCAGCCAGAGCGGGTCATCGTTGAAGCCGCTTCCGACAGCTGTGTTGCCGCGCTTGGTAAGAGGCTGGTACTGATGATACGCGCTTCCGTCAGGCAGCTGCGTATTGGCGATGTCGATTATCCTTTCGCGGGCTCTGTCAGGTATCAGGTGCACGAATCCGAGGAGATCCTGGCAGGAATCGCGGAATCCCATGCCGCGTCCGAGACCGCTTTCATAATAGCTGGCGGATCTGCTCATGTTGAACGTTACCATGCACTGATACTGGTTCCAGATATTGACGGATCTGTCGAGAGTCTCGTTTCCGGAAGAGACCTTATAACTCGAAAGCAGATCTTCCCAGTAAACTCTGAGCTCATGAAGAGCTGCGTCAAACTGCTCCTGTGTGCCGAATCTGGAAATGAGTTTTTCCGCGGGCTCCTTGTTGATAACTCCCGGAGCCGAGAATTTCTTTGAATACGGATTCTCGCAGTATCCGAGAATGAAGATGCACGAATACTGTTTTCCCGGAGCAAGCGAGATCTTCAGATGATGGCTGCCTACAGGAGCCCATCCGTGAGCGATGCTGTTATAGCTTACGCCTGCCTCTACTGCGCGCGGTCTGTCTGCTCCGTTATAAATGCCGACAAACTCATCGCGGCTCGTATCAAATCCGCTTATATCCTTGTCTACATGGAATACCGCATAGTGATTTCTGCGCTCGCGGTATTCAGTCTTGTGGTAAATAGTGCTTCCTTCGACCTCTACTTCGCCAATGGAGAAATTTCTCTGGAAATTGGAAGCGTCATCCTGAGCATCCCACAGACAGAACTCCACATAGCTGTAAAGATTTATCTCTTTTGTCTCAGAAGAACGGTTCATCATGGTCACTCTTGTGAGCTCGCAGTTTTCGTGAAGAGGGACAAATACCTCTTGAACCACATCCAGATCGTTCTTGGAACTTTCAAATACCGTATATCCGAGGCCGTGTCTGCACTTATAGGAATCAAGCGGAGTCTTTACAGGCTGCCAGCCAGGGTTCCAGATGCAGTTTCCATCCTTTATATAGTAGTAATGCCCGCCGCAGTCCATCGGACTATTGTTATAACGGTAGCGGGTGAGCCTCATAAGCTTGGCGTCCTTATAGAAGCAATAGCCTCCGGAAGTGTTTGATATAAGCCTGAAGAAGTCCTGCGATCCGAGATAGTTGATCCACGGAAGAGGAGTCTCAGGCGTTGTTATCACATATTCATTGTTGATATCGTCGAAAAAACCAAATCTCATTGGAAACTCCATTGTATCGAATACGTTTTCGTAGATTTACTGATATTATATTGTCAGAGGACACGATTTGTAAAGAAAAAAATAAAAATTTTCGAAAAAAGCTATAGAAAACCACAAAACAGCGAAAAGTTTCGCTGTTTTTTGAAAAATTTCAAAAAGGCTATTGACTGAAAACGTTTAAGTAATTTACAATGAAGCTACGAAAACGTATTCGCATTTCTTACCGAAATACCGCAAAAAGGAGGGAAGCATGATCACAATCAAAGACATCTCCAAAAAATGCGGCGTTTCACCTGCAACAGTTTCAAAAGCATTAAACGGATATGACGATATAAGTCCGGAGACAGCCGCGCTGGTAAGACGAACGGCAAAAGAACTCAATTACATGCCGAACGCAGCGGCGAGACTGCTCAAGACCAACAGATCACATAATATAGGAGTCCTCTTCATCGATGACAGCATGAGCGGACTTACACACGAGTACTTCTCACACATTCTCAACAGCGTGAAAGAGGAGTCTGAAGAGAACGGATACGACATCACGTTTATCAGCAAAAATATAGGTAAACAAAAAATGTCGTTCCTTCAGCACTGCAGATACCGCAACTGTGACGGTGTCGTTATTGCAAACGTTGACTTTCAGAATCCGGAGGTCCTTGAACTTGTAAACAGCGAATATCCGGTAGTGACAATTGACTTTTCATACGATAACGCAAGTTCGGTGAACTCTGACAATCAGGAGGGATCATATACACTTGCTTCCTATATTGCTGACCGGGGACACCGGAAGATAGCACTTATACACGGCGAACGCACTCTGGTAACGCAGAAGCGCATCAGTGGCTTCAAGACCGCAATGGCAGAGCGGGGCATAGAAATACCGCCTGAGTACATAGCCGAAGCAACATACCATGACGTTGAATCAGTCAGAAAGGCGACGGCAGCCATGCTTGATCTGGATGATCCTCCGACGGCGATAATGTTTCCTGATGACTATGCGTTTATGGGCGGGCGGACAGAGATAATCGAAAGAGGCCTGAATATACCTGATGACATAAGCGTCTGCGGATATGACGGCGTCAACCTCGCAAAAATAATTGATCCGAAGCTCACCACCTGGGAGCAGAACACTGACCAGCTCGGCAGGATCGCGGTAGACAAGCTGATAGAAAAGATCGAGAATCCGGATACGGCGATCCCTGAATATATAGTCGTCAGAGGCAGGATGTATAAAGGCGAGACAGTCAAGCAGATCTGATAATACAGCATAGTAAGGATAGGGAATTCACATCGATGACACGCGAAGAGGCAAGAAAAGCTGCAGAAAAACTGGTTAACCAGATGACGGTCGAGGAAAGAGCCGGACAGCTTCGCTTCGACGCCGGCGCGGTGGAACGCCTTGGAGTACCGGCCTATAACTGGTGGAACGAAGCTCTTCACGGTGTTGCGCGCGGAGGAACTGCTACTGTTTTTCCGCAGGCGATCGGAATGGCCGCAATGTTTGACGATGAGTTCCTTGAAAAAATTGCCGGCGCAATATCAACTGAGGCCAGGGCGAAATACAATGCCCTCTCCACGGAAGGCGACCGTGACATCTACCACGGACTGACGATGTGGTCACCAAACGTAAACATCTTCCGCGACCCGAGATGGGGCCGCGGCCACGAAACATACGGAGAGGATCCTTACCTGACTTCCTGCATGGGCAAAGCATTTGTGAGAGGCCTGCAGGGAAGCGGTGAAACGCTGAAGACCGCTGCCTGCGCAAAACATTTTGCGGTCCACAGCGGACCGGAGGCCATCCGCCACGAATTCAACGCGACCGCTTCCGGGAAAGACATGACAGAGACTTATCTGCCTGCGTTCAGAGCGCTGGTGTGTGAAGCCGGTGTTGAGTCAGTCATGGGAGCCTACAACCGCACAAATGGTGAACCTTGCTGCGCAAGCTCAACCCTGATGAAGCTTCTGAGAGATGACTGGGGCTTTGAAGGGCACTTCGTCTCAGACTGCTGGGCGATCCGCGATTTCCATGAAAACCACAAAGTAACAGCAAATCCGCTGGAATCAGTAACCATGGCTTTAAAAGCCGGCTGCGATCTCAACTGCGGATGCACATATCATCAGATCATGGCGGCTTATAATAAGGGAATGATATCCGAAGAGGATATAACCCGTTCCGCCGTCAGGGTATTCACAACACGCTTCCTGCTCGGGATCCTGGGAGACGAAGGCAGTGAATACGACTCGATCCCTTATGAGGTCATTGAATGTAAAGAACATCAGGATATGGCATATAACGCCGCTCTCAAATCCTGTGTACTTCTGAAAAATGACGGGCTGCTGCCGCTGAACAAGGAAAAATGCGGCACGATCGCGGTCATCGGGCCAAACGCGAACAGCCGTCACGCACTGATCGGTAATTACCACGGGGTGCCGTCAAGATATGTGACAGCGCTTGAGGGCATACAGAGCATAACACTGGGAACGAACCGTGTGCTTTATTCTCAGGGCTGCGATCTGTATCAGGACTCTGTTGAGGAACTGGCTCAGGCTGACGACCGGATCGCTGAAGCTGTCGCGGTCGCTAAAAGAAGCGATACAGTCATCCTCGTTCTGGGACTGGATGAAACACTTGAGGGAGAAGAAGGCGACACCGGAAACAGCTACAAATCCGGAGACAAGGACGATCTGCTTCTTCCGGCTTCGCAGAGAAGACTTCTGCAGAAAGTGCTCGAAGTCGGCAAGCCTACGGCAGTCATCCTGATGGCGGGAAGCTCGATCGACATAACAGAAGCGGAAGAAAAGGCAGATGCCATACTTCTGTCCTGGTATCCGGGAGCACTTGGCGGCAAAGCAGTTGCCGATCTCATTTTCGGAAAGGAGTCGCCGTCCGGGAAACTTCCGGTGACATTCTACCGGAACGAAGCGCTGAAAGAGATGCCGGTCTTCACGGATTATTCGATGACCGGCCGCACTTACAGATATTATCAGGGAGTTCCGCTTTATCCGTTCGGATACGGCCTCACCTACGGGAAGTGCAGCATAAAGGATCTGAGCATCGATGACGGCATAGCTCATATAAAGGTGAAAAACGAAGGTGAAACCGAGACAGATGAGGTCATAGAGCTTTATCTGCATGACGAGGACTCACCATATGCACCGCCGAACCCGGTCCTTTGCGGATTCAAAAGGATCCGCCTGAAGGCAAAGGAAGAAGGAGAGTTCTCCATCCCGGTCGATCCAGACGCGTTTACCGTTGTTGACGATCAGGGAACACGCATTCCGGGGAGCGGACAGTGGAAGCTGTTTGCAGGATTCGGCGCGCCGGATAAAAGAACTGAAGAACTGACGGGCTGCAAAGCAGTCTGCACATTGATAACCGGCTGAAGACCGGATACATAAACAAGGAGATTCTTTTAGGAGAGAGATTCGCCGCCCGCCTGGATAGGGAAGACGAAAGCTCATCCTGAATCTTATATATAAAGAGTAGTAAGAGTTTATGTTCTATTTAAGTAAGGAGGTTACAAAATGAAAAAGATTCTTGCTCTTATCCTTGTTCTGTGCATGGTGCCATTCATGGCTGCATGCGGAGGCGGCGGAGATCAGGGTGCCAGCGATGGCGGAGACGGCGAAGTAACTACACTGAAGCTGTGGTGTATCGCAACAGAGAGTGACGCAAACCGTCCGGCTTATCTGCAGGCAATCGAAGACTATGAAGCTGCAAATCCAAACGTAAAGATCGAGATGGAAGCTTTCGAGAACGAGTCCTACAAGACAAAGATCAAAGCTGCTATGAGCGGCGGTTCCTCTGAGGATCTTCCAGACATCTTCTTCACATGGGGCGGCGCGTTCCTCGGCGACTTTGTAGATGCCGGCAAGGTAGTATGCCTCGACGATGTCTACAAGAACAACTACACAGAGGATCAGATCCCTTCGGTAATGCTCAACAACTCAACTTATGACGGCAAGCACTACGGCGTTCCTACAACATTCAACATCGTAGCTATGTACGCTAACATGGATCTGCTGAAGCAGGCTGGCTGGGACAAAGTTCCTGAGACTTATGAAGAGCTTACAAAGTGCTGCGACGACCTGGTTGCTGCAGGCATCATCCCATTCGGATGCGCCGGAAGTGAGACATGGTGCGTAACTGAGTACCTCGAGCCAATCATCCTCAAGTCGATCGGATATGAGGATCTCGGAAAGATCTTTGCAGGTGAGGCAACATGGAACGATCCTGACATCGCAAAATCAGTTGACGTAATGCAGGAAATGATCGATAAGGGATACTTCGATCCATCCGGCATCGCACTCGGAAATGACGAGGTAAAGGCTAACTTCCTTGCTGGAAAGACTGCTTTCTATCAGAACGGTTCATGGAACACAGGCGAAGTTGCTGCTGCTGATTTCAAGTCCGCTGTTGCTATGTTCCCTGTAATGAATGCTGAGCGTTCAACTCCTAACTGCGCAATCGGCGGTCCGTCCGACCACCTCGCAGTATGCGCTGACAGCCCGAATGCTGACCTTGCAGCTGAGGTTGCTGTTGCACTCGGTAAAGAGATCTGCCACTACAACTACCTCAACGCTGTTGGACTCCCGGCTTGGACACCTGATTATGACACAAGCTCGCTCGAGCCGCTGATGGTAGACATCGGAAACATCGTAAATCAGTGCGAAGGAATGGTACTCTTCGGCGACACAGCCATGAGCGCAGACCCGGCTCAGATCTACCTCGACTACGTTGCTAAGGTATACGGCAAGGAAATCGACGGTCAGGGCTTCATCGACGGCCTGACAAAGGATCTCCAGTAATCACTGGTAAGCGAAATCATAAAATCACAATATTCTGTTAATTAGTTGAAAAGGCAGTCTCCCCGGTCTGTCCAGGGATTCGGGGAGACTGCTTTTACTTAAAAAAAAGAGAGGGCTGCTGAATATGAATAAAATGTACAGCAATAAATGGTATATTATCATTTTTCTGTTGCCGGCGCTGATTCTCTTCTGCGGGGTGCTGATCGCACCTATCGGAGCCTCAGGCTACTTCAGCTTCTTCGACTGGAACGGGTTTACTGAAAAAACATTTATAGGATTTTCGAACTATAAAGAGCTGTTTACCAGTGATTCCATCGGTTTCATGAAGGCGCTGGGCAATTCACTGCTGCTCGCGGTGCTATCTGTCTTTCTGCAGCTGCCGCTGGCCCTCGCGCTGGCTCTGGTGCTTGGCAAAAAGATAAAAGGTGAAAGAGCCTTTCTTTCGGTATATTTCATGCCGGTTCTGATTTCTACAGTTGTTATCGGTCAGTTATGGCTGAAGATATACAACCCGGACTACGGTGTCCTGAACGTTGCGCTCCGCGCAGTCGGTCTGGATAACCTTACCCACATCTGGCTGGGTGAAAAAGCCACTGCTCTGGGCGCTGTGTTTGTGCCTATACTCTGGCAGTATGTCGGCTATCATATGCTGCTTCTTTACGCGGGTGTCAAGAGCGTTCCGCCTGAACTCCGCGAAGCTGCTATGCTGGACGGCGCAAGCGACGGGCAGGTAAACCGTTACATCGTACTGCCTTATATCAAACCTATTATAAAAATCAGCGTTATTTTCGCTGTTACCGGATCTTTGAAATCATTTGACCTTATTTACGTTCTGACCAACGGCGGACCGCTTCATGCAACTGAAGTGCCTAGTACGCTGATGATCAGCATGCTGTTCCTCCGCAACCGCTACGGCATGGGAAGTACGATCGCTGTTCTGCTGATCATCCTCTGCTTCGCATTTGCGTTGCTGATAAATCTGGTATTCAAGGAGGAGGATTAAGGCTATGAGAAATTCAAGTAAAACAAAAGAGGTCTTAATATATATCGGACTTGCCATCTGGATGATCGTCAATCTGTTCCCTGTCTACTGGATGTTCACCTTCTCGCTGAAGAGCAATCCTGAGATCTTCGGGGACAACGTGATAGGGCTGCCTAAGGAATGGCTGTGGTCCAACTACACCACGGCGCTTCATACAGGTAATATGGGCCTTTATTTCATGAACAGTGCCATCGTCGCCATCTCAACGATCATTATCACTTTGTGCGTTGCTCTGATGGCAACATTCGCGCTGACACGTCTCATATGGAAGGGACGCAAGACACTGAACAAGTTCTTCATGCTCGGCCTTACCATTCCGATCCACGCATCGATCGTCCCGGTGTACGTTACTCTTTCAAAGCTGAACATGCTCAATACCTACTGGGCTTTGATAATTCCGTACTCCGCATTCTCACTGGCAATGGCCATTCTGGTCTGCGTGGGGTTCATGAATGAGATACCGCGCGAGCTCGACGAGTCCGCATGTATCGACGGGTGCGGCGTGTTCGGAGTATTCTTCCGCATCATTGTTCCGCTGATGAGACCGGCTGTTGCAACTGTAGGAATATACACTTTCCTTCAGTGCTGGAACGAGCTTATGTTTGCAAATGTCTTCATCAGTAAGAATGCACTCAGAACGCTGCCTGTAGGAGTTCAGGCACTTTCCGGACAGTATACGACTGAGTGGGGGCCAATAGGAGCCGCGCTGGTGCTGGCGACATTCCCGACACTGTTCGTCTATATCTTCCTGAGCAAGAAGATCCAGGAAAGCTTTATCGCAGGTGCGATCAAAGGTTAATCAAAGGAGAAGAGCGATATGGCAACATTATCACTGCGTAATATACAAAAGAAATATAACGAAAAAGTAATTGCGGTCGATAATTTCAATCTTGAGATCGCAGACAATGAATTCGTCGTGTTTGTCGGGCCGTCCGGCTGCGGCAAATCCACGACTCTGCGCATGGTCGCAGGCCTTGAGGATATCTCAAGCGGAGAATTGTACATCGATGACAAACTGATGAATGATATCGCGCCTAAGGACAGAGACATCGCCATGGTATTCCAGAACTATGCGCTTTATCCGCATATGACGGTATATCAGAACATGGCGTTTGCTCTGAAGCTCCGCAAGACACCGAAGGACGAGATCGACCGCCAGGTCCGTCAGGCTGCTGAGATCCTGGATATCACGGAATATCTTGACAGAAAGCCTAAAGCGCTTTCCGGCGGTCAGAGACAGAGAGTCGCGATCGGCCGCGCTATCGTCCGTGAGCCGAAAGTCATGCTCATGGATGAGCCGCTTTCAAATCTCGACGCAAAACTCAGAAACGAGATGCGTGCCGAGATCATCAAGCTCCGTCAGAGGATCAACACGACATTCATCTATGTCACACACGACCAGACTGAAGCTATGACCCTGGGTGACCGCATCGTCATCATGAAAAGAGGATTCATTCAGCAGATCGGTACGCCTCAGGAAGTCTTCGATCACCCGGCAAATCTGTTTGTGGCGGGCTTTATCGGCACACCGCATATGAACATCTTCGATGCTGAACTTAAGAAAGACAACGGACAGTACAGCGTTGTGGTGAATGGAGTTGAGTTCAAGTGCTCACCGGAAAAGCAGGCTGAGTACGAGGCAAAGGGCCTTGCGCCGCAGAAAGTAAAGCTCGGCGTACGTCCTGAGCACTTAAGCCTGAGCGATCCATCAGCTCCGATGACGATCCCGGCGCGTGTAGACGTTTCCGAAATGATGGGTTCATCGATACACCTGCATACAAATGCAGATGGCAAGGACGTTGTCATGGTCATCCAGGCTACAGACCTGCCGGCTGATCACCGCACAGGATTTGCCTTTGGCACAGATATTGGCTTTACATTTGATACAAATCTGATGCATCTGTTTGATCCTGAAACCGAGGAGAATCTGATATGACAGAAATGAAAAAGTTTATTGGGATCGATCTGGGTACTTCTGCAGTAAAGATCCTGCTTATGGATGAGACAGGAGCCATCCTGAAGACAGTAACAAATGATTATCCGCTTTCTTTCCCTAACCCGGGCTGGAGCGAACAGGAGCCGGCCGACTGGTGGCAGGCCTGCTATTCAGGCATGAGGGACCTGCTCGCGGATCAGGATGCCGCTTCTGTCAGAGGCATCGGCTGCGGCGGTCAGATGCACGGACTGGTGGCGCTTGACGCGAATGACAATGTCATCAGACCAGCGATACTGTGGAATGACGGCAGGACCGCTGATGAGACCGCATGGCTCAACGAGGAGATCGGCAAGGAGAAGCTGTCTCAGCTGACAGCAAACATCGCTTTTGCGGGTTTCACGGCGCCGAAGATTCTCTGGATGAAGAACAATGAGCCTGACAATTTTGCCCGCATTGCGAAGATCATGCTGCCGAAGGACTATATCAACTTTATGCTGACGGGAGTCCATTCGTGCGACTATTCAGACGCGAGCGGCATGTTGCTCATGGACGTTGAGCATAAGTGCTGGTCGGAAGAGATGCTGGATATATGCGGCATAGATATGGGCATCATGCCGCAGCTGTACGAGAGCTATGAATGCATCGGAACGATCAGGCCTGAGATATCTGAGATGCTGGGTCTGCCTGCCGATGTGAAAGTGGCAGCCGGAGCAGGCGATAACGCTGCAGCTGCAGTAGGTACAGGCACTGTCGGAGACGGTGACTGCAATATATCGCTGGGAACATCAGGCACCATATTCATTTCATCGGATAAGTTCGGAGTGGATCCTAACAATGCCCTGCATTCGTTCGCACATGCTGACGGCAAGTATCACCTGATGGGCTGCATGCTCTCAGCCGCAAGCTGCAACAAGTGGCTGTGCGATGAGATCCTGAAGACTCAGGACTATGCCGCTGAGCAGATGGACATCACCGATGATAAGATGGGCAGAAACCGCGTGTTCTTCCTGCCTTATCTGATGGGTGAGAGAAGTCCAATCAACGATACGGATGCAAGGGGAACTTTCACGGGATTATCCATGGATACAACCAGATCCGACATCGTTCAGGCCGTTCTTGAAGGCGTGGCATTTGCGATAAGAGACTCATTTGAAGTCGCGAAGTCGCTGGATATCGATATAAAAAGGTCAAAGATCTGCGGAGGCGGCGCAAAATCACCGCTCTGGCGCAGGATGATAGCCAATGTACTGAACATCAGTCTGGATATCCCTAAGACCGAAGAAGGTCCGGGATACGGCGGAGCAATGCTGGCCATGGTCTGCTGCGGAGAGTTTGAGAGTGTTGACGCATGTGCGGAAGCTCTGCTCTCGGTCACAGAGACCATCGAACCGGATCCTGAGATCGCTGCACGTTACGAGGAGCAGTATCAGAAATTCAGCCTGATATATCCTGCACTCAAAGGTATTTTCCCTGCACTGCGTTAGGAGGACCACATGAAGATTTATTCTGTATATGACAAGGAATTCAAGCCATACGGCAAGGTGATTGAAGGTTATGATACTGCAGAGCTGATCGATGCAATGAATAAGATCGAACTTCCTGAATCGGGTGTGGCATATGAGCCGTTTATCGAAAGTCTTGAAGACTGCGCCATATTCGGGGAACTGTCGGACCGTGCATACGGCGGCATGCCTGTAGAACTCGGCATGTGCTGGGGCAGAAACACAAAACTGAACTGTCTGGAATACCACAAGGACAGTGAGATCAACATAGGAGCAGGAGACTTTGTGCTGCTGCTCGCGCTTATGAGCGACATTGAAGACGGCAAGCTGGACACAGGAAAGGTAAAGGCTTTCAGGGCCCCTGCCGGCGTTGCGGTGGAAGTGTATGAGACTGCGCTCCACTACGCTCCGTGCCATGTCGACGCGGATGAAGGATTCCGTGTCGCGGTAGTGCTGCCGCGCGGCACCAATACGGCTGCACCTTCAATTACAGCTGCAAATGAAGAGGACAAAATGCTGTGGGCGCGCAACAAGTGGCTGCTTGCTCACCCTGAATCGGGCGAAGCTGCAGATGGCGCATACATAGGTCTCACAGGAGAAAACATAGATATTGCATAACTGACAGGAGCATCTAAGGGGGTAAATCCATGAAAAACATTCCTGAAGTCAAACTGGGAATGATCGCAGTATCAAGAGACTGCTTTATCATTTCCTTATCTGAAAGCAGAAGAGCTGCCATAAAGGCGGCTTATAAGGGCGACCTTTATGAGTGCCCGGTTACGGTCGAAAACGAGAAAGACATGCTGGCGGCAGTGGCTGACGTCAAGGCAGCAGGCTGCAACGCACTTGTCGTATTCCTCGGAAACTTCGGACCGGAGACACCGGAGACACTGATCGCCAAGTATTTCGACGGACCGTGCATGTTCGTGGCTGCTGCTGAAGGCGACGGCAATCTGATCGATGGCAGGGGAGACGCTTACTGCGGAATGCTCAACTGCTCATACAACCTCGGCATGAGGCATCTCAAGGGTTACATACCTGAATATCCTGTCGGCACAGCTGAGGACATCGCGGGCATGATTGCAGACTTCGTTCCTGTAGCAAGGGCGGTCATCGGCGTAAGCAACCTTAAGATCATCACTTTCGGACCTCGTCCGCAGGACTTCTTCGCATGCAACGCTCCTATCAAGGGACTCTATGAGCTTGGAGTGGAAGTCGAAGAAAACTCCGAACTCGACCTGTTTGTAAGCTACAAGCAGCATGCGGGAGACGAAAGGATCCCTGAAGTCTGCAAGGACATGGCTGCCGAGATGGGAGAGGGCAAGTATTATCCTGAGATGCTCGAGAGAATGGCGCAGTTTGAGCTGACACTGCTCGACTGGGCTGAGCAGCATAAGGGCGCGCGTGAGTACGTGGCTTTCGCTGACAAGTGCTGGCCGGCATTCCCTGAGACATTCGGATTCGAGCCTTGCTATGTAAACTCAAGGCTTGCGAGCCGCGGTATCCCTGTATCATGCGAAGTGGATATTTACGGCGCGCTTTCCGAGTATATCGGAGCATGCATAACCGAAGACGCTGTTACACTGCTTGACATCAACAACTCCGTGCCAAAGAGCATGTTTGAGGAAAGCATCAAGGGCAAATTCGACTACGAGCTGACCGATACTTTCATGGGATTCCACTGCGGCAATACACCGTCTTGCAAGATGTGCGCTGATCGTGCGATCAAGTATCAGCTGATACAGCACAGACTGCTTGAACCGGAAGGGAGCGACCCTGACTTCACAAGAGGTACTCTCGAAGGCGACATCGCTCCTGGAGAGATTACATTCTACAGGCTGCAGTGTGACAGCGAAGGTAACCTCAGGTCGTACATTGCAGAGGGCGAGGTGCTGCCTGTTGCGACAAAGTCCTTCGGCGGCATAGGTATATTCGCTATAAAGGAGATGGGCAGATTCTACCGCTACGTACTGCTGGAGAAGAGATATCCGCATCACGGAGCAGTAGCGTTCGGTCACTTCGGAAAGGCACTCTTCGAAGTGTTCAGATTCCTCGGTGTCAAGGACATCGCGTACAATCAGCCGAAGTCGCTTCCATATCCTACAGAGAACCCTTTCAAGTAGGGAATATAATAGATTTATAAGTGTGGCCGGAGATCATCTCCGGCCTTCCTTTTTAAGTTGCCAGTATCAGCGCCTGAATGGTAAAATTAAAACGTTATAAATAGCGGACTAGATGATAAAAAATAAGGAGACAATCAGATGAAAACAGTAAGAAATGTCGTTGCATCAGCTATCCTGGCAGCTCTCGTATTCGTGCTGCTTCGTTTCGTAGCCATCCCTACACCGTTTCCTGACACGACACTGAGCATCTATGCTGCAGTAGTGGCATTCTTTGCCGTGCTGTTCGGACCGGCCGTAGGCTTTGTAGGCGGATTCCTCGGAAACCTGCTCGTAGACCTCACCGCTGGCTGGGGCGTATGGTGGACATGGGTCGTCGTTACGGGACTCTATGGATTATTTGTAGGCCTTGGATGCAAGGGCATCAGTCTTGAGGACGGTATATTCGAGAAGAAGGAAATGATCCGTTTCTCAATCGTCTGCATAGTCAGCTGCATTCTCTGCTGGGGCGTTATCGCGCCGATCGGCGACATTCTCATCTATGCTGAACCAGCAAACCTCGTCTTCATACAGGGCCTGTTCGTCGGTCTGAGCGGAATGATCGCGTCCGTGATCGTCGGCGGCATACTATGCAAGGCATACGCGGCGTCAAGGGCGCAGAGCGGATCCCTTACCAAGGAGGACTGATTTGGAAAGAGGAGAGCCTATAATCGAATTCAGGGACTTCTCCTTCCAGTACAACGCGCAGATGGAGCCGACCCTCTATAATATAGATCTCACCATATACAAGGGTGAGAAGGTGCTTATTGCGGGTCCTTCAGGCTGCGGAAAGTCCACGCTGGTCAACTGCATAAACGGTCTCATACCGTTTTCATATAAAGGAGAGATCAAAGGCTCTCTGAAGATCAACGGTGAGGAGAGCTCATCCCAGAGCATCTCCCGTATTTCGAATACAGTAGGTACAGTCCTTCAGGACAGCGATGCCCAGTTTATCGGCATGACTGTCCTGGAGGACATTGCTTTTGCGCTCGAAAATGAGTGCGTAGTAAAAGAAGATATGCTGGAGCGTGTCCACCGGGCAGCACAGATAGTGGATATTTCGGACCATCTCGAGTACGCGCCTACAGATCTTTCAGGCGGACAGAAGCAGCGGACCGGGATCGCGGGCATACTCGTAGATGATGTAGAGGTAATGCTTTTTGACGAGCCTCTTGCGAACCTCGACCCTGCAACAGGCAAGACAGCCATGGAGCTGATCGATGAGGTGTCTGCCGGCACAGGAGCGACTGTTATTGTTGTAGAACACCGCATAGAGGACGTGCTCCACATAGATATGGACCGCATAATCCTTATGGAAGACGGAAGGATAGTTTTCGACGGGACTCCTGATGCGCTTCTCTCATCGAATCTGCTCATAGAGGGCGGCATAAGGGAACCTCTTTACATAACTGCGCTCAAATACGCCGGCGTAGAGATCACAGAAGACAAACTGCCGCACAGCATACGGTCCATAAACCTGACGTATGAAGACAAGGATCTGGTAAGGATGTGGCATGAGAGCACACCTACCGTCAGGCCGGCTCCTAAGACCGACACCATACTGGATATAAAGAACCTTGAGTTCGCTTATGAAGACAGAGAGCCTACGCTGAAGGGCGTAGACCTTGAAGTGCACAGGGGCGAGCTCATGTCTATAGTCGGCCGCAACGGCGCGGGCAAATCGACGATTGCAAAGGTGATCTGCCGCTTTGAGAAGGACTGCACCGGCTCAATGGAGCTGATGGGCGAAGACCTGAAGACACTCAGCATCAAGGAATGCGCGGACAGAGTCGGATATGTGATGCAGAATCCTAACCAGATGATCTCAAAGACCCTGATATTCGATGAGATCGCGCTTGGCCTGAGGATGAGAGGCTTCAGTGAGGATGCGATACAGGAAAAAGTAGAAAGCGTCATGAAGATATGCGGACTGTATGAGTTCCGCAAGTGGCCTATATCCGCGCTCTCTTATGGACAGAAAAAGAGAGTAACGATTGCGTCCATACTCGTACTCGATCCTGACATCATCATTCTCGATGAGCCGACCGCCGGCCAGGACTTCAGGCATTACACAGACATAATGGAGTTCCTCAGGGATATAAACTCGAGGGGCATTACAATAATAATGATCACACACGACATGCACCTCATGCTCGAGTACGCAGAGAGGGCACTCGTGTTTACTGACGGACGCATAATAGCGGACGACACTTCAGCCGCGATACTGACGAATCCGGCAATAACCGAAAAGGCGTCGCTCAAGGAGACTTCGCTTTATCATCTGGCGCTGATGTGCGGAATCGAACCTTCTGAATTCGTGCAACACTTCATCAATTATGACAGGGAGGTGCGCTCGTGAAGCTTTTGAACTATATTGAGCGCAAGTCGCCCGTACACAGCCTGAACGGCGCGTCAAAGCTGTTCTGCCTGCTGATGTGGATCTGCTCCACGATGATCACTTTCAATACGCCGTTTTTGCTGGGAGCTACCATACTGGGAGCCGTGGCGTTCAAACTGTCGAGGCTTAAGCTCTCGGAGCAGAAGGGCCTGCTGTACTTCCTGCTCTGCTTCATGCTGCTTAACGCGCTGCTGATCTACATATTCAATCCGGAGCGCGGAGTAGAGCTTTACGGCACGAGGAATCTGCTGTTTACCATATGGGGAAGGTTCACCATAACAAAGGAGCAGCTGCTCTATCAGTTCAACGTAATACTCAAATACCTGTCGACCATACCTATCATTCTGGTATTCATCGGGTCGACACAGCCGAGCGAGCTCGCGGCTTCGATGAACAGAATAGGCATTCCATACAGCTTCAGCTATTCATTTGCCCTCGCGCTGCGATACATCCCTGACACCGTTGCGTCCTTCATAGATATTTCGAGATGTCAGCAGGCAAGAGGCATCGAGATGAGCAACAAGGAGAGCATATTAAAGCGTGTCAAGGCAGCGGCCGCTCTGGTGCTTCCGCTCATTCTCGGCAGCGTCGAGCAGATAGAGGTCATAACCAATGCGATGGAGCTTCGCAAATTCGGCACACAGAAGCGGAGGACGTGGATAATGTCGAGGCCTTTCAGGGCAGGAGATTATCTGACCATTGTCATAGGCATAGGCATGATGGCATTCGTTATCGCGTACAATGTGATAAACGGAAGCCGTTTCTGGAACCCGTTCATATAAATTAACCGGAGGGGGCTGATATGAAACCAACTGTAGTACTTCAGACAGACTTCGGCAACGGAGGGGGAGGCGTGATGGCGGGAGTCATCAAAACGGTCGATCCCGAAGTCCCGGTATATGATTTTGACCATTACATAGAGGCTTTCAATACAATAGCTGCGTCAGCAAGTCTCAGCGGGGCGGTCCCTTTCTGGCCGTCAGGCACCGTGTTTGTTTCGGTAGTCGACCCGGGAGTGGGCACTGAGAGGAGGTCGTGCGTCGCTAAGCTCGATAACGGAAGCTACTTAGTCACTCCTGACAACGGGACACTCACCATGTTAATGGACATGGTAACTGAGGTCCGCAGGATAGACGAAAGCATCAACAGATTGCCGGGCAGTGAGAACTGCTATATTTATCACGGCCGCGACGTATACTCATACACTGCCGCAAGGCTGGCATCGGGCATCATAAGCTATGAGGAAGTCGGTCCTGTATATCCGGTCTCTGAGATCGTTGTGCATACGCTCACGAACGTGGAGACCGTAGTACGCAAGGGATACGCGCACGCAGGATTCTACGACATGGAGAAGTCCTTCGGCTGTCTCAGGGTAAACATAACCACAAAGGAATTTCAGGAAACAGGCGGATTCCGTTACGGAGACAGGCTCCATCTGGTAATAAGTGACGGTCACAAGGCTATATATGACGGCATCTGCTACTATGACAAGACCTTCGGCCTCGCGCCGAAGGGAGAGGCCTTCGTATGCGGAGACATACAGGCCGGAGAGGGACAGACGCTCAGATTCAATCTGAACCATGACAATTTTTTCGATAAATACGCGCCTGAACTGAACGACGGGCTTGGGATCGCAAGGGATTATTCATTTACTGCAACGCCTTGGGGAGGTGACGAGTAAACTATTATGGAAAAAGGGAATTCAAGGACAGGGAGAGGACTGACCGGATTCGAAGCAGGTATGCTCATAGTGCTCCAGTCAATCGTATACGGCTTCGGAGATCCGATATCCAAGATCGCGTTCGAGATCGTGCCTGTATACTCCATGATGACGGTACGTTACACGATTGCTTTCGTATTTTGTATTGCCATATTCGGGAAAAGGATAGTCCGCACGGTAAAGAGCGTGCCTTTAAGGGCGTGGCTCATTCCGGGAATCTGCATAGCCCTGAGCTATGTGCTCAACAATATTGCCCTGAGCATGACGGAAGCGACTTCGGTAGCTTTTCTGAGATCGCTCGCGGTAGTCATGACTCCTGCGCTTGCATTCATTGCTTACAGAAAGAGATACAGGTGGCCGCATATCGTAGCACAGATACTCGTGCTGCCGGGCATGTACCTGCTGTGCGTAAGAGGGGGACTGTCGGGATTCGGCGCCGGAGAGATACTGGCTCTTCTTGCAGCTGCTCTTGTGGCAGCTACACTGGTATTCACAGGAAGATTTCTAGATCAGGTCGATCCTGTCTCTATGACTGCGCTTCAGGCAGGCTGCTCTGCAGTGATAGCATTTGCGGGAAGTCTGCTTGTGGAGGGCGGAGTCCATGCCGGATCGGCAACCCCGAAAGCATGGCTCATAATTCTTTATCTGGCCATACTGTGTACATTCCTGGGATATCTGCTGCAGAACCTCGCGCTCACGAGGATAAGCGACAGGGAGGTAGCGCTGCTTCAGAGTCTCTGCCCGGTTATGACAGCGCTGTTTTCGTTCATACTTCTCGGAGAGAAACTGTCAGCAGCCGGCATCGCCGGTGCGGTGATCATAATAGTCTGCATTTCGGCATCAGCTATGATAAAGGACGAAGGATAACTGATACTATGAAAGATCTTAAGCACATCCACTTCTATGAAGATCTCCTGGAGCAGACAGCGAATGAGCTCGTGCTGCAGGAGAAAGAAGCAGGAGGAGTAGCTGCGGGGTACACATGTTATTATGTGCCTGAAGTTCTTCTCAACTGCGGAAAGGCTTTTTCCGTACGCCTGCGCGCGCCTAACACAGGTTCGCTCGATATCAGTCAGTATTACATGTCGAGCTTTATCTGCGGCTATACGCGCGCTCTTTTTGAGCGTGCATTTGAAGGCGGCATGAACTATCTGGACTTTTATGCCAGCTCGGATACATGCCAGCAGATGGTAAGAGTCATTGAGAATATCCGTGATCTCGAACTCATCAATAACCCCCGCTTCGGCTGGGGTATAATAGATGCTCCGCTAAAGATCAGCCCTCATGGCAACAGGCTCTACACCGAACAGATCAGGGAGCACATACTGAGACCTCTCTCAGAGAAATACGGTGTGGATGTCTCCGAGGAAGCCATCCGGGCGGCTGTAAAAGAGCATAACGAGATGTGTGCCATATTTGAGGAGATCTCAGAACTCAGAAAAGAAGACAACCCGAGGATCACTCCGAGGGAATTGCATATATTATCGCTGATAAGCTATGCCAGCCCGACTTCACGTATCCTTCCTTACCTGCGCGAGACGCTCGAGGACCTGCGCACAAGAGAGGCCGACGCAGAGAACCGCTGGAGAGCGCGTGTCGTGGTAGTGGGCAGCGAGCTGGATGATTACGGATTCTCCGAGATAATGGAGAATGCACGCTGCTACGTTGCAGCTGACAGATACTGCTTCGGCTCCATGCCCGGACGTCAGCAGATACCGCTGACTGAAGACGAGCCTGCGCTCGACCAGGTCTGCCGTTTCTATCTTGAAACGAATCAGTGTCCGCGCTTTATGTCGCAGGAAAAGATAATACAGCGGCGAGACACAATACGAGACCTTGTCCGTGAATACAAAGCTGACGGTATAGTGATAGAACAGGCCAAATTCTGTGACTTCTGGGGTTATGAGCGAACGCTCAACACGCAGGTGCTGCAGGAAGAATACGGCATACCGACTCTCGGTATCGACCGTGAGTATGTAGTGAGAGGCTCCGGACAGCTTGCAACGCGCATGCAGGCATTTGTTGAAAGCCTTGAGATAAAGAAGATTCAGAAAGGAGGCAGCGCAAGGTGAAAAAGAAAAAAGGCGCAGCTGATAATCTGAAAGACAAGACAGCGATACAGAAACACAGAGAATGGCGAGGCGGCCGCGATACCGCATACGATTATCTGCAGTGGTGTCGTCTCTGGGGCATACTTATAAAATGGGCAGCTTCCCATCCGGTGCAGAATGTCAGGGCGTTGTTCAGATACCGCTGGATGTTTTCATACCTGACGGTACCGTCATTCTTCGATAGGCTCTGCGAAGGGCAGAGAGGCGCAGGACTCAGAGGAGCAAGGAACAACCTGAATTACCTCGCCAGCGATGTCACGAAAACACTGACTACCATATTCAGTGCCGACATGCACCTGCATCCGGGCAGCAAGAAGGCGGAAGAGCTGAACAAAAGGATAATCTGTGTTGACGAGCTGCTGCCAAACTTGCTCGGCAAGGGCTTTCCGGACTGCAAGATGATACTCTTCCAGGAATACCCTATGTACCTGCCGTCGCTGATCAATCAGCACAGCCCGGTCCACTATATAGAACAGTCTGAGCTTTACGGGCTCCCTGCAGACGTCTGTCCGCTCCCGTCATTCGAGGCGGGTCTGGCCATCGAGGACGACTTCCCGAAGATAGGCTGCTGCATGCTTACATCAAACATGCCTTGCGACGGCAGCATCATGACAACGATGCTCCAGGAGCGCCGTATAGGCCTGCCGTCTCAGGTGCTGAACGTGCCGCTCCGCTGGAAGGAAGATGAAGTTCAGGAGTATGCGGTCGAAGAGATCAGGTCTGCCATAGCATTCCTCGAGGAACATACCGGACAAAAGTTCGACTGGGATGCCTTCAAAGAAGGATGTGAGATCTGGAACAGACAGAACGAGTGCAAGTTTGAGAAATGGGATATGAACCGCACGGACATACCGCCTCATACCGGCTCATCAGCATGGCTGTACAGGATATTCGAGCATCAGGCTGTCGCCGGAGAACCTCTGGCTCTTAAGAACGACCTCAGGGTGAACAGGATACTGCGAAAGCAGGTTGCTGCCGGCAAGTGTCCAAAGACCATACGCCACCGTGCTGTACTGTGGAACACGCCTTGCAACAACTACGCAAATTTTAACAACTGGCTGCTCAACTGCTGGGGCATTGAGTCGGTATGTGAGATGATCGACATACACGGCACGGATCTTATAGATACAGGCAGCCATGAAAGCATGCTGCGCGGTCTTGCAGATCATTATCAGACGTCAACCATGCGTGCCCATACAAAGGGCGGCAGTGAGGTGATGCTGGACAGCCTTTGGGAGAAGTACGAAGAATACAACGCAGACATGATAATAATGTTCGACCAGATATCCTGCAAAGGCGTCGGAGCCATAAACGGACTCTTTGAAGAAGGCGCGATGAAGCGCGGAATACCGATGGTGCGTGTGAGGCAGGATCTGATGGATCCTACATCCATCACACGGCGCGAGATGCGTAATGATGTGAACATATTTATGCAGAGTGTCATGAAAGAAGAGCCTGTCGATGCCACACTGGTGGACTTTGATGATGATGAAAGCTGGTAGGGAGGATCACCATGAAAGCGATAAAAATCTTACTGATGATCATGCTCGGTTTTTTTGCAGTAACGGTACCGGTATACTGGTTCAATCTCGATACCAAACTCGTTAAACTGATCGAAAAACCGATGATGAAGCACTACGACTCGATGCCGCGGGATAACAGATTATAGGGTCGAAAACAGAGCCGGAGCGGAAACCTAATATAATCGCTCCGGCTTTTTTATTTGTCAACTGAATACTGTGTATGTTGTATAATTAAAACGACAATTGAACAATATTCATCAGGAGGAAAAACCTATGTATGACATGCTTTTTTCACCTATGGATATTGGGACTGTGAGAATAAAAAACAGGATAGTCATGACAGCCGCGGAGTTCAGTCTTGGCGAACCGAGCGGCAAAGTGACACCGAGACTCTCGGATTACTACGAAGAAAGGGCAAAAGGGGGAGTTGGCCTTATCATTCCGGGTATCTGCAGAGTCAATGACATGGCCGGAGCTGCAACGTATACCCAGCTTGCCATGAGCCATGATTATCACATCGAGCCTATGCGTGAGATGGTGCGGAAGCTCCACAGCCACGGGGCGAAACTGGCCATACAATTGCATCACGCGGGAAGACAGGGCCTGGCGAGTTCGATAAACTCGCTTCCTGCAGTGATACCCGTAGCTGAGCGTGTGCCGAAGTTCATGGATCTGATGTATAAGTGCACGCCGGTGCTGCTTAACATGGAAGAGAAAGGGATCTGCTTCTCTGTGCAGGCGCCTTCTGATGAGCCTCTGGCTCCGCATGGGGCGGCGCGCATGCACGCCATGAGCAAAAGGGAGATCCATAAGCTGCAGCAGGATTTCATCGATGCTGCGGAGCGGTGCAAAAGGGCGGGAGTCGACATCGTTGAACTCCACGGAGCTCACGGATATCTGATCCAGCAGTTTCTGTCGCCTTATACCAACCATAGGAAGGACGAATACGGCGGCAGTTTTGAGAACCGAATGAGATTCCTTGAGGAAATAGTCAAAGGGATCAAGGAGCGCTGCGGAAAAGACTATCCGCTTATGGTGCGTCTCACTGTTGATGAGATGATGGAAAGGGTAGGCAAACCGGGCGAAGGCTATGGCCTCGAAACCGGAAAGAAGATCGCCAGAAGGCTTGAAGAGCTCGGCGTTGATGCCATTAACGTATCCAGCGCAAACTATGACACTTACAACTGCTGGCTCGAGCCTACGACTTATGAGCCGGGCTGGCGCAAGCATCTGGCAAAGGCGATAAAGGAGGCTGTAAACATCCCGGTTGTAGCCGCCAATGTCATCAGAACTCCGGAGCAGGCTGAGAAGCAGCTCGAGGAAGGGTATCAGGACTTTGTGGCATCCGCCAGAGCATTCATCTGCGATCCTCACTGGCCGGAGAAGGCACGGTCAGGACACCCTGAAGACATACAGAGATGCATAGGCTGCCTCAATTGCATCAGATCATTCATGACGAATGCGGGTGAGGGCAAGCCGGGCGAATGCGCACTCAACATGAGCATCGCCAACGAAAGCTCTTACTATAACATGCCTGAAGACGGGCAGGGACGCAAAGTGATAGTCATAGGAGCGGGACCTGCAGGACTCACGGCTGCGAAAACCATGGCCATGAGGGGATTTGACGTCGAACTGTACGAGAGGTCTGAGAAGGCCGGAGGACAGGTCATAGCAGCATCATCCGGCAGCCACAAGGAGAGACTGTACTGGGCCATTGAAGACCTTATGACTGCTGCAAAAAAAGAAGGTGCTAAGGTGTTCCCGGGCCGTGAGCTCACTGCGGAGGAAATTAAGGCAAAAGAACCGTACGCAGTCATCTGCGCTACCGGAGGAACTCCTCTGAGACCGCGCTCCATTCCGGGTACAGACAGGGAAAATGTCATTGCAGCACCGGATCTGCTGCTCGGGAATGCTTCCATAAAAAACAGCAAGGTCGTGGTTATAGGTTCCGGCATGACCGGACTTGAAACTACTGAGTTCCTCAACGAACATGGCAACAAGGTTACCGTGGTCGAGATGGCTGATGACATCGCTCCGGGAGCGTGGTTCCAGCTGGTCGATGATGAGATGGAGAGGATAAGGCCATATGGCACTGTTTTCATGACAAAGACAAAACTCTGCTCCATCGAAGACGGCGGAGTGACCGTTGAGGACAGAGAGAGCGGAAAACAGCAGAAGCTGTACGCGGATTATGTGGTGCTGGCCATGGGTGTCAGACCTCAGACTGCACTGTCGGATAAACTGAAAGAACTTGGCGTTAGCAATGTTTACTGCGTAGGTGATGCAGAAAAGAGCGGTACTATCGCTCATGCCTGCCACAGCGCTTACGATACTGTAATGAAAATAGGAAAGGGGAAAGAAGGGACCGGAGTCAAAGCTGGAAAACCCGGAAGTGCCGGAGTTAAGGAGGCTGAGACAATGGGCGGCATAAGCAAAATAACAGAACTGGTATACAAAAGGAAGCTTGATGAGATCAGGGATAAGAGCATCCTGATCACCGGTGCTTCCAGCGGAATAGGCAGGGAGGTGCTCGACAGACTGGCAGAGCCTTCAAAGAACAACAGGGTTCTTGCGACAAGCAGAACCATAGAAAAGCTGAAGGGTTACGGAAGCAATGTTACTCTGTTCAACAGTGATGTCAGCACAAAGGAAGGCGTTGATAAGGTCTTCAAGAAGGCAGAATCCATTTTCGATAAGATAGATATCGTGATCGCAAACGCCGGTGCTCCTTATTATGAGAAGTTCGACTATGTTGACTGGGACCGCATCCAGCATATCTTCAACCTCAACACTATTTCACCTATATATACATACACAAAATATCTGGAACACCTGAACGGAAGGGAAGGACACATCGCATTTACGATTTCTGCCATGGGAGAAATGGCGATCCCGGGATATGCTCTTTATACCGCAACCAAGTTTGCGATGAAGGGATTCCAGGAAGAAATCAGGCTTGAAGCCCCGAAGAATATCAGGGTGACCGCTGTCTATCCGGTATCGACGGCTACAAACTTCTTCAATGTTGGCGGTAACGGCATAGATGTAGGACGTCCGTTCCCTGTACAGAAAGCGGAACTCGTTGCCGACCGCATGATAGACGGGATCGAGAAGGCGAAAAAGCATGTCTATCCGTGCCGCATCTGGAAACCGTCCAAGCTGCTGATGTCGGTGGTTCCGCAGGTAAAAACTGTCTACTGGGGTATTGAAAAAAACAGACTGAAACGTTTCCTCAAAAAGAAGGCTGAACTCGAGAATAAGATCGCAGACAAACTATAGAAAGGAGACTGACATGGCTAATATTCATGATATTACAAGAGACCAGTGGATGCTCAGGGGCCCGCTTGCCAGAAAGGGCTATGACTGGTGGTGGCACTCAATGACAGCAGAGAATGCCGAGACCGGTGAACAGAAGCCGTTCTACATCGAATTCTTCACGTGTAACCCGGCGTGGGCTGAGGACGAGCCTGTGATCGTATGGAACGATCCTGAAAAACAGAAGGCGGGCATACTCCCGTCCTACCTTATGGTCAATGCCGGTTTCTGGGGTGATCCTAAGGGACAGCTCCACAGGTTCTTCTCTCTTAAGGACGTTCAGATCCATGCAGACGCTCCTTACAGCATCGTGGCTGATGACTGCAAATGCAGCGAAGTACATACTGAAGGACATATCAAAGTTACACCTGAAGAGGCGGAAGCTCATCCTGAGTGGATGTCAGATGCCGGAGAGATCAGCTGGAAATTCGACATCCGCAAGGAGATTGCATTTCATGTAGGCTATGGTGCAAGCAAGTTCTTCAGAAAGATAAACGCATTCGAAATGTTCTGGCATGCAGAGGGCATGAA
The DNA here is from genome assembly GCA_902779185.1 of uncultured Eubacteriales bacterium. GTDB lineage: Bacteria > Bacillota > Clostridia > Peptostreptococcales > Anaerovoracaceae > Crickella. Next base: position 112,938 of record CACZAM010000001.1, read on the forward strand.
GTCAGCATTCAGGGGCGAGATCATCCTCAACGGAACAAAGTATCTGCTGAAAGAGGAGACATGCAACGGATACTCTGACAAAAACTGGGGCGGCGATTTCACGAGCCCTTGGGTGTGGCTCTCTTCGAACAATCTGAAGAGCATGATCACCGGAAAGAAGCTCGAGAACAGCGTGTTCAACATCGGAGGCGGCAGACCGAAGGTGTTCTTCATTGCTCTCAACAGGAAACTGCTTGGAGAGTTCTATTATGAGGGCAAGGATTACGAGTTCAACTTCTCGAAGTTCTGGACCCTGTCGCGCACCAAGTTCGACTGCTGGGAGACTGATGACGAGATACACTGGCACGTTCTGCAGACAACTAAGAATGCAAAGCTGGATACTCAGATCAGATGTTATAAGAAGGATATGCTGAACATAAAGTACGAGGCTCCGACAGGCTACAAGAAGCACAACAGGCTGTGGAACGGCGGCAACGGAACAGGCACTCTGAAGCTGTACGAGCGTTCGCTGTTCGGCCGTAAGGAGAAGCTGATAGACGAAGTATATGCTGAAGGCATAGGATGCGAATTCGGCGAATACTGCGATCCGGAATAGAGAAAACATTTCAGGGGGATCAGAGAGTGATTTCATTGACATCAGGAATATACAGTGCATATTGCAGAGGCTTTCAGTGCGCAATCAAAATAGCAGACTATTTCCTTGGCTACCGCATGCCTGAATACATTTTCGGAAGGGGATTTGTTGAAAGGCTGCCGCAGCTTCTGAAGGATAAAGATGCAGGCAAAGTGCTGTTTGTAACGGATCCGGGCCTGATAAAGATCGGACTGGCAGGCCGTGTTGAAGAGTCTCTTAAAAAGGGCAGAATAGATTATGTGATGTTCTCAGATGTTGAGCCTAATCCTACGAGCGATAATGTTGAAGCGGGATACAGGGTTTTCAGAGAAAACGGGTGTAAGTCTATAGTTGCGCTGGGAGGAGGATCCCCTATGGACTGTTCTAAGGGAATCTGTGCCAAGTCGGTGCATCCGAAAAAGAGCATAACCCGGCTTCAGGGCATCCTGAGAGTACACAGAAGAATTCCTGCTATATTCGCTATACCTACGATGTCAGGAACAGGTTCGGAAACAACAGTTGCGGCAGTGATCACAGACTCGAAGACGCGCCGCAAGGCGTCGATCAACGATCCGTGCCTCATTCCGAGGTATGCGGTACTTGATCCTGAACTGACAGCGGGGATACCGCCTTTCCTTACCGGAGCCACGGGTATGGACGCCCTGTGCCACGCTGTTGAAGCTTACACTAACCACTGGTATAACACTAAACTCGAAAACCTCCTGTGCATAAATGCTGTCAGGCTGATTTACGATAATCTGTATAAAGCCTATAAAGACGGCTCAGACATGATTGCCAGGGAAAACATGCAGATCGCGGCATTCTATGCCGGCAGGGCCTTCACAAGAGGCTGCGTAGGATACGTACATGCCATTGGGCATACGCTTGGCGGGCTTTACGGAGTACATCACGGCAAGGCCATGGCCATACTGCTTCCGCATGTGATGAGGGCGTACGGTCCGGCAGTCCATAAGCGGCTGGCGGAGCTTGCCGGTGCATGCGGCATGCAGGGAAGAGATGATGCCGAAAAGGCTGAGAAATTCATTTCATGGATAGAAGACATGAACAGGAAGATGGATATCCCCGAAAAACTTGATATGATCAAGGATGAGGATGTGGACCAGATAATCAGATGGGCGATGAAAGAGGCTAATCCGCTTTATCCTACGCCTGTGCTCTGGGGATATGACGATCTTAAGACATTTATTGATTCCGTAAGGGAATAAGGAGGTGCATAAGTGAAGACGCTGTTCAAAGGCGGTTTGATATATGATGGTACCGGCAGAAGACCTTATGCCGGCGATGTCCTTATCGAGGACGACCGCATAGTTAAGGTAGCTGAAAATGTCGAAGAGAAAGCTGACAAAGTGATAGATGTCAGCGGGTATCAGATCTGCCCGGGCCTTATAGACGCGCATTCGCACAACGATTTCTTCTATGACAGGGAAGACTCAGAGAAGTTCTACAAGCCCTTCATAGAGCAGGGCATAACGACGCAGATCACGGGAAACTGCAGCTTCTCGCCGTTCGGAGTCGATGAGGATACGCCTTTCAGGGACAAGATCGGCGGAGGTCTGTTTGACACGATGCATCCGTGCAGCTTTGCGGAGTTCAAAAGGAGAGCAAAGGGCAATCTGTTTGTGAATCTGGTGCCTCTGATCGGCCAGGGCTCGGTAAGAGCGGGCATGACCGGATATGATCCGTCGCCGTATACCGAAGAGCAGATCGAAAAAGAACTTGCTCACGTGCGCGAGGCTATGGAAGGCGGCGCATTCGGAGGCTCACTTGGCTTCATGTATGAGCCGGACAGGTACGCAAAAGAAGACGAGATCATCGCCTTTGCAAAGGAAATCGCAAAATACGACGGCATCGTTACTATACATCCAAGAGCATGCTCTATAATCAGCGCGGACTATCCGCTGATCACAAAGAAGTCCCATCTTGAAATGGGTCTCGATGAGGCAGTGGACATAATGCATAAATCCGGATGCAGGCTGGAGTACAGCCATCTGATCTTCACAGGTCAGAGAAGCTGGAAACTTCTCGATAAGATGCTTTCCACATTCCACCGTGAACACTATACGGGCAATCCGATAGCATTCGATAACTATGCATTCCACTACGGAGCGTCGGTCATAACCGTGGTATTCCCGGAGTGGTATGCGCAGCTCAGCAAAGAGGAAGCTGCAAAGCCGGTAAACCGCCGCAAACTGGAGCTTACAATACTGATGTATCGTAAGGTTTTAGGTATTGACTGGGATGACATGGTTATAGCATACATATCCGATGATCATCCTGAGTATGAGGGCAGGACTATTCCGCAGATCGCAGAGGAAGAAGGTGCATCTGAGCTGGATACATACCTGAAGCTGGTAGAACTCTCGGACCGCGCGGGAAGCATCTATCTCGGCAAGTACTATAACGATGAGATAGTCCACCGGCTCATGAATGATGAGCTTTCGGTATTTATGACAGATGCCTGGGTGGAGGAGAAGGGCCTGCAGAACATAGCGGCATTCCAGACATTCCCGCAGTTCTTCATACTTGCGCAGAAGTATGGTATTCCAATTGAAAAGATCGTACGCAAGATGACCGGCAAGACAGCCGACAGATATAAGATACCTGAGCGGGGCTACCTGAAGGAAGGATACAAGGCAGACATCACTGTCATCGACCTGGACAGCATGAAAGTCGATGAGTCGAAGCCTGACTTCCGCCCGGAAGGTATCGTGCATGTATATGTTAACGGACACCCTGTACTGCAGGACGGCAAATATGCCGGAGGCAGAGCAGGAGTGGTAGTGCTGAAAAAATAGAGTTATTGGGAGAGTATTTATGAAATCATGTACGGGAAAGATCCTGAAGGTCGATCTGACCGCCGGGACCACAGCAGAGGAGAAGATACCTGACGAAGTCTATGAGGCTGTGCTTTCGGGCAAGGGCCTTGGCGCGTGGTATCTGTATAAGAACATCCCGGCAGGGGCTGATCCTCTCGGCCCTGATAACATACTGGGCTTCTGCTCGGGCGCTCTGACAGGAACCGGGGCATTCATGACGGGCAGATTTACCGTAGTCTGCAAAAGTCCTCTTACCGGAGGCTGGGGAGACTCAAACTGCGGCGGAGTATTTTCTCCTGCAATAAAGCAGTGCGGTTATGACGCGATATTCATAAGCGGCATTTCTGAAAAGCCGGTCTACCTGTATTGCGACAACAAAGGGGCTGAGATACGCGATGCTTCGGCTTACTGGGGCCTCGATGCTGTTGAAGCAGAGAATAAGCTTCTGGAGGACAACTCCGGCGGAAAGATACCTCGCATAGCTGTAATAGGGCAGGCGGGGGAGAATCTGTCTCTTATTTCCGGTATATGCAATGAAGGCGGCAGGATAGCCGGCAGAAGCGGCGTAGGCGCCGTAATGGGCAGCAAGAAGCTGAAGGCAGTTGTTCTGGCCGGCAGCAGACCGATGCCGTGCGCGGATCCTGAAGCAGTAAAGGCATTATCAAAGGAACTTGGCCGTAAGATCAATAAAATGTGGATCCCTAAAGGCTTAGGCGGCGGCATCAGCCTTATGGGAATAAGCATGGGAAAGAGCCCGTTTGTTCTTCCTCTGGACGGATCGATGACAGCGTACCTGTTCCGTGAATGGGGAACGCCTTCCAATACACCGCTTGCCATTACGAGTGGTGACGGACCTCTCAAAAACTGGGGAGCGGGCCCTTCGGAAGTAAAGGGCATGCGCCTGGCGATGGACTATAATCCGGAGAAGATCAATAAGATAGAAGAAACTAAGTATCACTGCTATTCATGTCCGCTCGGATGCGGAGGAAGGCTTGACATAAGCGATATAGGTTACAGCGAATACTATGAGACCCACAAGCCGGAGTACGAGACTCTGCAGGCTTTCGGTCCTCTGTGTGTCAACAGGGATCTTGATTCGGTGCTGTACATGAATGAGATACTCAACAGGGCTGGAATGGACTCCATATCTGCCGGAAACACCGTTGCTTGGGCAATAGAGTGTTATGAAAACGGCATACTCACGAAAGAACAGACTGACGGCCTTGAGCTCACCTGGGGCAATTATGACGCGGAGATCGAGCTCCTGCGCAAAATGATAAGCAGGGAAGGATTCGGCAGCGATCTTGCCGATGGTGTAAAGAGAGCTTCGGAGAAATACGGCGGAAAGGAATACGCCATGCATGTAGGAGGCCAGGAGCCGGGCATGCACGATACGCGCAACGACCCGCAGCTGGGCATCCACATGGTTGCAGAACCTGCGCCGGGTAAGCATACCATCGGCATGTCGGTGCAGTACGGAGCAATGTCGCTATGCGATATATGCAGCTGGGCTCCTCCTGCAAGTCTCCATCCGAAGTCAAATGATATTGAGCCGAACGAAACGATCGCCCTTATATCTAAGGCGAATGCCTGCTACTCAATGCTGTTTGACGGCATTGGCGGGTGCTATTACGCGGAAATGATGGGCGTGCACATGTACAAGGCGATCGAGTACATAAACGCCGCTGCCGGCTGGGATTACGACGGCGATCACTATATGGAGATCGGCGCCCGTATCCAGACGATCAGGCAGATGTTCAATGTAAAGCACGGGTACGAACCTGCTGACGTAAAGCTTCCGAAGCGCATGCAGGGCATGCCGCCTCTGAAGACGGGGCCTCTCAAGGGAGTCACCCTCAAAAACGAGGAACAGGTCGCCATGCACTGGAAAGCGTTCGGATGGGATGAAAAAACAGGACATCCGCTTCCTGAGACGATCGAATCCCTCGGCATAAACAGATTGATGGAGGTGTGAAATGGCATTCAAAAAAACACCTGATTTTCATTATGAAAACTGCGTCAGCTGCAGCATCTGCGTGCAGGCATGCCCTGTCGGAGCCCTCGATCTGACACGAAAGGGAAAGAGCGGGAGATACCGAAATCTTTTCCCTGAGCTTGTAAATGACAGCTGCATAGGCTGCGGTCTCTGCGCAAAAAGTTGTCCTATGGAATGCATAATGATGGTGATCCCTTATGAAGGTTAAGATCTTTCCGCCGCGTGGATGCGACAGGAGCGCACTGGATGAAAGATCCTGGGCTGATATTCCGGAAGGCAGCACGGTAGGTGATGTTCTGAAAATCATAAAATGCAGTCCTGTCAGGGCGAAGCTGCTTCTTGTAAGCGTCAACGGAGAGCATGTAAAACTCGGTCATGTGCTTAAAGAAGGAGATGTGGTCGGATTTTTCACGCTTGTCTCAGGAGGTTAACGAAAGGTCGGAGTATATATATTATGTACGATGAGGTCTGGGCGGTAGATGCAAAGCGAGTAGAGGATTTTTTCATGGAGAATCCCGGCGATGTCACTGTAATTTCCATGCCTGACAGAAAGCTGGGGTCTATGACCATGCCCCAGACGCGCATAGTGATCAGAGGAGAAAACGCGGATGAGCTTTACCGCCGTTTTTATCTCAGCTTCATGACCGCAGGAGGGTAAACTGAAACAATAATAAAACAGACCGGGAGGATGTCCCGGCCTGTTTTTGTTGGGTGTATTCTTGCTGTAGATAGAATTTACTCAAGAGCTTCGTAACCGAATGTGCTCGCCATGACGCGGGCCATTCTCTCCTTGCGGCAGTTATCGCAGAGACAGTCGGCTTCGTTGCCGCTTCTCTTCGCAGCTTCAGCGATCTGCTCAGGAGTTCCGATTACCTCACCGCAGCGCTCGCAGAGTACAAGATCAAATGTCTTGCCCCATATCGTACGCGTATTGAGATCTTCCGTCATTTCGATGGCGTTGGTAGGGCATACCTTTGCGCAGGCTCCGCATCCTATGCACACACTGCTCGGATCTCCGTAAGGAGTGGATATGGCTTTTGTGATCCCTCTGTTGACCGTGGATATTGCTCCGACTGAGAGAGATCCGCAGACCTTTGCGCAAAGTCCGCACATGACGCATTTTTCACCGTCTACCCTGAGGAAACGGTCGATCTCAGGCACCTTGTAGTATTTGCACATTCTGGCGATCTCAGGGCTTTCAGGAGCCCGCTTCGCAAGAAGTGTAAGTATCATCGCGCGCTCGCGCTTTATGCGCTCGCTGTTCGTCTCGACTTCTATCTCGCTGTTTACCGGATAGACACAGGATACAACGACACTTTTTCTGCCTCTGTCCGTGATCTCAACGATGCAAAGACGGCAGGCGCCCATGCCTTCTTCCATTGAATCATGCTGGCAGAGGGTAGGGATGGTTATACCGTTGCGGCGCGCTATGTTAAGCAGGAATTCACCTTTTTCGCAGGTACATTCCTTACCGTCGATTTTAATGATCATTACGCCTGCCTCCCTTCTGTAAGAACCGCGTCGAACCTGCAGGTCTCACGGCAGCTTCCGCATGCGATACACTTACTGACATCAATGCTGTGAGGCTGCTTTACCGATCCTGAAATGGCACCGGCAGGGCAGGCCCTCGCGCATGATGTGCATCCTCTGCATTTTTCAGGATCGATCCTGAATGTCGTAAGAGCCTTGCAGACGCCTGCAGGGCATCTGTGCTCAAGGATATGAGCTTCATACTCATCCCTGAAGTACTTGAGTGTTGTGAGCACCGGGTTAGGCGCGGATTTTCCGAGAGCGCAGAGCGAGCAGTCTATCATCGTCTCGCCCAGAGCCTCGAGAAGATCGAGATCCTCCATCTTGCCGCGGCCTTCGCATATATCTGTAAGGATCGCAAGCATCTGTTTGAGACCTTCACGGCATGGAGTGCATTTTCCGCAGGATTCACCGCAGAGGAAGTTGACGTAGTATCTTGCAACGTCTACCATGCAGCTGCGGTCGTCCATTACGATCATGCCGCCGGATCCCATCATTGCTCCGTATTCCTTCAGAGTATCGAAATCGACAGGAAGGTCGAGCATGCTTTCAGGGATGCATCCGCCCGAAGGTCCTCCGGTCTGGACAGCCTTGAAAGGCCTGTCGCCCTTGATGCCTCCGCCTATGTCGAATATGAGCTCGCGGAGAGTGGTTCCCATCGGAACTTCTACAAGGCCCGTTCTTTTTACCTTTCCTACAAGGGCAAATACCTTTGTTCCCTTGCTCTTTTCGGTGCCTACAGATGCATATGATGCGCCGCCGTGACTGATGATGTAAGGAACGTTGGCAAGGGTCTCAACGTTGTTGAGTACGGTAGGCTGGTTCCAGAGACCTCTCTGCACGGAGCGGATATACTTCGCGCGCGGTTCTCCCACCTTGCCCTCGACCGACTGCATCAGCGCGGTCGATTCGCCGCAGACGAAAGCGCCGCCGCCTCGTACCACTTCGAGGTGAAGCTTTCTGCCTGATCCGCAGATATCGTCACCGATGAAACCTGCAGCTTCGGCATCTGCGAGAGCCTTGCGGATATTTTTTACTGCCAGATTATACTCGTCACGGATGTACAGGTAACCCTGCTCAGATCCTATGGCCAGCGCGCAGATCGCGAGTCCTTCGATGACGCTGTGCGGGTCGCCCTCAAGTATGGATCTGTCCATGAACGCGCCCGGGTCGCCCTCGTCACCGTTGCAGGCTACATATTTAGGGAAGTTGTCGTATCCGAGCGCAGTGCGCCATTTGCGTCCGGTAGGGAAGCCGGCGCCTCCGCGTCCTCTGAGGCCGGATGCGTCTATCTCATCGATTATTTCCTCAGGTGTCATGCCAAGAGCCTTTTTAAGAGCTTCATATCCGCCTGAAGCGATATAGTCTTCTATGTGGGCAGGTGAGATCTTTCCGATGTTGCGGAGAGCGATCTTCATCTGCGGAGCATAGAACGGATTCTCATCCTGGCTTCTGACATATTCGCCTTGGTCATTTTTATATAGCAGCTTTTCTATCAGTTCTCCGTTAATAATAGTCTTTTCGAGTATGTCCTTTACGTCGGACACCTTGACATGATAGTAGGAGATCTCATCAGGAAGGATGGTGACGAGAGGGCCGTTTTCACAGAAGCCGTTGCATCCCGTGCGCTTGATGTCGCACTCTACTTTGATGCCGTCAGCTCCGGCCGTCAGCCTTTCGAATTCTTCCGCGACTTTGGCGCTGCCGTTTGCCAGACAGCCTGTGCCGCAGCATATACGAATGGTCTTCATATTCTAGCCCTCCTTCCTGTAAGAATCGATAACGCCCGGAAGTTTTTCCATTGTCATCTTGCCGTAGTAAGTGTCGTCTACGACCATGACAGGAGCCAGGGCGCACGAGCCGAGGCAGTTTACGAGCTCAAGGCTGAAGAGACCGTCTTCTGTAGTTTCGCCGTCGGCAATGCCAAGGACGCGGGTGACTCCTTCAACGAGGGTCATGGAGCCGCGGATATGGCAGGCAGTACCGTCGCAAAGCTTGATTATATGCTTCCCCTTAGGCTTGAGCGAAAGTGCCTTATAGAAGGTCGCCATTGAATAGAGAGAGGAGAGAGGCACGCTCAGATAATCTGCCAGAGCCTCGAGTCCCTCCCTCGGTATATACTGGAATTCATGCTGCAGATCCTGCATGATCGCCAGGCTGTAGTGCTGGTCGGCCGGATAGTTCTGCAGTATTTCATTTATTCTATCTGTATCAACAGGCAATTCTTTATACCAGCCTTTCTGTTTAACCCCCTGCAACGACAGGGAATACAAGTACGGTATCGGTATCTTTAAGAGGAGCGTCCGGACCGCCTATGAAATCGATGCGGCGTCCGTTGACCATGACAATGGAACGGTCGCTTATGCTGCTGCCGTCGGGAGAAAGAAGTTCAGTGCGGAATTTCTCACCGAACCTGTCAGCTATCTGGTGGCAGAGTTCTATGACCGTATCTGCTTTTCCGGGCCATTCCATCTCCTTGCATCCGGCAAATCCCGGATCACGGTAGTATGCGAAGAATTTTACTGTCATGCTGCGCCTCCCTTGATAATGCACCAAATCCGGAAGCGGCATGTGCCGCCTCCGGACCGACAGATGATTTATCACATAATATCAAAGTAATTAATTCAGGCCAAGCTCTGCATCCTTCTCAGGAGTAGGGATTCCTTCAGCATCCCAGCCGCGGACTGCATAGTACTCTTTGAGCATCGTATGGAGCTCGTTGACCTTGCCCTTGGCAGGTCCGGTCTTGAGTTCCTCTCTCAGCAGACGAGGAGGGAGTGTATCCTTCTCGATGCCTGCTACGATGTTGAACTTTTTCTCGAGGTTCCAGATGCGCTCGCCCTTCAGCAGGATGTCTTCATCAGACTCATCGTCCCAGCCGCATGCTTCTCTCAGCATGCCGGCGATCTCAGGGAGTCCCTGTCCGAATGTTGTGAACAGGCAGATACCGGAGGAGTCGCAGAGTGCTGTCAGATCCTGGAATACCTTGAGCAGCGCTGCCTTGCCTTCAGTAACAAGCGGATCCATCGCTACAGGGATACCGAGGACCTCAGGGGAGATCATGTATCCTCTTACGTGGCAGCCGCCTCTGTTGGATGTAGCATAGTTGAGACCGATACCCTGGATCGCACGTCCGTCATAAGCAGGCATCTCCTGCTTCTTTACGGACATCGAGAGTTCAGGGTGGCCGTACTTTTCAGCCATGCGGTAGGAACCAAGTCCCAATACCTTTCCGAAACCTTCACCCTTGCATGTCATCTCTGTTGCGTCGACCATTGCCTGGGCGTCACCGAATCTGAGAGGGAAGCCGATTTCTTCTTCTTTGATGCAGCCCATCTCGAAGAGCTCCATCGCGCAGGCGATTGTTGTGCCCATCGTGATAGGGTCGAGGCCGTACTGATTGCAGAGGAAGTTGGCCTTGCAGACAGCTCCGAGATCATCTACTCCGCAGTCGGATCCGAACGACCAGCCGGCCTCATACTCAGGGCCTTCGCCTCTTGACTTGAATGCGCCTTCAGCGATGTCTACTATTCTGCCGCAGCCGATGGAGCAGCCGAAGCAGCCCTTGTTGCGGATCAGGTGCTTAGCAGCGAGAGTCTCGCCGGAGATATCGTCTGCCTGAGGGAAGAGGGCTCCATCACGTCCGTTGTTGACAGGAAGTCCGCCTACGCCATTGACGATGTTTACGAGTATCATTGTTCCGAGCTGTCCGAGTCCGGCGCCTGTTACTGGGTGAGCTGCGAGTGTTGCTCTTGCGTCTGCGCATTCCTTGAAGAAGGCGTCAGGATGAGCTACCTTTACGGATTTTGTTCCCTTTACTGCGATGGCCTTGAGCTTCTTGGAGCCCATTACAGCGCCTGTACCGCCTCTTCCGGCAGCGCGGTGCTTATCGTTCATGATGCCGGCAAAGAGAACGCCTTCCTCAGCAGCCTTGGAGATAGTAGCTACCCTGAAGTTCTCGCCGCACTCGGCATAGAGAGCGTCAGTAGCTTCGAATACATCCGAGCCCCAGATAGCCGAAGCGTCCCTCAGTTCAACGATGTCATCGTTGATGTAAAGATACACAGGCTTTTCGGAAATACCTTCGAATATGATGCCGTCATATCCGGCATACTTGAGCTCAGGAGCAAAGTGTCCGCCTGAGTTGGAAGCTTCGATGGTTCCGGTGAGAGGGGATTTGCATACTACATTATAGCGTCCGCCCGAAGTAGCAAATGTACCTGTCAGAGGGCCTGTCATGAAGATGAGATTGTTGCCCGGTCCGAACACATCGCACTTAGGATCGCACTCATCGCAGAAATACTTGGTTCCCAGACCTCTTGCGCCTACGAAATCATGTGCGCTTTTCTCATTGAGAGGCTCTTTTGTGATTTTTCCGCTTTCAAGATTTACGCGGAGGATCTTTCCGACATATCCGTTATTCATCATTACGCCTCCTCTCCGATAAGATCTCTGTACTGCGCGCTCACTGCAGCCCTCTTGTCGTGGATAGCATCAGTATCGACGAATTCAAGAGCGTGGCCAGGGCAGAACTTTACGCACTTAGGGTCGCCGTCGCAGAGGTCACACTTAAATACCTTTTTAAGAGAAGGATGATACGAGATGTTGCCGAGAGGGCAAGCGTTCTCGCACATCTTGCAGCCGATGCACTTGCTGTAATTGATGACAACAGCGTTATGCTCGTTGCGTGTGATGGCTTTTACAGGACATACCTTCATGCATGAAGGCTCTTCACACTGAAGGCACATCATTGGAATAGCTACAGCAGCCTTCTCGTACTCAAACACATGGACATTGGCGTACTTCGGATTGAACTCACCGTAGTGGCCGAATGAACACGCAAGTTCGCATGTACGGCAGCCGATGCACTTTTCCGGCTTGATCACTAACTGTTTCATAATATCGCGGGCATGCAAAATGCCCTTCACCCCCTTATAAACACATTTATAAAGAAACAATATCTACGAAATAATTCTAATATAAAGATATTCCTCAAAATAATATCGGAGAGAGGGTTCCATATTGCTTTTTGGAATAAGCAGAGATTATAATTCAGGCATCATGAACATACAGAATCTGAAATACTTCGCAATAGTAGCCAAGCTGGAGAATGTTTCGAGGGCTGCAGAACTGATGCATACCTCACAGTCTTCGATATCCAAGAACATTTTTACGCTTGAAGAAGAGCTGGGAACAAAGCTTTTTGACAGACACGGCAAAAAACTGGTGCTTAACGATGCCGGAAAGCGGTTTCTTCAGAGCTGTGACCGGATCCTTCAGGAGACGGAGACGGTCACAAAGGATCTAAGACATATGTCGACCGGAGACGACAATCTTATAAGGATATGTGCTGAAGGACTGGATCCGCACCTGTTCACATTCATGTCAATATTTAAGGTGTCTTATCCTGAAGTGGAATATGCGGTAGACTCGATTCCGGACGGAGACGAGCTTCCGGATATCAACAAATATGACCTGATCATCTATCCTGATGAATTGAAGTACAGGAAGTTCAAGGGAATAGATTTTTATACTGAAAAATATCTGTTTGCCGTCAGAAATGACAATCCGCTGTCAGAGAGGGTGTCCATGCCGGTAAAGATGATGAACGGACTGCCTATGGTGTTTCTGAACCATAAGCTTGCGTACGAGTATCCTTACCATGTGTGCCTGGCGCAGACAGTTAAGATGAGCTCAGTCAACTTTGTGGATTCAAGGGACCTGCACAGGCAGATGATATCCAACGGCATTGCCTGCGGATTTGTTCCGGAAGGAAGCGCTGAAATATACCGCAACGACAGCAGGATCAAACTGCTCCACCTGACAGACGACAGGTTCACGAGGCAGATGAAGGCCTGCTTCAAAAGAGAAAAGCACCTCTCCGTTCTGGGAGGTGCCTTCAGAAAATCCATGATCGACTATTTCAATCTGAAAAGTGAATGATATCAAAGCTCATATCAGCGAGCGAGCCTATCAGCAGACTCCGGCCGAGCGGGGTCTCGCGTCCGCACAGGCAGGTCACGGCGAGGGATGCCTCGATCGACGCGCATGCCGCCGGGGTGAATGAAAGCGATGTCTTTGATGCGGGCACATAGTCATCAGAATACATCTGGTGAAGAAGCCCCGATCCCGGAGGAACTACCATTGCCTGAAGGTCCCAGCCGCAGATCGCTCCGTGGACTATCGTAAGACCGGCCTCAGCGGCCGCGTCCTCAAGGACCAGCCTGGCTGCGGCATTATCAAGAGCATCAATAACAAGATCCGCGTCCGCCATCAGAGCGGATGCGTTTTCTTTTGTCAGGAATTCACAGACCGGCGTGACATCGACGGCAGGATCAACGGCTTTTACTCTTTCCGCTGCAGCAATGGCTTTCTTTTTTCCGATGTTATCTGATGTGCTGAGTATCTGCCTGTTAAGGTTGCTTTCTTCAAAAACATCTCCATCGACGACTGTCAGATGACCGACTCCGGCTCTCGTGAGATACTCGATGATGTTTCCGCCGAGTCCTCCGCATCCGACCACAAGGACCCTGCTGCCGGCAAGCTTTTCCATATCTTCCTCAGACAGGGCAGGTATATTCCTGCTGTGTCTCTCTCTTATCTCAAACATCCCGCACCTCTTTTTTTCTTTTTACTATATTGTTCGCTATGCTTCTTCCGAGTTTTTCACCCTGTGCTGATGCACTGTCTGCTATTTCGTGTACGTAGTCCGCATTTCCGCAGAAGTGCAGCCATGCGGGGTACGCATCATCTTTCTTAAGATCTTCAGCCAGCGACCGGTCAGGGTCGAGACCCAGGGCAGTTATCAGGGTATCGCATTCGATAAGCTCGTCCGTTCCGCTGTCAAGGTGATGAAGGGTCACTCCTGTCAGGTGAGGGAAGCCATGGACTTCCATGACAGTGGAATTCAGAATGACAGGGATGTCATATGCCTTTATGCATTCTTCCTGATTGCGTTTCATACCGCCGAGGTGATCACTGATCTCCGCCATGCCGACAACCGTTTTGCCAAGCTGTACGAATCTGCGTGCCATTATCTGGCCTATGTCGCCGCTTCCGAGAATGAATATGCGGCTGCCTGTGTCATATCCTCCCAGTTCGATCATTTCCTGAGCTTCACCTGCGGTATATATGCCTTCAGGTCTTGTGCCTGCTACAGGCAGTGACCAGAGCGGTCTTTCCGTGCATCCTGTCGCTAGTATGCACTCGGTGAAGACGATCCTTGTGAGCCCTTCAGCGTCTGAGACAAGGGCCGTTCTGTCTGACGACAGAGAAAGAACGCGGCAGTTCGGAAGGTAGACTGAGGAGGACTCGCTGAAACGGCGGAATTCCTTTTCAGAATACTCCGGACCTGTCATCTCTTTTCCGTATCTTCCCAGCCCGAAACCGCTGTGAACACACTGGTTCAGCACGCCGCCCGGGACTCCCCTGTCGTCTGCGACGATCACCTCGGCACCCAAAGCCGCGGAGGCTGCAGCAGCGGACATTCCCGCAGCGCCGCTTCCCACTACCAGGATATCGGTTTTAATAACTCTGACAGGTGACATGCATGCTCCTTTTCGCTGTTTTCAAAAGACTAACACGATTGAAGCTCATCTGCAAATGAGATATATTTACAAATGGAAAAAGGAAAGGCGACTGATGATAAGGACTGATGTACTTATAATAGGTGCGGGTCTTCTCGGATGCTTCACCGCGAGAAACCTGACAAGATATGACATCGATATAACCGTTCTCGAGAAGGAGGACGATGTTTGCCGCGGGATATCCAAGGCCAATACAGGCATTATTTACAGCGGCTATGACCACAAGCCCGGATCTGAGAAGCATAAGCTCTGCGTACAGGCCAATGAAGCATTCGACCGGCTATGCAATGAACTTGAAGTGCCTTTCCGACGTCCGGGTTCACTTATGATAAGCTACGGTCCAAAAGGGGACGCTGTTATTGCCCGGAAGTACAGAGACGGCATCGAAGGCGGCACTCAGGGGCTGAAGCTCCTGAGCGGGAATGAAGCTGAGGAAATGGAGCCTGCGCTCGCTAAAGGCATCACCAGTGCACTGTATTCCGCCGGAACAGGTACTGTTGACCCATGGGAACTCTGTATAGCGGCGTACGAGAATGCGCGTGACAACGGAGCGAAGTTTGTCTTCGGCTGCCGGGTCACGGGCCTGAGAAGAGAAAACGGCGGATTCATAGCGGAAACGCAGGGTGAGACATACTTTGCCAGAGCTGTTGTAAACGCTGCGGGACTGTCATCTGATGCCGTCAGGGAGATGACCGAGAAACCGCTGATAAGACTTTTCCCTACTGCAGCGGATTACATGGTTCTCGACAGACCGGAAGGCAGTATCGTAGACCATGTTATATTCCATGAGGGAGAGGACGGCAAGGGACTCACGCTTGTCCCGACTGTAGACGGCAATCTTCTGATCGGACCTACAAACAGAGACGTTTCGGAAGATGAGGCGGAAGAACGGGATATGAGGACCGATCGCGCAGGACTGGATCTCCTTAAGGAACTATGCGGAGAAATAGTACCTGAGGCCGATCTGAGCAGGCAGATAAGGACATTCGGCTCGCTGAGGCCGAACCCTTATTATGTAACGCTGTGTGCCGGAGACGTAATAAAGAGAGATAAAAACATAAAGGACATCAGGATAACGGAAGATGACGGGCTCTTCAGCCTCATAGGGGTGAAAACTCCGGGACTGACATTCTCGAACGAACTTGGTAATATAGTAGCTGACAAGGCGGCTTCATACGCGGGAAGAACTGAGCTGAATCCGGATTTTGATCCGCACAGAAAGGCAATAGTAAGAGCCCGGGACCTGAGCGAGGAGGAGCGGGCAGGCCTTATCTGCAGGGATCCTGCTTACGGAGAAGTCATATGCTCATGCATGGACGTAACAAGGTCCGAGGTGCTTCAGGCTATAGAGAGAGGCGCGCATGATTTCGAGTCCGCAAAGAGACGTACCGGAGCAGGTTTCGGCAGATGCCAGGGGAGCCGCTGCCACAGGCGCATAATGGATATCATCGCAAAGGAGGAATGACAATGAGTGAATTCACACATTTTGACGATAAGGGCAACGCTTACATGGTCGATGTCTCAGGTAAGGAGATCACCAGAAGAAAAGCTATAGCACAGGGGAAGGTCTCTGTCAGCCGTGATGTGCTGGATGCGATCCTCGGTAAAAAAATCAGGAAAGGCGATGTGTTCACTGTTGCGCAGGTCGCAGGCATCATGGGCGCCAAGCACACATCAGATCTTGTTCCGATGTGCCACCCGCTGAGCCTTACTAACGCAAAGATCAGCTTCAGCATCAATGAAGAGGCATGCGTTATCACAACTTTATGCACGGCGGTCACGGACGGAAAGACCGGCGTCGAAATGGAAGCGCTGACAGGGGTAAGCGTTGCTTTGCTCACGATCTATGACATGTGCAAGGCCATTGATAAACACATGGTTATTTCAGATATTCATCTGGTTGAAAAATCAGGCGGGAAGAGCGGAGATTTCATCTTCTGAAAATGACTGCGCAAAGAGCGCGGTTATTTTTCTGTTATTACAAAACGGAATATATGATTTTCGGTTACGAAGTAAGCTATACTATAAAAAGTGATAAAATCACATCATGGTTGACAAATACGGAAGACATATAGAATACATGCGAGTTTCCATAACCGACAGATGTGACCTGCGATGCAGGTACTGCATGCCGGAAGGCTGTGACAAGGTGTCGATGAGCCAGATACTGACCTATGAAGAGATAGTGAGGATCTGCAGGGCAGCATCTGAGCTCGGGATAAGCAAAATCAAGATCACGGGGGGAGAACCTTTTGTCAGGCTCGGATGTACTGGTCTCATGAGAGATATCAAAGCTCTTGACGGCATCGAAGAGGTGACCGTCACCACAAACGGGCAGACACTCGAGCGGTATATCGATGAACTGAAGGATATAGGTATCGACGGTATAAACATCAGCCTCGATACGCTCGACCCTGAAAGATTTGAATATATCACCGGAAGGGGAAAACTCGATAAGACGCTCCGGGCGATCGGGCTTGCGGCAGAGTCTGGAATAAAAACAAAGATCAATACTCTTCTTCAGAAAGAATTCAATGAAGACGAGCTGCCTGACATAGCTTCACTGGCGTTTAAATATGGTATTGATGTAAGGTTTATCGAAATGATGCCTGTCGGGGCGGCAGATGCCGGCACCGGCCTGTCGAATCCGGAAGTATTGCGTAAACTGATGGAAGTCTGGCCTGATCTGGAGCCGGATGAGAGCGTTCACGGCAACGGACCGGCGGTCTACTACAGGCGTCCCGGCGAAAAAGGCGGCATAGGATTTATAAGCGCCATGCACGGCAAGTTCTGCAGTCACTGCAACAGGGTGCGCCTTACATCGCAGGGCGAGCTCAAGCCGTGTCTGGGCTTTGACACGGGTACAGACCTCATGCCGTATCTTAAAGGCAGTGATGATGAATTAAGGGAAGCCATACGACGGGCGATCTTTGAAAAACCGGAAGCGCACAGCTTCAGTGATGCAGGCAATGCCGGGGATCATGCGGAGCGCCGCCTTATGTCACAGATCGGAGGATAAATATAATGGGAAAAACCGGAAAGGTCATAGCTGTTTGCATAAGTGAAAAAAAGGGCACTCAGAAGACAGAGGTCCCTTATATAAAACTCGTGCCCGAGTGGGGAATCGAGGGAGACGCTCATGCCGGCAAATGGCACAGACAGGTGAGCTTACTGGCGCTTGAGAAGATAGAAGCATTCCGGGAAAGGGGAGCTGATGTGGATTTCGGAGCGTTCGGCGAGAATATCATAGCCGAGGGTTTTGATTTCCGCTCACTGCCGGTTGGAACGAGATTCAGGATAGGAGATGCTCTTCTGGAACTCACTCAGATAGGCAAGGAGTGCCATACACACTGCGCTATATACCATCAGGTCGGCGACTGCATCATGCCGAGGGAAGGTGTATTCACCATCGTGCTCGAGGGCGGCACTGTTAAGGCGGGCGACGCCATCGAAATGATAGAGGCAGCTCCTGACAGAGCTTTCACGGCGGCATGGATAACACTTTCCGATAAGGGTGCGGCAGGTGAGCGCGAAGACAAAAGCGGTCCGCTTATAGGTGAGATACTGACGGAAGCCGGATATAACGTAGTCGAGGGCGTCCTTATCCCGGATGAGCCTGCGCTGCTTAAAAAGGAACTCATGAGACTTGCTGATCAGAGGCAGGTAAATGTGATCTTCACTACCGGAGGCACAGGCTTTTCAAAAAGAGACAGAACGCCTGAAGCAACCAGGGAGGTATGTGACCGCATGACGCCCGGAATATCCGAGGCGATAAGGGCATATTCGATGACCAAGACTCCGACTGCCATGCTTTCGAGGGCGACATCGGGGATGAGGAATGAGACACTGATCATAAACCTTCCCGGAAGTCCGAAAGCAGTCAGGGAATGCCTTGAGTTCCTGCTCCATCCGCTTGAGCACGGCCTTGAGATAATGCTCGGCAGGGACGGTGAGTGCGCAAGGCCGTAGCAACAGCTGTTATCAATTGCGCAGCATGAGAAATGCGCTTTATGATAAACTTTTTTCGTTTTGACAACAGGAGGTATGAGGATGAAAATCAAAAAACTATTGGTGCTTCTGCTGAGCGGAATGATGATCATTTCATTCGCCGCCTGCGGCGGCAGCAGTGACAGCGGAGAAGAGGCTGCTGCACCGGAGGAGACCGGCGGAACACTGATGATGGCTACAACTACAAGTACTGAGGATACAGGATTGCTCGACTATCTGCAGCCGCTCTTCAAGGAAGCTACCGGCATCGACCTGCAGTGGACAGCTGTAGGAACAGGCGAAGCTCTCAAGATGGGCGAGGACGGACAGGTCGACGTCGTTCTCGTACACGCGAAGGCAAGTGAGGAAGAGTTCGTTGCCAACGGATTCGGAGTCGAAAGATTCCCTGTAATGTACAACGATTTCGTTGTAGTAGGACCTGTAGAACCGCTCGAGAAGACTGATGATGTTGCTGCTTTCTTCGGAGCAGTAAACGATCAGCAGCTGCCGTTCGTATCACGCGGTGATGATTCCGGCACAGACAAGAAGGAAAAGAAGATCTGGGAAGGACTCGGAATCGATCCGACGACAAATCCTAACTACATGGAATCCGGACAGGGCATGGGCGCAACTCTGACAATGGCAAACGAGAAGGAAGCTTACTGCCTGACAGACAGAGGAACATGGCTCAAGCAGTCAAAGGACTCCGAGAATAATTACACTCTCGATATCGTCTGCGAGGGCGGCAAGGAACTGCTCAACCAGTACGGCGTGATCGCTGTAAACCCTGAAAAATTCCCGGAGGTCAACAATGAGGCAGCCAACGCATTCATCGAGTGGATCACATCCGATGAAGTACAGAAGCTGATCGGAGAGTATGGCGTAGAGGAATTCGGACAGGCTCTGTTCACACCTAACGCAGGTACAGACAACTAATATCCGATAAAAATGGAATGGCTCAGGGGAGTTTTTACAAATCCTGCTGTGCTGAGCGCAATAAAAGTCACCTTTCAGATGGCTTTTGCGTCAACCTTGATATCTGCCGTGCTGGGGGTCACTTTCGGCCTCTGGCTGCAGAATCATGAATTTGCCGGTAAAAAAGTGGTCGTCAGGATCAACAGGACGCTTATGGGGGTTCCTCCGGTCGTGATAGGACTGCTGGTTTACATGCTTACGATGCGCGGAGGGCCTCTTGGCCCTCTGGTGCTTCTGTTTACTGTCAAGGGGATGGTACTCGCACAGGTTCTGATCATAACGCCTATCATAAGCGGTATGGTCTTTTCGTATGCGGAAAGCGCTGTCCCGGCGATACGCGCTTTCGCTAAAACCATGGGAGCCGACAAGAAGCAGACTGACAGGCTCATAATAAGCGAACTTCGCAATGAGATATATTTCTGCATCATAACGGGCTTCGGCAGAGCCATCAGCGAGGTAGGCTCGGTAATGCTTGTCGGAGGCAATATAAAGGGACATACCAGGACGATGACGACAATGATCTCGCTCCTGAAGAGCCAGGGCATCTATTCGGAGGGAATAGGCCTGGGCGTGCTTCTCCTTGTGATGGCATTCATACTGCAGACCCTTGGCGATTATGTCAGAAAGGAGCAGATCCGCGATGAGAATTACTGAACTCCGCAAGAAGATCGGAAAAACGGATCTGTATGTTGAGGATCTGAACATAGAAAGCGGCATGATACACGGTCTTGTAGGGCCGAACGGCTGCGGCAAAACCATGCTGCTCAAGATCATCATGGGCATAGTGGAGCCTGACTCCGGAACGATAGATTACGAGGGCCTGAAGCCTTCGGAAATCACCATGATGAGCCAGAGACCTTACCTCATGCATGCGAACGTATACGACAATATAATCTATCCGCTGAAGATACGCGGGGAGAAGACAGACCCTGCGGAGATAAACGGACTGCTCGAACGCGCCGGACTCCTTGGAATAAAGGACCAGTATGCCGGCAGCCTGTCGAGCGGTGAGAGGCAGAAGCTATCGTTCATAAGGGCGATAGTTTTCAGGCCGAAAATGATACTAATGGACGAAACGCTGTCAAATCTTGATTCGGACAGCGAGAAACTGTTCAGGGAGATGGTGATGGAGCGGCACCGGGAGGACGGCTCCACCTGGCTGATAGTCAGTCACCAGTGGGACGAGATGAACGAGCTGTTTGACAAGGTCCACCATATGGAGAAGGGAAGGATCGTATAATGAAACTTCTCAAAGTAGATACCGTAAATGAGGCAAGGAGCAAGCTCATAGACTGCTGCGCCGGCACGATGCTGCAGACTGAGATGAGAAGCCTGCTTGACGCGGCCGGATGCATCCTTGCTGAGGATATATATTCAAAAGAAAACATCCCGCCTTACAGGAGATCGATCATGGATGGCTATGCCGTCAGGAGCAGGGACCTGGGAGCCGCGGGAGACATGATCCCGACTATGCTGAAGGTGATAGGAGAGGTGCTTCTAGGAAGCGACTCATCGGACCTTAAGGTAGAGCCGGGATGCTGTGTTTATGTGCCTACGGGCGGATATGTCCCTGACGGCGCCGATGCAGTTGTCATGATCGAATACTGCGAGCCGTTCGGAGCCGGCATGCTGGCTGTTTCAAAATCTGCTTCGCCGGGAGAAAACATCGTCAGTGTCGGTGAAGATGTGGCGGAAGGAGATATGCTTCTTCCTAAGGGCAGAAAGCTGAGGCCTCAGGACCTCGGAGTCCTGGCGGCCTGCGGGGTCACGGATATACCTGTATTCGTACCGTGGAGGGTGACCGTGATATCCACCGGGGACGAACTTGTGAGTCCGGATAAGATGCCTGGACCGGGTCAGATAAGAGATATCAATACATACACGATAGCTTCAAGGAGCATGGCTGAAGGCTTCGAAGTAATACGTACGGTCTCCGTCAAGGATGAAAGGGAGGCTCTCGTAAGCGCCATTGAGACAGCAAAGGCGGACAGTGATCTTGTAGTGATGTCGGGCGGAAGTTCGCAGGGCAAAAAAGACATGACAGCTGATCTTATAGATGAGGCTGCAGACCATGGAGTGCTTACTCACGGGATAGCGGCAAAACCGGGCAAGCCGACGATCACAGGTTTTGATGAAGAAAGCCGTACGCTGTTTATTGGCCTGCCGGGTCATCCTGCAGCGGCACTGATGGTTTATGAGCAGGTTCTTATAAATTTGTGGCGAGGTCTTATCTGCCGTGAAAAGGAACGTACACTTAAGGCGAAGATAACTGTAAATGTTCCTTCCGCACCGGGACGCATGACATTCCAGCTTGTGAAGCTCAGCGGTGGGGACATCCCGGAAGCAGCTCCGGTCTTTGCAAGGTCGGGAATGATATCCCCGGTGAGTGAAGCAGACGGATATTTTGTAATGACTGAAAATCAGGAAGGCATCAGACCGGGGGAGATGGTAGATGTCTTCCTGTGGAAATGAAAGGTATTGGCATGAAGAGGAATCTTTATCTGACAACAAGGCCTGTCGAAGAGGCGAGAGAGATATACATGAGAGCACTTGGCGATGCTGCAGAGCCTCGTGCAGAAAAGGTCAGGGTCATCGATGCCCTGGGCAGGGTCACATCTGAAGCAGTATATGCGATCTATTCTTCGCCGCTTTACAATTCGGCTGCAATGGACGGCATTGCAGTCATATCATCCAGAACGACCGGCGCATCGGAGGCTGCTCCTGTTACACTGAAAGCAGGGGATGACTATGTCATAGTCGATACCGGTGATCCTATAAAGAAACCGTACGATGCTGTCATAATGGCGGAAGATACACAGGAGACTGAAGACGGCATGGTGATACGCTCCGCGGCTCCGTCGTGGCAGCATGTAAGGCCTGTAGGCGAGGACATAGTCGAGGGTGAGATGATCCTCACGCGCTGTCACAGGATACGCCCTATAGACATAGGCGTCCTTCTTTCAGGAGGAGTCACGGAGATATCCGTATTTGCGCAGCCGAAAGTAGGCATAATCCCTACGGGGACAGAGATCGTGGAGCCATATGAGGATCCGCAGGAAGGCGACATTATCGAGTCAAATTCCAGGATGTTTGAAGCAATGGTACGTGAACAGGGAGGTATTCCGTGCCGGTATGACATAGTGCCGGATGAATACGAAACGATAAAGGCGAGCGTGCTGAAGGCTCTTGATGAGAACGACATGGTTATCGTGAATGCCGGGTCGAGTGCCGGTACGGAGGATTATACTGTTCACATCCTGAGAGAAATCGGTGAAGTCTTTGTACACGGTGTTGCCATGAAACCGGGCAAGCCGGTAATACTGGCCAGGGCGTGCGGCAAGCCTGTCATAGGGATCCCGGGATATCCGGTATCTGCATATCTGGCCATGGAGAACTTCGCTTATCCTGTGCTCAGAAGATTTTCGGGATTCAGGGAGTCCGGAGAGAGAAACATAGAAGCCGTTCTCTCGCGCAGGCTGGTCTCATCCCTCAAACACAGAGAGTACGTACGTGTCAGGGTCGGACGTGTGGGGGACAGATATGTCTGCGCACCTCTGGCAAGAGGCGCCGGTGCTGCTATGAGCATGGTGAGAGCTGACGGATTCTGCGTGATCCCGCAGGAATCCGAAGGCTATGAGGCAGGAGATACCGTAGAAGTCACATTGCTCTGTTCACCTGAAGAGATAAACAGAACCATAGTATGCACCGGAAGTCATGACATGCTGCTTGACGTGATCTCTGACATGATGTCGGGAGAAGGGGAAGGCATCAGACTTTCAAGCACACATGTAGGCAGCCTTGGAGGACTCATGGCACTGCAGAGAGATGAGGCACATATTACACCTTCACATCTGCTGGATGAGGAGACCGGCATTTACAACGAATCATATATCCGCTCGCTTTTTCCGGGAGAGGAGATGGTACTGGTAAAAGGCGTCGGAAGGATACAGGGGCTCATGGTTGCTCCGGGCAACCCTCTGGACATTAAGGGCGTAGAGGATCTCACCAGAGTCAAATATGTAAACAGGCAGAGAGGAGCCGGAACGCGCGTGCTGCTCGATTATAAGCTGAAGCAGGCCGGCATATCTACGGCAGAAGTTGATGGATACGATGCCGAAGCAGCAACTCATATGGCCGTAGCGGCACAGGTCGCAAGCGGCGAGGCGGACTGCGGCATGGGAGTCTACTCTGCGGCGCATGCGATGGGGCTCGACTTCATTCCGGTGGGAGAAGAGGAATACGACTTTGTCATGAGACCGGAGACCCTGGAGATGCCGGAGATGAAGAACTTCCTTCGCCTGCTGACAAGCGGGGGATTCAAAGCGGAGCTTGAAAGACTTGGCGGCTATTCAACGGAAAAAACAGGAGAGATCAGATACATAAACTCCTGAAGATAAGCAGATGAAAAAAGAGCCGGGCTGGTTTACAGCTCGGCTCCGCAGTCTAAACAATAAGGAGTGCCTTTTGGGTTGAGCGTGCCGCACTCCGGGCACACCGCCATTCTGGATTCATCGACCGCGTCTGTGACGCGTATCCTAACACCTGTATCAAGCTTTTCCGCTATCGATTCGGCATAGCGGTTAAGCTTTATATTTTGCCTGTAAAAGGTCTTTCCGCAGGCTGAATGAAGAGCTTCGAAGCCGGCGCGGTAGCCCTCATCCGTATCCCAGAGTATCGTGACCACATCGTGTATGCCGCCTCTGTCTGTGATGAAAGTCACATTACGGACTTCATCGCAATAGACTGCGGCATAGATGGAATCCGCTATTGCGAGCACACCGAAATCGACCGGGCGGCCGTCTTCGTTAAGGAATATGGCCGCCTTAGGAGTCAGTTTAAACTCCTTGAACCGCTGTGCATGTCTATTAACGATATAGTAATTACTGTCAAGCATAATGATATAAACACTTAATCGACTTTGACTTCTCCCGCGAGGACTTTCTTATAGTCCTCGTAGTTCTTTTTGAGCAGATTCGGGGTATCGAGCTCGTACGGGCAGTGCGCCGTGCACTGTCCGCATTCTATGCATGTCTCGATCTTCTTCATTTCCTCCTGCCAGTGCTCATTGAGCCAGGAAGCAGAAGGCGCGCGCCTCAGCATGAGGGACATCCTTGCGCAGTTATTGATGGCGATCCCCATAGGGCAGGTAGCCAGGCAGTAACCGCAGCCTCTGCAGAAGTCTCCCGCGAGAGCTTTCTTTTCGCCCTCGATGTAGCCGCGCATCTCATCAGTGAGTACAGGTGTATTGTCCATGTAAGACAGCCACTCGTCGAGTTCGCTTTCTTTCTGAACACCCCAGATAGGGAGCACGTCAGGATAGTCCTCGAGGAATGCCATGGCTACATCTGACCTTGTGATGAGACCGCCTGCAAGGCTCTTCATGGCTATGAATCCCATGCCTTTTGCGATGCAGCGCTCAACGAGTTCATAGTCTTTTGGATCAGCAAGGAAGCTGAAAGGGAACTGAAGGGTCTCATAAAGACCGGAATCTACGAGGTCGAAAGCGACTCCGATCTTGTGAGCTGTTACTCCGATATGGCGTATTTTGCCTGCCTCTTTTGCCTCCAGCAGTGCTTCATAAACGCCCGTACCGTCGCCGGGAGCATATACCTGGCTGACCATGTGCAGCTGATACAGGTCTATGTAATCCGTGCGGAGCTCTCTGAGTGAAGTCTCCAGATCTTCTCTGACCTTGTCGCCTGTAGTGGCGGCTGTCTTTGTAGCGATGTAAACCTTATCTCGCATACCCTCGAAAGCGATGCCGAGCTTGGTCTCGCTGTCGGTGTATGCCCGAGCTGTGTCGAAGTAGCGCATGCCGCCTTCGTATGCCTTGCGGAGCAGGGCTACGGCGTCCTCAGTGCTTCTCCTCTGGATAGGGAGTGCTCCGAACGCATTCTGCGGTACGGTTATGCCTGTGCCTCCGAGTGTGAGCTGTCTCATTTTCGTTTCCCCCTTTGATGACCTAAAGTCCGTAAAGTTCTGTGTATTTGTTTTCAAGATAGTCTATATAATATCCCGGATCGAATTCCGCTTCCAGGACTCTGCTGAGCAGTCCGGCAGGGGTGAATCTTCCACCGTGCTGCCATATGTGTTCGCGGTTCCATTCGTTGACCGGGCCAAAGTCACCGCTTTCAATGCAGGCGTCAAAATCCACTGTCTCACGCATCTTTGCCAGGAACTGGGCTCCGTACGCGTTGCCGAGTGCGTATGACGGGAAGTATCCGATCGCTCCGCCTGCCCAGTGGCTGTCCTGCAGAACTCCGTTTTTATCATCGGGCACATCGATGCCGAGGTATTCTTTATACATGCGGTTCCATTCCGCAGGAAGATCCTTTACTTCGAGCTCATCATGCATGACGCGCTTCTCGAGCTCATAGCGTATCATTATATGCAGCGAATATGTCAGTTCATCTGCTTCAGTTCTGATGAGAGAAGGCTGCACCTTGTTCACTGCCCGGTAGAATTCTTCTGCATCATGGCCTTCCATCTGCTCGGGAAAGATGCGTACGAGTTCAGGGAAGATGAGGCGGCAGAACGCTCTGCTTCTGCCAATGATGTTCTCATAGAATCTGCTCTGGCTCTCGTGGATGCTCATCGATACGCCGCCGTCCAGAACGGTGTATGCAAGCTCATCGGCCGAACCTGTATCGTAAAGCGCGTGTCCTCCTTCGTGGATCACGCTGTACATCGAGTAGGCAAAATCATTCTCATAATAATGTGTTGTGATGCGCTCATCGTGATGAGAACCGAGGCTTGTCGTGAACGGATGCTCAGTCGTAGAAAGGCCTACATGACCGAGGTCGAGCCCTATCTGCTTCATGAGGTGCCGGGACAGTTCCTCCTGCCTTGAGGCAGGGAAATATCCGTGCCTGATGCTGTTATCGATCTGAGGTGCTTCGGAGATACGCTTCAGAAGAGGCACTATGCCTTCCCGCAGTCTGTTAAAGAATCTGTCACACGCCTCCATGGTGAGGCCTTCCTCATACTCATTAAGGCAGTGATCATAAGGATCCATGTCAGGATCGATGTAATTTGCAAATTTCTTCTGGTAAGCGAAGATATCTTCAAGATAAGGGCAGAACATCGCGAAATCCGATGAGTTCTTTGCTCTTTCCCATACGTCCTCTGCCTTTACCACAAGCTCCTGATAAGCTATGTATTCATCCATCGGGATCTTCTTCATCTCGCGGATGTCCCTGAGCAGCAGATATACCATCCGCTTCTCATCGGGACTGAGGTCATTTCTGCTTGCGTCGAGGAACTCCAGGAACTCAACGGTCTCATCAGATGTGCTCTGTCTGTATATCTCCTCAGACAGGACGGACATCGATACAGCCCTGTTTTCAGCTGTCTCTTTCGGTGCCGTGGTGCATCCGTCATAATAAATGAGGCCCATCGCGTGATCATAGGCAGCCATTCTGCGCTGCAGCGACATCAGCTTTTCACGGGCTTCATCAATAGAAATATTTGTCATAAAAATAATACCTCCGGTAACTGATTAAGTGTATTATAGAATAATCAAAGCTGATTAGCCATATGAAAGAGGACCAATGGAATTCAATACGGGGCAGGTAAACAGAAAACTCGTCAGGATAGCAGCACCGATAGCCATACAGGGAATAGTATCGGCGACCCTCTCCATGGTAGACAACATCATGGTGGGATTTCTGGGAGAAACAGAGCTTGCGGCAGTAGGCGTTGGTTCTCAGCTGTTTATGGTGCATTATCTTGTGCTGTTCGGGATACTGTCTGGATCAGCGACCTTCATGGCGCAGTTCTACGGTACAAAAGACATGAACAACATACGCAAGGTAATAGGCTTTGACTTTACGCTTCTCGCCGTTCTGGGAGCAGTGATCTTTGTTCTTGTCAATTGCTTCACCGACGGCATACTGTCCATATATACCGAAGATCCTGCGGTAAAAGCTCTAGCTGCTCAGTATGTGGTGATCAACAGCTTTTCTTTTCTGTTGCTGGCTGTTTCTGCGCCTCTTGAGATGGCTTTCAAGGCGACCCAGCAGGTGAAGATACCGATGGCTGTAAGCACGGTGATCTTCTTTGCAAACATCACCATCAACTACGTCCTTATTTTCGGTAAGCTTGGCTTCCCGAAGATGGGTGTTGCAGGCGCGGCGATAGGGACGGTATCATCAAGGATAATAGAAGTCCTCATGAATTCATTTTTCGCTTTCCGTGAGAGAAACGAATTCTACGGTAAGGTCAGAGGCTATTTCGGATGGGACAGGGAGCTCGTAAAGCGGATAATAAAGAATGCCACGCCGACTACTATAAATGAGTTCTTATGGAGCTTCGGACAGACCATGTTTGTGGCAGCTTTCAGCCGCATAAGCACTACCGCGTACGCGGCTTATCAGGCGGCAAATTCTATTTTCAACATATTCAACTTCGCGGCTTTCAGCATAGGAGACGCTGCTCTTATACTTGTAGGAGAAAAGCTTGGAGAGGGTGACATGGAATATACATGGAAGCTCTCAAAACACCTGATAAAAGCCTGCCTGCTCGCAGGAGTCGCGATTGGAGCGATAACAATATTATTGTCAGGTCCATTATCGGGCATATTCAAATTGTCTGAAGCAGGCAAATTGTATACCAGATACATACTTGTAGTGTTCGGAGCTACGATGGCTGTGGATCTTTTCAACGGCCTGCAGATAGCCGGCATCCTCAGAGCGGGAGGGGATACGAAATTCGCCATGCTGTCCGAGAGCGCGTGCATCTGGCTCATAGCGGTGCCGCTGGCATTCACAGCTTCTCTTGTGTGGCATCTGCCGGTATACATGGCGCTGCTGGTCACCAGAACTGAAATGTTTATCAGAGGTGCTGTTCTCGCAAAACGTTACCTTTCAAAAAAGTGGATGAATACTGTTATAACAGACCTTTAAAGATTTACGGGAGGGATGGATATTGAATAAGAAAAACAGAAAACAATACTTGCTGGCTGTACTGGTATTCCTCCTGTACTATGTTGCTCTGCTGTCCATACTGGTCTTTTGCGAGAAAGATCAGCCGGGTTCACAGATACATACATTTGCCGATGCCATATGGTATTCACTGGTAACGATCTCTTCGGTCGGTTACGGAGACGTCACCCCGGTCACACCGGCGGGTCATGTGGTCGGCATCATGTTCCTGCTGATGTCAATGGGAGTACTGGTGGCGTTATTCGGATCCGTTGTTTCCATTATCACCAGTGAGGGACTGCCGATGCTCAGACTGGGACTAAGGAGAAAGAACAACTGGTACTATTTCGCTGAGTTCACAGCAGAGGGGGATGTGCTCGCGAAAGATATACTCCGTGATGATCCTGACGGAACCATAATATTCGGCATCAGCAGGGAAATGGAGATAGAAAAACCGGATTATCCGTGCTTTTTCATCAATGTTTCTCCTGCCAGGATAGTGAGCCACAAAAAAGGAGTGGGAAACAGATGCAAGCTTTTCTTCCTTGATGAGGATGACATCGGACGCAACCTCAAAGCGATGAATGTGCATGAGCTTGACGCGGATGTGTATGCCCGCACCATGAGCGGACAGGAGAAGATGTCGGGCAATATCCACTTCTTCCACAGCTATGACTGCTGCGCGAGAAGTTACTGGCGCGACAACCCGCTCGACTCTTCAGAAGACAACATTATGATAATAGGATTCGGCAATTACGGCATGGCTCTTCTTGAGCGCGCGATACTCATGAACGTCAACGATCTGGATTTTGATGTATCATATCATGTGTTCGGGGACAGCAAACGCTTCAATCAGCTGCACGTGAATCTCGATGCGGTCATGGGCATCAACAGGAAATGGCCGGGACATGACAGCATATATTTCCATGACGAGGAATGGGAGGCCGCGCGCGATGTCATCAAAATGGCTGACAGGATAATCATCTGCGATGACAGAGTGGAGACGGGATGGGATACATACTGGCAGATCATCCGGTTCTATGAAAATAAGGGGAGGATACACCTCAGAAGCAACCGCGCGGCTCCGGGCACTATATATTTCGGTACCAACGAGCAGATATACACTGTAAACCAGATAGTGCGCGAAAGGCTTAATGACGCCGCGAGGTTAATGAATGATCTCTACCGCAGGAGCGTACCGATAAGTCTCGGCTGGGACGATCTGAGCGACCGGCTTAAGCAGTCAAAGATAGCTGCCGCGGACCACCTTCTGATGAAAGTGAGGTACCTCCTGAATGACAGAACGGTATCCAGTGTGGATAAAAAGACTTTCACTGCTGCATATGAGGCTTTACTCGAAGCAAAAAAAGATCCTGCACAGCTTGATGCCATGCGCAGGATAGAGCATGTGCGCTGGGTGCGCTTCTATGCGTATTACAACTGGAAATACGGCAAGGTCAAGGACATTGTCAATCATGAGAACCCGATGATCTGTGATTACGATGATCTTGGCGAGGAGTATAAGGCTCATCATGATCACGCGTGGGAGCTTATCGGTGAGATCGCGAAACAGCTCAAAGACTGAGAGTCATCAGCGCTTCCAGGTCCTGACTGAGAAAAGGAAGAGGACAGGGAAGAGCTCAAGCCTGCCCGCGAGCATGTCAAATGCCAGCACAATTTTTGAAAGGACCGAGAATGACGCGAAATTGCCTGCCGGACCTACCATTCCAAGACCCGGACCGATGTTGTTGATGCAGGCGATCACAGCTGTGACATTTACCTCGAAAGGGAAGTTGTTGAGGGATACCAGAACCACGCTTGCTACTGTTACTATACAATAGACGGTCAGGTATACCATGCATGTAGTGAGGGTCTCTTCTTCCATTATGCGTCCTTCAAAGCGGATGCTCTCCACAGACCTTGAATGGATCATCCTGCGCATGCTTCGTCTGGCCGTACGCAGAAGAAGCATAACTCTTGACACCTTGAGACCGCCGCCGGTGCTTCCCGCGCACGCGCCTATAAACATAAGCAGTACCAGGAGGGTGCGTGAGTACTCCGGCCACTGGTTGAAATCCATGGTGCCGAAGCCGGTCGTAGTGATGATCGATGCAACGGAAAAGAAAGAATGACGGGCAGCCTGATGGAGCGATCCATACAGGCTGTTTATATTGATCGCGATGGTTATCACAGCAAAGGCAACGATGCCAAGATACCAGTGAAACTCCTCACTTTTGAAAGCCGCACGGACTCTTCTCATGAAAATCAGGTAATACAGGTTGAAGTTGATGCCGAACAACAGCATGAATATGCCTATGATGACTTCGAAGTACTCGCTGTCATAGTAGCCTATACTGGCGCTGTGGTTCGAGAATCCGCCTGTACCGGCAGTTCCGAATACATTTATGAAACAGTCAAACAGAGGCATTCCGCCGGCAAGGAGAAGGACCAGGAGCAGTGCCGACATCGCAAAATAGATACCGTAGAGTATGGCTGCGGTGTCGCGCATCTTCGGGACGAGCTTTGCCGAGGAAGGACCCGGCGCTTCAGCCCTGAGGATATACATGCTCCGCTTGCCGCCAAGCGGGATTATGATCATGCTGAATACAAGTATTCCCATGCCGCCTATCCAGTGCGTGAAGCTGCGCCAGAAAAGCATGGCGTTATCCAGCGCCTCGATATCGTTAAGTATGCTCGAGCCGGTCGTTGTAAAACCGGATACTGTCTCAAAGAAGGCGTCAATAAAACCCGGGATCTGCCTGCTGATGACGAAAGGCAGACAGCCGAAGAAACTGAGCATGATCCACGAAAGACCGGTGATGGCAAATCCTTCGCGTGCGTAGATGCTGCTCTTGCCGGGCTTTATAAGCCTGAGAAGCGCGCCTGCAGCTGCAGTAACAACTGCTGTGATAAGGAAAGCGCGGACAGAAGCCTGCTCATGATAAATGAGACCCACGACCGCGGGAATAATAAGAAGGCCTGCCTCTATTAATAATATTTGTCCTACTGTATGTAATACTACCTTTGTCTTCATGAACTATAGAAGGATCATGGAAAGATCCGTCAGCTGCTTTAACGTTGTTGTTATGATAACGTGATCGCCCTGCTCGATGGTGTCATTACCACGGGGTATGATCACGGACCGGCCGCGCAGGATGGCGCATATCAGAATACCTTGCCTGAACTTAAGATCCTTCAGCGGGATTCCGGTGAGATCATCATGTTTTTCCTTGACTATGAATTCAAGCGCCTCTGCTGATTGCTCAGATATGCGGTATACGGTCTCAACATTACTGCTGCCGGCACTTTCTGCAGCGCGTACATAACTTATAACACGGTTTGCAACTATATCACGCGGGCAGACGACGCTGCCGGCACGGTCAGCATCGATAAGATCGACCATGTTGCTCCTTGAGATCTTGGTGACGACTTTAGGAACGCCTTCGCGCTGCGCGTACATTCCCATCAGAACATTGACTTCATCGATGCCGGTAAGGGCTATGAACGCGTCAGCCTCATCAAGACCTTCTTCATCAAGGACCTCACGGCTGGTACCGTTGGCATTTATGACGAGAAGATCCGGAAGAGTATGATTGAACATTTCCGCATGATCCATGTCATTCTCGATCACAACAGGCTTCATGCCTATCCCGTGCATCATGCGGACGAGATAATAAGCGATCATTCCGGCGCCGATTATGATTACATGTTTTGGCATGCGGCTGATTATACCGCAGAGCTTGAGGAAGTGCTCGGCTTCCTTCGGCTCGGCTGCGAAACTGATTACATCGCCTTTCATGAGCGTTGCGCTGCCGTCAGGGATGAAGGTGGAACCATTCCGCCTGATTGCGCATACAAGAGCTTTCGAGTTGTATCTGGAAGCAAGCTCCTGCAGTGTCATCGATGTGACAGGGCCTTCTTTGGCCAGACGAAACTCTACGATTTCAAAAAGACCGTGCCTGAACGGTTCCGCGGACATGAGACCCGGGAAGCGGAGCACGGAAAAAATCTCCTGTGCTGCGTAGAGCTCAGGGTTGATCGTCATGGAAAGCCCCATGTCTTCGGAGAACATTTCGATCTCATCGGCAAGCTCCGGCTTTCGTACACGGGCTATGGTATGATGAGCGCCGAGCTTTCTTGCCAGAAGGCAGCAGATCATGTTTACCTCATCGCTGTCTGTTGCGGCAATGACCAGATCAGCATTTCCGGCACCTGCCTCGATAAGCAGATTTCTGTCTGTTCCGCTCCCGGACAGGCAAAGGATGTCAAGACTGTTCTGCAATTCTACGAGTTTTTTCTCATTGCGCTCTATTGCGACTATCTGATGACCTTCCTGAGCCAGCTGCTCAATCAGTATGCCGCCGACTTTTCCGGTGCCGATTACGATGATTTTCACTTGATTGCCTCGCTCTCAAATATATAATTATCTTTTGATAGACTTATACCACACGCACATTATTCAATCAAACAAAACCGAGACCGGAGCGGCGATGGATGCAAAAAAAATCACACTGGGAATACTCGCGCATGTTGACGCCGGCAAGACCACCTTGTCCGAGGCTTTGCTTTACCTCACAGGGGAGTTGAGAAAGCCGGGCAGGGTAGATCATGGCAACGCATTCCTTGATGATGACCCTATTGAAAGAAACCGCGGAATAACGATCTTTTCGAGGCAGGCGCGTTTCAGCATCAAAGGAAGCGAAGGCGCGTATACTGAAGTGACGCTCATCGACACTCCGGGCCATGTGGACTTTGCCGCGGAGATGGAGCGCTCGCTTTCGGTGCTCGATTACGCGCTTCTTGTCATCAGCGGATCCGAGGGGGTACAGGCGCATACAAAGACCCTGTACCGTTTGCTCAGAGAGAGGAATATACCGACTTTCGCATTTGTGAACAAGATGGATATCGCTGTCAGAAAGAAAGAAGATATCCTTAAAGAACTGGATTCTGATCTGGGTGCCGGACTGGTGGATTTCAGCGGCGCGGCCGAAAGGACAGAAGAGTTTATTGATGCGGTGACACTTTATTCGCCCGAACTTGCGGAAACTGTGCTCGAAGGAAACGAGTTATCCGATTATGAGATTGCGGATGCGGTGACCAGGGGAGAAATTATCCCGTGCGTGTTCGGCTCGGCACTGAAAATAGAGGGTGTTGAGCAGCTTCTTGGAGTTCTGGGCAGATATACCGGGGAGCCTGAACGCGGAACCATATTCGGCGCAAGGGTATATAAGACGGCTGCCTCGGATGAAGGGGAGAGACTTTGCTTTATAAAGGTCACGGGCGGAGAGCTTAAAGTAAAGGATAAGGTTAGGGTAAACAGCGCATCAGGCGAAACGGACGGCGAGGAGAAGATCAACAGGATAATGCTATTCTCAGGAAGCCGGAGCATCCCGGTTGATTCAGCTGCGGCCGGCACGGTATGCGCCGTGACAGGACTGTCAAAGGCTCTGCCGGGAGACGGACTTGGCTCCGAGCCTTCACTTAACGGATCCTCTATAAAGCCTTTCATGGTCTACTCTGTGAAAGGTCCTGAAGGGATGGACCCTTACCTGCTTCTGAAAGACCTGAGGCTCCTGACAGAAGAGGACCCCATGCTCAATGTATCGAGGAATCCGGACGGCAGTATAGATATAAGGCTGATGGGACAGGTGCAGCTCGAAGTCCTGCAGACCATGATAAAAGACAGATTCGGCTATGATGTCGCTTTTGGAAGCGGCAGCGTGCTCTATCTTGAGACCATCTCCGGTAAATATGAAGGTGTGGGACATTTCGAGCCACTCAGGCATTACGCTGAAGTACACCTTGTTATTGAACCCGGTGAGCGCGGAAGCGGTATCGTGATCACAAGCTCTGTTCCTGAGGATGAACTTGCCCTTAACTGGCAGAGACTCATCATGACCCATCTTTACGAGAAAGAGCATGCCGGAGTGCTTACGGGAGCTCCGCTAACTGATGTGCGCATCACTCTTGCTGCCGGAAGGGCACATGAGAAGCATACTGTAGGAGGAGACTTCCGCGAGGCTACATACAGGGCTGTAAGGAACGCTCTGATGCAGGCAAGGTCAGACGGCAGGGCTTTGCTTCTTGAGCCGTGGTGCGATTATGAAATTGAACTGCCGGCACGGAACGTCGGCCGCGCGATGACAGATATAAGGCAGATGGGAGGCACCCAGGACCTGCTTGAGCAGGCTGATGAAACTGCAAGGATAAAAGGACGGGTGCCGGCATCAGAGATTTCGGGCTACCAGCTGACGCTGAGCGGATACACCTCAGGAGAAGGAAGGCTTTCATGCACCCCGGGCGGCTATGATGAATGCCATGATGCGGCAGCGATTATTGAAGAAAAAGGATATGATCCTGAAAGAGATGTTGAAAATCCGGCAGATTCCGTATTTGTGAATCACAGCGGAAGCGACATCGTGAAATGGGATGAAGTCGCTGAGCATATGCACATAGCAAGCGTTCTGAAGCAAAGAGAGACCTCTGCGGCTTACGGACAGGTTCAGCAGCCGTATGCTTCCGGAACGGTAAATCCCGACGTAAAAGAAGAGGCGAAAAGAAGGATCGCAGCCGAAAAGGAACTCAGAAACATATTTGAGCGTACTTACGGGACTTCAAAAAAGACGCGCCGCCGGGACGCGATCGAAAAAGATTACAGAAAAAAGTCTGAGCTTTCTGAAGAGGAGACAGCAAGAAATGCGGCGCGCAACCAGGAGATCAAGGCGCGCAGAGAGCATAAGAACGAAAAACGTGAAGAAAAGCCGGTAATGATCCTGATAGACGGATATAATATCATCTTCGCGGACGAGTATCTCAAGGACCTTTTCGCCCGTGACGGGGGATCGGCAAGGGATCAGCTCCTGGACAGAATCAGTAACTATGCAGGTTATACAGGCTTCGAGGTGAACGTCATCTTCGATGCGTACAATGTGCCTCTGAGCGAAGGGCGCGAAGAGGAGCGAAACGGCGTAAAAGTGGTCTTTACTGCTGAGAATGAGCCCGCTGACGTACGTATGGGTATTATGTCCGCAGCTGCCAGAGACCGACAGGTATATGTGGTGTCGTCAGACAGTCTCGTTCAGACGGATGCCTGGGCTCACGGAGCGCTGAGAATATCTTCCCGGGAATTCCTCGCCGAACTCACGCGCGTTGAAGAGGAGATAAGAGATCATCTGCGGCGCAGTGATTGATTTATGACCGGTACGGTGTTATTTTTTACATCATAGTAAAAAAGAAAGGATACAAAGCAATGAAAAAACACATCAGAAACATGCTGGTGGCATTTATGACTTTGTCACTGATACTGCTCGCGGGATGCGGCGGCGGAAGCAGTGAGCCGGCTGAAACTCCTGAGTCTTCCCAGCCTGAGCTTACAAAGGCGGCAGATCCTGTTGGAATCCATCATGCTGAGATAGTGATAAAGGATTACGGCACGGTAAGCGTTGAACTCGACGGAGACACGGCGCCGGTGACAGTGCAGAACTTCATGGATCTTGCGAATGACGGCTTTTACGACGGCCTGACATTCCACCGCATCATAGACGGATTCATGATCCAGGGAGGAGACCCGAACGGCGACGGAACGGGCGGAGCCGAGAGTAATATCACCGGAGAGTTTGCCATGAATGGCTATGAAAACAACATCGCTCATACGAAGGGTGTTATCTCGATGGCAAGAGCGCAGGACCCTGACAGCGCCAGCTCGCAGTTCTTTATCATGGTTGCGGATGCTCCTCACCTCGACGGTCAGTACGCCGCGTTCGGACACGTGACGGACGGACAGGATGTGGTCGATAAGATCGCGGCAGACGCGAAACCGCTTGACGACAACGGTACTATTGCGCCTGAGGACCAGCCTGTGATCGAATCCGTAAAGATCATAGACTGATTATCTGGCTCAACTGTTATACTTTTGTAGTATAATCATAATGTTAGTTATTTTTTAAAATGATACGCAGAGGCATGCCTCTGCAGAGAAAGGACAAAAGAAATGATCAAGGAATTCAAGGAATTTATCAGCAAGGGCAACGTAATGGACATGGCAGTAGGCATCATCATCGGCGGAGCTTTCACAGCTATCGTGACTGCTCTCGTAGAGTCGATCCTCATGCCTATCATCGGAGCTATCAGCGGCGGCAAGAGCGTAGCTGACATGTCGATCATGGTCGGCAACGCGGCTATCGGTTATGGAGCTTTCATCCAGGCGATCATCGACTTCCTGCTGATCGCATGGGTCCTGTTCATGATAATCAAGGCTCTCAACAAGGCAAAAGCTGCAGTTGAGAAGGAAAAGGAAGAAGCACCGGAGGAGCCGGAACCAACACCTGCTGACATCGAGCTTCTTACAGAGATCCGCGACCTGCTGAAGGCAAAGAAGTAATAAAACAGGATAATACGGAAGAACAGAGGGTGGCATGGACAAAGAGAGACAGGCTAAATATATTGAACACCTGCAGAAGATGATCAGAATAGAAACAGTGTCTGATCCTGACTGCGGCAGCAGTCCC
This sequence comes from uncultured Eubacteriales bacterium, assembly GCA_902779185.1. Taxonomy (GTDB): domain Bacteria; phylum Bacillota; class Clostridia; order Peptostreptococcales; family Anaerovoracaceae; genus Crickella. The sequence goes on from CACZAM010000001.1 coordinate 149,890, forward strand.
GAGAACTTTGCTGAGTTTCGCGAACTTCTCTGGGAGCTTTTTCCTGCCGTGAAGGAAGCGTGTGAGCTGAAAGAGTTTGACGGCGCTATGCTGCTGAAGTGGAAGGGAAGCGATCCTACCAGGATGCCTGTTCTTTTCATGAACCACTGCGATGTGGTTCCTGCCAGAGCAGAGGGCTGGGAACATCCTCCGTTCGCGGCTGAGATCGCTGACGGAAAAATCTGGGGCAGAGGAACACTGGATGACAAGAGCGGACTCTGGGCCATGTTTGAAGCTGCAAATGAGCTTATTTCAGAAGGATTCGTGCCGGCCGCGGATATCTGGTTCGAGGCTGACAACACCGAAGAGACCTTCGGGACCGGCGCTCAGGCTGTGGCTTCGTGGCTGCAGGGACAGGGCATGCGCTTCGGAATGGTACTGGATGAAGGCGGCGACATAGTCCGTGAGCCTATAAGCGGAGCAAAGGGGACCTTCGCCATGATAGGCGTGGGTGAGAAGAGTGTCGTAAACCTGAAGTTCACGGCAAGATCCACCGGCGGACATGCCTCCACACCTGAGAAGAACACTCCTCTGGCAAGACTTGGAAAATTCATGGCCTATGTCGACAGGCATCAGGTGTTCGATGTTGACATGCCTCATCCTGTAGCTGAAATGCTGAAAATACTCGGACAGTACATGGGCAGAGCAGGGAAGATGCTTGAAAAGGCAGACAAGAGGGGAAAAACTCTTGCAAGACTGTTGCCTGCGATCAGCTCAGCAGCCGGAGCGATGGTGTCGACCACTATAGCTTTCACCATGTGCGGAGGCGGTGAGGCCGTTAATGTAATACCTAGCGAAGCATGGGTGATCGGTGACATGAGGTGCTCTCATCATCAGGGCCAGGAATCGTCGATCAGGGCTATCACAAAGGTGGCAAGTAAGTTCGGCCTTGAAACAGAAGTTTTGCAGAGAGAGCCTGAGTCAAGACTTTCGGACTTCAGGGGAGAGGCGTTCCTGCTCATAAAGCAGGCTGTTAAAACCTGTGTGCCGGGTGTCGATGACTGCACACCGTACATCATGACCGGCGGCTCGGATGCGAGGTTCTTCGACAAACTGTCAGACCAGTGCATCAGATTCCTGCCGTTCACCATCGACGCTGAGCAGCTGGATTCCATCCACGGCATCAACGAGTATGTTTCTACAGATACGCTTGTGCCGGCAGTCGATTACTACAGATTCATATACCAGCACGTCTGATAAAGGGAGTTTGCGGCCATGGCAGACAAGGGCAGAAGGGACAACAGTGACGGCATCAATATCGGTGCCAGGTCGTTTCTTATAGCCATCGGGATCATCTTCATTCTGATGGTCGCTACCTATGTGCTTACTCTTATTGTGCCGGGCGGTGAATACGCCAGGGTGCAGGACGCGTCGGGCAATATGGTCATAGATACGGAGACCGGGTTCCACTATACCGAGGGAGGCATCCCTTTCTGGAAGTGGATCCTGTCTCCTTTTCTTGTGCTGGGAGCCGAGGGCTCGGGCACCATCATCGCAGTACTCATATTCCTGCTGGTGATCGGAGGAGTGTTCAACTCGCTGACTGCCTGCGGAATGATGAACTACATGCTCGGAAAGATAGTTGACCGCTTCGGCAATGTAAAATACAGGCTCATGACCATTCTTGTATTCTTCTTCATGGCGCTGGGCTCTCTGGTCGGCTCCTTTGAAGAGGTGATACCGATGGCGCCGATAGTGGTGGCTCTGTCGGTGGCGCTTGGCTGGGACGCAGTCACCGGTGTGGCGATCTCGCTTCTGGCCACAGGCTGTGGTTTCGCGGCAGGCATAGCGAACCCTTTCACCATAGGTGTAGCTCAAAGCCTCGCCGGACTCCCGATGTTCAGCGGCATGTGGCTGAGAGCGCTGTCCTTCGTTCTGATCTACGCGCTGCTCCTGTGGTTTATAAGGAGCCATGCGAAAAAAGTTGAAAAGCCGGCTGAAGCTGCCGGCGCGGGCATCGGATATACGCAGGATGAACGCATGGACAGGGGACTCAGAGTGTTCGCTGTCATACTTGGCATCGGCATCCTCATAGTGCTGAGCTCGGGTTTCATCAGGGTACTTCAGGATTACACGATGATCATAGTCGCGCTGATGTTTCTTTCGGCAGGCATAGCGTCGGTGCTCATATCCGGAACAGGCCTGAGGGAGCTGGGCCGGACTTTCCTGAATGGTATCATAGCCATAACTCCCTCGATACTCATGATACTTATGGCCTCATCGATAAAATATACGATGACAGAGGCTAAGATACTTGATACTCTGCTCTACAGTGCGGAGACCATGGCCGGAGGAATGTCAAAGGCAGGCGTTGTGCTCTTTATATACGCGATATGCCTTGTGATGAACTTCTTTATCTCATCCGGATCGGCCAAGGCATTCCTTCTCATACCTATAATCGCGCCGCTGGCGCAGCTTTTCGGCATCAACATGCAGCTCGCAATAGTGGCGTTCGCTTTCGGCGACGGATTCAGTAATGTCATCTATCCGACCAACGCCGGACTTCTCATAACGCTCGGACTTACCGACGTGAGTTACGGAAAATGGTTCAGATACTCCTGGATGTTCCAGCTCATGAATCTTATTCTCACATCTGCTATACTGATGTTCGGACTCGCTGTCGGATATTGAAAATATATAAAAGGGACTGAAAATGAACGGATACGAAAAAGAAAATCTTGAAAGGCTGAGACCTTATCTTGCTGAGTGCACAGTGCTCCTTAAAAAGAACGGCGCTTTCCCGCTTGACGCTCCGTGCAGTATCTTTGCTGCCGGAAGCGGAGTCAGGGATACTGTAAAGGGCGGTACCGGATCGGGAGAAGTGAACTCCAGGTATTTCGTGAATGTGGAACAGGGGCTTAAGGATGCGGGCTTCTCGATAGTCGACCCGTACTGGCCTGACATGCACCGCAATTTCAAAGACAGAGCGCGTAAGGATTTCGTCACCGGGATAAGAAAGAAAGCGCGCAAAGAAAAGATAAATATCATTTCGGCATCCATGGGAGCCGTGATGATGCAGCCTGAATACATAATACCGATAGACTATACAGCGGATGCTGCTGTATACGTGGTATCCAGGATATCCGGCGAGGGCAATGACAGGCTTGCCGAAAAGGGTGACTTCATGCTCACTGACAGCGAGGTGAGGGATATACTCGCACTGAATAAGCATTATGACAGATTCATGCTGGTGATAAATGCCGGAGGCCCTGTAGACCTGAGCCCTGTAATGGAAGTGGGCAATATTCTGGTGCTCTCGCAGCTTGGAGTCGAGACGGGCGCGGCGCTTGCGGATATCCTGCTCGGGAAGGCATATCCTTCGGGCAAGCTCGCTACCACATGGGCCGCGGTCGAAGACCAGTGCACCGCAGGGGACTTTGGAGACAGAGACGACACCAGATACAGGGAAGGCATTTATGTAGGTTACAGATTCTTCGACACTTTCGGACTTGATGTTCTGTTCCCGTTCGGATACGGACTTGGATACACGGATTTTTCCATAGGAAAAGCCACTGTAAAAGTGAACGGCCCGGAGGTGGAAGTATCCGCGAGGATCACCAATAAAGGAAAGTATAAGGGAAAGGAGACCCTGCAGGTATATGTTTCATGTCCGCAGGGCAAACTCGACAGGGAATCGAAGAGCCTTGCGGGCTTTGCCAAAACAGACGAACTCGATCCTAAAAAGAGCCAGACGGTAAAGGTAAGGTTCGATATAAGGGATCTGGCGGGCTTCGACACAAAAAGTGCGTCGTATATTCTCGAGAAAGGGGAATACACAGTGCTCGCAGGCGCGGACAGCGCAAACGTAAAGCCTGCCGCTGTCCTCACGCTGGGTGAAGACTTTACGGTAAGGAAGTCTGAAAGGCTGTTTGACGGCGCTGACTTCAATGACCTCAGAGGTTTTGCCTCTGATGATTTCGATACGGCTAATGTGCCGGTGATCACTCTCGATCTTTCCGCCTGTGAAACAGAAGTCCTTAAAGAAAAGAACAGCCATGAGATGGCGGCTCTTGTACCGGACGGACTCACAACTGAAGAACTGGCGATGATGAATGTCGGCGATTTCAAAACCAAAGGACTGTCGATAGCTTCCGTCATAGGTGAAGCTTCAATGGGCGTCGCCGGTGCCGCGGGAGAGTCCTGCAGGAGATTTATGGATAAGGGCATAGACAGCATAGTAATGGCTGACGGCCCTGCAGGAGTAAGAATCTCAAAACGTTACTATGAAGACGCAAAGGGAAAGCATTCCATAGGATCGACCCTGCCTGAAACCATGAAAGACATGTTTCCGGGAGTACTCAGGAAACTTCTGGAAAGAGAACCTAAGCAAAAGAAGGGCAGAGTTTTCAGGGAGCAGTATTGCACCGCGATACCTATCGCTACAGCCATTGCCCAGAGCTGGAACACAGACTTTGCTGAAATCTGCGGTGATATAGTCGGAAGCGAAATGGATATTTTCGGCATAGACCTCTGGCTTGCTCCGGCACTCAACATTCACAGGAATGTTCTCTGCGGACGCAACTTCGAGTACTTCTCGGAGGATCCGCTCATAAGCGGAAAGTTTGCCGCTGCGCTCACAAAGGGAGTACAGAAGCATCCGGGACGCGGTGTCACAATTAAGCATTACGCTGCCAATAATCAGGAGACCAACCGCTACGCAAATAACAGCATCATAAGCGAAAGGGCTCTCCGCGAGATCTATCTCAAAGGATTCGGTATCTGCATAAGGGAGTCGGATCCGATGTCAGTGATGACTTCGTACAATCTGCTCAACGGAGAGCATACCTCAGAGAGCAGGGAGCTTGCAGAGGTGCTGTTCAGAGAGTTCGGCTTTGACGGGCTGATCATGACCGACTGGGTCATAGGCGGAGACATGCTGCTTATGAAGGACTCAAAATACGGCACGCCTGACGCGGCGAAAGTCGCAGCAGCGGGCTGCAGCCTATTCATGCCGGGAAACAAGGGCGACTATGACCAGATAATAAAAGGCCTCAAAAAAGGAACTGTAAGCGAAGAGCAGCTCAGAGAGAATGCCGGACGCATCATGCATGTAATAAACAGGCTCGGGAAAAGAGCCTGACCGTGTAGAGCAAATTGATAGCGGAAAGTGATCAGAGAAACAGTTCGAGAATCAGGACTGTGACGCAGCCGAGGACTGCTACGGTAAAGAGACCCTGACCGAACCAGGCGGCGGCTATGCACACTATAAGAGCGGCAGCTCCTGCAAGAGGAGACTGGGTCGCCTCAACGATGGCAGGGAAAGTCATGACCGCAAGGGTCACATACGGAACGTAATAAAGAAATGACTGAAAGAACCGGTTTTTGATCGGTTTTTTCATTATGAGCGAAGCCGCGACTCTCATGAGCCAGGTGGCGAAGGCCATGACAATAATATACAGATAGACATTAATGCTCATCAGCTGCACCTCCCTCTGATATATCTTCCGTCTTTCTCGGGAAGAGAGCGGCGAACACTGCGGAGATGATTATAGTGAGCAGTATTGTACGGTTGCCCTGCGAAAGCTGTGAAACGAGCGGCAGATGGACTGAAGCGTACGAAAGCGCGAAGCTTACCGCGACCGCTCCCAGAACGGCCCTGTCCTTACGTGCCGGAGGTATTATCACGGCGATGAACATGCCGAAAAGAGCAACGCTCAGCGCGCTTACTATCCTGGCCGGGAGAACATTGCCCATGGTGATGCCGAGAGCGGTGCCAAGAGCCCATAAAGGGACTGCGGCAATAAGCGCACCGAATGTGTAGTAAGGGGTAGGGATGCCTGGCCTTGCTATCGTGATGCCGAAAATCTCATCCGTGATGCAGCTTCCGACAAGCAGGCGGGTACTGAGAGGTGTTCCCTCGGGCATTCTCTGGTTGAGGGCGAAGCCCATTAAGATATAACGCGCATTTATGATGAACATCAGAAGCACGAGCTCCGCAAGCGTCGTATTCGTAGCATATAAGGCGAAACCCATGTACTGGCCGGCCGAAGCGTAGGTGATAAGGCTGGCGAAAAAGCCCTGGATAGCGCTGAAGCCGTAGTCACGGGCTGCAATACCCAAAGAAAAAGCCACGGCAAAATATCCGAGTCCGATCGGAATGCCGTGCCTGTATCCCTGCATGAAGACATCGCGTCCTTTTTCCATCCTGAAGCCCTTTCTCTTTTGATTCGTAAAAATAAATTTAACACTTTGCACTACCCCTTGCAATATACACACAGCAGTAATTCCGAAAGCAGTATGTCGCTTATTTATGGCGCTTATGTTAAAATAACTATGTATGAGATTATATACAGAGGGGGCATTTTAAAAAATATGAGTAACAAAAGATGGTTATACCTTGGGATGGGCACGCTCACGCTTCTGTTTCTGGGGCTGATATACGCGTGGTCGATATTCAGAACACCTATCGGAGATCTGTTTCCTGACTGGAGCATATCGCAGCTGTCACTTACATTTACGATATCGATGATATTCTTCTGCCTTGGAGGCTTTGCGGGCGGAGTGCTGAGTAAAAAACTGAGCATAAAAGCGAGAATGCTTATATCTGCTGTCATGCTGCTGGCCGGATTCTTCATGGTTTCGACAGTCAAACCGGATTCCCCGGGAGCAAGTCTCACGATGCTGTATATATTCTATGGAGTATTCGGAGGAGGCGGTGTAGGAGTTGCATATAACGGTGTCATCGGAACCCTGAACAAGTGGTTCCCTGACAAGGTCGGTCTGGCATCGGGAATCATGCTGATGGGCTTCGGTCTCGGAGGCCTGGTGCTCGGTTCGGTCGTCAATTCGATGATAGGATCGATGGGCATCCTTCCTGTGTTCAGGATACTGGGCATAGTCATCTGCGTTGTATGTGTGCTTGCGGCTTTTATAATCAAGGCCCCGGGAAGCGGGGACGCAGATGCGCTGGCTGCTCTTGCTGCGTCTGCTTCGAAGAGTAAAGACTCTCAGCAGGCTGCAGGCGCGGAAGTCAAAAACTATACCGCAGCAGAGATGCTGAAGACGCCTCAGTTCTGGTTCTTTACTATCTGGGCGATACTTCTCAATTCGGCAGGGCTTCTGGTCATCAACAGCGCGGCCAACATCTCGGTGGCGTTCGGAGGCGCGGCCATACTCGGCATGATAGTCTCACTTTTCAACGGAGCCGGGAGGATAGTCGCAGGCAACAACTTCGACAGATTCGGAAGATTCACATCAACTCTTGTAAACAACTCGTTCATGCTGATCGCCGGCATACTGCTGACGCTCGGCGGAATGACAGGCGCATACATATTCATACTCTGCGGACTCGTATTCGTGGGACTTGCTTACGGAGGCTGCCCGACCATTACATCGGCATATATAAACAAAGCCTTCGGACCTGCCAATTTCCCGACGAATTTCAGTATCGCAAACTTCAGCCTTATACCGGCAGCCACGATAGGGCCTATGATCTCATCAGCTCTTCTGGAGGCGGCGGGAGGCAGCTATAATACAAATTTCTACGCGATAATAGGCTTCTCGGCAGCCGCAGCCGTATTCTGGATGCTGCTCAACAAAGCCAGTAAAGATAAATAAGAGGGGTAAAAAATGGACTATGATGTGATTATCATCGGAGCGGGACCGGGCGGTATATATGCCGCGTACGAGCTCACAAAGGAAGACAACGGACTGAAGGTCGGTGTGTTTGAAGGAGGCAAAAGGCTCGAGGAGAGAAAGTGTCCGATCGACGGAGTCAATGTAAAGAGCTGCATCAACTGCCCGAGCTGTTCAATAATGAGCGGCTTCGGCGGCGCGGGAGCGTTCTCCGACGGAAAATACAATATTACGAATGACTTCGGAGGCACCCTCCACGAGTATATCGGCAAGGAAGAAGCCATCAGTCTGATGAAATATGTCGACGATATAAACATGTCGCACGGCGGAGAGGGAACAAAGCTCTACTCTACCGCAAATTCGTCATTCAAGAAGCTGTGCCGCCAGAACAACCTGATACTTCTCGACGCTTCTGTAAGGCACCTCGGAACAGACATAAACTATGTGGTCCTGAAGAATCTGTATGACGAGCTCAAAGACAAAGCGGATTTCATGTTCAGGACTCCTGTGGAACATATTGAAGTGATTGACGGGGGCTACCGCATAATCACAGCTGAAGGCAGCTTTACCTGCAAAAAATGCATCGTTTCGGTAGGAAGAAGCGGCAGCAAGTGGATAGAGGAGATCTGCCACGAACTCGGCATACCTACGGAGTCAAACAGGGTAGACATCGGTGTAAGAGTCGAGCTTCCTGCGGAGCTTTTCTCACACATTACAGATGAGCTTTATGAGAGCAAGATAGTATACAAAACTGAGAAATTCGAAGACAAAGTAAGAACGTTCTGCATGAATCCGCGAGGAAGTGTCGTAAATGAAAACACCAACGGCATAGTCACGGTAAACGGGCACAGCTATGAAGACCCTGAGAAGCAGACCAATATGACAAACTTCGCGCTGCTGGTATCCAAGCACTTCTCGGTTCCTTTCAAGGACAGCAACGGGTATGGCGAGAGCATAGCGAGACTTTCCAATATGCTGGGCGGAGGTGTTATTGTACAGAGGTTCGGCGACCTCATCCGCGGCAGGAGGACAAATTACAAGAGACTGGCAGACAGTTTTGTGACACCGACACTCAAGGCGGAGCCGGGAGACCTGAGCCTTGTGCTTCCTAAGAGGATACTCGACGGCATCATCGAGATGATATACGCGCTCGACAAGATAGCTCCGGGCACGGCGAACGACGACACACTTCTTTATGGAGTCGAGGTCAAATTCTACAACATGGAAGTCAGCGTCAGTGAACGCCTGGAGACAAAATATGAAGGTCTCTATATGATAGGAGACGGCAGCGGGGTTACTCATTCACTTTCACACGCTTCCGCAAGCGGCGTGTTTGTGGCCAGAGATATATTGAGACAAATTTAATTGATGAAAGGAGCACAGCATCCATGAAAAACGTTAAATGTCTTAAGTGCATCAGCTGCGGCAGGGAATATGAGGCACTTCCTGACGCGACTACATGCGAATGCGGAGGTATTCTCGATGTGATTTACGATTATGATTACATCAGGGAAAACTTTACGCCTGACGACATATCGTCAAGTGACAACTACACGATGTGGCGTTACCGTCCTTTCCTCCCGGTAGAGGAGGACACAGTTCAGCCGCCTCTCAGAGTAGGCTGGTCGCCTCTTTATGAGGAGCCGAGAATGGCTGAAAAGCTTGGGATCAGAAAGTTCTGGCTCAAGGATGACGGCCTCAATCCGACCGCGTCGCTCAAGGACAGGGCCAGCTCCATGGGCGTTGCGAAGGCCATCGAGGCAGGCTATGACACGATAGCATGCTCCTCAACAGGAAATGCAGCGAGCTCACTTGCAGGCAATGCTGCAGCAGCCGGACTTAAAACTTATATCTTTGTCCCTGAAAGAGCGCCTATCGGCAAGGTGGCTCAGCTCCTGATCTTCGGAGCAACGGTCGTCTCGGTCAAGGGAAATTATGAAGAGACTTTCGAACTCTCAAAAGCAGCGATCGATGAGTACGGCTGGTACAACAGGAACGCTGCGATCAACTGCTATCTGATGGAGGGCAAAAAGACTGTCGCTCTCGAGATAGCCGAGCAGCTGGGATGGAAAGTTCCTGATTACGTTGCACTGTCGGTTGGTGACGGATGCACTATCGGCGGAGTGTGGAAGGGATTCAAAGACCTTTACAACGCCGGATTCACAGACAAGCTGCCTAAGATCATTTCCGTACAGTCTGTAAACACATGTCCTATCAACAGGGCGGCGCGCACCGGAGAACCATGGGAACCGATGGAAGAGAATACTCTTGCTGACTCCATCTCTGTAGGAGTGCCTCGCAACCCTGACAAGGCCATCAATGCAATAATAGAATCGGGAGGAATTCCTGTTGAAGTCACTGACGATGAGATCCTCGAGGCTATGAGAGTGACCGGCAGGGAGTGCGGAGTATTCGGAGAACCTGCGGGTGTTACCGGCATGGCAGGGCTTTCAAAGCTCTGCAGGGAAGGGAAGATACCTGCTGACGCAAGCGTTGTAGCCATCGTGACAGGCAACGGACTCAAAGATACCGCAAACGGCATAAAAGCGGCAGGAGAACCGATAAAACTGGAGCCGGATATCGAAAAATTCCGCGCGGTCTACGAAGAGCTGAACAAATAAAAATGATACCTGTGAAAATGCATATATTTATTGACATATAAAAAATTTTTTGGCATCATAAAAATATACTAGATATCAAACATTGCACATTAAGAATATACACAGTTATCTATCAATAACGGAGGTACAAAATGCTTGATCTTACTATTAATGAAAAAGGCTTAAAGAACAACATCGAGCGTGCCAAAGCCCAGAACATCATCCTGCCTACATATCAGCAGATGATGCATCCTGAGAAGGTTCCTCAGAAGATCCTCGACAAGCTTGCAAAGACAGGTCTCTGGGACGTAGACCCTGTAAACCTCTTCCGTATCACATGGAAGAACGAGCAGAAGGAATCCGGCGGACTCTTCCATGGTCCTAACTTCATTGTGATCCCGCCTGAACTCTCCGGCGTAAAGTGCAAGATCATCTGCATGATCGGCAAGTGGTTCCCTACAGGCTGCCACAAGGTAGGAGCTTCCTACGGCTGCCTCGTTCCTGAACTCGTAACAGGTCAGTTCGACTCCGGCTACCACAAGGCTGTCTGGCCTTCGACAGGCAACTACTGCAGAGGCGGAGCATTCGACAGCGCGCTTCTCGGAGTTTATTCAGTAGCTATCCTGCCTGAGGGCATGAGCAAGGAGAGATTCGACTGGCTCAAGAACATCGCCAGTGAAGTTATCGCTACACCTGGAACAGAGTCCAACGTAAAGGAAATCTTTGACAAGACTCACGAGCTGAGAGAGACAAGAGAAGACGTATGGATCCTCAACCAGTTCGAGCAGATGGGCAACTATATGTGGCACTACAACGTAACAGGTAATGCTATCGCAGAGGCATTCGAAGAGATGAAGGGCGAGAACGACAGACTCTTCGGCATGGCATTCACATCCGGTTCTGCCGGAACAATGGCTTCCGGCGACAGGCTGAAAGAGCTCTATCCTACAGCTAAACTTGCAGTAGGCGAAGCTCTGCAGTGCCCGACACTCCTCGACAACGGATTCGGCGCACACAGGATCGAAGGAATCGGCGACAAGCACGTTCCATGGATCCATAACATCAAAAATACTGACATGGTCATCGCTATTGACGACGAAGACTCCCAGAACCTCCTCAGACTCTTCAACGAGCCTGTCGGACGCGACTACCTCAAGGAGCAGGGTGTTGACCCTGAACTCGTCGATCTGCTCGGATACTTCGGCATCAGCGGCATAGCCAACCTGCTCTGCTGCATCAAGATGGCCAAGTACTATGAACTGACAGAGAACGACGTACTGGCAACAGTAATGACAGACTCTGCGGTAATGTATCAGTCCAGGATCAAAGAGCTTCAGGACGAGCAGGGAGAGTACACACACGAGAAGGCTGCTCTCCACTACAACAAGCACATCCTCGACGAGAAGGATGACAACCTCATGGAGCTGACTTACAAGGATCGCAAGAGGATCCACAACCTCAAGTACTACACATGGGTCGAGCAGCAGGGCAAGACTGTTGATGAGATCAACGCACTGTGGTACGACGAAGCAAATACATGGGGAGCTCTCCGCAAGGAAGCAAGCAAGGTAGACGAACTTATCAACGAGTTCAATGAAGCTACAGGACTGCTCAAAAACCTGTAAAAACAGACGGAAATTATGCAAAAATTACAAAAGAGGCTGTTGGCAAACAGCCTCTTTTTGTGTCCGGATATAAGCAGAAAAGAATAATCAAAACATAAAACCATTTTGCTTATTTTTCTTGTCTTTAAGATTGCTTGGAATTATAATAAATTCATCATAAACCTATCTGCTGATACGTTAGGATAGTGTACTCAAAATGTGATCGGCAGAGTTTCTGTGTATGTATATAACAGGGAGGATAATGATTATGAAGAAAAGACTTATTGCTTTATTGGTTTGCTTAGTAATGGTAATGATGCCAATGCTGGCAGCCTGCGGCGGCGGTGGCGGCGGCGGAGAAGAAGCTCCTGCTGCTGATGAGGGCGGCGTAAAAGTCGGTCTGATCACGCTCCACGACGAGAACTCGACATACGACCTGAACTTCATCAATGCGTTCAAGGATTCTATGGCGAATCTCGGAATCAGCGAGGAAAACTACATGATCAAGACAAACATTCCTGAAGGCCAGGAGTGCTATGATACTGCAGCAGACCTTGTTGACGCAGGATGCAACATCATCTTCGCAGACTCGTTCGGACATGAAGCTTACATGATCCAGGCTGCAAAGGAATTCCCTGATGTCCAGTTCTGCCACGCTACAGGCACAAAGGCTCATACTGAGAATCTGCCAAACTACCACAACGCTTTCGCTGCTATCTATGAGGGTCGTTACCTCGCAGGTGTTGCTGCAGGAATGAAGCTCAATGAGATCAAGGATGCAGGCAAGCTCAAGGGCGATGTACCTAAGATGGGTTACGTAGGCGCGTTCACATACGCAGAGGTAGTATCCGGATACACATCCTTCTATCTCGGTGCAAAGAGCGTATGCCCGGATGTAGTAATGGACGTTACATTCACAGGTTCATGGTATGATGAGACAGCTGAGAAGGAAGGCGCTAACAAGCTGATCCAGGGCGGATGCGATCTTATCTCGCAGCACGCAGACTCCATGGGAGCTCCTACAGCATGCGAAGAGGCAGGAATTCCTGACGTATCCTACAACGGAAGCACAAAGAGCGCTGCTCCTAACACCTACATCATCTCGTCCAGAATCAACTGGTCGCCATACTATGAATTCGTAGTAAACGCAGTTAAGAACGGCGAGGAGATCCCTGCAGACTGGACAGGAACCATCGACACAGGTTCTGTAGAGCTCACAGAGCTCAACGAGGATGTTGCTGCTGAAGGTACTGCAGCTAAGCTCGAAGAGGTCAAGGCCGGCCTCTGTGACGGATCCATCCACGTATTCGACTGCGCTGCTATCTCCGTTGAGGGCAAGCCGCTTGATTCGTATCAGGCTGACGTAGACGACATGGGTGACTATGCACCGGATACAGAAGTTGTATCTGATGGATACTTCCATGAGTCCGAGTTCAGATCGGCTCCATACTTCGACCTGAACATCGACGGAATCAACCTGCTCGATACTAACTTCGGCTAAACTACAGTTTAAAAAAAGCATTTCAATAGTTCTGACCGGTCCCGTTCAGGCGGGACCGGTCAAATTATAAGATTCGATATCGGAAAGGGGAGATTATTTTGCAAGACAGCAGAACACCCGCAGTTTCGATGAGAAACATTACAAAAACATTCGGCACCATAGTAGCCAACAACAAGGTCGACCTCGACATCTACAAGGGCGAGATCCTTTCTCTCCTCGGAGAGAACGGTTCCGGCAAGACCACGTTGATGAACATGCTGTCCGGAATTTATTATCCTGATGAGGGCGAGATCCTTATTGACGGCAAGCCTGTACAGATCTCATCGCCTAAGGACGCATATGATTACGGTATCGGAATGATCCACCAGCACTTCAAGCTGGTGAACATATTCAGCGCTGCGCAGAATATCATCCTCGGCATGGAAACCGATCATGGGGTCAAAAACTCCCGTTTCGGAAAGCTGGACATTGAGAGAGCCTCAAAGCGCATCCGCGAGATCTGCGATCTTTACGGATTTGATGTCGATCCTGACCAGAAGGTCTATGACATGTCCGTATCGCAGAAGCAGACGGTAGAGATCGTTAAGGTGCTTTACAGAGGAGCGGACATTCTGATACTTGATGAGCCTACCGCCGTTCTGACTCCGCAGGAGACAGAAAAACTCTTCAATGTGCTGCGCAACATGAAGGCAGACGGAAAGACTGTCATTATTATTACTCACAAGCTTCACGAGGTAGAGGCCATCTCGGACAGAGTGGCAATACTTCGCAAGGGCGAGTACATAGGAGATCTGATAACAAGCGAGACCAACGCTCAGGAAATGACCAACATGATGGTAGGGCGCGAGGTCAAGCTCAATATAGACAGACCTGAACCAAAGAATGTGAAACCTCGTATCAAAATAAAAGATATGACAGTCAGGTCTGAAGACGGCATCCTCAAACTCGATCATGTTTCCTTTACAGCCAACACTGGAGAAGTGCTCGGCATCGCCGGTATCTCAGGCTGCGGCCAGAAGGAGCTTCTTGAAGCAATAGCCGGACTTCAGCCTATCGAAAAAGGCGAGATCATATATGTTGAGGATGACGGATCAGAAACGAATCTCGTAGGAATGGATCCTCTCGAGATCGACAAAAAAGGCGTTTCACTCGCGTTCGTACCGGAAGACCGGCTCGGCATGGGCCTTGTGGCAAACATGAACCTTGCAGACAACATGATGCTTAGGTCCTTCAGGAGAAAGGGCAGCATTGCCGGATTCACGGACCGCAAGACACCTTGGGAACTCGCAGAAAAGGTTGTTGAAGAACTCGAAGTCGTTACTCCGGGTATAGAAACACCGGTCCGGAGACTTTCAGGAGGAAACGTACAGAAGGTGCTGGTAGGCCGTGAGATAGCCATGAACCCTACGGTGCTGATGTCTGCATACGCAGTCAGAGGACTCGACATCAACGCCTCATATACTATTTACGATCTTATCAACCAGCAGAAAGAACGCGGAGTAGCCGTAATCTTCGTCGGCGAAGACCTCGACGTTCTGCTCGAGCTCAGCGACCGCATACTGGTACTGTGCGGAGGCAAAGTGAGCGGTATCGTTGACGGCAGAACAGCAGACAAGAATTCAGTCGGACTGCTCATGACAAAGGTCGGAGGTGATGCAGTTGGATAAGCAGAAAAAAGAACCATTGATCCACATCACTAAGAGAAAGATGATCTCTAA
>CACZAM010000002.1 GCA_902779185.1 uncultured Eubacteriales bacterium
TTCGCAAGGCTACTACTCTTACAAGTGCAGATCTGAAGCGTATGCTGAGATCAATGGCTAAATAATCGGGGAGGTGTAACAAATGGCAAGAGTAAAGAAGGGCGTAAACGCGCACAAGAGACATAAAAAGATCCTGAAGCAGGCTAAGGGATTCTACGGAAGAAGAAAGAACACATTCAGAGCCGCCAACCCGGCAGTTATGAGAAGCCTGAGATCGGCATATGTCGGCCGCAAGAACAAGAAGAGAGAATACAGAAGACTTTGGATCGCAAGAATCAATGCTGCATCCAGAGCAAACGGACTCAGCTACAGCAAGCTGATGAACGGCCTCAAGAAGGCAGGAATCGAGATCAACCGCAAGATGCTCTCTGAGATGGCTATCTTTGACGCGGCAGGATTCGCTGAACTCTGCGAAACAGCTAAGAAGTTCAACTAATGGATTATTTTGTCAGCCATTTAGGGATAATTATAATAGCAGCTGCATTCGTGGCGCTCTGTGCTGTAGTATGGTGGTATCTTACTGAAAGAAACGCAAAGCTTATCAGACAGAGGGCCGAAGCGAGGCGCAGAGCAGCGGAAACAGAGCAGCAGAATACTGGAAAAGGTTCCGAAAAAGACGAATAACAGAAAACTCCGGTCATGAGGCCGGAGTTTTTGCATAGAAATGAATAATGATTCTATTTCGCTTTATTGATTCTTTCGATGTTATCAGAAGTTAAAAAAGGACTCTTTTATTGGACTAGGTCTAATAAAATGATATGATTTTATTACATCATTTTATATATAGGAGGAACAAAATGAATACATATTATAATCCTGATGATCTGGCAAAGTTCCCTACAATGGGAGAAGAAGCACCTGCTCTGTGGGATGCGTTTATGGGCTATTACGGACCGGTGATGGCTGACGGAGCTCTTACAGCAAGAGAAAAAGCTCTTATTGCTCTGGCAATATCGCACTCCGAAATGTGCCCTTACTGTATTGATTCCTATACCCAGACCCTTCTTTCAATGGGTGTTGACGAGGAAGAGATGACTGAGGCCATTCATGTTGCAGCTGCAATGAAGGCAGGCATCACCCTCGTTCACGGTGTACAGATGAAGAATGTAGTAGATAAACTGGAACAGTAATAAAGATATGGATATGAGAGAACAATTCAGGGAGCTGGAATGCGTCCCTGCATTTGAATCAAAAATAACTGATCCTGCCATAGCAAGAACTGCTGAGATGAACGTACTGCAGATAAATGTCGGGCGTCTCTGTAATCTTGCCTGCAAACACTGCCACGTTGAGGCAGGACCGAACAGAAAAGAAATAATGAGCAGGGAGGTCATGGAAGCCTGCCTTAAAGTGTATTCCGCCTGGGGATTTGAGACTATTGACATAACCGGCGGAGCACCTGAGATGAACCCTGATTTCAGATGGTTTGTTGAAGAATGCTGCAGGATATGCAATCATGTTATAGTAAGATCAAACATGGTCATATTGCTGGAGGAAGGATATACGGATCTTCCGGAATTCTATGCAGGAAATAAGGTGGAGCTTTTTGTATCGCTTCCTCATTATAAAGCTAAGAAGACTGACAGACAGCGCGGCGACAAGGTGTTTGAAAGATCCATAGAAGTGCTTCAGAAACTGAATTCGCTCGGATATGGAAAGGATCCTGAGCTTGTGCTCAACATGGTTTATAATCCGGGAGGGGCTTTCTTCCCGCCTGATCAGACGACCATGGAAAATGAGTATAAAGAAAGGCTCGGTAAGGATTACGGCATAGTTTTTAACAATCTGTTCTGCATTACAAATAATCCGATGGGAAGATTCGGGGCTTTCCTTGTAAGTTCCGGAAACTTTGAAACCTATATGAAAAAGCTTCATGATGCTTTCAATCCTGCTACGCTCGAGAACATGATGTGCAGATTCCAGATTTCTGTAGGCTGGGACGGGTCACTTTATGACTGTGACTTCAATCAGGCGGCAGACATGAAGATAAGCACGGGTGAGACTATTTTTGATCTTGCAGGCAAGCCGTATGAATCCAGGGCAATCTGCTTTGATAAGCATTGCTACGCATGCACTGCCGGCGCGGGCTCGAGCTGCGGGGGTACGACTGAGGCATGAGCCTGAACAGAAAGGAGTATTATGGATAAGGAACAGGTAGCCGGTCTGTTCATGAGAGGACAGGACTGCGGCCAGGTGGTTTTCAGCCATTATGCTGATGAACTTGGTATTACATATGATGAAGCCAACCGTATTGCTTCTGCTTTCGGCGGCGGCTCCGGTATCGGAGAGACATGCGGGGCAGTTATCGGTGCCTTGTTGGTGATCGGAATGAAGTACGGTCATAATGGTCCGGATGATATGGAGCGCAGAAATGTTCTCATGGCAAAGCGCGCTGAGTTCATTGAGAAATGGAAAGAGCGCCGCGGTTCCTGCATGTGCAATGACCTGCTTGGTGATGATATCTCCACTCCAGAGGGACTCGGCAGGATACTCGAGGCAGGAACGATGTTTACTCTTTGCCCGGAACTGGTACTTGACGCCGTAGATATTATGGACAACATGGATCAATAAAAACCACTGCATTGTATTGATAATTAATATTTATTAAGGAGCCCGTATAAAATGTAACGATTTTATGCGGGCTTTTTTTATTGGTACTATTTATACAGTAGTTAGTGTGTTATCGCACGATTATGTATGGAGTTAAGGAGGATCATATGACAAGGAAATCGTCATTGATGAGCAAACTTCTGGTATTTATGCTGGCATTTGCTGTTGTGTTCACATACTCAGTATTGCCTATGAACCAGGCCTTTGCTGCATCAAAAAAACCGGGAAAAGTAAAACTTTCGTCGGTTAAGGCAACATCTTCTTCCACAATCAAGGTGACATGGAAGAAAGCATCGAATGCCAAAAAGTATCAGGTCTATATGGCAACATCAAAGAAGGGCAAGTATAAGAGAGTAGCGACTGTATCATCGTCAAAGAGATCTTATACAAAGAAAAGCCTCAAGGCAACAAAGAGGTATTACTTCAAGGTCAGGGCCATCAATGGCAAAAAAAAGGGCAAGTTCAGCGGATACAAATCTGCAAAGACTCCGAAGAAAGAAGTGCTGATCGATGCAAGAAAGCCTGAAGCATATGCAGGCTGGGCAATCGACGGCGACAAAAACGGCGGACATCTTAAGGGAGCTGTTAACATCTCTGCGCAGTGGCTTAATACAGCTTATTACGCTGAGGATGACAACGGATATAAGACAAGAGACGAAGCGATTGCAATGGCTCTTTCTGATTCCAAGATCAAAAAGTCAGACAACATTGTAGTCTATGATACTAACGGCAAGGATGCGTCCAAGGTAGCAAAGTATCTCAAAGCAAAGGGCTATAAGACTGTTGCTGCAAAGAACTACTCTTCAAAGATCAATGCCAAGGACGCTAAACTGGTAACTTTCAAGAATTATAAACTCAACGTTCCTGCAGAGGTCGTGAAGAACATCTCCGACCATAAGGTAAAGGGAACGGCGCTTAATGCCAACGCAAAGTCGATAGTTGGAAACAGAAACATCCGTATCTTCCATGCAGAGTATGCTGCAGCCGGAAAGTATACAGATGACGGATACATGGAAGACAATCCGATAGACTGGACAAAGGCAGGCTACTATGAAGGGCATGTCCCGGGGGCAGAACCAATCAGCACTGATGACTTTGAGCCTGAAAGATACAGAGACAGAGAGATCATCAATAATGGAGAAAACAAGGTTGACTGGATCGCAGATTATCTCCTGAGAAGCGACGATGAGCTCATTAATAAGCTCGCTCCGAAATACGGCTTCAAGAAGGATGACTTCGTAGTTGTAGTGGGTCCTGAACCAATGGCAACAACAAAGATCGCTGTTGTCATGAAGTATCTGGGAATCGACAATGTTTATGTTATGAGCGGCGCTTACAACGAGTGGGATCTGAACGGATACGCTCTCGAAAAGAACAAAATCAACACGGTAGCTGAAGGCACAGACATCACATCAATCGGCAATCCGGATGTAATCGACAGCCAGGAAGAAGTTGCAGCTATGCTTGCAGATCCTTCAAAGTATCAGGTTATCGACACACGAAGAGTAGAGGAATTCGAGGGTAAGCAGACTGGATATAGTTATCATGACATCGCAGGCCGCATCCCTGGCGCTGATATCAACTCGCCATCCGGAATCGGCCATTCGAGCAGCATGTACTACTACAGAAACCCTGATAAGACAATGAGAAGCCCTGAGGTCATCGAGGCTATGTGGAAGTCACAGGGGGTCGATACAAGCAAGCACATGTCATTCTTCTGCGGATCAGGATGGAGAGCAGCCGAAGAGACATGGGATGCCTGGGTAATGGGATATAAAAACGCATCGCTGTACAATGATGGCTGGCAGGGATGGAGCAACGAGCAGCGTCCGTTCCTGGATAAGGACGGAAGACTTGTAAGAGTCAACAACGCAACAAGCACGATCGTTCCTGCAGCAGAAGGAGATATCGACTATGTAGCAATCCAGTCAAAGGAAGATAAATCAGACTGGGCGTCTTTCGGTATCGACGCTGGCAAGATCAAAAACTCTGACTACATTATCGACGTCAGACCTGAAAAGGGAGACAGCAGTGCGACAGTTAACGGATTTGTACCGGGAGCGGTTGAAGTGCCTGTAGGAAATCCGTACACAGAGGATCAGAAAGCGGCTATAAAGAAAGCTGCTGACAATCAGGCAGGGGGCGGCAGAATAGTTATCATCTGCGTGACCGGCAATAAGCTTGCCGCTAATGCAATGGCAGCCCTTCAGGCATCTGGTGTCGACATGAAGAATGTCACATACCTCAGAGGAGGATTCGGCGCATGGAAGGCAAACTATCCTGTAGTTGCAGCAGATCAGAAGAGTGTAAGCGTTCCTGCATGGGTAACAGAGGGCGCCGGAAAAGACGGAGCTCTTGCAATGATTAAGAAAGATGACGGAAGTTTTGCAGAGGATCTGACACATCATGTGCTGGTCAATGAGAACGGTTCTAATGCTCCTGTAGCTCTCCTGAATACAAAAGCACTTCCGCTGCAGGTGTATAATGCTCTTGCTGAGATCAAGGGCGTTCCATGCGATAAATTCAATAAAGCACAGTGCATAGTTGACGGAGTTAACCAGAACGTGTTCCTGCCTGCTGACGCGCAGAAAATCAATGTAAGTTTCGAGTGGGATAAAGGAACAGCCACGATGAGTGACTTTTTCAAGCATGTAACAACAGCAACTAAGGACGTGAAAGCAGGAAGTAAGATTGAGACTGAAGAGTATACAGCTGATATGAGATTCGGAGGCTGTGCGGAGAATATCCAGCAGTATTTTGACAGCCCGAGCGGCAATCAGACAGGCTGCATCACATGCACATTCAGCTGCTGGATCGGAACAGTATCCAACGCTGCATACGCATACAGCACACAGGAGTCTCTTGTAAACAGGGCTAATGTACCTGCTGCAGGAACAGCTGTTACCGTTGTATACACGCTTGGCGAATAGTATTCTTCTCATAGTCAGATTAAGTATTTGGAAATACAGAAAATTTAATTCTGTAAGCAAGACCGGGGTGGGCATCTGTCTGCCCCGGATCTTTTGAATAATTGTTTGAGGGTATGGGTATTCCGTTGTTTTTTGATTAAAGATAATGACGCGATTTCAGACTGGATATCATGTAAAATATAGATAATAATTGACTATAAATATGATATGTAAAAAGGTGTGTTTCTATGATTTCAACCGAATGCTGTATACACTGTCATAAATGCAGAGATAACTGCACATTTTTGTCAAAACATGGTATAGATATATGTGATGTTGGCAAGCTTAGAGAGCTTGCTTATCATTGCTTTCTTTGCGGAAGATGCGTTGCCGTATGTCCTGTAGGAATTGACGGAAGAGAGCTGATAATGGATATGAGGCGTGAACGTTCTGCTTCAGCTGAGCGCCCGGAGATTGAGGCTACTTTTAAAGGTGTTTTAGCTGAAAAAAGGGACTACAGATACCGAAACTGGAAGCATGTATCTTCCGGATCAGTTTTCTTTCCCGGATGCAACTTCCCGTCCATGTATCCTAAGACCAACAGAGCGCTTGTGAAGCTGTTCAGTGAGAAAGGGATCGGCACAGTATATGAGTGCTGCGGAAAGCCCGTAGCTGAACTTGGCTTTGCGGATGATGAACGCAGGATAATAAGCGAAATAAAGAACAGACTGAGTGCTGCGGGCGTAACTGAAGTGATTACGGCCTGCCCGAACTGCCGGAGTTTTTTTGGCGGCAGACTGGGTGTCAGGGTCAGAAGTGTCTATGACAAGCTTTATGAGCTCGGCTGCGGAAATGTCATTGTGGGCGACATGGAATTCTATCTGCCATGTCCCGACAGGGAAGAGGGCAAATGGATCGAGGAAATCAGACCGTTCGTAAAAGGCAGTATAACAATTAATGACTCTGCCCAGTGCTGCGGTCTTGGCGGCAGCGCCGCAGTCTTTGAACATGACATAGCAGACGGGTTTGTAAAAAGCCTTGCAGAGAGCACCGGGAACAAAATATATACATACTGCGCTTCCTGTACGGGGAGGTTCAGAAGGTGCGGCTTAAAATCTGTTGAACATGTGCTGCCTCTGATAATGGGGACCGGCGAGCAGCCTGATATATACAAATCATATATCAACAGAGTGCTTACCAGATTCAAATGACAGGCAGGGAAGAACTGTAAAAAGACTGAGAGAAACATGAGAGCACAGGAGACAGAAAAAGACAGGATCTTAAGAATCAGGGGCAATGTTTCAGCAGCTCCTGCTTTTATGTTGTGCGCCGTGACTCTCGTAATGCTTATGCTGGATCTTGCGGTTCCTGCAATGAGCGAATATCAGTATCAGGTATATCCTTTGCTCGTCAAGTGCACCGGGCTGGCGGGACTGATATGCGCATCTCTGTGTGTGAAAGACCTTATAAATGAAGACCGTATGCGTTTTGATGCCGGTATCATTTGTTTTGTTCTTTTTCTTATCTGCGCAGCTGTCTCAACATGCATCAATGGCTTCAGCAGGGATGCGATGATGGGAATTGAATACAGATATATCGGGATATTTGATATCTGCTCTTTCTTTCTCGCCTACATGCTTTGCAGCAGTAATATAAACAGTGAAAGCACCAGGCAGAAAGTGCTGATTGCCATCATGGCAGTTTCAGACTGTATCGCATCGATATTCCTGCTTGATATATTCATGCCGTTTGTGGAAGCTTTCAGGAACAAGAATGAGCCGTCTGCTGTTTTTTTTCATGGCAATCATTACGGTTACTTTCTGGTTATTGCTGTAATTGTTTCAGCGTGCATTTGTATTTCCGGGAAAGGAAAGCTGAGGATGTTCGGTGCACTATCGTTCGGCCTTAATGTATTTGCACTTGCGGGGAATCGTTCAATGGGCTGTCTGCTTGCTGCAGGTGTCATACTCATACCGGAAGCTATTATAGTTTGCATAAAAGACAAAGAAAACAGAAAGGGTCTTATAGGAACATTTGTGATCCTTGCGCTGCTTATTGCAGTTGTACTTAAATACGAGTCATTGCTGGTAGAGGACGCGATACTGGTTATTAAAGATGCAGCGGCGATACTGACAGGCATAGGTAACAGTTTTGCAGGGCATGGCAGACTTGAGCTCTGGCAGCTGACTGCTGAAATGATAAAAGAGAGGCCTCTCTTTGGATATGGCTGTGAAGGTATCAGCGCTGTATTGCTTGAAAGCACAGGCGTTGCAAATCCGCACAATGAGGTGCTGACATACGCCGCGTTTTTCGGCATCCCGGCGGCAGTTCTGTATACTGTGGGAGTAATAATCACACTGGTAAAAGGATTCAGATCGGAAGACTTAGTTTCTATAGCTGCATGCTGTGCGGCGGCAGGATATTTTGTTTCATCGCTGTTTGGCGTGGCGATGTTTTATACAGAACCTTTTTTCTATATTCTTCTCGGACTGTCATGTAAGACAAAGCTGACAGAAGAACAAAAGCAGAATTAAGCAACACATAAAGAAGTATTGATATTATCTATAACAGAAAGCAAAGTATTCATATTATTGCAAACCAATAAATTCAATAGTAGAATAAATTGATATTATTCTTACAGCTTGGATAAAAGCACAAAACGGGAAGGTTGAGATATTATGAAAAAGTTCGTTAAAATGTTTGCTTCAGGATCATTGATCATGGTTCTCGCTGCGGCTATGTTATTTACAGCTGCAGAAATTGGAGTTGTAGTAAACAATGAACCTGTAGTACTCGAAGCGCTCGGCTCGGGCGGAGATTCTTATACCCCTCCTGCGCCTTCAAAGAAAGCCAACCCGATGAAGGTCACAGGCAAAACTGTAAAAATCAATTACAAAAAACTTTCCAAGGCGACTCAGAAAATCAGCAGAAAGAGCGCTATCAAAGTAAGCAATTCCAAAGGAACCGTCAGGTATACAAAGAAGAGTTCAAGCAGTAAAAAGATTTCCATAAGCAAAAGCGGTGTAATTACTGTCAAAAAAGGTCTTAAGGCAGGTACATATAAGCTTAAGGTCAAAGTCAAGGCTTATGGTAATTCATCCTATAAAGCTGCAACCAGAACAGCAACGGTCACGATAAAGGTAATTACGGCAGAAAACCCTATAGTCGTTTCCGGTAATGACATTACTGTAAGCGGTGATGAACTGGCAACTGCAGACAAAGTCATAAGCAGAAAGAATGCGATAGAAGTAAAGAATGCCAAGGGCGCCGTAACATACAAGAAGGTCAGCGGTAATACGATGATTACTGTCAGCTCCAAGGGTGACATAACGGTCAAATCCGGGATAGTACCGGGAACATATACAATAAAGGTCAAAGCTACTGCTGCCGGAAACAAGAATTATAAGAAAGGCTCTGAAACGGCTGAAGTTGATATTACTGTAACAGATATTACATTACCGGAAGAAGAGTCCACACTCGAAGGAGGCAGCTCTGATGGAACTCCGGCTCAATAGTTCTGAAACGCCGGAAAGACTTACATGTTAATAGAAGTAATGAATGGGCAACTGATTTATGGTTGCCCACTTTGTTAACAGGATACATAATTGGTTATGGGCAGAGATCGCCGGTTCCGAACAACATCATATCCAGTAATAAAAAGAGCCTTCGATATCGCAGGCTCTGCTGTTTTGCTAATGGCAAGCGCACCGGTATCGCTTGCTGCCGCTGTTGTGATAAAAGCCGAGAGTTCGGGTCCGGTTATATTTGTTCACAAAAGAGTAGGTCTGGATGGGCGCAGCATAAGGATATACAAGTTCCGGAGCATGCGTGCCGGCTCTGAAAAAACCGAGGCAATGCTCAATGACGAAGAACTGGAGCAGTTTTATCTGGAATACAAACTCAGAGATGATCCAAGGATCACAGAAATAGGAAGGCTGCTCAGAAAAACATCCATGGATGAGCTCCCGCAGCTGATAAATGTGATACAGGGGAGAATGAGTCTTATAGGACCAAGACCTGTGACTGAAAGTGAACTAAGCTTCTATACGGAAGATGAGAGAAAAAAACTCCTTTCGGTAAAACCGGGCCTTACAGGTCTGTGGCAGGTGTCAGACAGAGAAACTTTTACATATCAGAGCGGTCTGAGGCAGAAAACAGAGCTTTATTATGTGGATAACGCGTCATGTGCGCTGGATCTAAGGATCCTCCTGAAGACACCTGCAGCGGTCATAAGAAGAAGCAGGGGTTAACAAACTATGCGCAGATACAGAATCGGAATAATAGTAGCTTCTCATATAGAATGCAGTATGCCCGATGATCCCATGTATATACCTGTGATGGCAGGATCAGCGCTCAGGAACCATGTACCTGAAGGATATCTCCGTGATGATACAGGGGATAATATCTCAACGCGTAATGATGAATACTGCGAGCTGACAGCTCTTTACTGGGCATGGAAAAACCTTGACATGGATGTGATAGGGCTTTGCCACTACAGGCGTTTTTTTGCTTCACCTCAGCACAGAAATCATCTGCTGAGTGAAGATGAAGCAATGCATCTGCTCTATTGCTATGACGCGATTTTGCCTGAGGTGCGCAACTATTATGTAGAAACGAACTACTCGCAGTATGTGCATTCGCATCACGCAGAGGATCTTGTCGCTGCGCGAAACATTATAGCCGAAAAGTATCCGGGATACATTGAGGCATATGACAGACGAATGGCTATGACCAAAGGGCACCGATTCAATATGCTTATTATGAAAAGGCCATTGCTGGATGAATACTGCAGATGGCTATTCGATATACTCTTTGAACTTGAAGAAAAGCTTGATATTTCACATTACAGCGAAAATGATCGCCGTGTGTTCGGCTTTGTTGCTGAAAGACTGCTCGATGTCTGGATGGATAAGAACGGTATACGCAGTACTGACCTCGGATACATTTTTCGGGGCAACGAGCATATATGCATGAAAGCAGCTGCCATGATCCGCAGAAAAATCAGAGGAGCCTGTAGTGACAGCATTGAAAGAAGATGGAAAAAACTGCGGCAATAATAGTAACGCATAACAGGAAAGATAAACTCCGCAAATGTATAGAAGCGGTACAGGGACAGGAGGGGACGGCTGCTCCGGGGATTATCGTGGTCGATAATGACAGCAGTGACGGGACCTCCGGCCTTTTCACAGGAGCCGGCGCTGAATATGATGCCGGCGGTTTTTATTATTACAACACAGGACTGAATACCGGTGGTGCCGGCGGATTCTGTTTTGGCCTCAGAAAAGCAGCTGAGCTTGGTTTTGAATATGTTTGGCTGATGGATGACGATACAGTTCCCTCAAGTACTGCACTCAGTGAACTTCTTGGATTTGAAGAAAAGCAAGGCTCTGACTACGGCTTCCTTTCAAGCAAAGCTGTCTGGAGGGACGGCAGCCTGTGTCTGATGAATGTGCAGAGGGAGACACTGACACATAATGTCAGTGACTTCAGCAGGGCATACGTTGATATAAAGATGGCATCGTTTGTATCACTTCTGATACCAATGCGAATCGTAAGAGAGGTCGGTCTTCCATACAGGGAGTTTTTCATCTGGACCGATGACTGGGAATACACGAGACGTATATCCAGAAAGTACCCGTGCTATCTGGTCACTGACAGCGTTGTTGTTCATGACATGAAAAGCAATATAAAAGCAGACATAGCTTCTGACAGCAGCGAAAGAACGGACCGTTACAGATATCTTTACAGAAACGATGTCGTTCTTTATCGAAGGGAAGGGATCAGGGGAGTTGTTTATGAAACACTCCGCCTTTCCGCACATCTTGCGAGGGTCGTGCTAAGCGGCAACAGTCTTCATGAGAAAAAAAGAAGAGCCGGAATCATTATCAAAGGAACTGCAGACGGCCTTAGTTTTTATCCGATGCCGGACAGATTGAACAGTAATAAGTGATTCCAAAGGCAACTAGTCATATAGGGCAGATCTATGAAAATACTTGAAGCATTCGGTGAACCAATATCATACGGGGGACAGGAGGCGTTTGTGCTGAATGTGCTTGAGAAAATGGATAGCTCAGGTCTGGAGACAGACCTTCTGACTCCTTATTATTGCGATAATCAGAATGCGCATTTCATAGCGGGAGCAAACGGCGGACAGGTTTATGAGCTGAGCCTCAGTTTCAGACCCGGAAGCATCAGAAACGGTGCGGAAAGGAAGATACTTTCTTTTCTCCGCAGCCATAGTTACGATGTGATACACATACATTCAGGCAGCAGCTCAATGCTCGAGATATATGCAAGACTGGCACATAGAGCCGGAATACCGCGCATAATAGTCCACTCCCACAGTACAGGATACAATGACTGGAAACACAGGGCGAGCAAATTTGCCACTTCATTCGGACTGCGGAAGTATCCGACTGATTACTGTGCCTGTTCTGTCGAAGCGGGCGAATGGAGATTCCCTATGGATATCTGCCGGAACTCACTTCGCGTGATAGCAGACGGTATAGACGCTTACAGATTCAGATTCGACCCGCAAATCAGAAGCAAAATGAGAAAAGAATTCGGCCTGAGTGATGATGATATTGTCATTGGAAACGCGGGCAGACTGGTGTCACAGAAGAATCAGCTTTACCTTATATATCTGCTGGATTCGATACGTGGCATCAAAGGCGGAGAGAGGTACAAGCTTGTCATTGCCGGGGATGGTGAAGACCGGGAGAAACTAAAAGAGCATGTAAGCTCTCTTGGACTTGATGACTCAGTGCTGTTCACCGGGCTGTTTGAGAACATATGTGATTTTTATCAGGCTGTAGATGTGCTCGCCATACCATCAGTTTATGAAGGATTCTGTATTGCTGCAGCAGAAGGCCAGGCCGCGGGACTTGACGTCATAGTATCAGACAGGGTTCCGAAAGCTGCAGGTATCACTGAGTCCATCACTTTTATTCCTCTTGAAAACAGAGAGGCATGGATCAGTGCCATAATGTCACATCATGAGAGACATGCCGGCAATGCGGACATGATCGCTGAGTCCGCATATGATATAAGAAAAGTCGCAGCCGGCGTCAGGGAAATGTATCTTGAGGGGAAGTAATATCTGTGGAGTCTTGTTCAGGGAAAAAACTGCTGACAGTATCGGTAGCAGCATACAATGCGGAGAAGACTCTCGGGGAAACTCTGTCTTCACTTGCAGCTCTTTCAGACCTGATGGGTCTTATGGATGTGATTATCATTGACGATGGCTCAGAAGACGGTACAGGGAAGATCGCTGACAGCTTCGCGTTAAGGTTCCCGGATTCGGTACGTGTTGTATGCAAAAGTAATGGAGGCTATGGTTCTACCGTGAACACAGCCGTAGGTATTGCAGAGGGCAGATACTTCAAACTTCTCGATGCTGATGACAGCTTTGATGGGGAAGGGCTGCGGACGCTTCTGAAATACCTCAGGACCACGGACGCAGATCTCGTGGTCACTCCTTACATTTGTGAAAAGCATACTGAATACGGAATAAAAACAGAGACAGTAGATCCATATCCCGGATTGCAGGAGAAGCGTGTCGATATTGAGTTATTGGAAGCCTGTAAAGGTATCCCTATGTTCAGCATATGTGTCAGAACTGAAGTGCTGAAAAAGTCTTCTGTCAGACTGACAGAACATTGTTTTTACACTGACAATGAATTCGCGATGGCAGCTCTCCTGTATTCGCGGGATGCTGTGAAACTTAATCATCCTGTATACCGTTACAGAACGGGAATAGCCGGTCAGAGCATGAGCGTGGAGGGCAGGATCCTACATAGGACTGACAAGATAACTGCTGCAGCAGGTGTGTTTGATATATATGAAAACTATCTGAACGGCAGGGAAAACGGAGGAGCGAAGAAAGAGCTTACCGGCGGCAGAAAACTCATAGCCGAAGATATTATAAGCATGATGGTGCGTGAGGTATATGTCAGCCATATGCTGTGCGGAGGGTTATTCGGAGACAGGGATACTCTGAACGCCTATGACATAAAGCTGAAAGAAGAACGGCCGGAAATATATGAGATATCAGAAAAATCACGCCTTGTAAGTGCCGTGCGCCGGGCCGGCGGAATGAAATATGCAGCATTATGCGCTAAAGTAAGGCGCGATGAAGAAAAACGAATGGGAAGCACGTACATTCCGGCATGGTTCGGTATAGCGTCTTATCTGGCTGCTGCGTGCATGATAGTACAGTGCAGGACTGAATGGATGCACCTGCAAAGCTGCGGCATGATAGTCAACAGGAGCGCCTGGGCTGTGATGATGGCTTCGATGCTTATTATGGCACTTTATTGTGCCGGGTCTGACAGAGCATCCGCTTTTCCGGATAAAGTGCCTGATAAAAAAAGAATTGTCATTATATGCCTTATAGCCGCTTCATATACAGGAATTTTCATAGCAGTTAATCCTGTCAACAAGCTAAGGGTGATAAGATGCGTATCTGCAGTGATGATGATGATCATTCTTACAGGCTCATCGTATGGAAAGCGCAAAGCGATACGCATAATGGAAAGCTTCAGAGACCTCGCTCTGGTTGCCGCGGCCTTATCACTTATATTGTGGACAGCATCCGCTATTATTCACATTCTGCCGGTAACCGGTCATGTGATGAGCGACTGGACAAAAACCGGAGGTTATGTAAGTGTTCCTACATTCCTGAGCATATATTTTGAGCCGCAGCCTACGGACTGGACTTTCATGTCCGCGCGCAACAGCGGGTTTTTCACAGAAGGGCCCATGGCAGGATTCTGCTATTGCATTGCTCTTATTGCTGAAATGTTCATTTGCGGGTTCAGAGACAGAAAGAACCATATTGCGGCAACGACTTTGCTCGTTATATGTGTGCTGAGCGCTCTGTCAGCTGTAAGCAGCATTGCGGTTTTGTTTGCTATTACCTTACGCATGGTGCTAAGCCTGAAACGCGGGAGAGCTACAAGCAGAAAGTCAATCGCAGTTGTAACGCTTTTCATATCCGGGCTTGCCGCATTGCTTTGCTGCCTTGTTTTTGTGAAGATCACCCGGGGTTCCGGGAGTATACGCCTGAATGATTTCACTGTCGGGTTTAATGCCTGGCTTAGCAGACCTTTGTTCGGAGGCGGCTTTGAAAACCTGGATTATCTCAGGAGCTTTATGCCGGAATGGAGAATGGGGGTCGACACGGGATTCAGCAATTCACCGATGGAAATACTGGCACAGGGAGGGGTCTATCTCTCTTTGCCTTACATTTACGCATTTGGATCTGCAGCCATAAAGGGAATCAGAACAAGAAACGCAGGTATCATAGCTGCTCTGCTGATATTCCTTTTCCTGTTCACATTCACAGCTGTACCATATCAATACATTGTGTTTTTCATGCCACCAGTGCTGTGCATCTGTGCTGAGTACAAAGAATCTTCTGAGTTATGCGCTGATTAAACCACATTTGAGATGAGACCGATCAGAGACAACAGAAACATTTACATCATATGGAAGAGGCATGAGGGTGGCGGCCTTCGCAGCCTCATATCTTTTGGCGTGGAGACCGCTGCATACCTGTTACGCGTGCGTTCACATTCCCGTGATTACATAAGGGAGATCATACGTGGCGGTTATTTGGCAAGTATCAATGAAAAACGTTATCCGGGCATCAGAATGTATCTTCCGGACTTCAGAAGAGACCTGATACAGAAGCTTATAGTGCGCAATCAGGAATTTTTTGAGGATGCTGAACTCAATATGCTTAAAGAAAAGTGGATCCCTGAAGGAGCAGTCATCTGTGACTGCGGAGCGCACATAGGTAACCATACAGTCTATTTCGGCTGCGTGTGCAAGGCTGAGCACGTTTACTCTTTTGAGCCTGTAGAGCATTTATTCCGCATATTGAAAAGGAATATAGAATTAAACGGTCTGACGGATACTGTCAGCGCGTTTAATGTCGGCCTTGGCGGTACGGAAAGTACAGCCCGTGTTTCAAGCTATGATCGATCCAATACCGGCATGGCAAGGATCACAGCTTCAAAAAATGGAGCGATACGGATCGAAAGGCTTGACGATATGATTCCTGCCGGAATTCACGTTGACTTTATCAAGATCGATGTTGAGGGAGGCGAATACAGTCTTCTGGAAGGGGCCGTGCGCATACTTACAGAAAGCAGACCGGTTATTTTCATTGAAGTCCTTCCCGAAAATATAGTAAAAGTATTCGGACTGCTTAATGAATACGGTTACAAAAAAACCGGAGAATTCGGAAACGACAATTATCTGTTTACAGCATGACGATATGACAGAAAAGAACACGCCTATACAGATAAATATGCTGATGAATGTGCTGCTGACGCTTTCATCCATAGTTTTCCCGCTGATAACCCTTCCTTATGTGACGAGGGTGCTTGGCCCGGAGAATCTTGGGAAGGTCTATTTCGCCACATCTGCAGTGACTTTTTTTGCTGTTTTTGCGGAACTCGGCATACCGGTTTACGGCATCAGGGCATGCGCAAGAGTAAGAGATGACAGGCGCGAGCTGACCAGAACAGCGCATGAGATAATGACGATCAACCTCATATCATGCCTCACTGTCTATGCTGTATTGGCAATCTGTATGTTTACAGTTCCCAGATTCACAGAGGACAGAGCTCTGCTCGCCGTCATCAGCAGTTCGATGATACTTAACGCGCTGGGGGCGGAATGGATATACAAGGCTCTCGAAAAATACACATACATTACGATAAGATCGCTCATTATGAAGGTATTGGCTCTTATAGCCATTTTCATTCTTGTCAGGGGCAGATCGGACTATGTAATATATGGCTTTCTTACGATTGCTGCTGCAGCCGCCTCCAACATAGTCAACATGACCGGTATACACAGGTATATTGACATCGGATATAAAGGCAGAATGGATCTGAGAAGACATCTTCCGGGGATGCTGGCACTGCTTTCTCTGGCAGCGGCAGCGACGATCTACACTAACCTTGATATTGCCATTCTGGACTTTATGAAAGGGGATATGGAAGCCGGGTTTTACGGTACTGCTGTAAAAATCAAACTGGTTCTTGTAAATCTGGTAACTTCCGTCAGTGCGGTGCTGCTTCCGAGAACATCATTCCTGGCAGTCAAAGGTGACTACGACAGATTTATCATGCTGCTCAAAAGGACTATGAGCGGAGTTATCGCGCTGGCGGTTCCGGCTGCGAGCTTCTTCATAATGTTTGCCGATGACTGTATTTCTGTGCTTGCAGGTGAAGAGTTTTCAGCCGCAGTACTGCCAATGCGCATAATAATGCCTTCGATAATCTTTATAGGGATATCAAATATCACAGGAATGCAGATGCTGGTTCCTGCGGGAAAAGAGAAAGAGGTATCGCATGCGGCGTGGATAGGCGCAGCTGTTGATCTTTCACTTAATATGTTGTTTATACCGCGGTTCGCTTCCGCCGGTGCTGCAGCGTCGACTCTCGCTGCTGAGATCATCGTTATGATATATCTTTTAAGACAAGGCGGGCGGTACTCACGTGAGATCATATCCGCGAAAGCAGTTTTAATAGTAGCGGCAGTATCGGCAGCAGCGATACCTGCATGCATCTGGGTAAGGGTGACCGGTCTGGGAGGACTGGCCGAAGTGATAACAGCCGCGCTTTTCTATTTCGGCAGCTACTGCCTGATAATTTTTGTTTTAATGAGGAAAAATGTACTACTACGCTGAGACCAATTATTATGATCATGACGGACTCGTGACATCCGGTGGAAAGGGCCGAGATGACTATTTTGAGATGCTCAGAAGATGCGGTCTCGAACGAATAGAAATTCCCACTCTCAAAAAATGCCGGAGGGTCTCGGCCCCGGGAAGACTGGGAATGGAACTGAGACTTGCCGCTGTATGGAGGAAAGCTCTTAAAGGACTCGGCAGAGGTGATGTTCTTTTTATTCACAATCCGCCAAGCGAAAAATTCGTGGCTTTTCCTGAAGTGATTGCAAAAGCAGTGAGGAGAGGCTGCAGGGTGGCTGTCATCGTATTCGATTTAGAAAATTATCTGAAGCCATACTACAGCAGGACGCAGTCGATTAAATATATGCTGAGTCTCCGCGCGGAGAATAAGCTGCTCAGGATGGCCGATTTCATAATGGTGCATAATGACAGGATGAAGGAAACAGTAGTCTCCATGGGCTGTGATCCGGACTCGATAGCATCGGTCGGGGTCATGGATTATCTGAGAGATAACCCGCCGGACAGGGAAAGCATAGCCCGGAGGACAGGAAGAACACTCCCGCTGGTTTTCTGCGGAAATCTGATGCCTGAAAAAGCGGGGTTCCTTAGCAATCTGCCTGATGAACTTACAATAAGCCTTTACGGACCGGGATATCAGGGCGGTAATAGCACAAATATTGATTATAAAGGAAGCGTGCCTTCTGTAGAACTTATGGATGTAATATCAGGATCATTTGGCCTGGTATGGGATGGCATATCATCTGATACAGGACGGGGTACGGGCGGAGAATACCTAAGAATAAATAATCCGCATAAATTCGCGCTTTATGTAGCAAGCGGACTCCCTGTCATAGTATGGAAAGAGTCCGCCATGGCGGATATGGTGATAAAGGAAAATATCGGATTTGCGGTTAACAGTCTTGCAGAAGTGAAAGAACTTATAGACGGCATGACAGATGAGGAGTATGCAGCGATGCGTGATAACGCGATCAGAATAGGATGCACCATGCGCAGAGGAGATCACATAAGGGCAGCTGTAAACCAGATAATCAGGATGGCGGAATCAGGGGACCGGTAATATGGACATGAATGGAAAAACTTATGATTTTCTTATAGTCGGAGCCGGCCTCTATGGATCGGTGATGGCAAGAGAACTCACGGACAGGGGCTTCAGTGTTCTTGTAGCTGAGCGGCGCAGCCATATCGGCGGCAATGCATATACAGAAGAGCGTGCCGGGATAATCGTTCACAGGTATGGACCGCATATATTCCACACGGACAATGAAGAGGTGTGGAGATATGTAAACAGATTTGCTGATTTCATAGGCTTCATCAACAGGCCGGCGGCAGTATATAAAGGTGAGATATACTCTCTGCCGTTCAATATGAAAACCTTCGAAAAGATGTGGGGTGTAACAGACCCAGGAGAAGCCCGGAGAATAATACAGTCACAGTCAGCTTCGGCATGCCCGGAAGGGACAGAGCCCCGAAACCTCGAAGAACAGGCAATAAGCATGGTTGGCACTGATATCTATGAGAGACTCGTAAAGGGTTATTCCGAAAAACAGTGGGGCAGAAAATGCAGTGAACTTCCGGCATATTATATTAAACGCCTGCCTCTTAGATTCAGTTATGACGACAATTATTATGACGATAAGTACCAGGGTATACCTGAAGGCGGATATACGCCGATGATTGGAAAGCTGCTGAGCGGTATCAAAGTGATCACTGACACTGACTTTCTTGATCCTGATAACAGGGACCGTCTCGGAAAACTTGCTGCAAAAATAATTTTCAGCGGACCCATTGATGCGTACTATGAATACTGTTACGGGAAGCTTGATTACAGAAGTGTGAGGTTCGAAGAAGAGAAGATCGAAGGCGTCAGGTATTATCAGGACAGAGCTGTTATAAACTATACCGATCAGCTGATACCTTACACAAGAGTGACAGAGCATAAGCGTTTTGTTCCGGACGCAGAAACTACGCTGAAAGACTATACGATAATAACAAAAGAATATCCTCAGGCTCATACTGAAGAAAACGAAGCTTTTTACCCTGTAACAGATGAAAAGAACAGAAGCCTGATAGCCAGGTACAGGAAGCTTGCCGATGCCGATGAAAGTGTGCACTTCGGCGGAAGACTGGGATGCTTCAGGTATTACGATATGGATGATGTCATAGCGGAAGCCCTTGCTGACGCTGATTTGCTGACAGAGAAGAAATGAAAAAAGACAGTATCAGAAAAAAGAGAAACGCATATGTGCTTTTTACAAGAGAGCCTGTTCCGGGCTTTACAAAGACGAGGCTCATGCCTTACTATACCGCGGAACAGTGTGCAGAGCTGCATGAATGCTTTCTGCGCGATATCGCGCATGAAATGATGGGCAGGGATTTTGACATCATTGTTTCCTACACAGGCGGCGAGCCGTCATTTCTGAAAAAGACATTCGGCAGAAAGGCAAAATACATCGAACAGCGCGGCAACGGACTTGGTCAGAGGATGGAAAACGCGATATCGGATGTGCTGGCAATGGGATATGAGAAGGCCGTTTTGACCGGCTCAGATATACCGGAACTCGAAGCAGAGACTATCGAAGCATCATTTGCGATGCTGAGCGCCTCAGATATAGTAATAGGACCTACATCAGATGGCGGGTACTATCTTATAGGGATGAAAAAATTGCTCCATGAGGCTTTTGATGTAAAAACATACGGAGTCTCTACCGTATTCGAAGAAACTGTAAGTGCAATCAAGGCAAAAGAGCTTACTGTTGCAAAAGTTGACGAATATCAGGATATTGACACCAATGAAGATCTCGCTGATCTTCGGAGGAGAATTGTTGAGGACATACATCTCAGGCGTTCAGAAACCGGTCGCTTTGTCGCTGAAAACCTCAGAATCTCAGTGATCGTACCGGTCTTTAATGAAGAGAAGAAGGCAGGATCAATGAAAGCACAACTCAAAAAAGCCACTCAGGGCAGAAGCGATATCGAGGTAATCTTTGTAGATGGAGAAAGCACTGACAGCACGCTTGAGGTTTTGGGAGATGATTTTACTGTTCTGAGGAGCAAAAAAGGAAGAGCTGTTCAGATGAACACCGGAGCCATAAACAGCACCGGAGATGTGCTGTTCTTTCTGCATTGTGACAGTACTCTTCCTGAAGACTTTATATCAGAGATAAAAAACTGCATGAAGAGAAAACTGTTCGGCTGTTTTGGAGTAAAATTTGACTCGCGTAATTTCTTTATGCTCACCAACAGGATAATATCCAACAACAGAGCGGCTCTCGGAGGCCTGGCTTTCGGCGATCAGGGTATTTTTATTGACCGAAGGCTTTTTCTTGAAGCAGGAATGTTTCCGGAGATTCCTGTGATGGAGGACTATGAGTTTTCCCGCAGGATGAAGCGCATGGGATACAGGCCGGTCATGACACGTCACAGGATACTGACTTCGTCCAGGAGATATGGAAAAAGTACAGTAAGTATTGTTAAGACAGAGATGTTGATGTGGTATCTTCGCATGCTTTACAGACATGGTACAGACCCCGGGAGACTGAGAGTCCTGTATAAAGATATAAGAGAGAAGCATTAGACCCGGTCTAATATATAGAATTGGATTATTAAATCCTGCGATCGTATTGAATGTATCTATTTGTTAGTAGTCTTTAATGCAGATAAGATAACTATGTATGAATATGCAATCAGCATATATCACTTTTCAATTGAGAGGAGAAACATCATGAAGAAGAAATCGCTTATTCTTTTCCTGACTCTTGTCCTTGCATTCTGTCTGGCAGCATGCGGCGGATCTGCTGAGCCTGCAGAAGAGCCTGCTGAGGAACCTGCAGAAGAAACTGCTGAAGAGACTGCACCAACACCTGAAGCTGCTCCGGAAGATGTGGTAGTAGACGCAGAGAACCACACAGTAACGATAACAGCACAGCTGAACGGAACTTTCTTCGATCAGTCCACGATGCACTACTGTGTATGGAAAGACGGCGGTATGGGCGACAAGTGCATGTTCGCTGCGTATTGCAGTGCTGAAGATTTCTATAACGGAATGGTAGAAGCAGGCGGCGAGCCATGGAATACCACGACTGACAAAATTGCTGACGGAGAGTTCACCGATGGCCAGAAAGTTGATGTCAGTCTGACATGGGACGGACAGGATACACCTGTAGCTATGGTGGATTCTGTTAAGACCGCTGACGGTAAACTGAACATTGATATGAGATTCTCCGGTAACCTTCAGAACAACAAGGACTGCGGATCCGGCTGTATCGCATGCCTTAACAGCTGCTGGGCCGGTGTGACATCAAATGCGTCGTACGGATACAACGCTATCGATTCCGGCGAGGTATCGGCATTCCTAGATGACAGTGTGATGCCTGCAGACGGCACCGACGTTCATATTACATTCGCGCTTAAGTAAAACACAGATCCCTGATGGATCGGATTATTATACAGGAACAATAAATGAGTTCAGATAAAAAAGAAAAGGATCTTCTGAAAGAGGATCTGCAGGCAGGTAAACATGCCGCATCAGAAGGAAAGGGCGAAAAACACCTTGCTGCAGGCACTGAAGACGAAGAGCAGAAAAAAGGAAGCTGGACCGGAAGAATCATAATCATCGTTCTGTTTCTGGCTGCTCTCGGAGTCTATTTCGCGGTACCGTCAGTACACGGATGGGTCAACAAGGTAATCGTGATGTTCCAGACCGGCAACTTCGACGACATGCATGCCTTTATTGCCCAGTACGGCAAATGGGCCATGGCCATATCGTTTCTGCTGATGGTATTCCAGTCGATAGCGGCGCCTCTTCCGGCATTTTTCATTACACTTACAAATGCCAATCTTTTCGGGTGGTGGCAGGGCTGCATTCTCTCGTGGGTGTCGTCCATGACGGGAGCAGCCATGTGCTTCTGGATCGCCAGGATACTCGGAAGAGACGTTGTAGAGAAGATCTGCACAAAGGGCGCCCTGCTTTCAATCGAGGAATTCTTTGCCAAATACGGCAAGCGCTGCATACTTGTTGCAAGACTCCTGCCGTTCATATCATTTGATATCGTATCCTATGCCGCAGGTCTTACGGCGATGGACTTCTGGGGCTTCTTCATTGCTACAGGTGTAGGCCAGATGCCTGCATGTATCGTGTACTCATATGTAGGAGGAATGCTCACCGGAGGCGCTAAAAAGATGTTCATCGGTCTGATGTGCCTCTTTGCTCTTGCAATAGTGGTCATCCTGATAAAGCAGGTATATAACGCGAGCCAGAAGAAAAAAGAAGAGGCTGCAAAAGAAGCGGGTGAAGTTTACTACCGTGAGCCTTCAAATCCCGCAAGGCTTTTCAGCAAGTTTTATAACTCAGGGATCTGGGCAATGGTAGCGGCCCTTGTATGCTCAGGTATACCAAAAATAACAGGGGCAATGAATATCGGATGGGTGTATCTCGGCCTCTGGCTGGGATTGTTCGCAATCGCTCTTCTGTTCAGAAGATTCAAATGCGGTCCGGTGTTTACTGCCATAAGTACGGTTGCCTCAATGGCGGCGATTTACCTTCTGTGCGGAACAGCCGCAGCGCTTGGACGCAAACCTGCCGGAATAGTCAGAATGGGCCTTGGTCTGAGGACTGTGCCTCTGACTACATTCAACATCATTTTCTCAGTCTTCATCATAGCAGGATTCATTATCATAGTTCTTCTTTGGAAAAGGCAGAAGGGCATAGATGCGGCTTCGCTCGAAGAATATGAGCGAATGAAGGCGGAAGCACAGTCTGAAAAGGAAACGGCAGCACAGTAATGGACATGATCAGAAAGAATGCTAAGTTAATAGTTTTCGTGCTGCTGATCGTATTAATATTCGTGCTCAATCAGAAATTCGGATGGTCAGATTATCTGAGCAATACTGAGAATCTGAAATTCCTGTCAGAAATGATAAAAGAACACTTCGCACTGGCAGCGCTGATCTATATCGGGCTTACTGTGATAGCCTGTGTGGTACTTGCGCTGCCCGGAGTGACTTTTGCGATACTTGCGGCAATCATTTTCGGGCCGTGGTGGGGAACGCTGTTCTGCCTGATAGCTACAACGCTTGGTGCGATCATTGCTTTCATAGTCGGAAGGTTCTTTCTTAAGGATTCGATCAAACCGATGGTTGAGAAAAGCGCATTGCTGAAAAGACTTCTCTTTGATGAAGCGGATAAAAGTGATATAGTTCTGCTTGCGATAACCAGGCTTGTGCCGATATTTCCGTATAACATACAGAACTTTGCATACGGCATTACGGACATCTCGCTTTTGCATTATTCCCTTTACACATTCGTGTTCATGATACCGGGTGTTGCACTGTATACTATTGGTACCGCAGGCTTTACTTCGGGAGGAAACCGCTGGCTCTATTTCGGCATTGCGGCTGCTCTTCTGGTAATAGTGATGCTGCTCGGCTGGCTCATTCGCAGAAAGTATCTTTCAAAATATGATAAATGAATACATCAGAAATCCCAAATACCGCAGTGCTTTCGGACTCCCGCCTGAGGTAACGGAAACGTACACCTTGCTGGCACAGGGTGAGTATAATGTTAATTATCTGTTTGCGCATCCGCTTACGGGGCGCAAACTTATTTTGCGTGTCAATACCGGCAGCCAGATGCACCTTTCCAGGCAGATAGAGTATGAAGCCCATGCGCTCAGTCTGCTCGGTGAAAGCGGCCGGACACCTGCAGTTTATTATGTCGACGGCTCAAAGAAATTAATAGAATATGGCACCCTCGTTATGGAATATCTTCCTGGAAGATATCCTGCTTACGAAAGCAGGGATGATATGCGTGCAGTAATGGAGTGTATGTCAGATATACATAGTGTATACATTCCACCGGGGGATGTCGTTTACGGAGAGCCGTTCGGAGATGACTGTGTTCCGCGTGATACACTTAGGCTGATTGCTCCGCAAAGCCCGCTCAGGTCAATACTTGACGAATGCGAACTCATGGTTTCCACTTACATGGATTCAGACATTGGTGATGAAAAGATCAAAATGAGAATGAGGCGGCTCCTTGACAGAGGTCATGAGATCCTTGAACACCTTCCGGAAAACACAGACTTCACAAGGTGCTGCATAAATACGGAACTGAATTCGACAAACTTTCTCATTGATGATAATGGATTCGCAAGGCTTGTAGACTGGGAGAAGCCGTTGTATGGTGACCCGGCTCAGGATCTCGGTCATCTGCTCGCACCTACAACTACGTTCTGGAAGACTGATACAGTATTGACTCCGGAAGAGACTGACAGACTTATTGATAGCTATATTGAGGCTGTTAACGGAAGATTTGATACAGCAGGCATAAAGGAGCGTACAAAAGTATTTATAAACATAACCTGCCTGAGAGGACTCACATGGTGCGCAATGGCATGGATAGAATATCAGGATCCTGATAAGCTTATAGCAAATGAAAGCACCAGAAAGAAGCTGGGCGATTACCTGAGCGACAGCTTTCTGAGTGATATTGAGAGGAGACTTGGCGTCAGATGATCCGGACGAATAAGACAAGAAAAAAGGGCATCGCCCTTTTTTTACTTGCCCATTTCTTCTATGCCGCTGACTATACGCGATATATGGGTACCATATCGCCTGAGTGAATCTTTCCAGTTCAGAAGAGCCTGCCTGCCGAAGTCCGTAATGGAAAAGATTTTTTTCGCTTTCGCACCTTGTCCTGCAGACTCCGATGTCAGATACCCGTCCTTTTCCATTCTTTTAAGATTACGGTAGAAACCGGTAGGATCAAGGCTTTCATCTGCATATCCGTCTTCTATCAGCTTTTTCATAAGCAGAAAG
The DNA here is from genome assembly GCA_902779185.1 of uncultured Eubacteriales bacterium. Classification (GTDB taxonomy): domain Bacteria; phylum Bacillota; class Clostridia; order Peptostreptococcales; family Anaerovoracaceae; genus Crickella. The sequence continues at coordinate 25,063 of CACZAM010000002.1, forward strand.
CCATAACATGGTTCTTTGGAGAGTTCAATAAGTATGCAAGGCTGGATAAGCTTATCCAGATACAGACCCCTGCATGAAAAGTTTGCGTCACTTGTATGCATATCAAGAGAAAGCCAGCTGGTATAAAACAGCTCCTGAAGTTCAGTGCGGCTTCTGGCAGAAGGGATGTTTATAACGTTGTTTGCCTCATCTCTTTCGCACGGATTAAGAAAGCCGCTTTCTGCAATCAAATCCTTGCTTATCTTACAAGGAACCGGATGATCAGTATATTTTTCGGGATGGTTTATATATGCGGCAGCAACAGCATCCCACACATAGGAACTGTCAGCTCCGTAAACGATCTCCTTTGTCTTGAACCTGTAACCGCATTTCTGTGCTATGTACATGCCGGCGGGGTTTTCCGAAGAGCACAGATTGCTGAGAAATTCATCCTTAGGAAGCTCGGATACAGACAAACAGTTGTTGCCGGTGATGACAGAAATATTATGTCCTTTGCTTAGGACCGTTGAAGACGCCAGAGCGTTTACTGAAAAATTGAGCTCATCGAGAGGCTTGCTCCCATGAATGAAAAGAGGCTGAGTGATACCGCCCATAAGGACTATCTGTGCTATCTTATCAAAAATACAGTTGTCAATCAGATATGCACCATAAAGATTACCCAGAGAACCTATGCCGAGATATACCAGCTCGCCATTATACATGTCGGCCATTTTAGCTATGAACTCAGAGCTTTCGCAAACAGGGTTTTCTCCGACTTCAAAACCGCGCAGAACAGGAACGTCCGTATAGCCGGTCTCATTGAGAAGCGTTGTGTTGCTTATAAAGGATTCTTCTGATGTTCCGTTCCCGTAATTACATGTGATGCCGAGAAGTTCGATATCTTCAGGATTACCGAGGAGATACAGTATAGCAAGGGCATCATCCATGGGACGACCCGGAAAGCTTCCCGTATTATCACAATCGCAGATCACCTTGATTTTCTTTTTCATTGGATTGTCCTTTCAGCCATTGCTGCTTGTCTCACCAATATTTATAGCAGAAGAGGAGTGCTATTTGAATAATATATTTTTTTTCTATCCATAAACGAGTTGTTTATAAATGCAGGCATCTAGAAAAACTCCGGCTTTACGGCCGGAGCTTTTCTGTTGCGAAAATATCTAACTAAGAAAGAACAATCAAAAGAAAAAGGTAAATCGTCGAATCTTTCCGACACTTGGATTTTAGCATCTGAATGTGAAGACATTATCAGACTAATGTGAAGCATTTTTCACATTACAGATTTCATGAGGCTAACATTGCTCAATTTCTGTTAAGAAGAGTGCAATACCACTATATATTGTGATAACATCGATTTGCATATGGAATATGAACTCTGTTCCGGAGTTCGCAGCAATGGAGGAGATCACTATGAAATGCCCGTACTGCAATTACGAAGACACAAAAGTCGTCGACTCGAGGCCTGTTGAAGACGGACTTGCTACAAGGAGAAGACGTGAGTGCACAAAGTGTAAAAAAAGATTTACGACATTTGAGAAAATCGAGAATTCACTCCTTGTCGTAGTCAAAAAGGACGGCACCCGTGAGAGCTTCGATAAGAACAAGATCGTCAACGGAATAATGAAGGCCTGCCAGAAGACCAAGGTTACTTACGATGATGTTCAGAGGATAGCCGACAATATCGAGAGAGGGCTTTCGAATACCATGGAGAAGGAGATCCAGTCCACAAACATCGGGCTCCTGATCATGGAAGAGCTCAAGGCTATCGATCAGGTCGCATACGTAAGGTTCGCTTCGGTATACAGGGAATTCCAGACCATCGATACATTCATCGATGAGATCAACAAACTCACCAAAAACAAAAAATAATCATACAGGAGAATCATATAATGCTCAGAGTTGCTATAGATGGTCCGGGAGGTACAGGCAAGAGCACAATAGCGAAGGCTATAGCTGCACGCTTCGGACTGGAATATATTGATACGGGCGCCATGTACAGAGCGCTCGGTCTTAAAGCACTTAGAAACGGTGTGGATATGTCTGATGAGGACGCAGTCGGGAAAATGCTGGCTGTCACCTCTATAGATTTTGTCAGCGGTCATACTCATCTCGACGGAGAAGATGTCAGCGGTCTTATAAGGACCAACGAGATCTCAATGGCGGCTTCAAACATATCCAAGCTTGCCATTGTCAGAGCCAAGGTAGATGAGGTAAGCCGTTATCTCGCTTCCACTAAGGATGTTGTCATGGAAGGCAGGGACATCGGAGCAACGGTCATTCCTGATGCCGAAGTAAAGATCTTCATGACGGCATCGCCTGAGGTAAGGGCAAAAAGACGCTACGAACAGCTGCTTGCTGCCGGTAAGGAAGCGGACTACGATACTATTTTCTCTGAAATTCAGGCAAGAGACTATCAGGATTCACACCGCGAGGTAAGCCCTCTCAGAGCGGCTGATGATGCCGTTTTTCTGGACACGTCTGATATGTCGATCGAAGAGAACATAGATGCTGTGGCAGATATAATAACCGCTAAGACGGGACGCAGCGCGTAAGACTGAATCTGGCACATGATCATTGAGCCACGTCCTTGTGGGGGTGGCTTTTAAAGTAGTATTATAAGCATGTGTGCTCCGGAAAGGAGTAAATATGCAGATAAAAAAGATGCCTGAGGCTGAAAGACCGCAGGAGAAGATGCTCTATGGAGGGGCCGGATGCCTGAGCAATTCTGAACTTCTGGCTCTCATAATACGGACCGGTACAGGTGACAAGTCTGCAGTCAGGCTTGCGGATGAGGTCATTTCCTACACCAGTGAAAACACCGGAGGGCTGGGAGCGGCTGAAGTAAGGGAACTTACTGAGATCGACGGTATCGGGGAAGCGAAGGCGTGCTCGATAGTAGCGGCCATGGAACTTTCAAAACGTCTTATTTCAGACCATCAGGGAGCTGTAAAGATAAGGATCAGAGACAGCAGACAGGTTGCTGACATACTGATGGAAGAGATGATGTACGAAAAGCGCGAGCTTTTCATGACGCTCAATCTCAATTCAAGGCTGCAGGTGGAGTCAAAGTCAGTAATATCGATAGGTAACATTGACAGCGCACCGGTACACCCGAGAGAAGTGTTCGGACCTGCTGTCAGAAGGGGAGCAGCGGCTGTTGTCGTTGCTCACAATCATCCGAGTGGAGATCCGACACCAAGTCCCCAGGACATAGATGTCACTAAAAGGCTCATAAGGGCTTCAGAGATACTCGGGATAAGACTGCTCGATCACGTAATAGTCGGCAACGGATGTTTTACGAGCATGAAATCAGAAGGATACTTCGGAGATTAACAGAAAAGCATGGAAAGAAAAGTTACGATTCAGGATTTTATAGATTCGCTTGGAATGGCGGGACTTCTCACATCAGCAGGTGGTGAGCCATCCTGCAGCGCGATAATGGCTTTGTACACTGAGCCTGGAATGAAGGAGCTCGGTGCATGTGAAGTGAAGAGTGTTACCTATAACTCAAAAGAGGCTTCTGAAGGCACGCTGTTTGTTGTTAAGGGTGCCCACTTCAAAGAACAGTACCTGAATGACGCTATAGAAAGCGGCGCGGTGTGCTATGTCAGGGAGGACAGTGATGCATCAGGGAGTGCTGCCTGCAGCTTAGTAAGCGAAAGTGAAGCTGCTGCTGCGGGTAAACGCATCATGGACAGAGTAAAAGGCTCCTGCCTGGATATCAGAGTGAAAGATATCCGCAAGGCCATGCCTGTCATTGCAGAGACATTCTACGGGAAGCTGTCTGACGACCTCTGCATGGTCGGAATAACAGGAACCAAGGGCAAATCGACTACGGCATACTTCATGAGATACATACTTGACTCATATATGGAGGATACCGGCGGACACAGAAGCGCCATCTGCTCCGGAATAGACAACTATGACGGAATGATAGAGGAAGAGTCGCATCTCACCACGCCTGAAATAATGGAACTTTATCAGCATATGAGCAATGCGCTGAAGAGCGGGATCAGCTATATGACAATGGAAGTCTCGAGTCAGGCGCTCAAGTATGACAGGGTGACCGGTATAGAGTTTGCTGCCGGCGCCTTCCTTAACATCGGAAGCGATCATATCAGCGCGATAGAGCATCCGGATTTCAATGATTATCTTGAGGCAAAGCTCAGACTGTTCGGACATTGCCGCAAGGCATGCATCAATCTCGACTGTGATGAACAGGAGCGCATTATAGCGGCTTCGGCGGACTGCCCTTATGTGATCACGTTCAGTCAGAAGGACAGCGGTGCCGACGTATACGGATATGATGTCAGTTCGCGCGAAGGAAAGGTTACTTTCAGGGCAAGGGGAAAGTCTGTAGAAGGATACGAAGACTTCGATGAGGAGTTCGTTCTTGGCACTTTCGGTACGATCAATGTTGAGAACGCTCTTGCAGCTATATCTCTTTCCGCGCTGCTCGGAGTCCCGCTGAAATATGTTAAGAGCGGTCTTGCCGCTGCAAATTCGCCCGGACGCATGGAAGTGTTCTACAGCGGGGACAGAAAGCGCATAGCTATTGTAGATTATGCTCATAACAAGCTCAGCTATGAGAAATTCTTTGAGACCATAAGAGGAGAGTTCCCCGGGAAGAAAATGATGATAGTCTTCGGATGCCCGGGAGGCAAAGCTTTCGCAAGGCGTGAGGAGCTCGGCACCATAGCCGGTCATAACTGCTCGTACTCGATCATCACAGAAGAAGATTACGGCGAAGAGGATGTCAACAAGATCTGCAGCGAGATCGCAGGCTTCGTAGAAGCGGCAGGCGGAAAATGCGAGATCATCACAGACAGGGTGGAGGCTATAAAGAAGGCCATCACGCTCATGGATGATGACACCATACTGTTCTTGCCGGGCAAGGGCAGAGAAACCCGTGAAAAACGGGGAATAAGATACATAGATACACCTTCGGATGCGGATGTAGTTATCGAATACATGAGATAGAGCAGCTGTCATAGCTGCTCTTTTTTATTTATTGACTGGAATTATTAGTATATGTATAATATCTATGTATGTTTATGTCATCTAACCGCATATATGTTGTATCGATCGGGCGCTTTAGCCCCTATATAAAGAAATAATTACAGCAAAATGCGTAGATAATGTATATATTACAAAATCCAAATAATTGATAAGGAGGTGCTTATGTCACCGGTTTTAACTGTTGTGATCAGCATTGTAGTCCTTATCGTCGGTATAGCAATTGGTTACATACTTCGTAAGAATGTCGGAGAAAAGGCCATAGGAAGCGCAGAACAGCAGGCCAGAAATATGATACTGGATGCGCATAATACTGTCGAGAACCTCAAGAAAGAGAAGGTGCTTGAGGCAAAAGAGGAAATACATAAGCTGAGAGAAGAATACGAAGGTGAACTGAAGTCCAGGAGGGCTGAGGTCACAAAGGCTGAGAGGAGGATATCTCAGAAAGAGGAAAACATCGACCGCAAGCTCGAGAGCATCGAGAAACGCGAGAACGGTCTCACCAAGAGAGAGCAGTCGATGAATGAAAAGCACAAAGAGATCGACGCCTACATTCAGAAGCAGGTAGAAGAACTCGAAAGGATCTCGGGTTACACAAGAGAGGAAGCGAAACACCTGCTCCTTCAGGAACTCGAAACGGAGATTCGCAAGGATGCATCGGACATGATAGTCAATATCGAGACCGAAGCAAAGGAAGAAGCCGACAAGAGAGCCAGAGAAATCATCACGACCGCGATCCAGAGATACGCTTCGGATCAGGTAACGGAGACCACAGTTTCGGTAGTAAGCCTGCCGAACGACGACATGAAAGGCCGCATCATAGGAAGAGAGGGCCGCAATATCAGAGCCATCGAGACTCTGACCGGAGTAGATCTCATCATTGATGATACTCCGGAGGCAGTCATTCTTTCGGGATTTGATCCGGTCAGAAGAGAGATCGCCAGGATCGCTCTTGAAAAGCTGATCGTTGACGGACGTATCCATCCGGCAAGGATCGAAGAAATGGTCCAGAAGGCAACAAAGGAAGTCAACACCATTATAAAGGAAGAGGGAGAGAGAGCATGCTTCGAGACAGGCGTGCACAATCTGAACCCTGAGATGGTAAGGCTTATCGGAAGACTCAAGTACAGGACTTCATACGGACAGAACGTGCTTCAGCACTCCATCGAGGTGGCGACTTTAGCCGGCATGATGGCGGAAGAGCTCGGACTCGATCCGAGACTCGCCAGAAGAGGCGGTCTGCTACATGATATAGGCAAGGCTATCGACCACGAAGTAGAAGGAACACACGTGGAAATCGGAGTCAATATCTGCAAGAAGTACAAGGAATCCTGGAAAGTCATCAATGCGGTCGAGGCTCATCACGGCGATGTGGAGCCGACAACTCTTGAGGCCATGCTTGTAGCAGCTGCCGACGCGCTGTCTGCTGCAAGACCGGGAGCAAGAAGAGAAACTCTCGAATCGTATATCAAGAGACTTGAGAATCTTGAGAACATCGCCAATACCACCAAGGGTGTAGAGAAGTCCTATGCTATTCAGGCAGGCCGCGAGATCAGAGTCGCAGTCAAGCCTAATCAGGTCAGGGACGACGAAGTTCCTATGCTGGCAAGAGAGATCGCCAAGAAGATCGAGACTGAGCTCGAATACCCTGGACAGATCAAAGTCAGTGTCATCAGAGAAACAAGAGCAACGGACTTCGCAAAATAAGAATGTATTATAAAGGCTCCTCACAAGAGGAGCCTTTGTAAAGAGAGGGCGTGCGGAATGGTTTATCTCGATAACAGCGCTACAACAAGACAATATGATGAAGTAACTGATCTGATGTACAAAGTCGCCAAAGACGATTTCGGAAATCCGTCTTCGCTTCACTCGCTCGGTTTCGAAGCCGGCAATATTTTGTATGACGCGCGCAGGCAGATCGAAGAACTGCTGCCGCCTGCCGGTAATGTCATTTTTACATCAGGTGGCACCGAAGGCGACAACATGGCGCTGCTCTCATCTGCACGCAAGCTCAGACGCCGCGGCAAAAGGATCATCACCACGAAGGTCGAGCATCCTGCTGTTCTCGAAACATGCAAGAGACTCAAAGAGGACGGTTTCGAAGTGGTCTTCCTTGATGTGGATGTTGACGGATATGTCGAAGAACAGGTTGTAAAAGCGGCACTTGACGAAAATACCATTATTGTCTCTATCATGGCCGTCAACAATGAAGTAGGCACAATAGAGCCGGTGATCCCTGTCGGGCGTACCGTAAGGGAATACAACAGGAAACACGGAACAGACATAATGTTCCATACCGATGCCGTACAGGCTTTCGGTAAGCTTCCGCTGGATGATACAGATGCCGATCTGATTTCTGCAAGCGCTCACAAGTTTCACGGGCCTAAGGGAATGGGCTTTATCTACATGAAAAAGCGACACAGCCTGCCTCCTTACATAATAGGTGGCGGCCAGGAAGGCGGATTCAGATCTTCAACAGAGAACACACCGGGAATTGCCGGCATGGGGCTTGCCGCAAAAATGGCATGTTCAGATCTCATAATGAAAACCAGCCGCATGGGTATAGTCAATAACTATCTTCTCAACGGACTAAGGGCAGAGATCAAAGATATAATGGTGAACGGTCCGGAAGAACTCGGCTATACTTTGCATGAGCACGGCAGGCGCTGTCCCGGAGTACTGAATGTTTCTTTCGAAGGCACACGCGGTGAGGTGCTCCTGCACACGCTCGAGCAGGACGGCATATATGTTTCGACCGGTTCCGCATGTTCATCAAACAAGACAGGCGACAGCCATGTGCTTCAGGCAATGTCGATGACTCACAAGGAGATAGAGGGAGCGCTCCGCTTCAGCTTCTCTGAATTCAATACGGTGGAAGAAATGGATTACGTGATCGATCGTACGAAGATCGCCGTTGAGCGTTTCCGCAGACTCGGAAGCTTCCGCTGATAAAAAGGTATAAATGAAATGGAAAAGAATCTTTATATAGTAAGGTGCGGCGAAGTCGCACTTAAGGGCATGAATAAGCCGTACTTTGAACGCGTTCTTCTTGAGAGGGTAAAGAACGCGCTGTCATGCTATGAAGATGCTTCGGCGAAATGGATAGATGGTCTCATGTTCGTCAGAGTGCCTTCAGACATACCTGAGGACGAGGTCATATCAAAGTGCGTAAGAGTATTCGGAGTGGCTTCGGTAAGCCCGGCGGTCGAAGCGCCTAAAGACATCAACGAAATAGGCAGAATGGCTGCGGAATTCATGCAGAAGGTGATAGAAACTGAGGATATAAAAACTTTCAAGGTCAAGGGCAAAAGGGCGGACAAATCCTTTGCGGTCGAGTCGCCTGAGATAGCACGGCAGGTGGGCGGCATGGTGCTGAAGGCCTGCAAAGTGCTCAGCGTAAATGTACATAACCCCGACTGTGTTCTGACTGTTGATGTAAGACGCGAGGGAGCATATATCTTCAGGGACAAGATACGCGGGTTCGGAGGACTTCCGCTCGGGACAAACGGAAAGGGTCTCATTCTGATGAGCGGCGGCATAGACAGCCCTGTTGCGGCATTTATGATGGCAAAGCGCGGAATGAGCATCGAAGCTGTTCACTTCCACTCTTATCCGTATACGAGCCAGAGAGCGCAGCGGAAGGTTGAGGAGCTCGTAAAGACGCTCGCCGGATACATGGGCACTGTCAGGATGCATGTGATCAATCTGCTTCCTATCCAGGAGGAGATCGTAAAGAACTGCCCGGAAGATGAGACTACGCTGCTCGTCAGGCGTTTCATGATGAGGATCGCTGAGCAGATTGCTTTGAAAAACGGCTGCATGATGCTCATAACGGGTGAAGACCTGGGGCAGGTTGCAAGCCAGACAGCAGAGGCTCTTGTCGTAACGGACAGCGTGGTAGAGATGCCTGTCATGAGACCGCTGATCGCCATGGACAAGGTGGATATAATGGACAAGGCCCGTGAGATAGGCACATATGATATCTCCATACAGCCTTATGAGGATTGCTGCACGGTGTTCCTGCCAAAGCATCCGGTAACCAAACCGAAGAAGGACCGCATAGAAAGATCTGAGTCCGCGCTCGATGTTGAAACACTTGTGAAGAATGCGGTAGAGTCCGAAGAAATAGTTGAAATAAGGCCTTAAAAATTGTATCATAGGCGAGTAAAACGATGACGAGGACAGTAAGTTCACCAACGGGGCTTGCCAGAGAGGGATGGCAGCTGGAATCATCCTAAGTCCCGGTGTTCTGAAAACCACCTCCGAGTGGCACCAATACTGCCCGCCTGGACAGCGTAAAAAGTCCGAATGAGTGCCGGTAAGAGATCTTGCCGGAAGATGGGTGGAACCACGGATACTCACACATAACAGAGTATGCGTCCCTTCTGACAACATGTCGGAGGGGACTTTATTTTTTGCCCTTCCGGAGAATAGAAGGAGGAAAACAAATTGATAGTAACACTGAAAGACGGAAGCAAAAAAGAGTATGCTCAGCCGATGTCCGCATATGACATTGCAAGGGATATCAGCGAGGGACTCGCGAGAGCAGCCTGCATGGCAGAGATCGACGGAAAGGCAGTCGACCTCAGAACAATGGTAGACAGGGACTGCGACCTCAACATCCTGACATTCGATTCAGATGAAGGAAAGCGCGCGTACAGGCACACATGCTCTCACGTGCTCGCTGAAGCAGTAAAGAATCTTTATCCGGATGCGAAGCTCGCCATTGGACCTTCGATCGAGAACGGATTTTACTATGACTTCGACATGCCGCCTCTGACAAGAGAGGATCTCGATAAGATCGAAGCGGAGATGAAGAAGATCATAAAGAAGGGCGAGAGGCTGACATATTTCACGCTTCCAAGAGAAGAAGCCATACAGATGTACAAGGACAAGGATGAGCCGTACAAGGTGCAGCTCATCGAGGATCTGCCTGAGGACGAGGAGATATCGTTCTATCAGCAGGGAGATTTTGTTGAACTCTGCGCAGGTCCGCATATCATGAGCACAAAGCCTATAAAGGCGTTCGCTCTCACATCGAGTTCCGGAGCTTACTGGAGAGGCGATGAGCATAACAAGATGCTCACGCGTATCTACGGAACAGCTTATACGAAGAAGGACGAGCTCGAAGAGTATCTGGCTTATCTCGCAGACATAAAGAACCGCGACCACAACAGGCTAGGCCGTGAGATGGACATCTTTACGACCGTGGATGTCATCGGACAGGGTCTCCCGCTCTTCATGCCTAAGGGCACAAAGATCATCCAGAAAATGCAGAGATGGATCGAGGACCTTGAGGAGTATGAATGGGGCTATGTACGCACAAGGACTCCTCTGATGGCAAAGTCCACTCTCTACAAGATCTCTGACCACTGGTATCACTATAAGGACGGCATGTTCCTGCTCGGCTATGACAACATGGACGATATCATGGCCGCAGAGGACCGCTCGAGCGAGATCCGCGGAGTAGAGGACCTCAATCTTATCGAGAATGACGCTGATGCAGATGTACTGGCTCTGCGTCCTATGACATGCCCGTTCCAGTATTACGTATATAAGGCACGTCAGAAGAGCTACCGTGATCTTCCGTACAGGATGGGCGAGACCTCGACGCTGTTCAGAAATGAGCAGGCCGGCGAGATGCATGGACTTACCAGAGTGCGTCAGTTCACGATCTCGGAAGGACATCTGGTTGTAGCTCAGGATCAGCTCGAAGAAGAATTCAAGGGCTGCGTAGAGCTTGCTAAATACTGCCTGACGACCCTCGGCCTTGAAGGAGATGTCACTTACCGTCTGTCGAAGTGGGATCCTGAGCATGCTGAGGACTATCTCGGAACGGCCGAGGAATGGGATCGCGTAGAAGGCTTCATGAGAGACATACTCAACGATATCGGCCTTGAATTCAAGGAAGCAACAGGCGAAGCCGCTTTCTACGGACCTAAGCTCGACATCCAGGCAAAGAATGTATACGGCAAGGAAGATACCATGATCACGATACAGATCGACACTTTCCTTGCTGAACGCTATGACATGTACTACATCGACAGAGACGGTCAGAGAAAACGTCCGTATATCATCCACCGCACCTCCATAGGATGCTACGAGCGTACGCTTGCATGGCTCATCGAGCACTATGCGGGCAACCTGCCTACATGGCTCTGTCCGGAGCAGGTAAGGATACTGCCTATCTCTGATAAGATCGCTGACTATGCAGAGGAAGTCCGTAAGGAGCTCCGTAAAAACGGCGTAGACGTGACTGTAGACAACAGCAGTGAGCGCATAGGATACAAGATCCGCAAAGCTCAGATGGAGAAAGTCCCGTACATGCTGGTTCTCGGAGCCAAGGAAGCTGAAGACGGAAATGTCTCCGTACGTTCGAGGTATCTCGGCGATGAAGGCGTAAAACCGCTCGGTGAGTTCGTAAGCGCTCTTTGCGAGGAGATCCGCACCAAGGAGATCCGTAAGATCGAAAAGAAAGATGCATAGAGTTAATCCGACAAACATGGTACAATAAAACAGTTGGAGGAACTTAAACATGGCAATAAAATATAAAAGAGTCCTTATAAAGGTAAGCGGAGAAGCGCTTGCAGGCGATGACCGCTTCGGAGTCAACGATGCGGAGCTCGGGAAGGTAGCTGCCCAGATCAAGGAGATACGCGACGCCGGAGTGGAGGTAGCGGTTGTTGTGGGAGGAGGAAACTTCTTCCGCGGACGCACGGGAGGCAATATTGACAAACCTACTGCAGACTACATGGGAATGCTGGCTACCGTCATGAACGGACTCGCGGTTCAGGATGCTCTGCTTGCGGCAGGATGCCCGGCAAAGCTGATGACTGCGATCGAGATTAGAGACATGGCTGAAGGCTACGCAAGGCGCAAGGCTCTCGACTACCTTGAAGAAGGCAAGGTGGTGGTATTCGGCGGCGGTACAGGAAGCCCGTTCTTTACTACAGATACGACTGCGGCCCTTAGAGCTGCAGAGATCGGAGCGGATGTGCTTCTCCTGGCAAAAAACATCGACGCCGTGTATTCGGCAGACCCTAAGCAGGACCCTGATGCAGAACGCTTTACGGAGCTTTCGTACATGGATATCATAGATAAAGATCTTAAGGTCATGGATCTCACTGCAGCAACGCTCTGCAAGGATACCGGGACTAAGATATATGTGTTTGCTCTCAAGGAAGAGGGCAATCTCATGAAGGTTATCAACGGCGAAAATGTCGGCACACTCATACAGTAGGAGGCACATCATGGCTAAGAAATCACTTGAAGAGAGAATAGAAGGCGCAAAGAACTTCCTTAAAGACAACCTTAACACCGTAAGAGCGGGCAGAGCAAACCCGGCACTTCTTGACAGGATAATGGTGAACTACTACGGAACACCTACACCTCTCAAGGCTCTTGCCAACATCTCGGTGCCTGATCCGAGAACACTGATGATCTCGCCGTTCGATCCTAAATCGGTCGGAGACATCGAGAGGGCGATCCTTGAAGCAAATATAGGAATCAACCCGACAAACGACGGCAAGGTGATCAGACTGGCGATCCCTCAGCTCACGGAAGAAAGACGTAAAGAGCTCACTAAGGTCGTAAAGAACTACGGCGAGGATGCCAAGGTTGCTGTCAGAAACCTGAGACGTGATACAAATGATGAGCTCAAGAAGGCTGAAAAGGCCGGCGAGCTCACTGAGGACGATCTCAAGAAGGAACTCGAAGACACTCAGAAGACCATTGAGAAGGCAATCAAGGATATAGATGCCATCATCGCTGAAAAAGAGAAAGAACTCATGGAGGTCTAGAAGGCGTATTTTAATGATGATCTGCGGCGTGGCTTTATGCCACGCCTGCTGTTTGTAAAACGATATGGAAAAGAGACCTATACCTACTCACATCGGAATAATAATGGACGGCAACGGAAGGTGGGCCAAGGCCCACGGCGTGCCACGCGTGATGGGGCACAATGCAGGCATGCAGTCGATGAAAAAGATCGTCATAGCTTCATCCAATCTTGGCATAAAGTACCTGACAGTGTACGCATTTTCCACCGAGAACTGGAAACGCAGCACCGAAGAGGTAAGTGGCATTTTCAATCTTATTGTAAAGTACGTGAATTCAGAGCTTGAAGAGCTTGATGAGAACAACGTACACATCAATATTTTCGGAGAATATGACATGCTGCCTAAGGCTTCGGTAGATGCCATCAATAAAATGGTGGGCAGACTGGCGGACAACGACGGACTCATCTTCAACATAGCTCTGAATTACGGCGGAAGGGACGAGATCCTCAGAAGTGTGAAGGCACTTACTGCCGAATGCATGGAGCAGGGCAGAGATCCTGAGGAACTTACCGAGGACGATATATCAAGATTCCTCTATTCAGGAAGCGCTCACTTCGACGTACCTGATCCGGATCTGATAATAAGGACGAGCGGAGAAGAACGCATGTCAAATTTCCTCACGTGGCAGGGCGCGTACAGCGAGCTGATGTTCACCGATACTCTGTGGCCTGACTTCACGCCTGATGAATACGCTGAGATGATAGATGCGTATGCAAACCGTGACAGGCGGTTTGGCGGACGCAAGGAGAACGACAAATGAAAACAAGGATCATTTCGGGATTAATAATGGCGCCGCTGCTGATCGTTCTGTATCTGGGCGGCTGGTTCCTGTGGGCGGCTGCGCTCCTGATAGCCATAATGGGACTCCAGGAGTTCTATAAAGGATGGGCAAACCTGGATGTGCACCCGTCAAAAGAGATCGGTTATGTGCTGACCGTGCTCCTTTTTGTGACCGCGATCCCATATGGAATGCGTGAGAGCGCTGTACCGCAGTTTTATGAAAACATGATGGTCATGTGCATATGGGTATTCCTGGCTGTGGCTGCAGGCATGATATACGGCTGGAAGATAGACAGGAGGGGACCATATGACGCAGTCGCGACAGTTACCGGTCTGGTGTACATACCTTTCTTCACCTATCACATGGTGCTGATAGACATGACTGAATACAGCCTCTTCATCTGGATAGTCGTTATAGCGGCATTCGGATCGGATATCTGTGCATATTTCACGGGATACTTTCTTGGAAAGCACAAGATGGCTCCTAATCTCAGCCCTAAGAAGACCATAGAGGGTGCTGTCGGCGGGCTGGCAGGAAGCTCCCTGCTGGCATGGCTCTTCGGTGTGATATTCATGAAGGACATGGCTGTTGTATGCCTTTTGCTCGGACTCTTCGGAGGTGCTGCCGGCATGGCCGGAGACCTTACCGCGTCCATGTTCAAGCGCAAGATGGGAATCAAGGACTATGGAACACTGATCCCGGGACACGGAGGGATCATGGACAGATTCGACAGTGTCATCTTCGTAGCGCCTGTCGTGTATTATGCGATCTGCGCGCTGACAGGCATACTGAACATATGAAAACCCTGACCTGCAGAATCTTCAGAAAAACCGCAGCTTTTCTGCTCATCCTGCTGATGAGCTTTACATTTGCGCTGCCGGTGTTTGCGGATTCTGCGGAAGAGCAGGCGGACCGCATACTTGCCGGAATGAGTACTAAGCAGAAGATCGCTCAGATGATGGTGGTCGCGCTGCCGGAATCCGGTGCCGCAGGCATACAGGAAAAGTATCAGTTCGGAGGATTCATTCTTTACGGAAGGGATTTCTACAGGACGAACAAAAAAGGAATGAAGAAACTGACATCTTCGATACAGAAGAAATCGAAGATACCTGTACTCATTGGCACGGATGAAGAGGGCGGCACTGTAGTGAGAGCTTCGCTGTACTCAAAGTACCGCAGATCGAAGTTCCGCTCGCCGCGTCAGGTCTATAAAGCGGGCGGCTACAAAGGGATAACGAAAGATACAAAAGACAAAGACAGGTTTCTTAAATCGCTCGGGCTGAACTGCAATTTCGGTCCTGTTGCAGACTTGCCGTACAGCAGTCATGATTTCATATATGACAGGTCGTTTTCTGTAAGTACAGCAAGGACGAAGAAGTTCATAAAACTTGCGGTCACTCAGATGGGAAAGGACCGAGTGGTCTCAGTGCTCAAGCACTTCCCGGGCTATGGCGGCAACGGTGATACTCACAACCGTATCATTAAAGACAAAAGATCTCTTAGAACTTTTAAGAACAGAGACCTAAAACCGTTCGCTGCGGGCATAAAGGCCGGTGCTGACATGATAATGGTGTCACATGTAAAAGTGAATGCCTTTGACGGCAAAAGGCCGGCTTCTCTGTCGAAAAAAGTACACAGATACCTCAGAAATGATATGGGTTTTGACGGCGTAGTTATAACTGACGGCCTCGGGATGGCAGGTATTACAGACTATGCGGGAGGCGATCCCGGCAAGGCTGCTGTCATGGCGGTCAGGGCAGGAAACGACATGCTGTGTGTGACAACAAGCTACAAAGCATGTTACAACGCGCTCAGAAATGCCGTGAAAAGCGGAGAGATATCCAAAACTCAGCTTGACAGATCGGTAAAAAGGATACTTCTGATGAAGATAAAGAGAGGCATAATACCCCGTGTCAGTTCCTTAAAGACCGATAATGCAGTCAGACTGACTGAATAAAATCAAAAGGACAGGAGATAAGAATTGAAAACTGCAATATTATTCTTGATCATGCTTCTGGTGCTGGTCATTCCTCATGAGTGGGGGCATATGACCGTAGCCAGGTGGTGCGGCGTAAAAATCAATGAATTTTCAGTGGGTATGGGGCCTCTGATCTTCAAGAAAAAGAAGGGCGATACACAGTATTCCCTCAGACTGCTTCCTCTCGGAGGCTACTGCGCCATGGAGGGAGAAGAGGAGAGCGTCGACAGCCCGACTTCATACTCCAGCAAGTCAAACGCTCAGAAGATAGCGATACTGCTGGCGGGAGTAACGATGAATATTATCATCGCGGTGATCGCGGTGACCATATCGCTCTGCATTGCAGGAGTAGTCGTGAACACGCTTGACTCGGTAGTGCCGGGCTCACCGGCCGATAAGGCAGGCCTTCAGGCAGGGGATACGATAATCGCCATCAACGGCGAAAAAACCGGCACCTGGGAACAGGTGGCCGAGAAGATAAGCTCATACAAAGAGGGCGAAACTCTCGAGATAACTTACAGGCGCGGGAGCGAGACAGGAACCGCCTCCGTTACTCCGGAATACAGTGATGAAAACGGAGGCTATATGATCGGCATTGTCGCGGGGACGACAAACGATTTCTGGACCTGCGCAAAAATGGGTCCTGCCACTACATGGGAACTCAACAAGTCGCTGATTCAGGGATTTAAGATGCTGTTCACAGGTCACGTAGGCAGAGACGATATAGCCGGACCTGTGGGCCTTGTCAAGATAGTCGGCGCGGCTTCTGACTACGGTCCGGCATCGTATCTGATGCTCCTCGCGATCGTCAGCCTGAATCTCGCGATCTTCAATCTGATCCCGATCCCGGGACTGGACGGCGGAAAGATATTCTTCATCCTGCTCAAGATAATCTCGGGAGGAAGGATAAATGATGACATGGAGTACAAGGCTACTGTCATAGGCATGGCAGTACTGCTGACACTCTTTGCGCTCATCACAATAAATGATGTCATGAACCTTTTCGGTTAAAAGGAGACGGAATGTCAAGAATGGTATTTTGCGGCGATGTTGCCATCGGAGGCGGAGCGCCGGTATCCATACAGTCGATGACAAATGTCGACACAAGAAACACTGACCTGCTGGTCAGGCAGATAAATGAGCTCGCTGAGGCAGGCTGCCAGATCGTCAGATGCGCCATACCTGACATGGAGGCGGCCGCATCATTCGGCAGAGCAAAGAAGCTTGTAAAGGTGCCTCTTGTTGCCGACATACATTTCGATTACAGGCTCGCCATCGCGGCGATCGATGCCGGAGCGGATAAGATAAGGATCAATCCGGGCAACATCGGCAGCGTTGACAGGGTGAAAGCCGTTGTCGACAAAGCCAGGGAACACGACATCCCTATACGCGTTGGTGTGAATTCAGGCTCGCTGCAGAAGGACCTCATCGAAAAGTACGGCGGGGTCACCGCGGATGCTCTGGCTGAGAGCGGGGCTGCAATGCTTAAATACATAGAAGACCTCGGATATGACAAACTGGTGGTCTCGATCAAGTCTTCAAATGTGCGTATGAATTATGACGCGCATCTTAAGCTGAGGAAACTTACTGACGCGCCTATACATATCGGTATAACGGAGTCAGGCACTCCGCGCAACGGTGAGCTAAAATCGGCTATAGGCATAGGAGCGCTCCTGCTTGCAGGCATTGGAGATACGATGAGAGTGTCTCTTACGGACGATCCGGTGAAGGAAGTGCTCTTCGCAAGGCGCATACTCGAGACGGCAGGCCTGAGAGAAAAGGCCATAGATGTGGTTTCATGCCCTACATGCGGAAGAACGGAAATAGATCTTATAAGTCTTGCAAACGAGGCAGAAGACAGACTCATGCCTATTGCGCAGAAGCGTGCTGATGCCGGACTCAGACCTCTTAAGATCGCAGTCATGGGCTGCGCAGTAAACGGACCGGGAGAAAGCAGAGAAGCTGACTACGGTATCGCCGGCGGAAAGGGCGAGGGACTCGTGTTCAGCCACGGGGAGATACTCGAAAAGGCAGATGAGGACAGGCTTGTTGACAGGCTGATCGAGCTTGTTGAAGCCGATACTGAATAGGCAGGCAAAATGATAAAGATCTCTGAAGAAATTCTGACTGCTGACGAGCTCAGGGAGGCGAGTGGCAGGGACATCAAAGACATAGACATAGAGATAACAAATGTGTCTGTGTCGAAGGTGAACGGAGGTACGAGCGTGGCGCTGAACATCGACGCCAAGCTCAATTTTGTGATGCCTAAAAAAACCGAGAACCTCATGAAGAGGAGGATCGCTGCGAGGATAGCTTCAGCTGAGAGAGTAAGATTCAATTACACATATACGGGAGTCATGATCCCTAAAAAGACCGCAGGCGAGGAGTATTCACAGACCCAGACCGCGGGAGGCAACGGTTACAGCGGAGGAAACGGCCGCCAGTACAGACAGAGCAAAAAAGACAAACCGGCATTCACAAACTCTGCAGGTGAACTTGTGCTCCTCGGTGATGATTTCACGGGCGAGCCAGTATCATATGGCGAACTCGACAGTTTTGTAGGCAGCAAGGAAAAGCCGGTTATAGAAGGCGAGGTCTTCAGCATGGAGTCTATGCCTATAAAGAGCGGCCGGCAGCTGATAACCATACTCATAGCATCAGAGGTGCGTACATTCGGCCTCAAAGCCTTCATATCCGAAGAAAAACTTAAGGAGATACAGGAGAATCTTTCCGCGGGTGACATGATAAGGGCCCGCGGCAGCATAGAATTCGATACATATGAGCATCAGAATCTCATGATGCTGAGTTCGATCAGAAAGACAGAAAAAAAGCTGAAAGAGGATACCTACCCGAACGGCCGCAGAGTCGAGCTTCACTGTCACACAAAGATGAGCGACAATGACGGTTTCAACGAGGTCAAGGATATTGTCAGCAAGGCAGCTTACTGGGGTCAGCCGGCAGTCGCTATCACGGACCACGGTGTTGTACAGGCATTCCCTGACGCGGCAAAAGAGGCGGCAAAGCAGGCCAAGAGCGGAAGAAACATAAAGATCATTTACGGAGTCGAAGGATATCTGTACCCGGATGAGGACGCAGTGACACCAGACGGCACAATTGACATAAAGAAAAACCGCACATATCACATAATAATCCTGGCTAAGAACCAGACGGGTCTCAAAAACATATATAAGCTGGTAAGCACTTCACATATCGATTATTTCTACAAACGGCCGAGGATCCCGCGCTCAGTACTGCAGGCTCACAGGGAGGGGCTCATTCTCGGTACCGCATGTGAGGCTGGTGAGCTTTATCAGGCGGTAGTAAGAGGCGCTGACGATGAAGAGCTCGACAGGATCGCTTCTTTCTATGACTACATGGAGATACAGCCGCTCGGAAACAACCGCTTCATGATCGAAGACGGCATCGCCAGGGATGATCAGGACCTTATCAGCAACAACCTCAGGATAATAGCGACAGCCGACAGGCTCGGAAAGCTTACCGTAGCCACTACCGACTCGCACTACCCGACACAGGAGGCTTCGATATACCGAAACATCATCATGGCGGGCATAGGCTTCCGCGATACACCTTCCGACTCGCTCTATCTGAGAACCACCGACGAGATGATGGCGGAGTTTGCGTATCTCGGCGACAGAGCAGAAGAGATCGTTGTCACCAATACCAACAGGATAGCCGATATGGTGGAGGAAGTCCGCCCTGTGCCGGCAGGCAAATTCCCTCCTAAGATCGAAGGCGCAGAGGAAACGCTCAGAAACAGCTGCTACGAAAAAGCGAAATCCATATACGGAGATCCGCTGCCGGCTGAGATAGAGGAAAGGCTCGAGACTGAACTGAACTCGATCATAGGTAACGGATATGCCGTGATGTACATTGCCGCGCAGATGCTGGTCCAGAAGTCGAACCGGGACGGATATCTGGTAGGATCGAGAGGATCGGTAGGATCGTCATTTGCCGCTACCATGGCGGGAATAACAGAAGTAAATCCGCTCGCACCGCACTATGTCTGCCCGGAGTGCAGGCATTTTGAGTGGTCGGACGAGCCGGGCAAATATGATGTCGGATACGATATGCCTGACAAGGATTGCCCGGAGTGCGGCGCCCGCATGAAAAAGGAAGGGCTCAATATCCCGTTCGCGACTTTCCTTGGATTCAAGGGAGACAAGGAGCCGGACATAGACCTTAACTTTGCAGGAGAATACCAGCCTGTGGCACACAGATATGTGGGTGAGATCTTCGGCGAAAAGAATGTATATAAGGCAGGCACAGTAGCTACAATTGCCGACAAGACCGCTTTCGGATATGTAAAGCACTATGTAGAGGATAATCATATAAATGCAAGCAAGTATGATATAGATTATCTGGTGAAGGGCTGCACCGGAGTAAAGAGGACCACGGGCCAGCATCCGGGAGGCATAATCGTTGTTCCTGACGACCACGAGATATACGAGTTCTGTCCTATACAGAAACCGGCGAACAAGCGCGACACCGATGTCATCACTACGCACTTCGATTATCACAAGATCGATGAGAACCTTCTGAAGCTCGACATACTCGGACACGATGTGCCGCAGCTCATAAGGCATCTTCAGGTAATGACAGGAGTCGATCCGATGAATATACCCCTGGATGACAGGGAGACTCTGAGCATTTTCACATCGCTTGACGCCCTTAAAATAAAGAATGAGAACTACAGGTTCACTCACGGAACATACGCGATACCGGAGTTCGGAACAAACTTCACGCGGGCGATGCTCGATGACATACATCCGACCACGGTTTCCGCACTTATAAAGATGTCTGGCTTCTCGCACGGTACCGACGTGTGGACAAACAACGCACAGGATCTTCTGCGCAACGGCACGGCCACTATTGACGAGGTCATCTCGTGCCGTGACGACATCATGAATTTTCTGATCAAAAAGGGCCTCCCGAACGGAGACGCTTTCAAGATCATGGAGATCGTAAGAAAGAACCGCACGCTGAGCGAGGACCAGCTTAACATGATGAAGGATCACGGCGTGCCTGAATGGTATATATGGTCGTGTGAGACCCTTAAGTACATGTTTCCGCGCGCCCATGCCGCTGCCTATGTAATGATGTCGATCAGAATGGCATGGTTCAAGGTCAATTACCCTGAAGCCTTCTACGCTGCCTGGTTCACTTCAAAGGTGGACAACTTCGATGCCGACATAATCGGCCTCGGACTATCCGGAGTGGAGAAGAGGATGGATGAAATAGAAAAGCTCGGTAATACCGCTACGGCGAAGCAGAAAGAACAGCTGACGGTTTATGAAGTCATGTACGAAGCTTTCTCGAGAGGTTTCAGCTTCTCGGAGCCGGTGCTTGGGGTGGCTGAGGCCTGCAGATTCTCGGTTGTCGGCGGAAAGATAATGCTGCCGTTCAACGCGATAAACGGAATAGGTGATACAGCTGCAGAGTCGCTCGCATCGGCCTACGCTGAGAAGCCGTTCAACACACTGGATGATGTGAAGTCGAGAACGAAACTCACAGGCACAAATATAGACGATTTGAAGAAGCACGGGCTGTTCACGGGACTGCCTGAGTCCGCGCAGATAAGCATATTTGACCTTTAAAGGAGGGTCAAGCGCTGCGTTCGATCTCCCAGCGGCACTCATGGTAGAAATAGAGAAGCCGGTAACTGACACGGCGGCCTTCATTGACTGTACAGCAATCATAGACGATGCGTGAAACACCGCCTGCGCCGAGCCACTCGATATTCTTAATATCCGTTACCCTGACCGTTTTCTTGATGCCGGACTCCACCACTTTGAATCTGATAGGGCGTGGAGACATCGCTCCTACATCGAAAACAGCCAGTACATCTACTGCCTGTCTCATAATACTCCATGAAATCCCGGCAGTATTATAATACCGAACAAACGTTCTATATTCAATATCGCAAATTGTATTTGATTGTATAAAAACAGAAACGACATGAGCTACAGGATATTCGTCATCAATCCGGGATCAACATCCACAAAACTCGCATATTTCGAAGATGAGAAGAAGCTTTACGAAGCCAACGTGTTCCATGATGCGCCCGAACTTGCAAAATTCGCGAGCGCATTCGACCAGCTGGACTTCAGAAAGCAGATGATACTCGAATTCCTTGATGGGAACGGGATAGATCTTCATGGTGTTGACGCTGTAGTCGGCCGTGGAGGGAGCACGGCTTCGATCAACAGCGGAGTGTATGAGATCAACGATAAGCTCCTGGAGGACACGCGCAACAAGGTGACAGGTGTAGATCATCCGGCGAACCTCGGAGCGCCTCTGGCGCGCGAGCTGGCTGCAGAATACGGCGGATTAGCTCTGATGGTGGACGGACCTAAAGTGGACCAGTTCATAGACGAGGCGCGCATCACAGGCATTGACGGGCTGTACAGGGGATCAAGCCTGCATGTTCTTAATCTGAGAGGCACGGCACGGCTGCACTGCAAAAGGCACGGCATGAAATATGAGGATTCAAACCTTATCGTCTGCCACATCGACGGAGGCATGTCCATATCCGCTCACGATCACGGCTGTATGGTGGATGGCACAAATAACGCGTTCGGAGAGGGACCGTTTACGCCGACCCGTATCGGAGCTCTGCCGGTCCAGCCGGCTGTTGAATACTTCAGCAGACCGGAAAACATGAATGTCGGGGATGCCTGTACCAGATCAGCAGGCTTCGTGAGCCATTTCGGCACATCGAATTCAGACAAAGTGCATGAGATGGTCGAATCGGGCGACCCGAAGGCTGTCCGCGTCTGGAAAGCCATGCTCTATAATATATGTAAGGGCATAGGAGAAATGGCTGTTGTGCTTTCAGGAAAGGTGGACGCAATAATCCTCGGGGGCGGGCTCCTAAGGTTCAGTGATATATGCGAGTACATAGACGAACGCTGCGGGTGGATCGCTCCGGTATACTCATATCCGGGAGAGGTGGAGCATGAAGCCATGGCGGCGGGAGCTCTCAGGGTGCTGAGAGGCGAGGAAGAGCCGCAGGTATACACGGGAATACCTGTATGGAACGGTTTCACAGACTGAAAATATTTTCCGGGAAAAAGCTTGACATATAATGAACATATGCTAATATATTCATATGAATATATTAGCATATGTTTTTTGTTGAAAGGATCAGCGGATGACGGAAAACGACTACATGATAAAGGATCTGGGGGAGGAGGAGCTTCTCGAACTGGCGGAGCTTTTCAAGATGTTTGCGGATTCTACACGGATCAAGATACTTTATGACCTCTTTGACGGAGAAAAGAACGTAAGTGAGATATGTGAAGATATCGAAATGAACCAGTCTGCTGTATCCCACCAGCTCAAGGCTCTTAAGACCGGCAAGCTCATAAAGAGCCGCCGCGAGGGAAAGGCAATATATTATTCTCTCGACGATGATCATGTAAAGACGATCATAGAGATGGGCAAGGAACATATCGGAGAATAGGTTTTCAGATTAGAAGAAAAAGGAGAACTGAAATGAAAAAGAAATTCAAACTCGTAGATCTGGACTGTGCTAACTGCGCTGCAAAGATGGAAGAAGCTATCAAGAAGATCGACGGAGTCAATGATGCTTCGGTCAGCTTTATGACTCAGAAGATGATGATCGAAGCAGACGATGAGATCTTTGATCAGGTAGTGGAAGAAGCGATAAAATGCATCGCTGTAGTGGAGCCTGACTGCCAGGTGGTTCTGTAATGGATAGATTCACGGACAAACAGAAAAAGGAGTTACAGCGTATAGGGATATCTCTGGTGCTCTTTGTGATCCTGATGATCGCAGAACACTCAGGACTGTTTCCTGACACTATGGGCGGCAGAATCGCACTTCTGCTGCTCTATCTGGTTCCTTACTTCATCGTCGGACACGATGTTGTGCGCAAGTGCCTGATCGGCATAAAGAACAGGCAGCTCTTCGATGAAAGCTTTCTGATGACTGTCGCGACTATCGGTGCGTTCGGATGCGGAGAGTTCGGTGAAGCTGTTGCTGTAATGCTGTTCTATCAGGTAGGTGAGTTCTTTCAGGGATATGCTGTCGGAAAGTCCAGAGGATCAATTGCCGACCTTATGAGCATGGCGCCTGATTTCGCGAACCGCGAAGCCGAAGACGGGAGCGTCGAGGTAATAGACCCTGATGATATCGAAGTGGGAGACATACTGGTCATCAAACCGGGAGAGAAGGTCCCTACAGATGGCATCGTCATTGAAGGAAGCGGTCTTGTAAACACTTCGGCGCTGACCGGTGAATCGCTCCCAAGACTTGTAAAAGAAGGGGAACAGGTCATATCGGGATGCATCAACGGAGATACCCTGCTCAGAGTAAGGGCGGAGAAGGAATTCGATGACTGCACTGTATCGCAGATACTCGAGCTCGTAGAGGATGCGTCATCGCGCAAGTCGGTGACTGAGAACTTCATAACGAGATTTGCACATTATTACACCCCTGCAGTGGTCATTGCTGCGGTAGCGCTTGCTTTTCTGCCGCCTCTTATTTCAGGGGATTTTGTCGCTGAATTCGGCAAGTGGGTACTCAGGGCATGTACGTTCCTCGTAATATCATGTCCCTGCGCGCTCGTCATTTCCGTACCGCTTGCTTTTTTCGGAGGCATAGGCGCTGCATCATCAAAGGGAGTACTTGTAAAAGGGTCCAACTACCTTGAACTCCTGGCCAACCTGGATACAGTGGTATCCGACAAGACCGGAACACTTACGGAGGGCAGGTTCAGAGTGGCGATGGTGGAAGCCGCAGAGGGATATGATGCTGCCGGGATAATCAGATATGCCGCCGCGGCCGAGGCAGGATCGACGCATCCTATCGCGGCAGCAATAGTAGAGGCATGCGATAATCCGATACCTCAGTCCGAAATAAAGGATGTCAGGAATGTAGTCGGAAAAGGCATAACAGCCAAAGCCGGCCGGGATACCATCGCTGTAGGCAACAAGGGATTCTTTGATGAAGAGGGTATTGAACTGCCTGAAATAGCTGCGGGTGTCAGCGGCACAAATTGCTATGTGGCCAAAAATGGCAGATACATCGGCACTATCATAGTTGCAGATGTGCCTAAGGAAGGCGCGAAAGAAGCGATACGCAGAATGATGGAAGCCGGAGTAAAATCCGTGATTATGCTTACCGGCGATTCTGAGAAAGTCGCTTCAGCTGTGGCTGCCGAACTTGGCATTACAGACTACAGGGCGGAGCTGCTTCCTCAGGATAAAGTCAATGTTGTAGAGGAACTGCTGGAGGGTCTCAGGAGCAGAGCCGGTCAGGGCGATAAGGCTGACAAAAAGCGCGGCAGACTCGCATTCATAGGTGACGGCATCAACGATGCGCCGGTCCTCTCTGTAGCAGATGTTGGCATAGCGATGGGCTCTCTGGGATCTGACG
This sequence comes from uncultured Eubacteriales bacterium, assembly GCA_902779185.1. GTDB lineage: Bacteria > Bacillota > Clostridia > Peptostreptococcales > Anaerovoracaceae > Crickella. The sequence goes on from CACZAM010000002.1 coordinate 50,093, forward strand.
CTGCCATAGAAGCTGCGGATGTAGTGATCATGGATGACGATCTGGAAAGGATACCGTCAGTCATGGGCATAGCCCGCAAGACGCTGGGTATCTCGAAGCAGAACATAGCGTTCGCGCTGTTTGTCAAATTCAGCTGCCTCGTACTGGGAGCTCTCGGTATAGCCAACATGTGGATGGCCGTGTTTGCAGATGTAGGCGTAGCTGTGATCTGTATACTTAATTCAATGCGCATGCTTAAGAAATAGCGTTGTAAAAGATTGTTACCTTAATACATCTTAATCTAAATATAGCGTCATAAATGGATATAAAGACAACATTTTGTGTTAAAATGGTGCGGAACTAAGAAGTCCGCACTTTTTGTATATGAAAGTGTAAATAATATAAATATATAAATGTCGGAGACGAAAATGACATCAGATCAGTTCGACAATAAAGAGAATAACGGCAAAGTCAGAGAAATAACGCAGGACCGGCGCAATGTCTCATCCAACATGGGAGGAAAACCGGAACCGGCAAGTCTTTCGTTTGACTTTGAAAACAAGCCGGAAGAACCTGACGGCTTTACTTTTGATTTTGAAAATAAACCGGATGATATTCCGAGGGACAGCAAGCCTGAAAAAGCGCCTGCTGAAAAGATTCCTGAAGAAGTTCCGGAAGTGACGCCTGTTTCTGAGGAGCCAAAAAAGCAGTACGGCCTGCCTGAGAATTACAGCAAGCCTGCTGAACCGAAGCCTGTTAAAGCCGCAGCGCCGCAGCAGGCTCCGTCAGAGTTTTCAAAAAAACTGAACTCTGCCAGAATCGCTGTTAAAAAGAAGATCGCAGAACAACAGGATGCCCGCAGAGCGGCGAAGGCCGCTGAAGCGGAGAGGCAGAGACTGCTTGAGAGAGAGGCTGAAGTAAGAAAGGCGGAAGAGGCAAGGCTGGCTGAAGAGGCAGCAAGAAGAGCCGAAGAAGCCAGACAGAAGGCTGAGTATCAGGCAAAGCTCGAGGCGGCGATCTTTGAGGAAATGGAGGCGGCAAAGGGCAAAAAGGCCGTAAAACCGGCAAAAGCCGTAAAGCAGGGTGCTTCTGTAAAAACCAGGCCTGCCGGAAAGAATCTGAAAGAAAAAAAGGCTGTTGCAAATAACAGCGCTCCTGCAAAGAAAAAAGCCGAAGAGGCCAGAAAGGCAGCAGAGGCGAAAAAGGCCGAAGAGTCAAAAAGAGCAGCGGAAGAAGCAAAGGCTGCAGCGAAAGCTCAGAAACAGGCGGCAAAGAAAGCCGGCGGCAAGAAAAAGATCAGAAGGAAAAAGGGTTTTCTGGGATTTCTGATCAGCTTCATTGAGATAATGATTGCTCTGGGGATAGTGTGCGGAATAGCCGGAGGAGCATATGCCGCTATTACTATAGCGCATGCGGATACGATACATCCTGAGCAGATTTACAATACTCTTGAAGTCAGTACCCATATCTATGACGACAAAGGCAATCTGACAAACGATATTTATTTGTCAGAAAACCGTGATATCGTCAAGTACGAAGAGCTTCCGGATAACCTTAAGAATGCATTCATAGCTATTGAGGACAAGACTTTCTGGACTCATAAGGGCTTCAATATCAGGAGAATATTCGGAGCCATATGGAACTCCGTCTCGGGCGGAGGCGAGATAAGCGGAACGAGCACAATAACGCAGCAGCTTGCACGTAACGTTTTCCTGCCGGAAGAAAAAAGCGTAAGATCCATAAAGCGTAAGATCATCGAGATGTATTACGCTCACGAGATAGAAGAGGAGCTCAGCAAGGAGGAAATACTTACTGCATACCTCAACACAATATACCTTGGATACGGATGCTATGGCGTTGATACGGCTTCAAATAAATACTTCAGCAAGGATGTGGAGGATCTGAACCTCAGTGAGTGTGCTGCGCTTGCTGCACTTCCTCAGGCACCGGGAGTATATGCTCTTCTTATGACAGAGGACGACGAAGCTGAGACCACTACAAAGATAGAAAAAGGTCTTTACGCGAATGACGTGTCACGGAACAGACGTTATCTGGTGCTCGACCTCATGGCGGAACAGGGATACATAACTCAGAAAAAAGCCGACAAGGCAAAGAAGCCTCTTGAAGACTTCATTGATCCGGGCGGAGAAAGCCTAAGCGCGAGCTCGGCATTCAAGGATTATCTGCTTGATACCGTTAAAAACGACCTGATGAAAAAATACAATCTGAGCGAGGAACAGGCCGAAAAGATGGTATATACAAAAGGTCTGAACATTTACTCGACACTTGATTCACAGGCGCAGAAAATAGTCACGAAGGAATTCAAGAATAAAGATAACTTCCCTAGCGCTGTAAGCGATAAGGGAAAGGTCGAATCAGCAATGGTAATCGTGAAGGTCGGCACCGGTGAGATAAAAGCCATGGCAGGCACACGAAAGACCAAGGGTGATAAGGTCTTCAACAGAGCGGTAAGCCCGCGTCAGCCAGGATCATCGATCAAGCCTATCGCTGTATATGCTCCGGCTCTTCAGAAGAGCTATGAGTATCAGAAGGAAGGAAAGCTGTTCCCGTTCAAGGACACAGGATATGACAGTCAGGGGACCAGAGGCTGGGGTAATTACATAACTGCGAGCTCAGGTGTGATTGATGAGAGGATGACGGTAAACGGAAAGGCATGGCCGCAGAACTTCGGCAGAACCTTTACCGGATACAAGACATTCAGGCGGGCAATACAGCAGTCCATCAATACATGCGCCGTAAAAATACTTGCGCAGATCGGAACTGATTACTCGATGGACATGGTAAAGAAATTCGGAATCAGCACTGTCATAGATGACACCGATCAGCCATACAATGACATAAACCTTGCAGCTTTGGGTCTCGGAGCTATGACACAGGGAGTAACACCTCTGGACATGGCACTCGCATACGCTGTATTTCCTAATGGCGGAGTACATAATTCCGGCATCTGTTATACAAAGGTAACAGACAGCAACGGCAGGGTCCTGCTTGAAGGGGAGTCTGAGGAAACAAGAGTGCTGAACGAGGGAGTTGCGTTCATCATGACGGACGTACTCCAGACAGTAGTTTCAGATGGTATCGCGTATGACGCCGCTATCCCGGGAGAAAGAGTAGGCGGCAAGACCGGTACGACGGACGAAACCTGGGACATCTGGTTCGACGGATTTACACCAAAGTATGCGGCAGCTCTCTGGATAGGCACTGACAATAACATAGAGCTGAATTCGACATCAGCCACGGCAGCCAGGCTCTGGGGCAATATCATGGGCCAGGTCAAGAGAGCAAAAGGCGGAGAATACAAGTCCATGCCGGATAATGTCATGGTAAAGAACGGTGAATACTACACCACAGGCACACAGCCGCCTGATCCGCCTCCGACACCGAAGAAGGACAAGAGTAAGGATAAGAAGGACGACGGAAAGAAGGATTCCGGCTCCGCAGATAAGGGCAAAAAGGATAAGAAAGACTGATTTCCAAAGTGTTCTGAATAAAAAACCCTTGCAATTACAAAGCTTTGGTGGTATAAGTGCTAAAGTAAGCTAACGTTTCGAAAGAGTGGGGACTCCCACTCTTTCACTTATGTATGGATATTTCTGCGGTGAAGACATGGCAAAAGAAGATATCGGAGCTAAAGTAACGGAAATGCTGATGCCGTTTCTGAGTGAGAACGGACTGGACATCTACAAAGTCGAATACAAGAAGGAAGGACCGGTATGGGTGCTGAGAGTCTGCCTTGACAAGCCGGCTGATGCTGAATCGGAATATGTGAGCATTGATGACTGCGAGAAGGTGAATGTATGGCTGAGCGATGAGCTGGACAGAAACGATATCATAGGGCGCAGCTACAACCTTGAAGTAAGCTCTGCTGGACTCGACAGAGAACTTCTTAAGGATTCCGACTATGTCCGGTTTGCCGGAAGAGCCGTAGAAGTAAAGACTTATGAGCAGATAAACGGCAGCAAATCACACGAGGGAGTTCTCAGGGGAAAAGAGGACGGCATCGTGATGATAGATACAGGAGCAGGAGAACTTGCCATCCCTGCCGATAAAATAGCCAAGATCAATTTAGCAGTAGTTTTCTAAAACCAAACAGGGAATCAGGAGGAGACAATGAGCAAGGAATTTCTAGATGCATTTGCAGATCTCAAAAAAGAGAAGAATCTTTCCGAAGAAGAGATCATCGGGGCTATCAAGGACTCCATCGAAAATGCATACAGGAAGAATTACGGAGCATCCAATGTAAGGGTCGACGTTGACATGACAGAGGGCAACGTAACTGTTTACATGGGCATGGAGGTAGTTGAGGAGGTAGAGGATTATCTTACTCAGATCTCGATCGAGGATGCAAAAGAGATATATGATGGTTATGAGATCGGTGACGTAGTTGAATACGAGATCGATCCAAGAGATTTTAACAGGATAGCCGCACAGGGCGCAAAGCAGGTGTTCGTGCAGAAGAACAGGGAAGCTGAGCGCACAAACTCTTACAACGAATTCATAGAAAAGAAGGGAACGATAGTTACCGGAAAGGTAGAGAGGATCTCCAACGGCACCATGCTCATCTCACTCGGCAGAACTGAGGGACGTGTTCCTGCATCAGAGCAGGTCAGGACTGAAAACTTCAAGCCGGGAGACCGCATCAAGGTCTACGTCATGGATGTCAAAAAGGAAAACAAAGGACCTCAGGTACTTCTGTCGAGATCACATCCGGGTCTTGTAAGAGGACTGTTTGAACTCGAGATCCCGGAGATCGCTGACGGTACTGTAGAGATCAAGGGCACAGCCCGTGAGGCAGGCTCGCGCACAAAGATAGCCGTTTACTCGCACGATCCTAACGTTGATCCTGTAGGGGCATGTGTAGGAAACAGAGGCGCAAGGGTTCAGAACATCGCAGACGAGCTCTTCGGAGAAAAGATCGATATCATTGTCTGGGATGAGGATCCGGCAGTCCTTATAAGCAACGTTCTCAGACCTGCCATAGTTGAAGGCGTTTACATAAATGAGGATGAGAAGTCAGCAACGGCTGTCGTACCTGAGCAGCAGCTGTCACTCGCAATAGGACGAGAGGGTCAGAATGTAAGACTCGCTGCAAGAGTAAGCGGATGGAAGATAGACATCAAGAGCAATGATCAGCTCAAGGAGATGGGCTTTGCATTCGATGAATATGAAGATTCCGATGTAGAAGAAGCCGGAGAGGTTACTGAAATTGAGGAGACACAAAACAACTAAGCCGATGCGAAGGTGCATTGCGTGCAGAGAGTCGAAGCCTCAGGACGAGCTTATAAGATTTGTGCTGAACGGACAGGATCCTGTTGTTGATCTGAACGGCAGGGCGGAAGGAAGAGGCTTCTACCTATGCAGAAATGCGGAGTGCGTCAGGACCGCAATCAAGCGGAAGGCGTTCAACCGCGTGTGCAAGAGAAATCTGGATGAGAAAGAAATCAGCAGACTTATCGGGCAGGTACCCGGTAGCTGCCAAGGAGGTATGGATGTCAAAGAAAGTTAGTGAACTTATCAAAGATCTTGACATAAGTATACAGGAATTAAAGGGATACGCGGACAAGCTTGGTATTGCCATCAGCTCTGTAAGATCTTCGATCGAGGATCAGGCAGCAGAGAGACTGACAAGATCGATCAATATGATGAGGGGAACTTCTTCCGGGGCCAGCAGCAGCGGCAGCAAGCCTAAGATCAAGGCAGTCCCTGTGGTACCTAAGGACGGAGCACGTCCTAAACCGCCGGTGGGTAAGCCGGTCATCCCGAAAAAGCCTGTAGCTCCTAAAAAAGAGGAGCCTGCAGAAGAAAAGACAGAGGCTGAACCTGCTGCGGAAGAGACTGAGGCAGTGACAGCTGAGATTCCTGCTGCGGAAAAAGCGCCTGAAGTCCGGGATACACCTGCTGAAAAGCCTGCAGAGCCTGAGAAGGCAGAGGTTGCGGAGGTAAAACCGGTTGAAGAGAAGACCGTTGATGCTCCTGAACCTGAAGCCGCAAAGCCAGGAGAAAAACCGGCTGAGGTTCCTGCTGCGGAAAAAGAAACGGAAGCAAAGGAACCACCGAAGGCAGAAGCTGCGAAACCTGAGCCTGTAAAGGAAGAAGAATATGTGAACGCTCCGGGCAAGCCTATGCGCTTTAAGAAGATTTCGGATGCCGAGACCGAAAGGAAAAAGGCTGAAGAGCAAAAGAGACAGATGCGCGAGAGAAGAGCTCAGAGCAAGTCTTCGGATGATGACAGAAAGAAATCTTCAAAGAACAAAGGCGAAGGCGGAAGAGACCGTCAGGACCGTACTGACCGCAAAGACCGCAAGGACCGTAAAGACCGTCCTGAACGTCAGGATCGTCAGGATCGTCCGAAAAAGGCTCAGGGTGAAAGACCTGCTCCGGCACCGGCTGCGGGCGGTGGAAAGGCTTCAAAGGGAAAGAGCAAGAAGTTCTTTGATAACCGTGACAGGGATAAGCAGTCGAGATTTGACAGGCGTGAAGACGGACCGGGAGGACGCAGAAACAATACCAACAACATCTATGATGAAGCTGCCCTCGAAAAGCAGGAACGTCATAAGAAAAAATATAAGACCAAGGTAGTAGAGGAACCTACAGCAGAAGAACTCCTGCCGGAGGGAACGATCGCGGTAACAGTTCCGATCACTGTTGCAGGTCTTTCAGAGCAGGCTGAGATCAGCGTCAGCAAGATCATCATGGCTATGATGCAGATGGGTGTCATGGCAACGATCAACCAGACTCTTGATAAGGATGCTGTTGAGATGCTGGCTGAGGATCTCGGATTACAGATCGTCGTAACCGAGGAAGAGCCTGAGATAGAAGAGCCGGGCATTGATATGCATGAAGATGCCGAGAGTGAACTCAAGCCACGTCCGCCTATTATTACAGTAATGGGTCACGTTGACCACGGTAAGACGTCGCTGCTCGACGCGATCAGAAATACAAATGTGACCGCAGGAGAGTCCGGAGGCATAACTCAGCATATCGGTGCTTCCGAGGTAATGATCAATGGAAGAAGAATCGTATTCCTTGATACGCCGGGACATGAAGCGTTCACAACGATGCGTGCAAGAGGAGCACAGGTCACGGATATCGCGGTGCTGGTAGTTGCCGCTGATGACGGCGTAATGCCTCAGACCATTGAGTCCATAAGCCACGCAAAGGCAGCGAATGTTCCTATTATCGTTGCCATCAATAAGATGGACAAGCCGGGTGCAAATCCGGACAGAGTAAAGCAGGAACTCATGGAGCACGGCGTGCTCGTAGAGGACTGGGGCGGCGAAGTCATCTCAGTTCCGGTATCCGCGAAGAAGGGCGAGGGAATCACCGACCTTCTTGAGATGATACTCCTGCAGGCAGACATGCTTGAGCTCAGGGCAAACCCTGACAGACTGGCACTTGGAACCGTAATCGAGGCAAGACTTGACAAGGCTAAAGGCCCTGTCGCGACTCTCCTCGTTTCCAACGGTACGCTCAAGACCGGTCAGAGCGTCGTAGCCGGAACAACATCAGGAAAGATCCGTGTCATGACAGACGACAAGGGCAAGACTATCCGCAAGGCAGGTCCTGCTACAGCGGTAGAGATTCTCGGACTTTCTGACGTACCTGATGCAGGTGACGCATTCAACGCTGTAAGGGATGACAAGACCGCGCGTGAGATAGCAGCAAACCGTAAGGAGAAGATGAGAGAGGAAGTCCTGGCCAAGAACGCCAGCATGACTCTTGAAAAGCTCTTCAGCCAGATACAGGAAGGAGAGGCCAAGGAGCTCAACCTCATCGTCAAGGCTGATGTACAGGGTTCTGTCGGAGCCATCATCACTTCGCTCGAGAAGCTTGAGACTCCGGAGGTCAAGATCAACGTTATCCACAGCGGTGTAGGTACGATCAATGAGTCCGACGTAATGCTTGCCGAGACATCGAACGCGATCATTATCGGATTCAATGTAAGACCTACAACTGCAGTTACCAACCAGGCTCAGGCTGCCGATGTAGAAATCAGGCTCTACAGAGTCATATACGACATAATAGACGAGATACAGGATGCCATGAAGGGCATGCTCGATCCTGAGTATAAGGAGGAAGTGCTCGGCAAGGCAGTTGTCAGAGATACATTCAAGGTGCCTGGCGTCGGAATCATTGCCGGCTGCTATGTCAACGAGGGCATCGTAAAGAGGAATGCTCAGATCAGACTTGTAAGAGACGGTATTGTCATTCATGAGGGCGTGATAAGCTCGCTCAGAAGATTCAAGGACGACGTCAGGGAAGTCGCTGCCGGATACGAATGCGGACTCGGCATCGAAAAGTACAACGATGTAAAGCCTGACGACGTGATCGAGTGCTTCAACATGGTTGAGGTAGCACGTTAACAGCGGAGAAAAAATGGCTAAATACAGACAGGGAAGGCTCAGTGAAGAGATCAAGAAAAGCGTAAGCGCGTTTCTCATCAACGGAGCAAAAGACCCGGCACTAACATCAAGAATAATAAGCATAACAGGCGTTGACGTGACACGCGACTTAAGTTACGCCACTGTCTACGTTTCACCTGTATGTCTCTCGGATGAGGATAAAGAAATGGTGTACTCAAATGTCCTTGCAGGCTTTGAGCGCGCTAAAGGCGCCATCAGGGGCCAGGTTTCGAGAGACATAAAACTCAGACATACGCCTGAACTCATATTTAAACTCGATTCATCACAGGATTACGGCAGACACATCGATTCCATAATCGACAGCCTTACTTACAGCGACGGGGAATGAACGACACAATAAAAAGTATTGCTACAATAATGAAGGATCTTGACGGCATACTGCTGTTCCCGCATACAAACATGGACGGGGACGCGCTGGGCTCATGCACGGCGCTTTGTCTTGCCCTGAGAAGTCTCGGCAAGAAGGCTTATGTCATGATCAATGAACCTGTGCCGAAGAACCTCGATTTTCTGGAGTGTGGCTGCACAACTTTCGATGACAGTGTGCTTGATGATGTTCAGCTCTCGCTTATGATAGACTGCAACGGCCTGAACCGCATAACAGGCAGGGAGAAAGCATGGGAAAGAGGACGCCTGAAGGGCTGCTTCGATCACCATGCAACCAAGGCCAAGGAGATCAGGTATGATTTTGCAAGGATCGAACCTAAATCGGCTGCAGTCGGAGAGATCGTCTATAACGTTATAAGGGCTCTCGGCGTGGAAATCTCCCTCGATATCGCCAACTGCATATTCACTGCCATCACAACAGATACAGGCAATTTCCAGCACAGCAACACTACGAGCCGCTCACACGAGATAGCGGGCCATCTGTATAAGATCGAAGGCTTCAATTCCAAGGCCATCTCCGCGCTCATCTACGACAGGAGATCCAAGGAAGCGCTCAAAATGGAGAGCGAAGTCATAGCGGATCTCGAATTCTACGCTGACGGCAAGCTGGCTGTCGGCAAGGTAACACAGAAACTGCTCAGGGAAAACGGCTGTACTCTCGACGAGGCAGACGGGATCATACAGAAGATGATGAGCATCGACGGAGTGGAAGGGGCATGCCTGTTCAAGGAGACGGAGAACAACGTGAGGGCGAGTCTCAGAGGCCGCACTTACGCAAACATGGCTGCTGCCGCCGCAAAATTCGGCGGAGGCGGACATGTGCTGGCCGCGGGCTGCACGTTCTTCATGCCTCTCAAAGAGGCAGAGAAGCTGTTTATACCTGTACTGATCGATACTGTGAACGCTCACTGACAGAAATGACAGACGGAATAATAAATGTAAACAAGCCTGCAGGATGGACATCTCAGGATGTATGCACAAAACTGCGGCATGTGCTTCATATCAGAAAAATAGGACACACAGGAACGCTCGACCCGATGGCTACGGGCGTTTTGCCTGTATGTGTGGGAAAAGCCACCCGCATAATCGAATATTTTGATAAGGATCATAAATCTTACCATGCTTCCATGAAGCTGGGTATCACGACCGATACTCTCGATATAACGGGAAAAGTCACTGAAACGGCCGGATACACGAATGTGACTGAAAAAGCCGTGAGAGAGGCATTCAGAGCCTATACAGGCAATATTAAACAGATACCTCCAAAGTACTCGGCTCTGAAGATCAACGGCAAAAGGGCATATGACCTTGCCCGCGAGGGAAAAGACTTCGAGATAAAACCTCGCGAGATAACCATATACGATAACGGGATCACACGTATCGACCTTGAAAGCGGTGAGATCGAGTTTGATGTTACATGCTCAAAGGGCACATATATACGCACGATCTGTGATGATATAGGCCGGGATCTGGGATGCGGGGCAGTAATGACTGCTTTGACACGCACAGCCTCGGGATATTTCAGGATCGAAGACTCCTATACGATCGAAGAGATAACGGAAGATGACGATCCGCTCAATAACAAACTCATTCCGGCTGATATCACACTTGAAAAGCTTGGGAAAATAATACTTAACGATAACAGAATTACCGCCTTTTTGAATGGTAACAGCTCCTGGGGAAGCGGATTCCGCGTTACAGAGCCCTCATCTTTCGACGGACTGTACCGTATTTACGGAAATGATGTGTTCCTTGGGATCGGAGCAGTCGAAAACGGCTCGCTTGTACCTGAAAAGGTGATCAGATAGCAGATAATGGAGATAATAACCAGTCTTGATCAGCTGAATATCACTGATAAAACTTCAGTAGCTCTCGGAAACTTTGATGGGATACATATCGGACACCGTGAAGTTTTCCGCGCGGCACTCGACGCCGCAAATGAGAAAGATCTGAAGTCTCTTTGTTTTACGTTCTCTAATCATCCGTTCAATTTTATCCTCAGACGCGACGACAGCGATCCTGATGCGGTCAAGCTGATCTGTACGGAGGATGAAAAAATCGCACTTATAGAGGAGATAGGCTTCGACATCCTTGCCAATGTGCCGTTTGATGAACACATAATGAAGATGCAGGCCCACGACTTCTTCAGTGATATCGTCATTGATAAGCTGAACGCGGCGCATGTTTCTGTAGGATTCAATTACACCTATGGAGCAAGAGCAACGGGAAGACCTGATACTCTTCGCGGCGAGTGCGAAGCTGCCGGCATAGGAGTCAGTATTCATGACGCTGTCATTGTTGATGGAGATGTTGTCAGTTCAACTCTGATACGGGAAATGATAGCGACCGGCAACATGGAAATGACCGCAAAACTTCTGGGAAGACCGTATTCATTTACGGGAACTGTAAAACACGGAAAGAGACTGGGAAGCCGCATGGGCATTCCTACCATCAATATTCCCGCTCCGGACAGGCAGATGCTCCCTCCGAACGGAGTATATTTCAGCCGTATCCTTATAAACGGGGAAACCTATAGCAGCGTGTCCAACATCGGCGTCAATCCGACAGTGAATGACGACAGAAGACGAAAGACCATAGAGACCAACATCTTTGATTTCGACGATGACGCTTACGGCAGGGAAGTCACCGTTTACTTTGATCATTTCTCACGCGGAGAAAGAAAATTCAGGAATCAGGAGGAGCTTTTTGCCCAGATCGCGCGTGACTGCGAAAACGCACAGAATTACAGAAAAAAATGATAGACAACACGACTCATTCGTGTTAATATACCCACGTTGTAAATCAATTCAATATACCCGCGCCGCAGTGGTTCGCATCTCCGACGGCCACGCAGAGCGGGCGAACTTAAGAAAAGGAGTCTATTTTTATGCTTACAAAAGAAAAGAAACAGGAAATCATCAAAGAGTATGCTACTAAGGAAGGCGACACAGGTTCCCCTGAGGTTCAGGTAGCTATCCTTACTTACAGAATCAACGACCTTAATGAGCACCTTAAAGAGCATCATAAAGACCACCACTCCAGAAGAGGTCTTCTGAAGATGGTAGGACAGAGAAGAAATCTTCTCAAGTACCTCAGAGAGACAGATATCGACAGATACAGAAGCCTTATCGCACGTCTCGGACTGAGAAAATAATATCTGACAACGAAGCGGGAGCACGCCTCCCGCTTTGTATGTATTTAGTTAATGCCCATAGGAAAAGAAGGATTAACAGGAAGGAGTTGTTAATAAATGGGTAGATTCGAAGATTACAGAACATATAGGACAGCACTTGGCGGCAGACTTCTCGAAGTTGAGATCGGCAAGCTTGCTGAACAGGCAAACGGACAGGCTACGGTCAGATACGGAGATACGGTCGTAAGCTGCACGGTTTGCGCAAGCAAGGAGCCAAAGCAGGATGTGGATTTCTTCCCGCTTACATGCAATTTTGAAGAAAAACTCTATGCTGTCGGCAAGATCCCTGGCGGATACATCAAGAGAGAAGGACGTCCGAGCGAGAAGGCAACTCTTATCTCGAGACTCATCGACAGACCGCTCAGACCGCTCTTCCCGAAGGGTTACAGAAATGACGTAGTAGTTGCAGCTACAGCTCTGTCTGTAGATCATGACTGCTCGCCTGAGGTAGCATCGCTCATAGGTACTTCGACAGCGATCGCAATCTCTGACATCCCTTGGGACGGCCCGACTGCAGGCGTTGTTGTAGGCAGAGTAGACGGAGAGTTCGTCATCAACCCTACATTTGAGCAGAGACAGGTATCAGACCTCAACCTTACGGTCTGCGGTACCGAAGAAGCCATCATGATGGTCGAAGCAGGAGCCAACGAGCTTCCTGAAGAGCAGATGCTCGAAGCCATCCTTATAGGTCACGAAGAGATCAAGAACATCTGCAGATTCATCAAGGAAATCGTTGCAGAAGTAGGTAAGGAAAAGCAGGATTATGTCGTATTCAAGGCAGGCGAAGACGTTGACGCTGCAGTCAGAGAGTACGCTACACAGAAGATGGTAGATGCCATCTATACATTCGACAAGCAGGAAAGACTCGCCAACATGGACGCGGTCGCTGTCGATACAAAGGAGCACTTCGCTGAGGAATACGAAGAGAGAATGGCCGAAGTAGACGAAGTACTCTACAACATCAAGAAAGAAGAAGTCAGACGCCGCATCCTCGAAGAGGGAGTACGTCCTGACAACAGAAAACCTGATGAGATCAGACCGCTCTGGAGTGAGACTGGCTATCTTCCGAGAACACACGGATCCGGACTCTTCAAGAGAGGACAGACTCAGGTGCTTTCAATCGCGACACTCGCGCCGCTTTCCGAGGCTCAGTACCTCGACGGCATCGATGATGACGTGACACGCAAGAGATACATGCATCAGTACAACTTCCCTGGTTACTGTACGGGCGAGGCTAAGCCAAGCAGATCACCTGGAAGAAGAGAGATCGGACACGGAGCGCTCGCCGAGAGAGCTCTTCTCCCGGTACTCCCTGGCGAAGAAGAATTCCCATACGCCATCAGAGTCGTCTCTGAGGTAATGTCCTCGAACGGTTCATCCTCTATGGCTTCGACATGCGGATCCACACTCGCGCTGATGGACGCCGGCGTTCCTATCAAAAAGCCTGTTTCCGGAATCGCGATGGGACTTATCGAAGGATTCAATGAGGACGGATCGAGCAAGTTCGCCATCCTCTCAGACATCCAGGGAATGGAAGACTTCCTGGGCGACATGGATTTCAAGGTCACAGGTACTCCTGACGGCGTAACAGCTCTTCAGATGGATATCAAGGTTCACGGCCTCAACAGGGAGATCCTTGAGCAGGCGCTTGAACAGGCCAAGATCGGCAGAGCAAAGATTCTCGAGAACATGCTCGAAGAGATCCCTGAGCCAAGAGCTGAGCTCAGCAAGTATGCTCCTAGATTCATCAGCATGAGAGTTGATCCTGACAAAATCAGACTGGTCATCGGACCGGGAGGAAAGACTGTCAACAGGATCGTCGATGAAACAGGTGCGAAGATCGATATCTCCGATGATGATGTCGGATTCATCGCTATCTACGCAGTTGATCAGGAAAGCGCTGAAGCAGCACGCAGAGAGATCGAGCTCATCACCAAGGATGTGGAAGTAGGCGAGACTTACGAAGGTAAGGTCACAAGGATCATGAACTTCGGTGCGTTCCTTGAGATCCTGCCTGGCAAGGAAGGTCTGCTGCACATCTCGAAGATGGCAGATCACAGAGTCGCCAAGGTTGAGGATGTCATGAATATCGGCGATGTGGTCACTGTAAAGGTCACTGAGATCGACAGCCAGAACCGCATCAACCTTGAACGCCCGGACGTTAAGCGTTCCGATTCTAAGAGAAGATAATGCTTTACGAAGAAGGCTTCACGCAAAACAGAGAGATCTCATGGCTGAGATACAATGAGCGTGTGCTCGAAGAGGCACTGGATGATACAGTGCCTCTTTTTGAACGCCTGCGTTTTATTGCGATATTTGTATCAAATCTTGAGGAATTCTTTAAGGTAAGGGTAGGCAGCCTGCTCGGTGAAGACGATGAAGGCTGGGACACCATCGATGAAAAGTCAGGTATGACAGCTGCGGACCAGCTCAGGCGCATACACGATCTGGTGCCGGGGCTTCTGATGAAAAAGGACATGGCCTACGGGCTTGTTGAAAGAAAGCTTGCCGAAGAGGGAGTCGTAAGGCTCGAGCCGTGGCAGCTTAATGAAGAAGAGCGCGGAAGATGCTTCGACTTTTTCAGGGATGAGGTAAAGGACCGGCTTATAGTGAGAGTGCTTGATGCTGACGGACCGCTGCCGGCAATCGATGAGGAAAGACCGTATATAATTGCTACACTTGATGCCGAACTTGAGGATAAATTCGGATTTATCGACATACCGCGTTCTCTGCCGCTTATAAAGGTGATTCCGGGAGAAGGTTTCAGATATGTGCTGACAGAAGATATCATAAAAATGTTTGCAGACACTCTGTTTGTTCCGTTTGTGCCTCTTGATCTTCATGTCATGGATATTGCGCGCAACGCCGAGGCATCGGGCGGAACAGATGCAGCCAACACTGCGGAAGAGATGCGCGATGCGCTCAGACGCAGAAAGACCGGCCCGGCAGACAAGCTTATTTCAGACGGACACCCCGGAAAGGCGCTCAGGACTTACTTTGCAAGGACTCTCGGGCTGGACGGGCGGCAGATGTTCACAACGACCAGGATCGATTTCTCCTATGTGAAAGAACTCGAAAAACTGCTGCCTGCTGATCTTCTGGCCCGCCTTACATATGAACAGCATGTTCCGTTTGACCAGACTCAGAACATAAGGGGCAATATAATTGATGCTGTGAAAAGGAAAGACCTGCTTTCCTCATATCCGCAGGACTCGATGGATCTGTTCCTGGATCTGCTGCGCGAAGCTGCCTTATCACCTGATGTGACAGAGATACGCATCACCATCTACCGCCTGGCGTCAAACCCGAAGATCGTTGATCATCTGATCTATGCGGCGCGGACCGGGAAAAAGGTGAGAGTGGTGCTGGAGCTGCGTGCAAGGTTCGATGAGGCAAACAATCTGGAATGGGCGGAGAAGCTCTCAGCAGCCGGATGCAGAGTCTATTACGGCACTGACAAGTACAAGGTCCATTCAAAGATGTGCCAGATAGTTCTTGAAAGCAAGGCGAAAGACGGCGGCACAAAAAAGAGTTATATCACTCATGTTTCGACAGGGAATTACAACGAAAAGACGGCCGTGCAGTATACCGATCTCTCGCTCATAACATACGATCAGGAGATCGGAAAGGCCGCATCAAAGCTTTTCAAGGATATATGCAGAGACCGCGTTTCCGATAAAGGCCGCAGTTACGGTCCGCTTGCTGTTTCACCTGTAAACATGCGCGATGAGCTTCTGAGGCTCATCCGCCGGGAGACAGCAAAAGGCAGATACGGAAAGATATTTTTCAAGATCAATTCACTGACAGATGAAGAGATGATAGAGGCTCTTATGGAGGCGTCATGTGCCGGCTGTCAGGTCCGCATGATAGTACGTGGCATATGCTGTCTTCTGCCCGGGGTTGAAGGCTGTACGGAAAATGTCTGCATAGTAAACAAGGTCGGACGGTTCCTTGAACACTCAAGGGTATACATATTCGGAGAAGGCATAGATGAAGTGATGTATATCTCCTCGGCTGATCTCATGAAGAGAAATCTTGACAGGCGTGTAGAGGTAGCCTGCCCGGTAAAGAGAGGTAAAATAAGAGACCGTATAAGGGCAGTCATGTATGATGTTTACTGCGATATGGAAAAGGGACGGGTAATGCTGCCTGACGGCACATATGCGCTCAAACCAGAGATATAAAAAAAGTAATGCCGATCACTGACCGGCATTTTTTAATGTATGTTTCTCTTTCTTTTTTCAACTTCCGCGTCATCGGGGAAGTGAAGGGTGTGTCCGTCCTCGTCGCGATACTTCGCGTTGATATCCTCCGCCGGCTCATCATCGTCTTCTATAATGGTGTAATTTGCACCTTTCTTCATCTCTTCTTTTATGTCATCAAACTTTTCAAAGACATGAGGATAACGCTCGCGCACCGTGCGGGTATCAACTTCTTCGTTCTGTCTGTTTCTGACGAGAGCGTAGATCACTATTCCTATTACAACCAGAAGTCCCAGAATTATAAGCGGCATAATAATCCCCCTTTTTGATGAAACTATTCTATACTCCGGAAAGCAGGCGGTCAATGGCATCTTGACCTTAAAAGTGGTCGAATAAGCGGAAAAACGGGCATATTATTTGTACAAAAGAGTTTAAAATCAGAGCGGCGTTATGGTAGAATTACAAAGTTATGAAATCAGAAAACAGGAGATAAAAAACATGTTTGAAAACCTTTCGGATAAGCCTGTTGCAGAATATCAGGCTGAACAGATCAAAAAGTGGAACGAGCTCGACATGCTGAACCTCTGCGTCAAGGCCAGAGAAGGCGCTCCTTCATTCGTATTCTACGAAGGACCGCCGACAGCTAACGGCAAGCCGGGTATCCATCACATGATGGCAAGGACACTCAAGGATTCCGTAAACAGATATAAGACCATGAAGGGTTTCCAGGTAAAGCGCAAGGGCGGCTGGGATACTCACGGACTGCCGGTAGAGATCGAAGTTGAAAAACAGCTTGGTTTCAGCGGCAAGCAGAACATTGAGAAGTACGGCATAAAGGAGTTCAACGAGAAATGCCGTGAATCTGTATTCAAATATACTCAGATGTGGACCGATATGTCCGAGAAGATGGCTTATCTCGCTGACATGGAAGATCCGTACATCACATATAAGAACGACTACATCGAGACCGGCTGGTGGATCATCAAGAACGCTTTTGATAAGGGCCTCGTTTATGAGGGATATAAGATCCTGCCATACTGCCCGCGCTGCGGAACAGGCCTTGCTTCGCACGAGGTAGCTCAGGGATACAAAGATGTCAAAGTAAATACACTTACATGCAAGTTCAGAAGGACCGGAGTAGATCACGATAACGAGTATTTCCTCGCATGGACGACCACGCCATGGACTCTCGCGTCCAACATCGCCCTTACAGTCGGCCCTGACATTGACTATGTAAAGTGCCTTATCAAATCAGGCGAAAATGAGGGCAATTATTTCTGGCTCGCTGAAGCTCTCGCTGACAAGGTTCTCGCTAATGTTGAGTTCGAAGTCGTGGAGAAAATCAAGGGCTCGGAGATGGAGTACTGGACTTACGAGCAGATCGAACCTTTCGTTGTGCCGGAAAAGGGTAAGGCATCATTCATCGTGACATGCATGGACTACGTATCGACAGAAGACGGTACCGGTATCGTACATACAGCTCCTGCATTCGGTGAGGACGACTACAATTGCGGACGTAAATACAACCTTGCTGTAATGCAGCCTGTAGATGAAAGAGGATGCTACACTGAGACCCCGTGGGCAGGAAGATTCGTCATGGAAGACGGACTCGATGTCGACATAATCAAGTACCTCGCTCAGGGAGACAAGATATACGCAAAGCAGAGACTTGAGCACGCATACCCGCACTGCTGGAGATGCGGCACACCTCTTGTTTACTACGCAAACAAGTCCTGGTACATTGAGATGACCAAGCTCAGGGATGAGCTTGTCGCCAATAACAACACAGTCAACTGGTACCCGCCGTATGTAGGCGAGAAGAGGTTCGGGAACTGGCTTGAGGACGTAAAGGACTGGGCTATTTCGAGATCCAGATACTGGGGAACACCTATTCCTATCTGGAAATGCGAATGCGGTCACCTTCATTGCGTAGGTTCAAGAGAGCAGCTGATTGCAGACGCGGAGCAGAATATCGATATGAGCATCGAGCTGCACAGGCCGTATGTTGACGACGTAACCATCAAGTGCCCTGAATGCGGAAAGAGCATGCACAGGATCCCGGAGGTGATGGACTGCTGGTTCGACTCCGGAGCAATGCCGTTCGCGCAGTGGCATTATCCGTTTGAGAACAGTGACAGATTCGACGAAGAACTCTTCCCGGCAGACTTTATCTGCGAGGGTATCGACCAGACAAGAGGCTGGTTCTACTCACTCATGGCGATCTCGACAATCGTCAAGGGCTGCGCTCCTTACAGGAACGTTCTGGTAAACGACCTCATTCTCGACAAGAACGGAAAGAAGATGTCGAAGCATGTCGGCAACACCGTCAATCCGTTCGAGATGATAGAAAAGTACGGTACCGACGCGGTAAGGTGGTACCTTGTCTACGGATCACCGGCCTGGACTCCTACAAAGTTTGACGAGGATGGCATCAGGGAAGTCATCAGCAAGGTGTTCAGCACGCTCAGAAACACATATAACTTCTTCTGCCTCTACGCCAATATCGATAAGGTGGAGAAGAAGCACCTCGACGTACCATACGATGAAAGACCTGAGCTCGACAGATGGATCATTTCCAAGTACAACAGACTCATCAATGCTACAACTGAAGCCATGGATGAGTATGACCACATGAGAACTGTCAGGGCAATCGGCGAATTCATAGACGGTGATCTTTCAAACTGGTATATCAGAAGGGCCAGAAGAAGATTCTTCGCTGAAGGCGAGGGAGACGGAATGTCGATCGATAAGAGAGCTGCTTATGCGACTACCTACGAAGTGCTGACAGGCGTTGCAAAGATGATGGCTCCTATCGCACCGTTCATCTCGGATGAGATCTATACAAAACTGACGGGCGAGACTACAGTTCACGTTGCTTATTATCCTGAGGCAGATAACAGCCTCATCGATGACCGCACCGAAGAAAGAATGGATCTTGTAAAGATCCTGGTCAATCTCGGCCGCAGCACAAGAGAGCAGGAGAAGCTCAAGGTGCGTCAGCCGCTCAGCAAGGTCATCGTTGACGGAAGCTACAGGGATGTGATCGGAGACCTCACAGACCTTATAAAAGAAGAGCTCAATGTCCACGATGTGCAGTTTGAGGATGAACTGGACAAGTACATGGACTTCAGCATCAAGCCTAACTTCAGGGCTGCAGGTCCTGTTCTGGGCAAGAATGTGAAGGAGTTCGGCGGAAAGCTTGCAAAGGCCAATGCAAAGGAAATGATCGCGGCTCTCGGCGAAGGTCCTGTGAAAATGGAGCTCGGCGGACAGGAATACGAAATCACCGAAGACCTCGTCGACGTAAGGATCTCCTCTAAGGAAGGCTTCGTAGTAGGCATGGACAACAATGTGTTCACCATACTCGATACGACTCTTACCCCTGAACTCATTGAACAGGGCTACGTACGTGAGGTGATTTCAAAGATTCAGCAGCTACGTAAGCAGGCTGACTTCGAGATGATGGACGAGATCAGGATCTACATGGATGCCGATGATGAAATCGGCGCTGCTGTAGAAAAAGCAAAAGACTTTATCATGGATGAGACCATTGCAGCAGCTATCGAAAATAAGGAAAACCTTCCTTCATTCGATATAAACGGACATAAGACAGGCCTCGCTGTAGAGAAAGTACAGTAAAAACAGGGCTGACGCGGACGGTTCATTTTCAGTCAGGGCGCGTCAGCCTTTTACTTTCAGAGAAGGCACAGGGAAGATACGGAATTGAACGAAGTCACTGATAAACAGAACATCTTAAATTACTCTCCGGAGGAACTTGAAGCGATAGTCGCTGAGCTTGGTGAGAAAAAGTTCAGGGCGTCGCAGGTTTTCGGCTGGCTGGCTAAGGGTGTGACAGGCTTCGATGAAATGAGGAACATCCCGGCCGCTCTCAGAGAGGATCTCGGGGAAAAATTTTATATCGGGATACCGGAGACTGTACGGAAACAGGAATCGAAAGACGGTACTGTAAAGTGTCTTTTTCAATTTGCTGACGGAACTCAGGTGGAATCTGTTTTCATGAAATATGAATACGGCAATTCGATATGCATCTCCTCGCAGTCGGGATGCCGCATGGGCTGCACTTTCTGCGCTTCCACCATGGACGGCCTTGACAGGAGCCTTACCGGAGGAGAAATGCTCGCTCAGGTACTTGCCATGAGGAATCTGACGGGTGAAGACATAGGGCATGTCGTAGTGATGGGAATGGGGGAACCTTTCGATAACTACAGCGGACTCTCACGGTTCATCCGCCTCATACATGAAAAGAAAGGCTATAACCTCGGTATGCGTAACATAACAGTATCCACCTGCGGTCTTATCCCAAAGATCAGGGAGTTTGCGGTGGATTTCCCGCAGGTGAACCTTGCCGTATCGCTCCACGCGCCAAACCAGAAGCTAAGGGAACAGACCATGCCGGTCGCCGGAAGATACAAATATGATGATCTGATGCAGGCATGCAGGGAATATACGGAGCTTACAGGACGGCGCATCACATTTGAGTATGCAGTGATAGATGGTGTGAATGACAGCGCCGCATGCGCGAATGAACTGGCATCAAGACTGAAAGGCTGGCTGACACATGTGAACCTGATACCCCTGAATGAGGTAAGAGGAAGAGAGTATAAAACGGCCAACGGAAAAAGGGTGGCGGCATTCAAGACCATACTGGAGAACAACGGCGTGGCTGTTACTGTGCGGCGGACTCTGGGCAGCGACATAGACGCTGCCTGCGGTCAGCTCAGAAGAAACAGATAATATGCAAAAACAACTATATACAGTATACGGAGCATAATTGCTCCGTTTTATATTGTGTACATCGTTAAAATCAGGAGCCTGCAGGCATATTTTATGATATAATACATTGATTATTTATGTAATGAATGTGATTTGATAGATAACTATGTGCTTTTGCACTTAAAAAAAGGGTTTTCGGAGGTTTGCTTATGAAGATCTTGATAGACGGTATGGGCGGCGATTACGCCCCGGAAGAAATAGTAAAAGGAGCGATCAGAGCCGCGTCTGAAATAAATGAGACGGTCGCCATCATCGGGCCGGAAGAAGCCATCCTCGAGCAGCTCAGAGCCAACAGATGGAAGGGCGAAAATATCGAGGTTGTTGATGCCACAGAGGTCATCACAAATGAGGAGCAGCCGGCGATGGCTGTCAGAAAGAAAAAAGATTCAACCATTGTAAAGGGCATGAACATGCTCAAGACAGGGGATGCAGACATATTCATCTCCGGCGGAAGCACGGGAGCTCTTCTTGCGGGCGGCCTTGTGATACTCGGCAGACTCAGGGGCATAAAGAGACCTGCTATTGCAGCGTGGTTCCCGCGCGCAGGCATAGAGGGAGTGACATTGCTTCTCGACTGCGGAGCCAGTGTTGAAGCCAGGCCTGAATACATCTATCAGTATGGAATCATGGGAAGCATATTCGTAAGGGGCATAACAGGAAATGAAGCTCCGGTGGTAAGACTGCTGAATGTAGGTGCAGAAGAAGGCAAGGGCGACGATCTTCATAAGACAGCGTTCAATATGCTGAAAGAGAGCGGACTCAATTTCAAGGGCAATATCGAAGCCCGCGATGTGATTTTCGGAGAGACTGACGTTGTAGTAACAGATGGATTCAGCGGCAACATCTACCTCAAGAGCAGCGAAGGCATGAGCCTCGCAATAATGGGAGAGTTCAAGCACAAGCTGACTGAGGGGTTCATTGCCAAAGCGGGAGCTATGCTCGCATACAGCAAAATAAAAGAGATAAAGGAAGTATTCGATTATTCCGATGCGGGAGGAGCCCCGATACTCGGGTTAAAAGGAGCGGTGCTCAAGATACACGGCAATTCGAAGGCAACTGAAGTTTATTACGCTATCCACAGAGCGGTCGACTATGTGGATAACGACATTACAGGCATGATCGCGGATGCGATCGGAAACAGCGATGAATTTGCTGACAAAGGAGAGGAATAATGGCTCAAGCCGTTGATCTTGAAAAATTATACAAGCTTATCGGATACCGTTTCAAAAATGAGAAACTCGTAAGGACAGCTCTTACACACAGCTCATATGCTTCCGAACACAAACTCGGATATGAGCGCAACAATGAGAGACTGGAGTTCATCGGGGACGCCTATGTTGATGCTGTTGTCGGAGCGAAACTCTTTGAAATAATGGGTTCAGCTCATGAGGGTGTTCTGTCTAGATGCAGGGCAGATGTAGTATGCGAAGACTCGCTTGCCGGTACTGCTTCCGAAATGGGGCTTGGAGAGTTTCTCTACCTCGGAAAGGGAGAGGAAGCAAGCGGCGGACGGAGCAAGGCATCCATACTGGCAGACGCGTTCGAAGCACTTGTAGGAGCGATCATACTCGATGGCGGATACGAGGCAGGCTGCAGCACGATCCTCAGACTTCTCGACAAGCGTATTACTCTCGGAGCGCAGGGCAAACTCAACAAGGACTTCAAGACAAAGCTCCAGGAGAAGCTGCAGGAGGCGGATCACAACGTAAGGATCGAATACCGCAAAGTGGCGGAGTCGGGTCCTGATCACAATAAGACATTTACAATCGAAGTGGAGATAAACGGTAAGACAGCCGGCAGGGGCACGGGCCAGAGCAAGGCGAAGGCTGAGCAGGCGGCAGCAGAAGACGCACTTTCGAAGGGAGTATAGCAGTTGTATTTTAAAAGGATCGAAATGCAGGGGTTCAAATCTTTCGCGGACCCTGTGAACATAGAATTCAATGAAGGCGTGACCTGCATCATAGGTCCGAACGGAAGCGGAAAGAGCAATATCTCCGATGCGCTGAGATGGGTGCTCGGGGAGCAGAGCTCCAAACAGCTTCGCGGCTCAAAGATGCAGGATGTTATTTTTGCCGGAACAGCGACCAGAAGGCCGAAGGGCATGGCAGAGGTAACACTTGTGATCGACAACTCAAACGGCATCCTGCCGCTCGAGTATAACGAGGTGGCTGTTACAAGGCGCATGTTCCGCTCCGGAGAAAGCGAATATCTTATTAACGGAAACCAGTGCAGACTCAGGGACATCCGTGAGCTCTTCATGGACACCGGAATCGGAGTCGAGGGATATTCAATCATCGGACAGGGCAAGATTGCTGACATTGTCAGTACCAGACCTGAGAACAGAAGACAGATTTTTGAAGAGGCTGCAGGCGTAGTGCTCTACAAGAGCAGAAAGAGCGAGGCAGAAAACAAGCTCCGTGCAGCTACAGTGGATCTTGACAGGGTAAGGGACATAATAGCTGAGATCGAAGGACGCATCGGTGGTCTGAAGGAAGATTCCGAGAAAGCTGTGGAATACATTGGACTCAGGGACAGATACAAGACGCTTGGCATAAATATAATCCTCCATAATCTCGGAAACCTGGAGGTCAGCGTACGTGAAGGCAAGGAAGAGCTTGAAGCCCTTCAGGCAAAGCTCGATTTTACATCAGCCAGAATAGCGGACACGGAAGAAGAGCTTGAAGTCCTGAGAGACAGTGAGTCTGATCTCAATGAGGAGTTCGGCAGTACGAATGCAAGGCTGCTGGAAGCGATAGATGAGCTGGCCGACATAACAAGCGGAGGCAAACTCAACAAGGAGCGCCTTGCCAATATAGAAAAGGAGCTTGCGAGACTCGAAGAGGAAGTGTCTGCAGCAAATGAGAGACTCGGCACTGAAAGGGCAGAGCTGGCAAGGCTCGAAGAGGGCGAGAAGGCCATGAACCGCGACATGGACAAGCTCAGAACAGAGCTTGAAGACGCGGTCATGAAGTTCAATGAAGACAACAGGAGATCTTCTTCGATAGCTATCCGGACAGAGGATATCAAGAACAGACTGATCGATATAAATCATCGCAATGTCACCAGAAATGCCGAAATAAAGACTCTCAGCAACTATAAAACCACTCTTGAAGAGCGCAGGGAGACTCTAAAGGAGGAGTTCGAGACCAGAGACAGAACAGATACTGAAAACAGAGAGAACCTTAAGCTTATAGAGCAGAAAATAGAAGAAAACGAGGCTGCTCTGTCCGGAAAAAAGAAAGAACTCGATAAAGTTAACGATAACATAATTACCGTTGCAACGGAAATTGAGAAAAACATAAAGGAAACCGACGAGGTTTCAGTCAGATGCA
This sequence comes from uncultured Eubacteriales bacterium, assembly GCA_902779185.1. Taxonomy (GTDB): domain Bacteria; phylum Bacillota; class Clostridia; order Peptostreptococcales; family Anaerovoracaceae; genus Crickella. The sequence continues at coordinate 74,424 of CACZAM010000002.1, forward strand.
ACCAGGCTATCGCGCGCCGGAGCACCATCGAAGAGATGGAAGCCAACTATGAAGGCTATAACAATGCTGTCAGGTCGGTCATGAACGCCCGGAGAAAGGGTATCATCGGCACTGTTTCCGATATCATCGATGTTCCGGGTGGATTCGAGACAGCCATTGAGACGGCTCTGGGAAACTCGCTGCAGAACATCGTATGTGAAGATGATGATTCCGCTAAAAGCACGATCGAGTGGCTCAAGCAGACCGGTCTCGGCAGGTGCACATTCCTTCCGGTAAAGTCTGTAAGGGCTGACAGGCTGAGAGTAAACAGCAGCGTAAGCTCTGCCGCGGGTTATGTGGGCATAGCTTCTGAGATGGTAGACTGCGATGACAGATTCAGAGAGATAGTCGATTACCTGCTCTGTCGCGTGATAATTGCTGATGACATGGAAAAAGCGATCCGCATTTCAAAGATGGATATCGGCGGATTCAGGATAGTCACCAGAGACGGAGAGGTCATCAACGCCTTCGGTGCCATCACAGGAGGAAGATATAAGAACAGAACCGCAAATCTGCTCGACCGCAAGAAGGAAATAAGCACACTCAAGGCAAGGATAGCCGGCTACAATGACAGGACGGCTGAGCTTAATACTGCAAGGGAAAAACTCGATGAGAAGAGATCGCAGCTGAGAGCCGTAAGAGACAGTTTGCGCGCGGAGATCACAGAACTCGATATCGCGGGCAACGTGCTGAAGGCCGATAAAGAGCATGCTGAGTCGCTTGTCAGAGAGGACGAAGGCGCCGCAGAAAGGTTCAGATCCAGCATGGAGACCCTTGTATCGGATATTGAAAGAGCCGATGCGATGATTGAGGGTCATAAGAAGAGCATAGAAGAGTCAGAGAAGGAGTACGCTGAGGCAGAAGCCCAGGCGGATGCCCTTATGAAGGAAGCTGAAAGTCTCAGACCTGTTATCGAAGAGGACAACGAAGCGATAGTCGCGCTCAAGGTAAAAATCGGAGAGAGCGAATCGAGGATGCTCGCTGATAACGAGATGATAGAGCGTGTAAGAGACGATGTCACTGAACTTGAAGCAGCAGTCGAAGATAATCTCGCCCTGCAAAAGGAGCTGGGAGAAGACAGAGACAGGCTCACTACTTCCGGCGAAGAATCCGGAGACCGTGAGCGGGCTTTGAGCCAGGAAAAAGCAGAACTCGAAGAAAAGATCGCTGATATCACTGCAAAACTCGAAGACGGGCGAGGCAGAAGCGACGCGTTGATGGCAGCACAGAAGAAAGACAGAGAGGAGCTTGAATCCGTACGCGATGAGCGCTACAGGCTCGAAGTAAGGACGGCAAGGAATGAGACTCTTCTCGATACACAGAAAGATAAACTCTGGGACGAATTCGAAGTCTCATATGCCGAGGCTCTCGACATGAGAGATGAAAATTTTGCCATCACAGCCGGTAACCGCGAGTCAAGAGAAATAAGACTGCGACTTGCGGAACTCGGTGATGTAAATGTCGGAGCGATAGAAGAGTATAAAGCCGTCAGCAAGAGATACGAATTCATGACAGCTCAGGAAGCAGATCTGACTAAGGCCATGAACGAGCTGAATGAGATCATCTCAAACATGGATAAAACGATCAGGACAAAATTCAAGGAGAATTTCGACCGCGTTGTCGTCAATTTTGAGCAGTCTTTCAAGGAACTCTTCGGTGGAGGATATGCCGAACTCAGACTCGAAGACGAGACGAAGCCGTTAGAGTCAGGAATAGAAATCACTGCTCAGCCGCCCGGAAAGAAACTGAAAAACATAAATCTTCTCTCCGGAGGAGAAAAAACACTTACGGCTATAGCTCTGATGTTTGCCGTACTCAAGGCAAAGCCTACACCGTTCGTCATTCTTGACGAGGTAGAGGCAGCCCTGGACGAAGTGAATATTGAGAGGTTCTCTGATTATCTCAGAAACTTCGAAAATATTCAGTTCGCTCTTATAACACACCAGAAAGCGACCATGGAGCACGCGGATGTGCTTTATGGTGTAACTATGCCTGAACAGGGAATATCGCGCATGCTCTCACTCAAGCTGGGAGATGAATTCGACCCTGAAGGACTTGAATAGAAGGAGGCCGTTAAATGGCACTGTTTGAAAAAAAATCAGTATTCCGTAAATTTATCGATTCAATTACAATGGCTGTCTATGACAACCCGGAACTCGGACCGGAGTTTCTCGATCAGCTCGAGGAGTCTCTTGTCATGGCCGATGTCGGCATAGATACATCAGCCAAGATAATAGAGGAACTGAACAAGGCGATAAACTATAAGTACATCACAAGAGAACGTGAAATAAAGAAAGAGCTTTCACGCATACTTGAGGAACTCATGGACAAGGGCGAACGCAACCTCATGAAAAATGAGTATCCTCTTGTCATCCTCATGATAGGCATCAACGGAGGCGGAAAGACCACTACTATCGCGAAGCTCGCCAACATGTACATACAGCAGGGAAAAACAGTAATGCTGGCGGCTGCTGACACTTTCCGTGCGGCAGCGGCGGAGCAGCTGGAGCTCTGGGGACAGAGAGTAGGAGTTGAAAAAGTAATCAGGAGAGAAGAAGGCGCGGATCCAACGGCAGTCATATACGATGCGATACAGTCGGCAAAAGCAAATAATGTTGATGTGCTCATCTGCGATACAGCAGGCAGACTCCAGAACAAAACAAATCTCATGAAGGAACTCGAAAAGATGAGCAGGATCATTTCAAGAGAATGGCCTGAGGCAACAAGAGAGAATCTGCTCGTAGTAGATGCAACTTCAGGTAAGAATGCAGTTAATCAGGCTGAAGAATTCAACAACATAGCTGATATTACCGGAATCGTTCTTACAAAAATGGACGGAACAGCAAGAGGCGGCATAACGGTCACCATCACTGATGAATTTGATATGCCTATAAAGTTTATCGGCGTAGGTGAGAAAATGACTGATCTTGAGCCGTTCAACGCTCATGATTTTGTGGAGGGTATATTTGATGAGTAAACCCATTCTTGCAATAGTAGGAAGACCGAATGTAGGAAAATCGACATTCTTCAACCGTCTTGTAGGCGAAAGGAGAGCTATAGTCGAAGACGTGCCGGGCGTAACGCGCGACAGGATCTACGCTGAGACCGAATGGAACGGCAAGGAATTTGCCGTGATCGATACGGGCGGTATTGAAGTGCGCACTGACGACACCATACGTTCCCAGATGAGGGATCAGGCAGTCATGGCAATGGACATGGCAGATGTCATCTGCTTTATGGTGGATGGAAAAGAAGGCCTGACCACAGCTGACAGGGAAGTAGCGGATCTTCTTCGCCGTACCGGCAAGGAAGTCATTCTTGTCGTGAACAAGGTCGACTCACCGTCAAAAGCATATGAGGTAGTACTCGATTTCTATGAACTCGGATTCGGCGAACCCGTTCCGATCAGTGCGGCCAACATGACAAACATCGGAGACCTTCTTGACAGGATAGTCGAGGGCTTCCCTGATGACTCGTTCGGCCGTGCGGACGAAAGCATCCACATAGCCATAATCGGCAAGCCTAATGTAGGTAAGTCCTCACTCGTAAACGCGCTGACACAGCAGAAGAGAGTCATAGTTTCGCCGATTGCGGGCACCACCCGTGACACCATTGATACACCGTTCACATATAAGGACAGACAGTATACGCTTATAGACACAGCGGGCCTGCGCAAAAAAAGCAAGGTGAACGACTCCATTGAAAGGTTCAGTGTTGTCAGAGCCATCGCGGCTATCGAGCGCTGCGACATATGCGTTCTCATGATCGACGCTGAGGAAGGCCTGACAGAGCAGGACAAGAAGATAGCCGGTTACGCGCATGAGGCGGGCAAGGGCCTGCTCATAGTCGTTAACAAGTGGGATCTCATAGAAAAGGAGACCAATACGATGCGCGACTATGAAAGAAAGATAAAGGCTGAGCTTTTATTTGCTTCGTACGCGCCGGTCGTATTCACATCCGTGCTCAACAAACTGAGGATATTTGACATAATCGACAGATGCTCCCGCATTGCTGACGCCAGAAGCGTCCGCATAACCACGGGAAAGCTCAACAGCATAATAGAGGACGCGGTAATGATGAGACAGCCGCCTTCAGACAAAGGCCGCAGGCTCAAGATCTATTACGCGACTCAGATAGGCACAAAGCCGCCTCTGTTCTCGTTCAGTATCAACGACAGGGAGCTTATGCACTTCTCATACGCCAGATACCTTGAGAACAAAATAAGAGAGGCATTCGACTTTGAAGGCACATCTATCAAATTCGTATGGAGCGAAAAGAGAGGTGAACGCAGATGAGCAGCGGTGAAATAATCAGGATCATTGTCGCGGCATGCGCCGCGTATATGATCGGAAACATCAATCCTGCGATTATCATCGGTAAACTGAAAGGGATCGATATCCGTAAAGAAGGCAGCGGCAATGCCGGCATGACCAACACGATCAGAGTCATGGGACTCGGAGCAGGTATCACGGTGTTTATTGTTGATGTCATGAAGGCGTTCATTGCCGTGAAGCTCGGATACAGCTTCTGCGGAGCAGGCGGAGCCATGGCCGCGTTCGCGGGCGTTGTTCTGGGACACTGCTTCCCTGCGGTGTTCGGATTTAAAGGCGGTAAGGGCGTTGCCTCGGCATTCGGAGCTGCGCTCGCTCTCAACTGGCCGAGCGCCTGCGCGGCGCTTGTTGTTGCAGGAATACTTTTCCTGATAACCCGCAGGATGTCGGTGGCATCTCTTGCTGCCGCTTTAGCCTATCCGGCTCTGATATGGCACTTCAGCCGCGGGTACTTTATCTTTGCTATATGCGCTGCAGCATTTCTCATGCTCACGCATGCCGCAAATATAAAGAGGATAGCTAAGGGTGAAGAAGAAGCGCTTACAATCGGAGGAAACGATAAAGAAGAAAAGGAGCAGACAGAATGAAAGCTATAGACTATTATGCCGGAGTCAGCATACCAGATCTTGGTGATAAGGCGCTTGACGTAGCCGTGATCGGAAGCGGATCTTTCGGTACGGCCATGGCCAACCTCATAGTTCATAATGGCCATAAAGTAACGGTATACGGACGCAATAAAGCTGCTCTCGATGCCATGAAAGAGACCCGCACCAACAGCAGATATCTGCCGGGGGCGCTTATCAGCGATAAGCTTGAATATACAAATGATCTCGGTGAAGCTGTAAGCGGCAGAGATATAGTCGTTTTCGCGGTTCCGGCACAGACTTTCCGTCAGGTTTCATCTGACGCGTCACCGTATCTTGAAGAAGGCACTATTGCCGTCAACCTCGCAAAGGGTATCGAAAAGAATACGCTCAAAAGAATGAGCGAGGTGGCTGCGGACACGATACCGCAGGCCAGATATGTGGCGCTGTCGGGGCCGACTCACGCGGAGGAGATAGTAATGAACGCTCCTGCCGGCATTGTTGCCGCGTCGGAAGATCCTGAGGCAGCCAGGTTCGTTCAGGACGCTTTCATGTCCGAACAGCTGCGCATCTACACTCAGGATGACATGGTAGGAGTAGAGATCGCAGGTGCCGTAAAGAACGTCATCGCGATAGCCACCGGAATCTCAGACGGAATGAAACTCGGAAGCAACGCCAGAGCAGCTCTCATGACGCGCTCCGTGCATGAAATAAAAAGACTTGGCATGGCTCTTGGGGCAAACTCAGAGACTTTTTCGGGTCTTGCGGGTATAGGTGACCTCATTGTTACATGCGCCACTGACCTATCACGAAACAGGCGCTGCGGACTCATGATAGGAGAAGGCCTGAAGGCAGAGGAAGCGGTCGAAAAGGTAGGCTCTGTTGTAGAGGGTTATTATACTGCTGACGCGGTTTATGATCTCGCGGGCAAACTCGGTGTCGAGATGCCTGTAAGCATGGCTACCAGGGCTGTTCTGAAAGGGGATCTTGCTCCTGAAAAAGCAGTCAGAATGCTGATGTCGAGAGACAAGAAGGACGAGATCCAATGAGGAAATATCACATTATCACATACGGATGCCAGATGAACGAGCACGACTCGGAGAACATCGCAGGTCTGCTTGAAGCCATGGGCTACGAGCACATCGACGACCCGTACAAGGCAGACGTCACAGTCATAAATACATGCAGTGTACGGGAAAACGCCGATAAGAGGTTCTTCGGTACGCTCGGACAGTTTAAGAAAGTCAGGAAGAACAATCCTGACTTTGTATTGGCAGTATGCGGATGCATGCCTCAGCAGCCGAGAGTCGTAGAAGAGATCAATAAGCGCTTTTCGTGGGTGGACATTGTTTTCGGGACTCAGAACATAGCGCAGTTTCCGGAACTCCTCGATGAGAGACTCAGGACCGGAAGGCGCATGCGCGCCATTATTGCCAACAATCCGGACATAAGCGAAGATGGCATGAAACCGGTAAGGATGCACAGGCATAAGGCTCTGGTCAACATAACTTACGGATGCAACAACTTCTGTACATACTGTATCGTTCCTTATACGAGAGGCCGCGAAAAGAGCCGCATGCTCAGCGATGTATGCAGCGAGATAAAGAGGCTTTCTGAAGACGGAGTTATCGAGGTAATGCTTCTGGGACAGAATGTCGATTCATACAGGGACGCAGAAGGTCACAGCTTTGCTGACCTCATCAGGGCTGTCAATGACATTGAAGGCATTGAGCGCATAAGGTTCATGACTTCGCACCCGAAGGACATATCAGACGAGATGATAGACTGCTTCAGAACATGCAGCAAGCTCTGTCACAATATCCATCTCCCTGTACAGTCCGGAAGCGACAGGATACTGAAGCGCATGAACCGTCACTACGACAGGGCGTCGTACCTCAAAACAGTGGAAAAGCTCAGACAGACTGCCCCTGACATAACGATATCTACTGACATAATAGTCGGTTTCCCGGGCGAGACAGAGGAGGACTTTGAGGAGACACTCGATATCGCCAGAAGGGTCGAATACGATTCAGCGTTTACATTCATATACTCTCCGAGAGAGGGTACTCCGGCAGCAAAGTTCACCGACCAGGTGCCTGACAAAGTCTGTCACGAGAGGTTCGACAGGCTCGTGGATGTGATGAACGCCATCAGCCTCAAAAGGAACCAGGCATACATGGGCCGCGTCTGCGAAGTGATAGCGGAAGGCGTGAGCCGCAGCGATGATAACGTGCTTGCCGGAAGGACAGACGGATTTAAACTGGTAAATTTCACATCTGACAAAAGCCCTGAGCAGCTTATGGGCCGCAAGGTCAGGGTGGAGATCACAGAATGCAAGACGTTCAGTCTTGAAGGAAGAGAAGCGGAATGACAGGCTTACTGGAGCAGTTCCTGCAGTTTTTCACATTGTCACATGTCATGGCCATCGTATACGTCCTCAATGCGCTCATTGCGCTCGGACTGATTTTCTTTGACGACTCAAAATCACCTTCGGCGGTCCTGGCATGGATAATGGTGCTCTTCATGCTGCCTGCATTCGGACTTTTCCTATACATGATCTTTTCACAGCATATTGCCAGACAGCAGATCTTCAGAATGACCGAAGACGAGAAAGAAGGCAAAAAAACTCTTGTGGGATGGCAGAAAGAAGCTGTCCGCAAGAGCATGCCGGTCGATGAAGACGACGTTACCGGTCACTGGAAAGACATGATAAGCATGAATCTGGAGTATGCGGATTCGCTTCTTACCGGCAATGACAGCGTTGAGATCATCATCGACGGAAAGGAGATGTTTGAGAGGCTCTGCAGTGATATAGAGAACGCGCGGTATACCATCAAGCTCTGCTACTACATAGTAAGAGACGATTTTGTCGGAAGGAGGCTCATAGAGCTTCTTACAAGAAAGGCGCGCGAAGGCGTAAAAGTGAGACTTCTGATGGACGCTCTGGGAAGCCGCAGCATAGGTTATTCTGATCTCCGGGAGTTTAAAAAAGCGGGCGGGAGATACGCATTCTTCTTTAAGCCATATATAAGGCATCTGTACTTCCGCATAAATTACCGCAATCACCGTAAGCTTGCCGTTATAGATAACGAGATAGGCTACATCGGCGGTTTCAACATAGCAAAGGAGTATCTCGGATATAAGAAGAAGTTCGGATACTGGAGGGATACTCAGCTGATAATAAGAGGAAACGCTCTGTCTACTCTCAACGAACGCTTTTACATGGACTGGCGCTACGCTTCGAAGGAAGATGTCGACCTGATAGATCAGTCGGTCAGATACGCGCTAAGGTCTGAAACGGGTGATATACCGATACAGATAGTCTCCTGCGGACCGGAATCAGATAAGGAAGAAGTCAAGATGGCTTTCATGAAGATGATCACGAATGCCAGAAAGAACATATATATCCAGACGCCTTATCTTGTGCCTGATGAATCCATGATGGAATCTCTCAGCATGGCAGCCAGATCGGGTGTCGATGTAAGGATAATGATTCCGTGTATGCCTGACCACCCGTTTGTATACAGGACAACACTGTACAATGCAGGCAAACTTATAAGGGACGGAGCAAAGATATATATTTATGAAAACGGATTCATGCATGCCAAGACTCTGAGTGTTGACGGAGAAGTCTGTACGGTCGGATCATCAAATTTCGACATACGGAGCTTCAGACTCAACTTTGAATCAAACGCATTTATATATGACCGTGATGTCACTGAAGATCTTGATGCACGGTTCATGGACGATATCATGATGTCCCGCCCGTATACACAGAAAGACAGAGACAATATCTCGAATTTTGAAAGGGCGGCGGAATCCATTTCCAGGCTTCTTACGGAGATACTGTAAGACTTCAGATAAAGAAAGGAGCGCTCAAATTGAACGCAGATATGATACTTACAAAAATACTGATGCTTCCGGGCATCATAATCGGACTGAGCTTTCACGAGTTCGCCCATGCGTGGGTCTCAGACAAACTCGGAGACCCTACACCGAGAAGGCAGGGAAGAGTGACTATAAATCCTCTTGCTCACATTGACTGGATGGGCTTTCTCGCTCTGCTCCTGGTAGGGTTCGGCTGGGGAAAGCCGGTGCAGATCGATCCCGGATATTACAAACACAGAAGGAGAGATGAGTTTCTGGTAGGCATCGCAGGCGTTACCATGAACCTGCTGCTCGCCATAGCTTTTTCCATCCCGGCAAGAGCGCTGATCAAGGCCTTTAGCGGACCGTCTGTGTCTGACTTCGTATACAACATTTACCTGATCATTTTCTACATCGTATCCATCAACATAGTCCTCATGGTGTTCAATCTGATACCATGTCCCCCTCTTGACGGCTGGGGAATACTGACACAGATATTCAGACTCGACAGATACAGCTGGTGGTATAAGGTCTACCAGTACGGCACATGGATACTGCTCGCTCTGATCGTATTCAATGTGACCGATCTCATACTCACACCGCTTGTATCCAGAATACTGGGAATACTTCTATAGGCTTGATCACAAGGCAGCAGCTTCAGACTGCTGCCTGTCTGATATATAAGGAAATACTGACATGGAAAAACTGATTTCTGACGAATACATACCTGAAATACTTGACCGTCTTGAGACCATGCACCCGGAAGCGGCGTGCGCGCTTGACTTCGGTACGCGCTTTCAGCTGCTTTCAGCTGTAATGCTGTCAGCCCAGACTACTGATGTTTCAGTCAACAAGGTGACTCCTGTGCTTTTCGTGAAATATCCTACAGCCGAAGCCATGGCTGAAGCCGACCCGCTCGATGTGCAGGAGATCATAAAGACCATAGGTCTGTATAAGAACAAGTCGAAAAACATAGTGGCTCTGTCAAAAATGCTTGTCTCTGAATACGGAGGAGAAGTGCCGGGCAGCTTCGATGATCTGGTCAGATTACCGGGCGTCGGACGGAAGACTGCAAACGTAGTGCTGGCCGAAGGCTTCGGGCAGGCACGTATCGCGGTCGATACACATGTATTCAGAGTCTCCAACCGAATAGGGCTTACATGCGCGAAAGACCCTGAGGGTGTGGAGAAAAAACTTATGGAAAGACTGCCGGAAGAGCAGTGGGCAAGAGCTCATCATCTGCTCATATTCCATGGCAGAAAGCTGTGTCACGCGCGGAAACCGGACTGCGGCAGCTGCCTGCTGGCAGGACTGTGTCTGTATGAGAAAAACGGAGGAAGCAATTGAAATTCATACATCTGTCGGATCTGCATCTGGGAAAGCGCGTAAATGATTTCTCAATGATCGAGGATCAGGCATTCATCCTTGAGCGCATTCTCGGGATAATAGAAGCTGAAAAGCCGCAGGCCGTTCTGATTGCAGGGGATGTCTATGACAAACCTGTTCCGCCGGCGGAGGCCGTGCGTCTTTTTGATGACTTTCTAAACAGGCTCTCCGGGACCGGAGCTGAGATCTTCATAATAAGCGGCAATCACGATTCTGCTGAAAGACTTTCATTCGGATCACGCATAATGGACCGGCAGGGCATACACTTTGCCGGCGGCTATGACGGCAGTACGCGCTGCTTCAGCCTGTGTGACGAATACGGAAAGGTGAACTTCTACATGCTGCCTTTCATCAAGCCTGTTCATGTAAGACAGGCGTTCACTGAAGATGAAAAAGCGGCGGAAATAGTTACATTTACAGACGCCTTAAGCTTTGCGATAGAAAAGATGGGTGTCAATAAGGAAGAACGGAATGTGCTCATGGCTCATCAGTTCTGCACAGGAGCTGAAAGATCAGGTTCGGAAGACATCTCCGTAGGAGGTCTTGACAATGTAGACAGCTCAGTTTTCGAAGCCTTTGATTACACTGCCCTCGGCCATCTGCACGGGCCTCAGCATGTAGGCTTAGAGAATATAAGATACTGCGGATCTCCGCTGAAATACTCATTCTCAGAGGTTAATCAGGTCAAATCCGTTACTGTTGTGGAACTCGGAGAAAAGGCAGAAGGCGTCTGCAGCATGCAACTGAGGACCCGTGAACTGGTTCCGCTGAGAGAAATGAGAGAACTGAAAGGAAAATTCAGCGAGTTAACGGATATAAATTATTATAGACAGTTTTCGGCTGACGACTATATGCGCATCATTCTTACGGATGAGGAAGATGTCCTAGGCGCCCTCGGCAGTCTGAGAGCCATTTATCCTAACATAATGAGGCTTGAATACGACAATATGAGGACACGCGCCTCGGCCATTATTCCTGATTCGGAAGGAAATGACGGAAGGACTCCGCTCGAGATTTTCGCGGGATTATATGAGGCTCAGAACGGCAAAGCAATGGATGAAGACCAGACCGGTCTGATAAGAAGTCTTATAGAAAAAGTGTGGAGTGAAGATATATGAGACCTCTGAGACTGAAAATGACGGGCTTTGGTCCGTATAAGGATACGAATATCATTGACATGGAAAGCCTTGGACGCGGCGGCCTGTATCTTATAACAGGAGATACGGGAGCCGGCAAGACATTCATTTTCGATGCCATTACTTACGCTCTTTACGGTGACATGAGCGGCTCAGGGCGTGACAGCAAAAGCGTCAGGTCCCAGTATTCACCTGACGGAGAAAAGACAGAGGTGGAACTTGTCTTTGAATACTGCGGTCATAGGTATACGGTGACCAGAAACCCTGAGTACCTCAGGGTCAAAAAGAGCGGAGAGGGATTCACGAAACAGAACCCGGGAGCTACGCTGATAAAGCCCGACGGAAGCGTTACAGATGGTTCCGTAAAGGTCAGCGAAGAGATAAAAAGCATACTGGGAATAGACAGGGGACAGTTCTGCAACATAGCCATGATAGCCCAGGGGGAATTCAGAAAAGTACTGAATGCAGGAACGGACGAAAGACAGAAACTCTTCAGAAAACTCTTTGATACCCAGCCTTACAGCACACTGTCCGAAGAACTCAAGGAACTGAGCAGAAAGAACCAGGATAAGTACAACGAAAGCATAAAAACCATGAATCTAAGTCTTTCATCAGCCAGCTGCGGCTTTGATGAAGTGCTTGGGGAGGAGCTCGAAGAGATGAAGGTCCGTTCAGAGAGTGAGACTGTACTGACGGAAGATATGCTCAGGCTGCTGTCGTCAATAATGGAAGCAGGCAAAGCGAGATCATCGGCCATTGCGGAAGAACTCACGGCAATCGATGAAAGACTTACAGTCCTGAACAACACTATAGCTCTTGCCGGAGATCACAGGAAGAATGTGCAGAGCCTTGAAGATGCCAGAAACGCGATACCTGTACTTGAAAAAGAGATGGAACAGGCGGAAAAGCTTCTGGAAGAGGCAAATGAAAAGAAGCCTATCATAGAAAAACTGGAGAGTGAGGCTGCTCTGATCGAAGCTTCAATGGACTCATATGATGAGCTCGATTCGGTCAGCGCGGAAAAGACGGGACTTGAGGAAACTCTTGGGATAAAGAGATCTGGCCTTTCAGCGGTACAGGAGGAAGCAGGTAAGCTGAAAAAGGATCTGGATAAAAATGAGTTGCTTCTTGAACAGCTGAGAAATTCCGGCGAAGATCTTATAAAGCTGGGTAACAGAATCGAGAAAGCGGACAGCCGGGTCACCGTGCTTGAAAAGCTGGTCAAAGACATTGAAGCAGTCTCGGTCATGAGCGTAAACCTGAAAAAGAAGCAGGACGAGCTTGAACCCCTGCTCACAGATTCAGAAAACCTTGCGTCCGAGTATAACAGGATGCTGTCATCATACATGAGGGAAAAGGCCGGCATGCTTGCTGCTTCTCTGGTGGAGGGAGAGCCTTGCCCTGTGTGCGGCTCCGTTCATCATCCGGAACCTGCGAAGCTCAGTGAGGATGCTCCTTCAGAAGACGATCTCAAAGAGAAAAAGAAAGAATCTGAGAATGCAAGAGAAAAGGTTTCGCGCAAAGCGAGTGAAGCGCAGACAGCAAAGGGAAACCTGGATGCGGTAATCAAAAATGCCCGTGAAGACGCATTGCGGGAGATTGGAACTGAAAACCTTACGGAAGCCGGATCAGCAGCGGAAGATGAACTCTTGAACCTTAATGCTTCTCTCGAACGCATGCGTGAGGAAGAAAAAACTCTAAGAGAAAAAGCGGATAAAGCAAGGAAACTGAAAGATACTGTTCCGCAGCTGCGCAAATCATACGAAGAAAAGAATGCTGAAGCAAAGGATGTCGAAAAAGAGATAAATGCATTGGATGCATCACTTGCAGCAGTAGAGGCAAGATATAAGCAGATAAAAAAAGACCTTGCGTATGATTCCAGGGAGGATGCTGAGAACAGCCGTGCTGCAAAAGCTTCTGAAGCAAGTAAATTGCGGGGTGAGATCGAAGCTGCAGCACAGAAAGTAAATGAAGCAGCTTCCGGAAAGAGTGTTAATGATGCAAAGATAGACGAACTTGAGAAGGTTGTCGAAGGCTACAAACCTGTCGATGAGGAAGCCGCGATCGAAGAAGCTGCTTTGGTATCAGCTGAAAAAGATGCCCTTACGGAAATGAGTATACAGGTCGCCTCCGACCTTAAAACAGCGGCTGCGGCGCTTGAATCGGTCAGATTGGGCGCGGAAAAACTTGAAAGGATACGCAGGGAGCATGAGATACTCGACTCCCTCAGCAGAACAGCAAACGGTTCGCTTCCGGGCAAGGAGAGGATCACGCTTGAGTCTTACGTACAGGCATTCTATTTTGAGCGGATAATAAGACGCGCGAACCAGAGACTGATTATGATGTCCGATGGCCAGTATGAATTCGTAAGATCGGGGTCGCCTGGAGACAAGCGTCATCTTTCGGGCCTCGACCTGAGCGTGCTTGATCACTACAGCGGCACGGAAAGGCCGGTAAACACTCTCTCAGGGGGAGAGAGCTTCATGGCTTCGCTGTCGCTGGCTCTCGGACTGTCCGATGAAGTTCAGGCTTCTGCAGGCGGCATAAGGCTCGATACCATGTTTGTAGACGAAGGATTCGGCTCTCTCGATTCTGAGACGCTTGAAAAAGCCATACGCACGCTTACCGAACTTTCCGAAGATGACAGGCTCGTGGGCATAATATCTCATGTAGACACGCTTAAATCACGCATCGACAAACAGATAGTTGTTACGAAAGACCGTAACGCTGGCAGCAAAGCTGTCATAAAGATTAATTAACCTTGTAAACGCCTTGTGCCATTTGATAAAATCTATTAATAGAGAGTTATTTTTACAGGCATGTATTTGCCGCATATAAAGATATTTATTTCCTGTGATAACACAAAGGAGAGTCATATATGAAAAAGACTATTAAAGACATCGACTGGGCCGGCAAGAAAGCAGTTATGAGATGCGATTTCAATGTCCCACTGGACGGCGATACCATCACAGACGACATCCGTATCAGAGCGGCGCTTCCAAGCATCGAGTATCTTCTTGAGAACGGAGCCGCGGTAGTGCTCATGTCACATCTGGGCAGACCTAAGGGTGAGCCGAAGCCTGAATTCAGCCTTGCACCGGTTGCCAAGAGACTTGCTGAGCTTACCGGAAAGGAAGTCAAGTTTGTTCCTTCTGACGTTGTTGTAGATGACAATGTAAGAGCTGCGGCAAAGGATCTCAAGGCAGGCGAGATGCTCCTCATCGAGAACGTGAGATATGTTGCAGGAGAGACTAAGAACGATCCTGTATTCGCAAAGGCACTTTCTGAGCTCGGTGACATTTTCGTTCAGGATGCTTTCGGATCAGCTCACAGAGCACACTCCTCAACAGCAGGCATAGCTGATTACATCCCTGCAGTATCCGGTTTCCTTATTGAGAAGGAACTCAAATTCCTCGGAGAAGCAGTAAACAATCCGCAGAGACCTTTCGCTGCCATCATGGGCGGAGCAAAGGTAAAGGACAAGATCCCGGTGATCACAAACCTGCTCGACAAGGTAGACATCCTCATAATCGGAGGAGGAATGGCTTATACATTCTTCAAGTCACAGGGCTATTCGATCGGAAAGTCGCTTCTTGATGAAGAAGGCCTTGAGCTCGCAGGCGAGATCCTTCAGAAAGCAGCAGAGAAGGGCGTTAAGTTCATGCTCCCTGTCGACGTTGTAGCAGCTGATGAATTCTCGAATGATTCGCCATACGGCGTATATGATGTGGATGCGATCCCTGAAGATAAAATGGGCCTTGACATCGGACCTGAGACTATCAAGCTTTACACAGATGCTCTCAAGACTACAAAGACTGTTGTATGGAACGGCCCTATGGGAGTATTCGAGATGGACAACTTCGCAGTAGGTACAAAAGCAATCGCTGACTGCCTGGCAGAGATCGATGCCACTACTGTTATCGGAGGCGGAGACAGCGCTGCGGCAGTAGCAAAATTCGGAGTTGCTGACAAGATGACACATATAAGCACCGGAGGCGGAGCAAGCCTTGAGTTCCTTGAAGGAAAGGAACTTCCGGGAATCGCAGTAATTGACGATAAATAAGAGAGGGGAAACATCATGAAGAAATTTTTGATCGCAGGAAACTGGAAAATGAACAAGACTTCGGCTGAAGCGGCAGCTTTTGCTGAAGAGATCAAGGCAAAGAATCTCCCGAACGCGAAGGACGTCTGCGTAATGGCTCCGTTCACTTCCATCGCTGCACTCGGCAAAGGACTTGAAGGATCCGGAATCGGATTCGGCGCTCAGAATGTACACTTTGAGCCAAGCGGCGCTTTCACAGGCGAGGTTTCAGTAGCAATGCTCCAGGAACTGGGCGTTGGATACTGCGTGATCGGACACTCTGAGAGAAGAGAATACTTTGCTGAGACAGATGAGACTGTAAATAAGAAGCTCAAGGTTCTTATTGAGGCAGGCATCACTCCGATCCTCTGCGTAGGTGAATCCCTCGAAATCAGAGAGCAGGGCGGAGAGCAGACATTCGTTGCAGGACAGGTAATAGCAGACTTTGCCGGAATCCCTGCTGCTGACGCTGCAAAGGTAGTTATCGCATATGAGCCTATCTGGGCTATCGGTACAGGCAAGACAGCTACTCCTGAGCAGGCTGAAGATATGTGCGCTTTCATCAGAGGAGTCGTATCCGGAATCTATGACAACGAAACAGGTAACGGAATGCTGATCCTCTACGGCGGATCAATGAAACCTTCAAACGCTAAGGAACTTCTTGAGAAACCTGACATCAACGGCGGACTCATCGGCGGGGCAAGCCTCAAGGTTGACGACTTTGCTGCAATCGCTGAAGCTGCAGCTTCACTGTAAAAGTAAGCTGTTTCAATTGACATTAAGATACTGATTATGTTATTTTTAGACGTTCGGATATTTATCCGGGCGTCTTATATTTCAACTAAGTTTTTGGAGGAAACAATGCATACCGCTTTAATGGTAATCCTTTTGATTTCAAGTATCGTTCTCATCGTGAGCATACTTCTTCAGACAAGCAAGAGCGATGGACTTTCGGGTTCGATCGCCGGCGGAGCAGAGCAGCTCTTCGGAAAGAGAAAGAGCAGGGGATATGACGCGCTTCTCGCGAGGATAACAACAGTCTGCGCGATCATTTATATTGTCGTATCACTTGCGATCGTTGCTATTTTTAACTAATAAACCGATAATTGCGTAATCAGACGCAGCCGGAGATTACTAAATGCTCAAAATTTTAACGCTTATCTGCGCTCTGATAGGGCTGCTGACCGCGATCTCTCTCGAGACATGGCTCAGAAGCCGTATCGTCAGAAACGAGACTTCAGCTGAGACATACGCTGAAGTCAAAAGCAGAAATTCAGAATTCTGGTCAATTCAATACGTGCCGCTTATACTGATAATTGCGCTTATTGCCGCAGCTCTGTTTGTATTTGTTGGGCACAAGAATGCCGCTGTCTTTTTAGGGGGAGCGGCTCTTTGCTTTGTTTCTGTCGTTACAGGAGGCACTACAGTAGTTACCGGAAGCATTTCGCCTTCTTCTACGGCTCTTTCCGGTGATATCAGGACATCATTGAAAACTGCATACAGATCTGCAGCAATGATGGGGCTCAGCGTTTCTTCGATAGCGCTCGTGGGTCTTGGACTTCTGTTTTTCCTGCTGAAAACGGGACAGCTGGTTGACCTTGTTGCGAGTTTTGCTCTCGGGGCATCAGTAGTATCACTTGTTATCGGTCTTTCAGGAACAACTTTTTCAGGCGCATATGCGCTTACGGTAAAAAGCGATGACTTCACCGATTACACCGGGATGTTCATCGGAAGCGGAGCCGATCATGTAGAGACATACATTCTTTCCGCATGTTCAGCGGCGCTTCTCTCCGGTGTTGCCGTAGATACGTCAGGTATAATGTCTACCTTCACGGCGGCATCTGCTGCCAGATATCCGCTGATCGTATTTGCAGGCGGTATAATCGCATCCATTATTGGCATCATGGCCTACAGGGGCTACATAGTTAAAAGACCGGATGCGGGCCTTACGGCAGGCAACTTTGTTGCGGCAGTTCTTATCGTTGTTGTTGCTGTTTACTTCAGCAACGATCTGCTTCAGTCATATGTATACGGTGTATGCGTTTCATTAGGCATACTTGCTTCGCTCATATCAGGTGAAGCATCAAAGCTGTATTCGGTAGACGGTGGAGTATTTAAACGCTTACTGCCAGATGTGAAAAAGACAGGTGCAAGCCAGTCTATGATATACAGTCTTTCGATAGGAATGATTTCAGTTATCATACCTGCAGTGCTGACAACGACAGCCATGATACTCGCATATTATTATGCGAGCTTCTATGGCATCGCTCTTGCAGCTGTCGGCATCAACTCCATGACTGCAGTCAATTATGCTGTGCGGGGATTTTCGATCAATACAGCAAGTGCTTCAGAAATCACTTCGGTCTGTGACCCTGAAGCTGAAAGTCCTAACCCTGCTGATGTGCTGCTGACTGCTTCTGTCAATGCGGACTCTGTAGGTAAAACTTATTCAGGTGTCGCAGCTTATGTAACTCTGGTAGCGATGTACACGGCTCTTTCGGCAGTAATTAATAATCCGGCTATAAACCTTCTGAGTACGCCGGTGTTCACAGGATTTACCATCGGCGCTGTCATCGTATTTGTCTGTGCCGGTTTCATAATCAGATCCATCAGACTTACAAGTCAGGTTCTTGGAGTCAGACTGAGTGATTCATATGACCCTGAAAAGCGCATCAATTCACTCAGGGGTCTTTTACCGATGTATTTAATATCATTTGTTGCTCCTCTGACAGCCGGAGCAGCAGGCGGAGTAAACGGACTCATATCCTTTGCCTGCTCTGCATCTGTAACGGGAATGTGCGTTATTTTCACATTCAATAATGCCGGAAGGCACTTTGACCGTGTGGCGACTGAAACTCTTGGTACCGTACTGAAACTCATGGTAGCAGTAACACTTGTTTTTGCTCCGTTCTTTATGAAGTTCGGGGGCATCTTTTAGTGCCTGATGGCAGAGCAGGACTGTATCTTAAAGACATACGGCGGCTCTGCAGAAAGGCCGCCGTTATTTATTAATTAAGAACACAATCAGAAAAGGAAGATTATGAAAAACAACAGGTTCCGCATCTTCGTGATCAATCCGGGTTCGACTTCGACCAAACTGGCGCTTTTCGAAAACAATATCAAGATCCTTGAAACGTCAGTGACCCACGACGCAGAAGTGCTCAATTCATTTCCTATGCCGAATGACCAGCTGGATTACAGAATGGGTGTAATAAAGGATTTTGTTGATAAAAACGATATCGAACTTGACAACATCGATGCTTTTGTAGGAAGGGGCGGCGGATGCTATCCTGTACCGAGCGGGACCTTCGAAGTAAATGATCTTTTGCTGAATGACATAAGAAAAAATGTCGGCCGCACCATTCATCCGTCAATTCTTGGGGTCCAGCTTGCATACCAGATGCAGCAGAAATACGGCGGAAGACTGTTCATGGTAGATCCGATCTGCGTGGATGAGTACACGGACGTGGCGAGAGTTACCGGAGTGAAGGGCCTTGAGCGCCGCGCGGAATCACATGCTCTTAATTTAAGGGGCACCGCAATGAAGCACTGCAAGATCCATGGTATGGATTACAAAAAGTCCAGCCTTGTAGTAGCTCATATAGATGGCGGAATAACCATAGCAGCCCAGAAGAACGGAAAGCAGATAGACTGCAACCAGGGCGCCGGAGGCGAAGGCCCGTTCACCGCAACACGTACGGGATCCCTGCCGCTGATGGAAGTTCTTGATTACTTTAAAGATCATACTGTTGAAGAGATGCGCCATCTCTGTACCGGAACAGGCGGATTCGTATCTCACTTCGGCACAGCTGACGCAGACGAAGTGTATATGAGAGTCCTTGACGGGAACGAAGAGGCAAAAGTTGTCTGGGAGGCGCTCTGCTACAATATTGTAAAATATATAGGCTCAATGGCTACCGTGCTTCAGGGAAATGTAGACGGTATCCTCATAACGGGCCGCTATACACGCTTCCGCGGACTCATAGACTATATCAGAAAGTATACCGGCTGGATCGCTCCGATCTACGTCTATGAGAACGAGGTAGAGCAGGAAGCCATGTGCGCCGGAGCGCTAAGGGTCCTCAGGGGAGAAGAGAAAGCAAAGGTGTATACCGGTAAAGGCATGGTAAGATAATCGATTATAAAAAGTATAGAGATAAGAAAGCCAAGGAGGGTAAAAAAATGTTGGAAAAGCTGGAGAAGATCCGCGAAGAGGGATTCAGGCGAATAGCTGAATCATCGGATCCGGCTATGCTTGAGGCTGTCCGCAAGGAGCTCACCGGTAAAAAGAGCTCGTTGCAGGAGGTGCTCAAAAGTCTGGGCGGACTCGATCCCGACATGCGTAAATCTGTCGGAATGAAGGCAAATGAGGTGAAGAACCTGTTTGCCGAAAAGATCCAGGCTCGTCAGGAGGAGCTTATCGCCGGAGCATCCGCGGTAGAGGGAGAGATAGATCTGACTCTTCCGGGTATTGAAGTCAGCGGAGGCGCGCTTCACCCGATAACGCAGATGTGCTACGACCTCAATGATGCCTTTAGATCACTTGGCTTTGAAGTTTACAGTGAAGACGATATCTCGAGTGAGAAATATGCCTTCGATAATCTTAATTTTGCTGCCGATCATCCGGCAAGAGCCTCAATGGATACTTACTGGCTCGAAGGAACAGAAGATAAGAGAGGAAGCGACAGGCTCTGCCTCCGTCCTCATCTGACAGGAGGCTCGGTAAGGTATCTTCTTGAGCACGGAGCTCCGGCAAGATTTGTATATCCGGGCAGAGTTTACAGAAATGAGACGACTGATGCACGTCACGAAAGAGCATTCTTCCAGTACGAGGCGCTTATCGTAGATAAGGACATTTCATTCAGTTCAGGACGTGTAATGATAGAGGCCATCCTTGAAAAGGTGTTCGGACGCAAGGTAAACGTAAGGATGAGAGAGGGTTTCTTCCCGTTCACTGAACCGGGTTATGAGATCGATATGGAGTGCCTGCTCTGCGGCGGCAAAGGCTGCAAGGCCTGCAATCATGCCGGCTGGATCGAAGTGATGCCGGGCGGAGTCATCCATCCGAACGTTCTGAGAGCGGCAAATCTGGATCCTGACGTATGGACCGGTTTCTACACAAACATCGGTCTGGACAGAATGGTAATGATGCGCTACGGAGTAGATGATGTAAGACTGTTCCACAGCGCTGACCTGAGATTCCTCAAGCAGTTCAAATAGAGAAGGAGGTAAGCTATGAACATTTCGATGAAATTCATCAGCAGATTTGTAGATCTGCCGTCAGATCTCACATATGATCAGATAGCCTACGACCTCACCATGAGAACTGTAGAGGTTGAGGAGGTCATAGATACGGCAGCTAAGTTCCATGACATAGTTGTCGGAGAAATAAAGGAAGTAAAAGCGCACCCGAACGCTGATGCGCTTAAGGTATGTATAGTCGACGTAGGCGAAGATGACCTCAAGCAGATCGTATGCGGAGGCAGCAATCTTACAGCAGGTCACAAGGTCTGCGTTGCAAAACCGGGTTCTGAAGTCGTATGGCACGGAGAAGGAGAGCCTGTCAAACTCAAGGAAACAAAGCTCAGAGGCGTTTCGTCATACGGAATGATATGCGGAGCTACTGAGGTCTACCTTGCTGACATTTTCCCGCCTGAAGATGAAAGAGAAATCGTGGATTTCACTGAACTCGGCGTTGAATGCGAAACCGGACAGTGCGTTGCAGCAGCTGCCGGACTCGATGATGTCATTCTTGAGATAGATAACAAGTCTCTTTCCAACAGGCCTGACCTCTGGGGTCACTATGGCGTTGCAAGAGAGCTGGCCGCGATCTATAAAGTGCCTTTCTGCGAGCTCAGCGATGAGCTTCCGGCAGGACTGCCTGAGTATCCTGTAGTGATTGAGGAGCCGGACAGATGCAACAGATTCATCGCGACAAAGATTGACAACGTTTATGTAAAGGAATCACCGGCATGGATGAAGACCCTCATCAGCAACGCCGGAATGAGACCTATCAATGCGCTCGTAGACATCACAAACTTTGTAATGCTTGCAGTTGGATCGCCACAGCACGCCTATGACAGCACACATGTTGAAGGTGAAAAAATCGTTGTAAGACTTGCTGAAAACGGCGAAAAGCTGATGCTCCTCGATGAGAAGGATCTTGAACTTACACATGATCATCTCGTCATCTGCGATACAAAAAAGCCTCTCAACCTCGCAGGCATCAAAGGCGGAAAAGACGATTCCGTGCTGGATACAACAACATCGGTTATCCTGGAATGCGCTGTATTCCCGGCTCCGGGAATCAGGCGAACTACCGCGTATTTCAATGAGAAGACGGATGCCGCGCTCAGATATGAGAAGGGCATAGATACCCAGAGAGCCGGTCTTGGAGTCTCGATGGCGCTGTCGCTGTTCAAAGAGATCTATCCTGATTGCGTATTCTCAGCATTCATGGACAATTACCCGGTAAAAACCGAGAACGCTGTCATCGATATCACACAGGATTTCCTCGACAGGAGACTCGGAGAGGTAATAGAAAGATCTGAGATCGAGGATATTCTCGCAAGACTCGGATACAAAGTTGATTTCGAGGACGGAACATATCACTGCGTAGTTCCAACATGGAGATCAACAGGTGATGTGTCGATACATGACGACATCCTCGGAGATATCGCGAGACTCATCGGCTACGAATACTTCAAAAAGCAGCCGCTTCCTGTCAAATTCGAACACGCGATACATCAGGTAGACGTTGATCTCGCAAGAAGACTCAGAGAGTATCTTGCCTTCAGATGCGGCATGAACGAGATCTTCACATATCCGTGGATCGATGAGAAATACATCCGCGCCGCGGGGATCGATCTCGATAATTCCGTAAGACTCGCGACACCGCCGGCACCTGAACTCGGATACCTCAGAGCTTCACTCATACCGGGAATGCTCGAGACTGTCGAGAAGAACCATAGATTCTTCGATGAATTCGCTGTATTTGAAGCGACTCAGGTTTTTGAAAAGGGAGAATACAGTCCTTCAAGCCCTGACGAGGTGCTTCCGGTACACAGAAATCTGCTGAGCGGAACATTTGCGGGCAAGGACGCAAGAACACTTTTCTTCAAAGTAAAAGGTGTTATCGAGGGAATGCCGGGATACTGCCACTTTAAGCCTTTTACCTTCAAGCAGAAGGAAAAGCCATCATGGGCGGACGAAAAAGTGTGGCTCAATATTTTCGAAGACAAGAAGATCGTCGGTTCTATCGGTCTTGTCTCGGTACAGGCTCTGTCCGAATCCGGAATCAAACTCATCAGCGCTGCAGCATTCGAAATCGATACTGCAATGCTTGAGCCATATCCGTCAAGGACCAATGAGTTCAAACATCTGCCGCAGTATCCGCTCGTTGAGCAGGACCTCTCGCTTCTCGTAGATGAATCGATGACATGGGAAGAGATCAGGGAAGCTATCAAATACATGGTGAAGGATCTCAGATTCGTTGAGGAATACCGCGGAAAGCAGATCCCTGCAGGAAAGAAGTCCATAATGCTGAGCCTCAAGATAGGTAACGACGACTCGACAATGACTTCAAAGCAGATCGAGAAAAAGATGAACGGCATCATAAAGGTGCTCGATAAGAAATGCGGCGCTCAGCTCCGTTAAGGAATGGCAAAATACGAACATATTGTAACAACTGAAGAATCAGGGCTGACCATCAACCAGATCCTCCGCATGAATTACAAGTTCTCCGCGAGGTTCAGGACTAAGATGAAGTATCAGCAGCTGGTAGATCTGAATGGAACACCGACTCCGGGTTATGTAAAGCCCGGGGTCGGTGACGTAATTGGCGTCAGGCTTCCTGAAGAGACAAGCGATTTTGAGCCTGAGGATATTCCTCTGGATATCGTATACGAAGACGATGATCTTATACTTGTCAACAAGCAGCCGGGCGTGATAGTGCATCCGACAAAAGGTCATCCGCAGCACACTATAGCCAACGGAGTCATGAAATACATGATCGACAGCGGGCAGTCTTTCAAGGTAAGATTCGCGAACCGAATCGACATGGACACTACAGGCATCATCATAGTCGCTAAGAATGCCAATGCCCAGAATGATCTGTCTTCGCAGATGAGGCGTAATACTGTAGTCAAAAAATATTACGCGCTGGTTGAAGGCATTGTCGAAGAAGACCATTTTGAAATAGATCTGCCTGTAGGAAGGCCGGATCAGGTCTCCATACGCCGTGAAGTAATGTACGAAGGCGGAAAGAACGCCCTGAGCGAGGTGAATGTGATTGAGCGATTCGCCTCGAAAGAGTACGGGCAGTTCACACTCGTTGAGGTGATACTTCATACCGGACGTACGCACCAGATAAGGGTGCATCTTTCACACATTGGCCACATCATTACGGGAGACGTTCTCTATGACGGGAGTACTGAGCTGATGCAGCGTCAGGCTCTGCACGCGTATTACATAGAGTTTGACCACCCGGTAACGAAAGAGAGAGTGAGCTTCAGAACAGATCTCCCGGATGATATGAGAGACGCAATAAACAAACTGAAAAACAGCGCTGAATAGGCGCTGTTTTGGTTCAGTATGATGATATAAGGCCGCGCGTTACAGAAGCTTGCTTGAGAGCTTGCCCCAGTGATCGTAAGACTTGGTGCGGATCAGCCTGATTTCCTTATCCGAATGGGTGACCTCGATCTTCATCACACCTCCGAATTCGTGAGTGCGTCCGTCAAACGAGACAAGTACAGTACCGCATTCACATCTGCCTGTACCGGCTATTGTGATGATTTCACGTGACGGCAGAATGAGACTCGATTTAAAGCATCTGTAGGCACTTGTGTTCATCGGAGCTATAGGAGTGAGCTGAAGAATATCCAGCTCGGGTGATATCAGCGATCCGCCCAGCGAGTAGTTATACGCGGTAGAACCTACCGGAGTGGAAATTATGATGCCGTCGCCCGAAAAATCCTGTATTTTAGTTTTGTCGATGGATATCTCATAATGAGAAGCATGAGAATAAGGACCTCTCACAACGATCTCGTTTAACCCTGTGCGGAGGAATTCACCTCTGCGTGTAATGATTCTGGCCTGGACAGGGCTGATATGCTGGAGCTGATACTCACCCTTTGTAATATATTCAAGGGTCTCTCTGAGCTGTGTAGGGAGAGCTTCCTGAAAGAAACCGAGATGTCCTGTATTGATGCCTATGATAGGCACCTTCGGAAAACCGCACTTGTGAACGAAGCTCAGAAATGTGCCGTCTCCGCCGATGCAGGCGAGAAGGTCTTCATCACCCGTAAATTCCTCAACTACTTCATAGCCGAATTCCTTAACCAGAGGAATGAATTCGCTGTAGGCTGCTCTTGATTTGTCCTTTTGATTACAGAACACGTATATCTTCATTTTGTTCTCTCCGTATGCTATAATATTCTGTCAGAATATGGAATCTGAGCAATATTGCTCTGTCATTATAAACATTATAACACCAGAAACAGCGTATTTGAATTACAAATGGACAAGGTCAGATTTTACCGCATATTAGACATAGACTCTGCTGATGAGTTCCAGTATTATGAAAACCTCTCTGCGCTTCTCGAAGAAGACGAATTTATAGAGAATAATCTTATAAAAGATCTCATCCGCAATGTAGACAGGGAGAAATTCGCCGAACACATGAGTTCTTATTTTGATGGTTTTCTTGATCATCTTCCTGACAATGAGACTGACCTTTACGTTATGGTCGAATCCATGGGAAGGGTGTTTGACGGGCTCATAATGGAAGACATGAGTGATGCCGACATTGATGCTCTCGCATCAGAGATATCGAAATTCCGCAAATGGTATGTTCACGATTCAAATGCGTTTAATAAGCTGACCGGCGAGGAATCGAGCGTACGGGACGCGAGGTTTGATCTTGCGGCCGCGAAGCTTCTTGGGGAGGACGCCAGCTACGATTTCAGACTGGCTCTTGATTATGACATTGACGGATTCGATGTCAGGATCGCAGACATGATAGGCGCTTCCTATACAATTGAGAACGGTCCGGAAGATGAATAACAGAGAAGCGATCGAAAAAAGAGAATACGAGCTTCTTTCTCCGCTTGCCTGCAAGGCCGCCGAGTCAAAGGGCAGACGATTCGAAGAGGAGCAATGCGAATACAGAACTGATTTCCAGAGAGACAGAGACCGCATAGTTCATTCAAAAGCTTTCAGAAGACTGATACATAAGACTCAGGTCTTTCTTGCTCCTGAGGGAGATCATTACAGAACCCGCCTGACACATACACTTGAAGTGTCGCAGATAGCACGTACAGCTGCCAGGATCCTTGCATACAACGAAGACCTTACAGAGGCCATTGCGCTCGGGCATGATCTTGGACATACGCCGTTCGGACATGTTGGTGAGAAAGTCCTTAACAGGATCCATCCGGGAGGATTCATACACAATGAACAGAGCCTGAGGACTGTTGATATCATAGAGGATACTTCCAGAAGACAAGGCCTTAATCTTACCTATGAGGTAAGAGACGGCATTCTCAACCACCGCGGAAGTGTTACTCCTATGACACTTGAAGGACAGATCGTAAAGATATGTGACCGTATCGCGTATGTCAATCACGACATAGACGACGCGATAAGGAGCGGAGTGATCACTTTCAGACAGCTCCCTGAGCGGGAGATCGGTATACTTGGAAGCACTCATTCCGACCGCATCAACAATCTGATAGTCGATCTGTGTAAAAACAGTGAAGGAAAAGGATATGTATCCTTATCACCGGAATATGCAGATTCACTCGAAAGACTAAGAGCCTTCATGTTCAGAAATGTTTACAATTCCACCGAAGTGAGAGGCGTGTCATCTATTGACAAAGTCGAGCGGATCATCAGTTCCCTGTACAGATACTACATTGAACATTCTGATGAGATCCCGGGTGTATATAAGCAGATAGAAGAAGAAGAGGGTACTGAAGTAGCTGTCAAAGATCTCATATCGGGAATGACGGACAGATACGCTCTCAATCTATACGATAAACTCTTTGTTCCGCAAGGCTGGAGGCAATTGTGATACATGGCTTATGACAACTTTACAGATGAACTGAAAGCTCAGCTAAATATAGTTGACATAATAGGCCGTGAGGTGGCGCTTAAAAAGTCAGGCTCCAACTATATGGGACTGTGTCCGTTTCATTCAGAAAAGACACCATCTTTCAGTGTAAACGAGGGCAAACAGTTCTATCACTGCTTCGGATGCGGAAAGTCCGGCGATGTGATAGGTTTTGTCCAGGAGTATTATAAGCTTCCTTTCATGGAGGCGGTGGAAAAGCTCGCGGCGGAGAACGGCATTAAGCTGCCCGAGAGACGCAGCAGCGGACCTAAGATAGATTACGACAAGTATCACGGCATAAATGCCAAAGCGGCAAGATTTTTTTACAACTCCCTTGGAGCAAGAGGCAATAAGGGGCTTGCGTATCTTAAAAAACGCGGGCTCAGCAAGGAGACCATAACGGCTTTCGGTCTCGGTTATGCTCCGGCTTCAGGACACGCTCTTGTCGATCATCTCAGGAGCGAAGGCGTTTCAGATGACGACATGCTGAAGCTTGGACTGGCCAACAAGGGCAGGGACGGACTTTATGACAAGTTCCGGGACAGAGTGATGTTCCCGATAATCAGTACGCAGGATAAGGTCATAGGCTTCGGTGGGCGCGCAATAGGCGATTACAAGCCTAAATACCTGAACTCACCGGAAAGCGAGATATTCCTCAAGAAGAACAATCTTTTCGGGCTCAATCTCACAAAAAAGGAGATAGACAAGGAAAACCGCGCGATCATCGTTGAAGGATACATGGACATGATATCCCTGTATCAGAACGGGATCCGCAACGCAGCTGCATCACTTGGAACTGCACTGACGATAAATCAGGCGAGACTGCTCTGCAGATATTCAAAAAATATTGTTCTTTCATATGATTCAGATCAGGCAGGCATCAGTGCAGCATTGAGAGGTATCGATGTAATAATAGCTGCAGGCGGCAAACCGAGAGTTATGAACGTAACTGACGGCAAGGATCCTGATGATTTTGTCAAAGCTCACGGCAAGGAAGCGTTTCTGAAGCTTGCAGACAACGCCGTACCTGCCACTGATTACAAACTGAGGCTTGCCCGGAGGGGGTTTGACCTCAGAAACGACAGGGATGTACTCGAATATATAGATAGAGTTGTGCCTGTACTGAGAGAACTTGGGCCGGTAGAGCAGGATATTTATGTCCGAAAGCTCTCATCGGAGTTCGGTATATCCGAAAGTGCCATAAATATGGCTGTGAGAGCAGGTGGCGATAACAATAAAATAGTAAACAATAGTATGAGCAGCGCCGGAAGGGAAAGGGCTGTCAGAGATTCGGCAAGAAAAGCCGCTGAAAGCGGCTATTACGACCGTTTTGAGATGGCATTTGTAATTCTGGCAATGCATGATCCAAGATATATCAAGCGTTTCCGTGAAGATGGCTTGATTTTCGGCAGCGCGCTTGCGAATAAGATATTGCTCGTTGAAGAATCGCTCTGCAATGATGCGCAGACGGCGGTCCGCGGGATAAGTAAGGAAAAGATATTCGAAGCGCTTGATCCGGATGAGGAAGCCGAATTCATGAAACATATTGGATCCATACAGACGGGACCCGATGATGAGGCCTTTTACAGAGAGACAAAGGCAGGGTACCTGAGCGGTAAATACCGGGATGAAAAAGCCGAAGTCACAAACAACATAGCGGTAGCCGAAAAAATGGGCAGAACCGATGAAATTGAAAGACTGGTGACAAGGCTTATGGAGCTTGATTCACTCATTAGTAACACAATGGAGGACTGTAATGCCTGAAAACATCAAAAGTAAAATCAATGGATTCGGAGACATCTATATGGATGATGAAAACGAACCATACGAGGCATCAAAGACTGAAGAAGCGGCAAACCTGATAATTGAAGCTGCAAAAATGACAGGAAATGAGATCACTTACAGTGAGATCAACGCGATGATCGCTGATTCCAACTTCGATAAGGATGCTCTTGAGGAGATCTATGATATCGTAGAGAGCAAAAACGTAAGTATCATTGAGACAAGGGAGCCGAACGCAAGCGAACTTGAGGACGATGATGTGGACGATGATGAGATCCTTGAACTGGAGCTGGAAGAAGATGATCTGCTCAATGATGAAGAAGACGAAAAGAAGAGCGGAGTAATCATCAAATCATCAGGAGAGATCGAAGTCAGCGATTCTGCAAAAAATATCCCTACAGACGATCCGGTCAGGATGTACTTTAAGGAGATCGGTAAGGTTCCTCTGCTTACTGCCGATGAAGAACGTGAACTTGCCATCAGGATAGAACAGGGTGACGAAGAAGCCAAGAAAAAGCTCTGCGAGTCAAATCTGAGACTTGTAGTCAGCATTGCGCGCAGATATCTCAACAGAGGCCTTTCGTTCCTGGATCTTATACAGGAAGGAAATCTGGGACTCATAAAAGCCGTTGAGAAATTTGACTATACAAAGGGTTATAAATTCTCCACCTATGCGACATGGTGGATAAGGCAGGCGATAACAAGATCCATAGCTGATCAGGCACGTACCATCCGCATCCCTGTACACATGGTAGAAACCATCAATAAGCTGATAAGAATATCAAGACAGCTTCTGCAGGAATACGGACGTGAGCCGACCAGTGAAGAGATCGCAAAGGAAATGGGGATCACTGTAGAAAAAGTAAGAGAGATCAAGAAGATCAGCCAGGATCCGGTATCACTTGAGACTCCTATAGGCGAAGAGGAAGACAGCCACCTCGGAGATTTTATTCCTGATGAGGACATACCTTCACCAGTGGATGCAGCGGCATATTCGATGCTCCAGAAGCAGCTTCGCGAGGTGCTTGATACACTGAGCGAAAGAGAGAAGAAGGTGCTTATCCTCAGATTTGGTCTTGATGACGGACGTCCGCGCACTCTTGAAGAAGTAGGCAGAGAGTTCAACGTAACCCGTGAAAGAATTCGTCAGATCGAGGCTAAGGCTCTCCGCAAGCTCAGACACCCAAGCCGCAGCAAAAAACTGCGCGACTATCTGGAGTAATGAGACTCAGCAAAAGGATATACGCACTGGCAGATAAGGTAATCGACGGCGACAGCATAGCCGATATAGGGACGGATCACGGATACGTCCCTATGCTTTTAATGAGACAGGGAAGATCACCTCACGTGATAATGTCAGATATAAGCGAGGGATCACTTGCAAAGGCAAGGGAAACTTTTGCAGCATGCCGTCTGGAAGACAAAGTACGCGAATCGGATTTCCGTGTCGGAGACGGACTGCAGACCATTGAAGCAGGAGAGGTGGATGAACTCATAATCGCCGGCCTGGGAGGACATACCATAAAAAACATCCTTGCCGATGACGAAGAGAAGAGCAGAAGCTTCAAAAGGATTATACTTCAGCCGAGAAAGCATTCAGGAACTCTGAGACACTATCTTTATACTCATGGATGGGATATCGAAAGTGAAACGCTGGCCGAAGAGGGAAAGTTCGCATGTGAGATAATCACTGCTTTACCATCCGGAGATATACACAGGGAAGCTCCTTATTCTGAGGAAGATATACGCTGGAAATACCCGGAGTCTTTGGTAAATGCAGACCCTGAGCTGGCTCTGAACCGCATACGCTGGAAACTGAGCAGCCTTGAAGAACAGATGGCTAATCTGAGTCCTGTTGAGGAAGAACACAGATACATCCTGAAGAAAATCAGAGATGACCACGTATATCTGACAAAACTTGAAGAAAACGCTGTTAATGCGTTGAAAACTTTTTGAACTTGATTATAATATATCAGTAATTTTGGGCAGACCAGGCGATCGCGTGCTCAGGCATGAGGAAAGTCCGGGCTCCGCAGGGCAGGGATGACGGATAACGTCCGCCGCAGGTAACTGTAGGGAAAGTGCAACAGAAACATTCCGCCGAAACCACCGGGGCTGTGGAGACACAGCTGCCGTGTAAACCCCATCCGGAGCAAGACAAAATGGGCATTATGTGGTGCGGCCCGTACCCGCCCTAAGGTATGTCGCATGAGGCTGCAGGCAACTGCGGTCCAAGATGGATGATCGTCAGATACAGAACCCGGCTTACGGTCTGCCCAAATTTAAATATCAAGGGTAAAGGGTTAAAACAGTAATTATTTACAGGCTGCTTTGAGGCAGCAAAAAGTGGAAAATGGTCAGACTTGGAATAGACGTAGGATCAACAACTGTAAAGCTTGTCTTGCTTGATGACGATAATAATATCGTATATTCGAAGTACGAGCGCCATATGTCGAATGTTTTCGAGAAGGCCGGAGAGCTTATAAAGGAGCTCAGAGACCTTGAAGGCAATATATCCGTCAGACCGGTGATAACCGGATCAGGCGGTCTTTCGCTTGCTGATCTTTTCGGCATAAGATTTGAACAGGAAGTAATCGCATGCAGCAGGGCAGTAGAAGAGCTCATTCCGGAAACAGATGTTGCCATAGAGCTTGGCGGTGAGGATGCAAAAATCACATTCTATGGTTCAACTGTTGAACAGAGGATGAACGGGACATGCGCCGGAGGTACGGGAGCTTTTATTGACCAGATGGCCGTACTTCTTAATACTGACGCCTCTGGACTGAATGAAGCAGCAATAGATCACAAAATCATATATCCAATCGCTTCGAGATGCGGAGTTTTTGCAAAGACAGACATACAGCCTCTCATAAATGACGGAGCAAAGACTGCTGACATAGCTGCATCCATATTTCAGGCTGTTGTGAACCAGATGATATCCGGTCTTGCATGCGGTCATCCGATCAAAGGCAAGGTGGCGTTCCTCGGAGGTCCTCTCGAGTACCTCTCCGAACTCAGAAAGAGGTTCATCGAGACACTCGATCTCAAGGATGAAGATGTTGTATTCCCAGATAACGCGAAGTTTTTTGTGGCCATCGGAGCGGCATATCTGGCTGACAGCGAAGATCCGGTTGAACTGGATACACTTATTTCAAAACTGGAAAATGCTTCACCGGATGATATCTCAGATACAAAGTACCTGAGACCGCTGTTCGAAAACGATGAAGAGCTTGAGGAATTCAGATCCCGTCATGCAAAAGACACTATAACAAGAGGGGATCTGTCAAAAGCCGAAGGTGCTGTTTTTCTGGGTATTGACGCAGGGTCCACAACTACTAAGGCTGCGCTTATAAACAAGGATAAGGAACTTCTGTACGAGCATTACAGCAATAATGAGGGCGATCCGCTTTCTGTAGTAAAGCAGGTACTTAAGGAGATATATACGTCCCTTCCTGAGAAAGCGTTCATCGGAAGATCCGTGGTCACCGGTTACGGTGAGGGTCTCATTCAGGCTGCTTATAAGATAGATGCCGGTGAAATAGAGACTATGGCTCATTACAAGGCGGCAAGGCAGTTCCTTCCAGAGGTGAGTTTCATTCTGGATATAGGCGGACAGGACATGAAGTGCATGCAGATCCACGATGGCGCGATCAGCAGCATCATGCTCAATGAGGCATGCTCATCGGGATGCGGATCGTTCATAGAAACCTATGCCAAATCGGTAAGCATGAGCGTACCGGAGTTTGCAGCAGAAGCTCTTAAGAGCCGAAGGCCTGTTGACCTCGGCACGAGATGCACTGTTTTCATGAATTCAAAGGTAAAGCAGGCCCAGAAGGAAGGCTCCTCGATAGCCGACATCTCAGCCGGACTATCGTATTCCGTCATAAAGAATGCACTGTACAAGGTCATCAAACTGAGAAACAATTCGGATACAGGAGACCATGTAGTCGTGCAGGGCGGCACTTTCCTGAATGAGGCTGTTCTCAGAAGCCTTGAGATCATACTTGAAAAGGATGTGGTGAGACCTGACATCTCCGGACTCATGGGAGCTTACGGATGCGCTATCATCGCTGCAGACGATTATGTGGAAGGAGAACACTCAGCTGTGCTTCCGCTGGAGGAGGTCGACAGTTTCAGCGTTAAGACTTCCAACGCAAGGTGCGGAGGCTGCGGCAACAACTGCCTTCTTACGATATCAAAGTTCGCTGACGGCGGAAGATATATCACAGGCAACCGCTGTGAAAAAGGCGCCGGAGGCGGAAATAAAAAGTCAGAGCTGCCAAATCTCTATAAGATAAAGAATAAGCTCCTCTTTGACAGACCTGTTCTCGAAGAAAATGATGCCAAGAGAGGAACCATAGGTATCCCTAGAGTTCTTAATATGTATGAGAATTATCCGTTCTGGCATGCTTTCTTTACCAGACTCGGATTCAGGGTGATACTCAGCCCTTCAACAAATAAAGATATGTATCAGAGCGGCATGGATACCATATCCTCCGATACAGCCTGCTATCCGGCAAAGGTGGTACACGGCCACATCAAATGGCTCGTTGAAAACGGCGTGAAGCGTATCTTTTATCCTTCAATAAACTACGAAGCGGTAGAAGACAAGACTGCGCCGAATCACTATAACTGCCCGGTTGTAGCTACATATCCTGAAGTGATCGATAAGAACATGGCAGATTACTTCTATGATAATGATGTTGAGTTTTATCATCCTTTCGTTCCGTATGATGATGATCAGAGATTCATCAGACAGATGACCGGTTTCTTCTCGGGAAGCCGCAGTGTTGACACCGAAGCTACTGAAAACATCGTTAAAAGCTACGGACTTGGAGAGGATGAAAGAGAGTACTCTCTTTACGGCATCAACACGGATCTCCTCGAGATAGAGCATGCGCTTAATGCAGGAAGGACAGCCCAGAAAGCATATAAGAGAAGAGTGGCTGAAGCCGGTACTGCTGCCATCGAGTATATGAGGGAGCATGACAAGAAGGGCATCATACTTTCGGGAAGACCTTACCATATCGATCCCGAAATCAATCACGGTATCGATGAACTGATAACACAGCAGGACATGGTGGTGCTGTCCGAAGACTCGGTAAGCTGGAATGTGAAGGCCGCCAGACCTGTGCGCATACTTGACCAGTGGGTATATCATTCCAGGCTTTACAAGGCTGCGATCTTCGCGGGCCAGAACGACGACATAGAAGTTATACAGCTCAATTCTTTCGGCTGCGGACTTGACGCTGTAACAACTGATGAGGTCGATGAGCTGCTCCAGCAGAACAATAAGCTTTACACCGTTCTTAAAATTGATGAAGGAGCCAATCTGGGTGCCGCCAGAATCAGGATAAGATCACTGAAAGCGGCTCTTGACGAGCGCCGGAAACTCGGAACAAAAGCACGCAGAGTAAACAATCCTTATAAGCGCAAGCTCTTCACAAAAGAGATGAGAAATGACGGATACACGCTTCTTGTGCCTCAGATGTCGCCGATGCATTTCCAGTATTTCGAACCTGTGCTGAGAGCGGCCGGATACAACGCGGTTCTGCTGCCGGCAGTCACAAAGGAATCCGAAGAGGAAGGACTCAGATATGTTAATAATGATGCCTGCTATCCGACTATCGTGACTCTGGGACAGATCATATACGCTCTCAAATCGGGTGACTATGATCTCAGAAAAACCGGAGTGTTCATGTCACAGACCGGCGGAGGATGCAGAGCCAGCAATTATGTAGCGCTGCTCAGAAAGGCGCTCAAGGATCTCGGAATGGAGCAGATCCCGGTCATTTCATTCAATATGGTCGGTCTGGAAAGGAACCCTGGATTTTCGATAACTCCAAGGCTCGCGCTTTCGCTTGTTTACGGTGCTCTCTACGGAGACCTTATGATGAAGTGCGTATACAGGATCAGGCCTTATGAGATCGAAAAAGGATCTGCTGAAGCAGTTATGGATTCATGGTTTGACAAGATCACAAAAAACTGCATGGATCTCAACAAGAAAACTCTGAAAAAGAATCTGGAACTGATAGTAAAAGATTTTGACAGTATTCCTATCCATGAGGATATGGTAAAGCCTAAGGTCGGCATAGTCGGGGAAATCCTTGTAAAGTATCATCCCAACGCAAACAACAATCTCGTTGAGACCATCGAAGCAGAGGGCGGAGAGGCAGTCGTCCCGTCATTCATTGACTTCTTCGAATACGGGTTCATAAACAAGGTGTTCAACTACAACAACCTTTCAGGAACCTGGAGGGACATGGCTGTCAATAAAGCTCTTCTGACATTCATCGAGTCGTACAGGAAGTATTCAAGAGAAGCATGCAGAAAGAGCAGACGCTTCGAGCCCGACTGCCATATCGAAGAGACAGCGAAAAACGCGGAGAGATTCATTTCGATCGGAAATCAGTGCGGAGAAGGCTGGCTGCTGACAGGAGAGATGGTTGATCTTATAGACAGCGGCGTAAAGAATATATTATGCCTGCAGCCGTTCGCGTGCCTGCCGAACCATGTTGCGGGAAAGGGCATGCTCAAAGCTCTGAGACAGTATGACGAAAAGGCAAATATCGTTGCAATTGATTACGATCCGGGAGCTTCAACTGTCAATCAGCTCAACCGTATTAAGCTGATGATGTCGACAGCATTCAAGAATCTTGAAGAAGACAACGCCTGAGCGTATAATAATACTTAGAAAAGAATAATCACTATTTAAGGAGGCTACTACCTATGGGTAGACACGGGACAATAGCAAACAGAAAATCTGCACAGGACTCGAAGCGTTCTGCAATGTTTACAAAGTATTCAAGACAGATCATAGTTGCGGCAAAATCAGGTGGAGATCCTGATTTCAATCCTTCGCTCAGAGTGGCGATCGATAAAGCCAAAGCGATCGGAATGCCAAATGACAACATCAACAGAGCGATCAAAAAGGGTACAGGGGAACTCGGAGGAGAGCAGTACGAAGAGCTCCAGTTTGAGGGATATGGCCCAAGCGGAGTTGCCATTATTGTTGAAGCTCTGACAGACAACAAAAACAGAACAGCTTCTTTCGTAAGATCCGTATTTGATAAAAACGGCGGTAATCTCGGAACACCGGGATGCGTATCATACATGTTCAGCCGTCTTGGCGTTATTGTAGTCGATTCTGAAGATCTCGATGAAGATGAGGTCATGATGGTCGCGCTTGACGCAGGCGCTGAAGACATGCTGGTCAACGAGGACAACTTTGAGATCAGGACAGACCCGTCCGCTTTCAACGACGTTCATCAGGCAATCAAGGAAGCAGGATATGAGATCTTTGAAGCTGAGATCGAGCAGATCCCTTCAATGGAAGCTACTGTTACCGATGAAAGCGCGATAAAGTCTCTTACAAAGCTCATCACGTCTCTCGAAGACAATGATGATGTTCAGAAGGTCTATTTCAACTGCGATCTCGACCTCGAATAATACAATACAGCATCAGACCTTAATTCCTGGAATATGCGTTAAAGTCTTCATAATTGAACCTACACATACTTAAAGGGATTCCGATGCGGAAGCATTATGTAAAGCCTCCATGGAGTGGACTACAGAAGCCAGGCTCAGGAAGTACCCACCTTATCAAAACTGATAGGGCGTCAATTAAAGGCTAAACGGTATTCCGGGTTTTTATTTGCCTGCATTCAGGCGCGTGTAAGCATAAAGCCGAATTTTTTGAAAAAGTCTCTTCTTTTATGGTAATATGTTATAGTTAACTAAATAAGCCGTAGCATAGAACAAAAGGATAACATATGGCCATGAAAATGATCAGCGTTACCGATATAGAAGATTTTAAACTCGGTAATGCGGAAAACAGTGAAAAAGGCACAGGCTGCACAGTCATCATCTGTGAAGAAGGCGCAGTCGGAGGCGTTGATGTAAGAGGCGGAGGTCCTGCTACAAGAGAGACGGATCTTCTAAGAAGCGAAAACACCGTAAATTCTGTTAATGCAGTAGTTTTGAGCGGCGGTTCCGCGTTCGGCCTTGAGGCTGCTTCAGGTGTCATGAGAGAGCTGGCTGAACGAAGGATAGGATTTGATGTCGGGGACAACATAGTAGTACCGATCGTTTGCGGCGCATCTCTTTTTGACCTGCCTGTAGGTGATCCGAAAGTTTTTCCTGATGTTTACATGGGAGCTCAGGCCGTTCGCAATGCTTATAACAACTCTTTTGCCAGAGGAAATCACGGAGCCGGTACAGGTGCTACTGTAGGAAAGATTAAGGGTTACGACAGGGCCATGAAGACCGGTCTCGGTGCCTTTGCCTGCGGTGACGGAGTGATCGAGGTCGGAGCAGTAGCAGCAGTCAACGCTGTAGGTGATATCTATAATGGCGCCGGCAAGATCATCGCCGGCTTAAGATCAGAAGACGGAAAGTCCATCTACGGCACAATAAAGACTCTTAAAAGCATGGTCCATGACAAAATCAGACTTACTGATGACAACACTTCGTTTATCAACAGATCCGAAGTGGAAGAGGCTCTTGCAGCCGCAGCGAAGCAATATGAGGAAGAAGAAGCTGCAAGAATGACAGAAGAATCTGAGCCTGAAGCTGTACCTGAGGAATCTGTACCGGAAATTCCGGAAGTATCAGCTGAACCGGAATTCCAGGAAGAGCCAGCTGAAGAAGTAGTCGAGGAACCGACAGAAGAGGTATTCGAAGAACCAGCTGAGGAATTCGTTGAGGAACCTGAAACAGAACAGACAGAAGAGTTTGCAGAAGAACTTGCAGAAGAGATCATAGATGAGCCTGCTGCGGAATTCATCCCTGATACTCCTGAGGTAAATGCAGCTGAAGATAATTCCATGGAGTATGCCGAGATTTCGATTCCTGAAGTATCAGCTGAACCGGAATTCCAGGAAGAGCCAGATGAAGAAGTAGTCGAGGAACCGACAGAAGAGGTATTCGAGGAACCTGCAGAGGAATTCGTTGAGGAACCTGAAACAGAACAGACAGAAGAGTTTGCAGAAGAACTTGCAGAAGAGATCATAGATGAGCCTGCAGCGGAATTCATCCCTGATACTCCTGAGGTAAATGCAGCTGAAGACAATTCCATGGAGTATGCTGAGGTCTCGATTCCTGAGGCAGTAGCTGAACCGGAGTTCCATGAAGAACCGGCAGAGGAGATCATCGAGGAACCTGCAGAAGAATTTGTTGAAGAAGAGTATACCGAAGAGCCAGCTGTGGAAGTAATCGAGGAGCCGGCAGAAGAATTGGTTGAAGAACCTGCAGCGGAGCAGGCAGAAGAAATCATCGAAGAGCCGGTTGAGGAGGAACCTGTCGTTCTTTCGCGGGAAGACATGGGATATGACATTGTTTTCAACACGACGATCTCGTGCCTCATTACCAATGCAGCTCTTACAAAGTCTCAGGCAAATAAGCTTGCTTCGATCCTCCATGACGCATATGCGAGAGCCATCAAGCCTGTTCACGGCACAATGGACGGAGACACTGTATTTGTTCTGGCAACAGGGAAACAGCAGGTCAACTTTGACGCATTCGCAGCGCTTGCAACCGATGTAATGCAGTATGCGATAATCGACGGTGCAATGTCGGCTGAAAGTGCGTATGGCATACCTGCAGCAAGAGATATGTAAACCGGAGAATAAAACATGAAGAAACTGATTCTCATTGACGGCAACAGTCTGCTCTTCAGAGCATACTTTGCGATGAGACCAATGGTAACTTCCAAAGGCATGCATACCCAGGGTGTGTTTGCCTTTGTTAATATGCTCGGAAAGATACTGAAGGACTATGAACCTTCACATATCGCCGTGGCATTTGACCTGAAGGGCGGCACATTCAGACATGATGTTTATAAGGACTACAAGGCCGGGAGACTGAAAACTCCGCCGGAACTCCTATCGCAGATACCGCTGCTTCACGACGTGCTTGACGCGATGAACATCGCTGTCCTTGAAGTTCCTCAGTACGAGGCTGATGACATCATTGGAACCGTAGCTGCCAGAGCCGAAAAGGATGGGCTCGACACACTTGTTATCTCCGGAGACAAGGACGAGCTGCAGCTTATTGGACCTCACGTGAATGTGCTTATCAATAAGCGAGGCATGAGCGATTTTGACCTCTACGATATCGATGCGATGCGTGAAAGATATAATCTTACGCCGGAGCAGTTCATTGATCTGAAAGGTCTGATGGGAGACAGCTCAGATAATATACCGGGTGTTCCGGGAATAGGTGAGAAGAAGGGCATTGCTCTTCTCGAACAATATGGAACACTTGAGAATCTTATTGATCACGCAGATGAAATCAAGGGGAAGATGGGCGAGAAGCTGCGCGACAACATAGAGGTCGCCCGTATGTCTAAATGGCTTGCCACTATTAATACAGAAGCTCCTGTGGAATTCGAGTGGAAAGATCTTGAACTTACCGATCCGGACATGGAGAAACTGATCGCCATATACACGGAGCTTGAATTCAATTCGTTTATCAAAAAGCTGCAGGCAGGAATGAGCAGCAATGAAGA
The DNA here is from genome assembly GCA_902779185.1 of uncultured Eubacteriales bacterium. Classification (GTDB taxonomy): domain Bacteria; phylum Bacillota; class Clostridia; order Peptostreptococcales; family Anaerovoracaceae; genus Crickella. The sequence continues at coordinate 113,250 of CACZAM010000002.1, forward strand.
AATGCCTGGCATTTCCGCTGCGTCCGACTTTGACAATGAATTCGTTTCGCTGAAACGTACTGACCTTGAAGGCTTTTTCAAAGAGGTCAGGGCAGGAAGCGAAGTGTTTATTGAAGCGGCAGCTGACGCAAACCATACCGGAGAGCCTGAAATAAGATCCATCTGCCTTTACAGTAAGGATAAGAAGCTTGCATGCGTAAAGGAACTCACTCCTATGGACTGTTCGATAACAGTTGATCAGATAGCTGAGAAGGAATACAGACTTACAGGATGCGGACTGAAACGCATACTTTATTCGATGCTTGCCATGTCTGACAAGGACATCAAACCTTATTATGATGTCATGATAGCCGAGTATCTTCTTGACGCGAACAGACAGAAGTACACGCTTGACAAGATGCTTCTGAGATATGCCGGATATGCCGCCAAGGAGTCGGAATCCGCGATCCTGGCAGATGATGTTTCGTACAACTCGCTTGATAAGGATCCGGAAGATTTGTTGAAGAGAGCTTTCTACGTATCAAAGGTCACACCTGAACAGAATAAGGCTCTCGAAGAAAACAGGCTGAAAAAACTGTTTGACGAGTGCGAGATGCCGCTTGCTCTGACACTTGCGCGCATGGAACTTGAAGGCATAAAGTGCGAGCCGGCAATTCTGAAAGATATAGGCACCGAGCTTGCGGAAAACATCGCTAAGCTCGAGAAGGAGATCTACGCTGAAGCGGGGACAACTTTCAATATCAACTCGCCAAAGCAGCTGGGAGTCGTGCTTTTCGATGACCTGAAAATACCTTACCCGAAGGGCGGAAAGAGCAAGAGTGGGTCGTATTCGACTGCGGCTGATGTTCTTGATAAGCTCAGAGATGATCACAGGATAGTTGCTGATGTTCTCGAATACAGGAAGCTTGCAAAGCTAAAGAGCACTTATGTTGACGGCTTGCTTCCGCTTATAGGACCGGGTAGCAGGGTAAGGCCTCATTTTATGCAGACTGTTGCTGCTACAGGAAGGCTAAGCTGTACAGAGCCGAATCTGCAGAACATACCTATACGTGATGATTATGGCAGACTGATCCGTAAAGCTTTTGTCGCGGAAAGTGGCATGCTGTTCACAGGTTCTGATTACTCTCAGATAGAGCTGAGGATCCTGGCGGCACTGAGCGGAGATGAATCGCTTATTGCGGATTTCAGAGCAGGAAAGGACATTCACAGGGCAACTGCTTCAAGAGTTTTTGACATACCGGAAAATGAGGTAACAGCACTCGACAGAACAAGGGCAAAGGCTGTCAATTTCGGTGTTGTATATGGCATGAGCGGCTTCGGTCTCGGAGAGAGTCTTAACATCACAAGGAGCGACGCCCAGCGGTATATAAACGAGTACTTTGCAAAGCACGCAGCGGTAAAGGAATATCTGGACAGACAGATAGAAAACGGAGAGGAAACACGCGAAGTCAGAACGCATTTCGGTAGGGTACGCAAACTGCCTGAATTCGCTTCCCGTAAATTTATGGAACGTGAGCTTGCAAAAAGACTTGCGATGAATACACCTATCCAGGGCACGGCTGCTGATATCATAAAGATCGCTATGAATTCAGTGTCGGCTGAACTGCGCAGGAAGGGACTTGAGTCAAAGCTCATACTCCAGATACATGACGAACTTATAGTAGAAGGCCCTGAAAACGAAGCAGGCGAAGTAAGGGAAATCCTTGAAAAATGCATGATGGGCGCTGCTGATCTTGCAGTGGATCTGGTATGCGATATACATACGGGCAAGACCTGGTATGATCTTAAGTAGGAGAGAAAAGGTATGATCAATATAGCAATTACCGGCGGTATAGGTTCCGGCAAAACAGAAGTCACGAATTACCTCATAAGTAAGGGGTATACTGTAGTTGATGCGGACAGGATGTCACGTGAAATGACTGCGGCAGGGGGCAAGGCCATGCCTTATATCCTCGAGCATTTCGGTCCGTCATTTGTTCTTGAAGACGGAAGCCTTGACCGTGCAGCTATGAGAGATCTGGTTTTCAGGGATCCTTCATGGAAGCAGGTCCTTGAGGAGGGGACAACGAAAGTGGTTCTTGAAGACATCGAGGCAATCAAGAAGGAAAGAGCAGCGAACAATGACAAAGCTCTGTTCTTTGATATTCCGCTTCTTTTTGAGACCGGAACTGAAGATGACTACGACGCGGTGTGGGTGGTCACAGCTGATTATGAAGTGCGTAAAAGCAGGATTATGGTAAGAGACGGGATCGATTCTTCGATTATTGATCTTATTATGGATTCACAGGAAGGAGAAGATAAAAAGGCTAAGCTTGCAGATAATGTGATATACAATAACGGCACGCTGGATGAGCTCAGGAAATCAGTCGACAGGACACTGAAATCCTATGGCCTGTAGAAAAATAAATAAATTTAATTCAAAAAACTTTTGTTTTAGCCTTGCAAAATGATTTGAAGATGGTTATAATCCATAAGTGCCGTGTGGATGTGGCGGAATTGGTAGACGCGCATGGTTGAGGGCCATGTGGGTGAAACCGTGCTGGTTCGAGTCCAGTCATCCACACCATTTTTTTAGCCAAAATTGCCATGTGCCGGCGTGGCGGAATTGGCAGACGCGCGGGATTCAAAATTCAGACCTCAGAAAAAGAAAGAAAAAGCTGACAAAGAGATGAGAGATTCACTCTGCGTAGGAGATGAGGTCATCACTATAGGAGGAATCATCGGCAAGGTAGAGAAGATCAACGAGAAATCAGTGATCATCTCGACATCTGCCGGAAAGAACAAGATCGAGTTCCTCAAGTCCGCTATCGCAAGCGTCAGCGCGAAAGATCCTAACGCTGCAGCAAAGACTGCCGCAAAGGAAGCTGCTAAGGAAGCAGATGAGGAGAAAGCACCTTCAAGGGACAAAAAGGTCACTCCTAAAAAGCTCAGCAGAAAATCAGATGACGCTGAATAAAAAATGCAAAAAAAGAACTGAAATAAGTACATCCGAAAGCGCTTCGGATGTGCTTTTTTCATTGAAAAATAAAGACTAAACGAGTAGAATAGATTGAATGATTATTTAATGTCGTATTTTGCGCTTTTTTGGAAATATGACAAATAATTGAAAGGTATTTAGGAGATATGAAATCAAAGAAAACAGGTAGAAGAAAAGTATTTGCGGTATTGATCGTTATACTGCTCATTGCATCATGGCTGATATCATTTTTAGGCCTTGGGAGCAATTTCGGCAATCTCGGCAAACAGCTCAAGTACGGACTCGATATCAACGGCGGAGTTTATGTATTGCTCGAAGCTGATTCAAAAGAGACGGGCACTGAACTGGCAGCGATCATGAATCAGACAAAGAGCGTTCTCGAAAACAGAGTCAACGCCATGGGAATAAGCGAAGCACAAGTTTCGATCGAAGGTGACAGACGCATCAGAGTCGAAATGCCGGGAGTTGAGGATGCCGAGGAAGCTATCTCACAGATCGGACGTACTGCCCAGCTGCAGTTCTTCCTGGCGGATGGGACGCTTGCCCTTACAGGTGAAGGAATAAGTGATTCGCAGATGGCAAACGACACGCAGAACGGCGGTTATAAGATCACGATCGACTTCACCAACGAAGGAAGCAATCTTTTTGCAGATGCTACAGAAAAAGCATATCAGGGCGGAGTTGAGCCTTCGATGACAGATGAAGAAGGAAATCTTGTTGACAGCAGAGCCATAGTTATCGCTCTTGATGATGAGGTCATCTCTGCTCCTCTCGTTCACGAAAAAATCAATTCAAGAACATGCGAGATCACAAGAAACGGCGGATTCAGCGAGACAGAAGCATCCCAGCTTTCCGCACTCATCAGAGGCGGTGCTCTTCCTGCCAATCTCGAAGAGATCAACTCTTCGGTCCAGACTGCTACGATCGGAGCCAATGCTCTCCAGCTTTCTGTTAAAGCCGGCGCGATCGGTCTCGGACTCGTCCTCATTCTTATGATAATTGCATACGGCATGCTTGGCGTTATCGCTGACCTTGCGCTTTTGCTTTACATACAGCTTGTTCTCTGGATCATGGTAGGAATGGGATCCGTTCTTACACTTCCTGGAATCGCAGGTATCATCCTGTCCATAGGTATGGCTGTAGACTCCAATGTCATTATATTCACCAGAATCAGGGAAGAGATACAGAAAGGCAAGTCAGTCAGAGTTGCGGTTGACATGGGATACCGCGCGGCTCTTTCAACGGTAGTTGACTCACAGACGACAACGCTTGTAGCCGCATTCGTGCTCTACATATTCGGAACCACATCGGTCAAGGGCTTCGCTCTTACGCTGATGATCGGTACTGTCGTATCAGTTATCACAGCCGTGTTCATCACCCAGCTTTTCGTCAATCTCCTTGCAGAGAGCAAGAAGTTCGGAACGAATGCCATGTTTGGTGTCAAGGAAGACGGTACTCCGAGATTCAGCCGTGACTTCAACATAAAGTTCATCGAGAACAGAAAGAAATTCTACGCGATAAGTCTTGCTGTTATCCTTATCGGGCTTGGCGCTTTTGCTTTCAAAGGCTTCAACTACGGTATCGATTTTACCGGCGGCACCATGATGCAGATCGAGATGGGCGAGAAGGTAGACATTGACGAAGTCAAGAATGTTATAGCTGATTACAACCTTGACCCGACCATCGTTTATGCAGGTGAGGGAAATACTCAGATAGTCATCAGAACTATCAAGGACCTCAAGTCCGCGGAGCGCTCTGAAGTTATTGGCACTATTGCTGAAAAGTACGGAATTAAGGATGAAGACGTGCTCGCTTCTGAAGAGTTCGGGCCTACGGTCGGAAAGGACCTCAGAACTAACGCTACAAAGTCTATCCTGATCGCTGCTCTCTGCATGCTCATCTATATCAGGTTCAGATTCAAGAACTGGCAGTACGGACTTGCAGCCGTGGCAGGACTTGCGCACGACGTGCTTGTAGCTCTCTCTCTCTACGCGATATTCCGTATTACAATAAACAACCCGTTCATCGCAGGTATCCTGACTGTTGTAGGTTACTCGATAAACGACACGATCGTAGTATTCGACCGTATAAGAGAAAACACAAAGTTCTTCAAGCGCAAACAGGGCATTCAGCTCATCGATACGAGCATCAATCAGACGCTGTCGAGATCTCTCATGACATCGCTCACGACCCTGCTCGTAATGATACCGCTGTTCATCATGGCATCATCGGAACTCAGATCGTTCCTCATCCCTCTGATGATCGGTGTATTCACAGGTACTTACTCATCGATATTCCTCTGCAGCCCGGTATTCTATGAGCTGACAAAGAAAGAAGGAATATCCAAGTACGAAGACAACAAAGCAAAGGCAGACAAGCAGAGAAAGAAATCTGCCAAGAGAAGAGACGACGAAGGAATAAGACTCTAGGATCTCTTATCGCATATCAGGAGACATAATGGCTGCACCTAAAGTTATTGACCTGTCAACTGAAAAATTCATAAGGGATATGACCGAGATCAATCCGAAATACGATGACTCAGTCATTATCAAAGCCTACGAAATTGCCCGCAAATTACATGACGGGCAATTTCGCAAGAGCGGAGAACCTTATATCATCCATCCGATAGCAGTAGCAAAAATACTTGCTCAGTTTGGTATGGATAATGAGACAGTCATTGCAGGGCTCCTGCACGATTCAATTGAAGATACCGGATATACAAGAGAGCAGCTGGCTGAGGATTTTGATGAAAAGATAGCGGATCTTGTAGAAGGCGTTACAAAGCTTACAAACATCAGCTATGACTCAAGTGAAGCGGCACAGGCAGAAAACTTCCGAAAGATGTTCCTGGCCATGTCAAAAGACATAAGAGTACTTATCGTCAAGCTGGCGGACCGCCTTCACAACATGCGTACTCTTGAGTACATGCCAACAAATAAGCGTACAACAAAGGCGATGGAGACTCTTGAGATCTACGCTCCTCTGGCAGGCAGACTCGGAATATTCAGCATAAAATTTGAACTAGAAGATCTTGCTCTTAAATATCTGCATCCGCTTGAGTATAAAAAGCTGGTGGCGGCTGTTGACCGCAGAAAGCATGAGTACGCTAGAAACCTCAAGATCCTTACCGGAACAATATCAAACATTCTTGACGAAGCAGGCATCCAGCATGATGTAAAGGGAAGGTCCAAGCATCTGTACAGCATCTATCGGAAGATGATAGTTCAGCAGAAGCAGATCGATGAGATCTTCGATATCCTCGCTGTAAGGATACTTGTAGGCAGCGTAAAGGACTGTTACGCCGCTCTCGGCCTTGTTCATAACAGGTGGAAGCCTATACCCGGAAGGTTCAAAGACTATATAGCGATGCCTAAGCCTAACATGTATCAGTCAATACATACGACTGTACTTGGGGACAACGGCGAACCTTTCGAGATACAGATCAGGACTTACGAGATGCACCGCATAGCGGAGTATGGTATCGCGGCACACTGGAAGTACAAGGAAGGCAAGGTTTCAGGCACAGTAGACGACAGTGAGCAGAAACTAGCGTGGCTCAGACAGGCTCTGGAGTGGCAGAAGGAAGCCGATGACTCGGTCGAATTCCTTAATACCGTAAAGGTCGACCTTTTCGATAATCAGGTGTTTGTATTCACTCCGGGAGGAGACGTTATTGAACTTCCGGCTGAAAGTACGCCTCTCGATTTCGCTTTCAAGATCCATACGGATGTAGGGATAAGATGCGTCGGGGCGAAAGTTAACGGAAAGATGGTAACCATTGACCATCCTCTGCAGAACGGAGATATCGTTGAGATAGTCACTTCCGCGAACTCATCCGGCCCGAGTGTTGAATGGCTCAAGAAGTGCAAGACATCAGGAGCAAAAAATAAGATACGGAACTGGCTCAGAAAAGCCGACAAGGACAACGATGTCAGCAAGGGCCGCACAAACATAAACAATTACATAAAAAAGAAGGGCTACGATCCTGCTCTGGTCACAAAGAATGCTTACATTCTCAAGGCCGTCAAGGACTTCAACTGCAGCAATGTAAACGAACTCTTCCTGCAGATCTCCAGAGGCGGAAGCACCGTTTCCAAGCTCGGTCAGAAACTGATCGAATACTATGAATCGGACAACCAGATCAAGGAAAAAGAGCCTGAACAGATCGAAGTAAAAAAGAAGCCTGTCACAAAAGCATCCGGACAGTCAGAGAACGGCATTATAGTAAAAGGAGCAGACAATCTTCTGATCAGAAGAGCCACATGCTGCAATCCTGTTCCTGGAGACTCTATCATAGGTTACATTTCCAAGGGAAAAGGTATAACCGTACACAGAACTGACTGCGCAAACATACGCAACATAAGAGAAGAAGACCGCGGCAGACTTATCGAGGTGAACTGGGATTCACCAAATGAGAACAGAAAATATTATGCAGACATCCAGGTCGTTTCTGAAGAAAGGAAAGGACTGTTCAAGGATATATCAAAGGTTTGCGATGACTACGACCTTGAAGTAGTAGGTCTCAACCTCACTCCGGGAGAGCCGGGAACCACCAATACTCTTCTGACTGTTGAGATCACAGACATGCACCAGATACAGAGGCTTCTGACAGCACTCAGACAGGTTGAGGGCGTAATCAAAGTCTTCAGACCAAGATAAGGAGGATCTCATGGGACTGGATATAAAATGCTATCCGGACGGAATATATGGAGAAAACACGTATCTCATCGAAGATCAGGCAACAGGGTTTAAGGCAATCATCGATCCGGGATATTACGGAGTCGATGTAAAAATGGATATACAGAATAACGCATATCTTAAGTATGTACTTCTCACTCACGGACATCACGACCATTTCTTCGAAGCAAAAGAATATGTGGAAGAATACAGTTCTGTCAGATTCGCAGCTCCTGAAAAGGACGTTGCTCTGATCCACAGCTATCCGTATCCTTGTCCGGAACCATCTATGCTTCTGAAAGAAGGCGATATAATCACGCTTGGTGAAACAGAGATCCGCGTGATAGAAACACCGGGTCATACAGGCGGCGGTGTATGCTTCGCAACTGACAGGGAGGTATTCACCGGAGACACGCTGTTCAGATTAAGTGTCGGCAGGACGGATCTTCCTACAGGCGACTGGAATACGCTTGTAAAGTCGATAAGCGAAAAGCTTTACACACTTGATGATGAGCTTGTGGTTTATCCGGGACACGGCGCGGCGACGACTATCGGGTACGAAAAGAGGGCAAATCCGTTTGTATAGGTTCTACATAAATAAAACCGAAGATGACTATCATTTCATGGAGCTTGGCAGGGTATTCTTTCCTGATGACGGCTTTGAAACCATAGCATACAGCGGGAAACCCGTAGCGCATCTTCTCGGTGAAAACAGCTTTTTCGTAAACGAAAAGGGCAGCGAAGACCATGAAGAGATCAAGCGGGAGTTTTATGAACTCATGTCCTCGATAACCGGGATAAGACCGCCATGGGGAACATTAACAGGCGTAAGACCTCTTAAACCGGCTCTCGTGATGTGCCGGGAAACTTCTGTCAGGAGCATGGAAGGCACAATGAGGGAAAAGTACCTTCTGAGCGCTTCAAAAGCTTCACTCCTTGCAGACATAGCGGATTATCAGCTCGCAAACATAAATGGCGTTCCGTGGGAAAAAGCATCGCTGTACATAGGCATACCTTTCTGCCCGACTAGATGCGCGTACTGCAGTTTCGCCTCCAATGTAGCCCCTGCTGAAGAACGAGCTGTTTATCTGAAAAACCTGCTTAGCGAGGTTTCATACGCAGGCAGGCTTGCATGCGAAAAAGGAACCGTGCTTGAAAGCATATATATCGGAGGAGGAACTCCTACGACCCTGAGTGAAAGTCAGCTTGATGCACTGATAAACAGAGTGGCAGAAGCGTACTGCGTGGATCCTGCGTCTCTGGAATTCACGGTAGAGGCCGGCCGGCCTGATACCATAACCAAAGAAAAACTCGATACGCTGAAAAGACACGGGATCAGGCGTATCAGCATCAATCCGCAGTCCATGAAGGACCGGACCTTAAAACTTATAGGACGGGATCACAGCGCAGACGATATACGCGAAGGATTCCGCCTTGCCAGAGAGACGGGATTCGATGTGATAAATGCCGACCTTATAGCAGGCCTTCCGGAAGAGGATATCAGGGACTTTGAGGCAAGCCTCGGGGAGATCATCAGTCTGGGTGCTGAAAACATAACCATACATACACTGTCTGTAAAAAGCGGATCGAGACTCAAAGAGAATGATCCGGAATACTACAGAAAAAATGCTGCAACCGTCAGCGGAATGCTCGACCTTTCAAGAAAAATGCTCAGCTCTGCCGGATACAGACCGTATTACATCTACAGGCAGAAGCATCAGATAGGAGCTCTCGAAAACGTCGGATGGTGCCTACCGGGGAAGCATTCGATATATAACATACGAATAATGGAAGACAGGCAGACGGTGATCGGTCTCGGAGCAGGAGCTGTCGGAAAGGTATATCATCCGGCAGAAGACAGGATAGACCGCATAGCAAATGTCAGCAATTACAGGATATACAGCGAGAGATTTGATGAAATGATCTCCCGCAAGAACGAATACTATAAATGATCCGCAGGAAAGGATAAGAAGATGGCAATGAAAGCGCCAAAAGGCACTAAGGATATGCTGCCGCAGGATGCATACAGATGGCAGTATATAGAAAATGAGTGGGCTAAGATATGCTCTGAATACGGTTTCAGGGAGATCAGGACTCCTGTATTCGAATCGACAGATCTTTTCAACAGAGGAGTGGGAGACACTACCGACATCGTTCAGAAAGAGATGTACACATTCGAGGATATGGGCGGCCGCAGTATTACTCTCAAGCCTGAAGGAACATCGCCGGCTGTCAGAGCATTTATTGAAAGTAACCTCTATGCAGAGACTCAGCCTACAAAGATATTTTACGACACCCCATGCTACAGATATGAAAAGCCACAGGCAGGAAGGCTGAGAGAATTCCATCAGTTCGGAATAGAAAATTTCGGCACTCCGTCAATGATGGCAGATGCTGAGATCATCGCTCTAGGACATGATTTTCTTAAACGCATGGGAATAGAAGATATAGAGCTTCACATTTCAAGTGTAGGATGCAGAAAGTGCAGGCCTGTGTACAGGAAGGTGCTGCAGGACTATCTGAGACCTAAGTACGATTGCCTCTGCGAAACCTGCAAATCAAGATTCGATAAAAACCCGATGAGGATACTCGACTGCAAGTCGCCTGAAGACCAGGAAGCGGTCAAGGACGCGCCTATGATGATCGACTACATGTGCGAAGACTGCCGCAAGGACTTCGAAGATCTCAAGTCGTATCTCGACGCGATGGGTATAGAATACGTTGTGGATCCGTCTATCGTAAGAGGTCTCGACTACTACACCAAGACGGCGTTCGAGTTCATTACCACAAAGATCGGCGCTCAGGGCACTGTCTGCGGAGGCGGAAGGTACGATCACCTCATTGAGGAAGTAGGCGGACCGGATATGCCGGGCGTCGGTTTCGGACTCGGAAAGGAAAGACTGCTGATGCTCATGGAAGCCTGCGGATATGATTTCGGAACAGCTCCTGCACCGCAGATATTCCTTGCATGGATAGGCGATGAAGCAAAACTTTACGCTCTGAAGCTCCTCCACGAGCTCAGAGGACAGGGCATCAGGGCTGACATGGATACGAGGGAACGCAATCTTAAGGGACAGATGAAATACGCCAATAAGCTGGGAGCCGAATACACGGCTGTCATAGGAGGCGATGAAGTCGCAAGCGGAGAGATTACTCTCAAGAACATGTCTACATCAGAACAAACGAAAGTCAGAAGGGAGGATCTCGCAGATGCTTTATAAGAGAACTCATATGTGCGGTGAGCTGAGACTTGCCGATGAGGGGAAGAACGTTGTGCTTAATGGCTGGGTGGCCAAGGCCAGAAGCCTCGGCGGACTGGTCTTTGTAGATATCCGTGACAAAACGGGGATCACTCAGGTAACGTTCAATGAGGACGCTCCGGAGGAAGTCATCGAGAAGGCGAAGGGCCTCAGCCGCGAGTACTGCATAGGTGTAAAGGGCATTGTAAAGGAAAGGTCTTCCAAAAACCCTAACATCCCGACCGGAGACATCGAAGTGTTCGCAAGCGACCTTACGGTTTACTCGACATCCGAAACTCCGCCTATCTATATCAAGGACGACGATAACGTAAATGATGATCTGAGACTCAAGTACAGATATCTCGACCTCAGAAAGCACAAAATGCAGAGAAACCTGACTTTCAGACATAAGATAGTCAAGTGCACACGTGACTATTTCGATGAGCAGGGATTCACCGAAGTTGAGACTCCGGTACTCATAAAGCCAACTCCTGAAGGAGCCAGAGACTATATCGTACCGAGCAGAGTCCACAACGGTTACTTCTACGCTCTCCCTCAGTCGCCTCAGATGTTCAAGCAGCTTCTGATGGTAGGAGGTACGGACAGATACGTGCAGATCGCGAAGTGCTTCAGAGATGAAGACTTAAGGGCTGACAGACAGCCTGAGTTCACACAGATCGACCTTGAGATGTCATTCGCGGGAGTCGATGATGTCATAGAAGTTCAGGAAGGCTTCATCAAGAGAGTCATGAAGGAAGTAAAGGGGATCGATGTCGTTACTCCTTTCCCGAGACTTTCCTATGACGAAGCAATGGAAAGATACGGTTCCGACAAGCCTGACACAAGATTCGGGATCGAACTTATCAAACTGAACGATGTTTTTGAAGGCTGCGGATTCGAGCTGTTCACAAAGAATCTCGAAGAAGGCGGAGATATCAGAGGTATCTGCGTACCTGGAGGAGCAGCTGAATTCTCACGCAAGAAGATCGACAAACTTACCAACGAGGTAAAGCACTACGGTGCGCACGGTCTGGTATGGATCAAGAATGACGGAGATGCTATATCTTCATCGATCGGAAAATTCTTCAGTGAAGAAGAACTCAAGGCTGTCCTTGATAAATGCGGAGCCGGCAGCGGTGACGCAGTTTTCATCGTCAGCGGCACTCGGAAAGTCACATACGACTCACTTGGATTCCTCAGACGCAGGATCGCAGGCCTCATGGGAATGCTCGATGATGGGCAGTATAACTTCCTCTGGGTCGTTGATTTCCCAATGTTTGAGCAGGATGAAGACGGCAACCTGAAGGCTATGCATCATCCGTTCACACAGCCAAAGCTTGATCAGCTTGACAAACTCGATACAGACATTCTGGGACTCAAGGCTAACGCATATGATATCGTACTCAACGGTGTTGAACTCGGCGGCGGAAGCGTCAGAATACATGATAAAGACCTCCAGGCCCGCATGTTCAAGGCTCTCGGTCTTACTGATGAAGAATGCCAGGAGAAGTTCGGATTCCTGATCGAAGCGTTCAAATACGGAGCACCTCCTCACGCAGGACTGGCCTACGGACTTGACAGACTGGTAATGCTCCTCCTCGGCGAGAAGAGTATCAGAGAGGTCATAGCATTCCCGAAGAATCAGAACGCTGAATGCCCGGTATGCGAGGCACCGGCTCCTGCAGGCGCCGGACAGCTTGAAGAACTCGGCATTGAGCTCATAGAGGAATAATGAACAACGGGAAAAAGTACGGTATATACGGCGGCAGTTTTGACCCCATACATATAGGGCATGTTACTCTTGCCGACAGCGCGGTCAGAGAGTGCGGACTTGACAAGCTTATATTCATGCCCGCATTCATCTCCCCGTTTAAGCAGGACAGGAAGGTAACTGACGGACATGACAGATGCGGCATGATAGAGGCTGCTCTGAAGGTCAACAGCGCGTTCTTCCTTTCAAGGTATGAGCTCAACAAGAAAGGAACGTCATACACGATAGAGACGCTGAGGCACTGGGATAATCTTCTTGACGGAGACATGTACTTCGTACTCGGATTCGACTCGGCAGTACAGGTGGATACATGGTATGAGGGAGAAGAGATACTGAGAAATTTCCATCTCATTACGGCAAGGCGTCCGGATACGGACTATGCTGAAGGCATGCGGATACTGGAATCCTTCCGTGAAAAATACGGCGCCGCCATAACCGTCCTGGAGATGCCTCCGATCGATGCTTCATCAACCAACATAAGGAATCTGGTAAAAGATGGAAAGCCGATCACGGGTCTCGTGCCGCCGGGAGTAGAGGAATACATAATTGAGCATCAACTGTATAAATAGAGAATCGCTTGAAGAATTCATAAAAGCCAATCTCAAAGAGAGCCGGTACAGGCATTCGATGGGTGTGGAAGAGATGGCAGTCAGGCTTGCCCGGCTGCATGGAGCTGATGTTGAAAAGGCGGCTTTTGCCGGAAGATATCACGATCTGGCTAAGAACTTCGATGCAGAGACGATGGACGCTTATATCAGGAAATACGGTCTTTCAGATGAGCTGATTGGCAACAATGCGCTGGCTCATTCAAAGGTCGGAGCAGCGATACTGGAGAATGAGTTCGGCGTCACGGATCAGGAGATACTGGATTCGGTCCGTTACCACACTACAGCGCGAAAGAACATGACTCTTCTTGATGAGCTCATATTTGTGGCTGATGTAGTAGAAGACAACAGAACATACAGCGATCTTGAATACTATCAGGATCTTGCATACAGGGATCTCGACCGGGCATGTCTGGAAATACTTGAATACACTATAGGGGATCTTACCTCAAAAGGCAGGGTAATAGATAAAGACACGCTCGAAGCAAGGGATTGGGTCTTAAACAAAATAAAGGAGACAGAGAATGGAAAGTAAGGAAATTGCTCAGGCTATAGCAGAGCTGATGAGCAGAAAAAAAGCAAAGGATGTCGTAATGATAGACATCGCGGAAAAATCATCATTTGCAGATTACTTTGTTATCGCAACGGGCACATCTGACAGACAGTTAGGCGCTCTTGCTGACGAAGTTGAAGATAAATTCGCTGAACTGGGCATCGAACCTAAGAGCAAGGACGGCAGACCGGATACCGGATGGATACTTGTTGACGGGGGAGATGTTATCGTAAATATATTCACAAACGAAACAAGGGACAAATATACACTCGAAAAGATATGGAGCGACTGTGAATCCATACTGGTAGACTGATCAAGGAGTAAAGTAATGCGCAACGACAGATACGATTTCACTTCAATAGAAGCCAAGTGGCAGAAGATATGGGCTGAAGAAGACGCTTTCAGAACAGTTGAGGACGATTCCAAAGAAAAGTATTACGTTCTCGAGATGTTCCCGTATCCTTCAGGCAAGCTTCATATGGGACATGTAAGGAATTATTCGATAGGCGATGTCATAGCCAGATATAAAAAGATGGCCGGTTATAACGTGCTTCATCCGATGGGCTATGATTCGTTCGGACTTCCTGCTGAAAATGCTGCCATCCAGCACAATGCCGAGCCTGCAAAGTGGACTTTCGACAACATGGACGAGATGGACAGACAGCTTGCGAGTATGGGCCTTTCATATGACTGGGACCGCAAGGTCGCCACATGCACGCCTGACTACTATAAGTGGACGCAGTGGCTTTTCATTCAGTTTTATAAAAAGGGACTCGCATATAAAAAGGACAATCCGGTCAACTGGTGCCCAAGCTGTCAGACAGTACTTGCCAATGAGCAGGTAGTGGACGGAAAGTGCGAGAGATGTAAAACGGAAGTCACCAAGAAGAATCTGTCCCAGTGGTATCTGAAGATCACGGATTATGCAGACAGGCTCCTTGAAAATCTGGACAAACTTGAGGGCTGGCCGGACAAGGTCAAGACCATGCAGCGCAACTGGATCGGAAAGAGCTATGGCGCAAACATCAATTTCGAGATAAAGGATTCGGACAAGGTCCTTGAAGTATTCACTACAAGAGCAGACACACTCTTCGGCGCTACTTACATGGTAATGTCGCCGGAGCATCCTTTCGTAAATGAGCTCGTAGCGGGTCGCCCTGAAGAAGCTGAAGTAGAGGCTTATCAGGAAAAAGCACGCCGCATGAGCGATATCGAGAGGACTTCGACGAGCAACGAAAAGACCGGCGTATTCATCGGAAGATACGCGGTAAATCCGGTTAACGGCAAGGAGATACCAATTTATATCTCAGACTATGTTCTTATGGGATATGGTACAGGAGCCATTATGGCCGTTCCTGCTCATGACCAGAGAGACTTCGATTTTGCGAAGGCTTTCGGTCTGGATATAATCCCTGTTGTAGATCCGGAAGATCCTTCTATCGATCTGTATGATCTTAAGGAAGCTTTCGTAGCAGAAGGTAAGATGATCAATTCCGGACAGTTCGACGGAATGAACAACAAGGAAGCCATCCCGGCAATGATTGAGTGGCTCAATGAGAAGGGAATAGGCGATAAGACTGTTAATTTCAGACTCAGAGACTGGCTCATTTCAAGACAGAGATACTGGGGAGCTCCTATCCCTATGATCTGGTGTGATGAGTGCGGATGGGTACCTGAAAAAGAAGAGAACCTGCCTGTTCTGCTCCCTGCAGACGTTGAGTTCACAGGTAAGGGAGAGTCTCCGATCACGACAAGCAAGACTTTCGTGGACACAGTATGCCCTTGCTGCGGAAGACCTGCTAAGAGAGAAGTGGATACGATGGATACATTCGTTGATTCATCCTGGTATTTCCTCAGATACTGTGATCCTCATAACGACAAGGCACCGTTCAGCAGGGAAAATGCTGATTACTGGATGAACGTAGATCAGTATATCGGCGGAGTTGAGCACGCTATTCTACATCTCATGTACGCAAGGTTCTTCCAGATGTTCCTGCACGATATAGGGCTCTGCAAGGAAGAAGAACCGTTCAGAAACCTGCTTACACAGGGGATGGTCATCAAGGACGGAGCCAAGATGAGCAAATCTCTCGGCAACGTTGTAAGTCCGGCAGAGATCCAGGCAAAATACGGTTCGGATACTGCAAGGCTGTTCATCCTCTTCGCGGCACCGCCTGAAAAGGAACTTGACTGGTCTGATGAGGGTGTTGAGGGAAGCTACAGATTCCTCAACCGTGTTTACAGACTGGTATATGAATATATAAACGATATAAGGGGAGACGCTGAGGTCGCAGCAGAATACAAGGCAGCGAACGCAGCAGACAAATCTCTCGACTTCATGATGAATACCTCTATAAAGAAGGTTACGGAAGATGCGGGCGGCAGATTCAATTTCAACACTGCTATTGCGTCCATCATGGAACTTGTAAACGAAATGTACAAATATAAGAACGGCGACATAAACCTGCCGCTGTTCAATAAAGCGATCGAGACGCTGCTGACGCTTCTCAATCCGTTCTCTCCGCATATCACGGAAGAACTCTGGAGTCAGCTCGGCCACGAAGACAGGCTCTATAACAGAGCATGGCCGGAATGTGATGAATCTGCACTCGTAAAAGACGAAATACAGATCGTCCTGCAGATAAACGGCAAGCTGAAAGACAAACTCATGCTGCCGAACAATTCAGAAAAGGAGGTAGTTGAAGGAGCCGCAAGAGCTTCAGACAGATTCAAGGAAGCTACGGAAGGACGCGAAGTGGTAAAGGTCATCTATGTACCTAACAAGATCATCAACTTCGTAGTTAAATAGCGGCTTCGCCATTTATGACAAGATATAAGAATAATAATAAGAGGAGGGCGAAAGCCCCCGCTAAAGCGATACAAAAGAATAAGGAAAGGGTCAGGCCGCCTTTCAGGATAATTCCTCTCGGCGGTATGAAAGAGATAGGGAAAAACTGCACGCTCATTGAGTGCAATGATGAGATTCTCATTATCGACTGCGGTTTTGCTTTCCCGGAATATGAAATGTTCGGAATCGACATAGTGATACCGGATTTCACATATCTCAAGGAAAACATGGAGAAGGTAAAGGGTCTGATCATAACTCACGGACACGAGGATCATATAGGAGGAATACCTTATCTTCTTCAGGAAATGAGTGTTCCGGTATATGCTTCGCCTCTGGCAATGGGTATGATAGAGCACAAGCTCGAGGAATATTATCTGAACTGCGAGGGGCATGTTATAAGATCGGGTGACAGATTCAGTATAGGATGCTTCTCGGTAGAAGCTATTCAGACCAATCACAGCATCGCTGATTCTCTGGCGTATTCGATAAAGTTCCCGGGAGGCCACGTAGTACATACCGGAGACTTCAAGATAGATTATTCGCCGCTTGATGGCAAAGTGATCGATCTGAACAGATTTTCACAGCTTGGAGATCAGGGCGTAGACGTGCTGCTCTGTGACAGCACGAATGTAATGAGGAAGGGATATACGCCTTCTGAAGCGGTAGTAAGAAAGTCCATTGACGAGATATTCGACAATACCGAAAGAAGAATAATAATCGCCACATTCGCTTCGAATGTACACCGCATCAAATATTTCATCGAAGCTTCCATGAAGCATCACAGAAGGATCGCGGTTTCAGGCAGATCGATGGAGAACCTTCTGGCTCTGTCCAAAAGCCTGGGTTATCTTAATGACATACCGGACTCAGTATTCGTGGATGTAAGCGAAGCAAGAAATATCGCTGACAACAGGATCACCATAATCACAACAGGAAGTCAGGGAGAGCCTATGAGCGCTCTGACGCGCATGGCCTATGACAACCATAAATCCATTAAGCTTAAGAAAAACGATGTAGTCGTATTCTCGTCATCGCCTATACCGGGCAATGAAAAAGTGATCTCTCAGATAGTCAACAGGCTTTACGAGAAAGAAGTGGATGTTGTACTTGCGTCTGCTATGGACGTACATGTATCCGGGCATGCTTCATCTGAGGAACTCAAGCTCATACATACGCTTATAAGGCCGAAATACTTCATACCTGCTCACGGAGAATACAGACATCTTGCGGAACACGCAAAACTCGCACAGGCGCTCGGGCAGTCAAAGAACAACATATTCATACTCGGAAACGGCGACGCGCTTGAGGTCAACGGCAGGGAGACGCATCTTGTAAGGGAATTCACTTCCGGCGAAGATGTAATGGTAGACGGATACGGAATAGGTGACGTAGGCAGCGTAGTACTCAAGGACAGGAAGAAACTTTCACAAGCCGGGCTTATCACCATATCGATAGCACTTGATTCGGCCACAGGCTCACTCATGGCGGAGCCGATCCTGAAAACAAAGGGATTCATATTCGTGGAAGAACACATGGACCTTATAAGAGAGGCGATAAATGTCGTATACAATACGATTGGAAAGAGCACTTCGAAAGGAGCTCTTGATGAAGCATCTCTTACAAGAGCGATCAAGTCGGACATGAAGACTTTCATATATAATACGACAAAGAAAAGTCCTATGATAATACCTGTAATTCTTTACGTATAAAGGAGGTAAGCGATAATGAATGTTTATGACGAGGCTCACAGCCTTGCAAGAGCAATAAAGGAATCCAACGAGTTCAGGGAGTTCGACAGGATAAGAAAAGAAGTTGACAACGACAAGGAATGCGCTGAAATGCTTAAGGAACTGACAGAACTCCAGATGCAGCTCCAGACATTGCAGCTTACCGGTCAGCAGCCGGATAAGGATTTGTTTGCACGCTTCCAGAGTCTCAGCACAATGGTAATGACAAAACCTCTTGCTGCACAGTATATGCAGGCTCAGATGGCTATCGGCACAATGATGAATGATGTATTCAGCATTGTCGGAGAAGCTATAGCAGATAAATAAAACAATAACAGTGTCAATATTTGCCGCATAAGCGGGGGAGGAGAAAAAATGAAGAAGTTGGGAAGAGTGATTGGTTTATTCTGCGTATTACTGATGGTCCTTAGTCTGATGGCCGGCTGCGGTTCTGATACCAGCGAGGCCGTACAGGAAGAAGCACAGGAAGAAGTGCAGGAAGAAGTGCAGGACGCACAGGAAGAGGCGGTTGAGCTTGAGCAGGAAGCCGAAGAACAGGTAGAAGAAGCTGTACAGAGCGATGATTCTGCAGGCAGTGAAGCAAAAGAGATCGGCGAGGATGCTGCCCTGAAAATCGCGCTGAAAGATGCAGGCCTGTCGAAATCTGAGGCAGAAAGAATAAAATGCGAACTCGATTATGACGATGGACGTACTGAATATGAGATTGAATTCCATAAAGGAACAACAGAATACGAATATACAATAGATGCATTTTCAGGCGATATCCTGGAAAAAGATATCGATAATGACAACGACTGATCCGGATAACAATTTAGTAGTTTATAATAATTTTTACATTTTCAATTTTAAGGAGAAACACCAATGATCTATGCAAGTGACTTCAGAAAAGGTATTACTTTTGAGATGAACGGCGAACCTCATGTAGTGCTTGATTTTCAGCATGTAAAGCCGGGCAAGGGAGCTGCTTTTGTAAGAACGAAATACAGAAACATCCTTACAGGTGCTACCCGTGAGGAAGCATTCAACCCTAACGACAAGTTCCCTAAAGCTCATATCGAAACCAAGCAGATGCAGTATCTCTATAATGACGGAGAACTCTACTATTTCATGGATCAGGAGACTTATGATCAGGTTCCTCTGACATATGAGCTGGTCGAAGATGCCATCAAGTATATCCGCGAGAATGATGTCGCTACAGTCAAATTCTATAAGGACAATGCATTCACCGTTGAAGCTCCTAACTTCGTAGACCTTGAGGTAGTAGAGACTGAACCGGGCGTAAAGGGCGATACAGCAACTAACGTTACAAAGGCAGCTACAGTTGAGACAGGTGCTGTTATCCAGGTTCCTATCTTCA
Source organism: uncultured Eubacteriales bacterium (assembly GCA_902779185.1). Lineage (GTDB taxonomy): Bacteria > Bacillota > Clostridia > Peptostreptococcales > Anaerovoracaceae > Crickella. The sequence goes on from CACZAM010000002.1 coordinate 133,025, forward strand.
TCAATGAAGGCGAGAGGATCCAGATCGATACAAGATCGGGCGAATACCTCGGAAGATCCAAGTAGGAGACTCATTTGAAAGAAGACTCTAAGAGCATCAAGCGTTTTCACAGACCGCTGCTGATCATCACAGTACTCATATTGCTGTCAGTACTTGTCCAGTGGTATGTATCCATGATGTCCAAACCTTATGACAGAACGCGTACGACCTACGCGGATTTTGTCGTAGAAGAAGGAGAAGGACTGAGTGAAATCGCAGTGAATCTTGATGAGCAGAAATTCATTAAGAGTGCATCGCAGTTCGAGACACTGGGAAAACTTACCTTTGCAAAGGATTTCAAGCCCGGTACTTACTATCTGTCTCCTTCCATGGACTCGTTAAGCATATTGAGAACTCTCCAGAGCGGACTGACCACATCAAAGGGATTCACAGTGCCTGCAGGCTATACGATAAAACAGCTTGCCACTGCCCTGGACAGGGACGGACTGGCAGACAAGGACGAGTTCCTCAAAGCTGCCGCTTCACCGGATCTCGTGAAACTTGATGTCCTGGGAGAAAACCCGGAAGGACTGAAAGGCGCGGATCTTATTGAAGGATTTCTTCTTCCGGGCGAATACACTCTTTCTGCGGACGCGGATGAAACCATGATGATAATCATGATGCTCGATGCGTTCGGGAATTTCTATGATGAAGACTGCAGCGCCAGGGCAGACGAGCTTGGCATTACGACCAGGCAGCTCCTGGTAATGGCTTCGATGATCGAAAAGGAGACCTCTGTAGACAAGGAGAGAGCGACCATATCGGGAGTCATTCACAACCGGATCAACATGGAACTCATAAGTGTTGATGAGCTTCCGGATAAGCCGCTTTGTTCACCGAGCAGGGAATCCATTATGGCTGCTCTGTATCCGGAGGAGCATGAATATACATTTTATGTGCTCAACAGCTCGCTTGACGGAACGCATAAGTTCACTGCTGATGAAGATGAATATGATACGTGGCTTGAAGAGTACGAAGATGCTGTAAAAGCCGCGTCTGAAGAAGCCGAAGAGACTGAGGAGACTGAAGGAGCCGGAGACGGCACCGAAAACGAAGGCGGCGACGAATGAAATATGTAAGGGACATTTCTTTCAAGGATTTTGTTGACAGCCAGCACAAGGCCGTGGATGAAGATCTTGCGGAACTCAGGTGTTCCAACGAATCTGAAAGCGTTCCGCTTATTTTTACTGAGACAGAGGAGATTCTGGGACTTCTTATTGATCTGACACATCCGGCAAAGATACTGGAGATAGGAACCGCCCACGGATACTCAGCTCTCTTTTTCGCAAAGAAACTTCCTGATGCCCGCATTACTACAATTGAGCGGAATCCTGTCATGGTTGAAGCCGCGCGGGCTGAATTCACTTCCAGAAAGGAAGGGGAGCGTATAGACTTCAGGACAGGTGACGCTGCTGAAATACTGGATGAGCTTGTATCGGAACTGAAGTATGCCGTTGAATCTGAAAAATATGATTTCGTATTCATCGATGCGGCAAAGAGCCATTACAGGGAATTCTTCGAAGCTGCTGAAAAGATATGCACTAAGGATGCCCTGATAGTCTGTGACAATATTCTTCTCAGCGGATGGATCGTGGAGGCTGAAGGCAAGGACGCGAAGCGCCACAGAACGAGCATCAAATACATGAAGCAGTTTCTCGGATATCTTCACAGCCGTGATGATCTGGAGGTATCCATACTTACCGGAGCAGACGGACTGGCGATAATCAGATTTATAAATGAATAGAGAAAACAAACCAAAACTTGAATTACTTGCCCCTGCGGGGGACATGGAAAAACTGAAAACTGCCGTCAGGTTCGGAGCTGACGCCGTCTATTTCGGCGGCGAAATGTTCAGCCTCAGAGCCGGAGCCGGCAATTTTACCGTGCCTGAGATAGAAGAGGCGATGGAATGGCTGCATGCCAATAACGCCAAGGGATATATGACCATAAACATATACCCTCACAACGACGATATTTTGCCTCTGAAGGATTATATCGGCAAAATAAAGCATATTCCCGTCGATGCGTTCCTCGTGTCTGATCCGGGAGTTATGGGACTTATACGGGAGCAGATACCCGGCGCCGAAATTCATCTGTCGACACAGGCAAACACAACAAATTACCTGACAGCGCGCTTCTGGGCATCACAGGGAGTCAAGAGGATAGTATGCGCCCGCGAGATGAGTCTTGAAGAGATAAAGGTGATGAGGGCGGAACTTCCTGATGACATAGAGATAGAATCCTTCATACACGGCGCAATGTGCATCTCGTATTCGGGCAGATGTCTTCTCAGCAATTTCATGGCCGGAAGAGACGCCAATCGCGGAGCGTGCACACATCCGTGCAGATGGAAATACGCGCTGGTTGAAGAACAGAGACCGGGCCAGTACTATCCGGTCGAAGAAGACGGATACGGCAGCTACATACTCAATTCGCGCGATCTGTGCATGATAGACCATATACCGGATCTCGCTGAAGCAGGCGTCTATTCTCTGAAAATAGAAGGGCGCATGAAATCGATGTACTATGTGGCCACGGTTGTAACGGCTTACAGGGCTGCCATAGACGCGTATCTCAGCGATCCTGAGAATTACGTGTTCAACACTAAGTATTACGACGAGCTGTGCAAGGCGAGCCACAGGGAATTCACCCACGGGTTCTACTATAACAAGCCGACTGACAAGGATCAGAATTATCTGACAAGCGATTATACAAGGGACTATTCGTTCATAGGTCTTGTCAGAGAGACGGATGATACCACGGGACTGACGACGGTAGAGCAGAGGAACAAGTTCTCGGTAGGGGATACCGTTGAGATCTTCGGACCGTATACTCTGTATTACGAAGAGACTATACGCGAGATGTACGATGAGGAAGGCAATCCTGTAGAGAGCGCGCCGCATCCTCAGCAGATACTGCGCATACGCTTTGAACGCATACCTGAAGAAGGGTTTATATTACGCAAAAAGAAGTAAGGAGAAAAAAATGGAAGACGGCAGTTTACCCTCTTATTTGTTTCTGATACTGATCATTCTTATCATGGTTTTCAACGGCCTTGTGGTAGCCTGCAAGCGGGCTCTCGACTACATAGACCGTAACGTGATCAAGGATATGCTCGAAGATGAGCCTGATAATAAGAAGCTGCAGACAGTTACGCAATTCCTGTCCAAGCCATCGAAATATCACTACGCCGATCACGCGGCAAGTTTCATAAGCATCATATTGTGTTTCATCCTGTTCAATATCCTGATGCTTATAACAGATCTTTCTCACGCACAGTCCGATGGTTTCGGGTTTTATAAGGACGGATTCGGAATGCTGGTGCTTCTGCTGTGCAACCTTGGGTTTTACATCGTATACACTGCACTTTCCGACATACTGCCTAAGAAGCTCGCAGCACAGTCCAGTGAAGCTGTAGGAATAGGTCTTATAGGATTCCAGAAGTTCATATATATCATTACACTTCCGCTGGTATGGATCTGCAGGAGCATAGCGAACCTGATCCTCCGCATAATGGGCAAGAAAGTGGATGTGGATGATTCGTACTTCTCGGAAGACAAGGTAATGTCGATGCTCGACAGAGGCCAGGAATCCGGTGAAATCAAGGAAGAAGGCCGCAAGATGATAGACTCGATATTCGAGTTTGACGACCTTCTTGCATATGAGATCATGACCCCGCGTACTGATGTGTTCATGTTCGACCTTGACGACGACAGAAGCGAGTATTTTGAAGAGCTCATGGAGCTCACTCATTCAAGGATCCCTGTATATAAGGGCGATCCGGACAACATCGTAGGTATACTGCACATTAAAGATTATCTTTACAACGCCACAAAGAAGGGCTTCGATAATGTGGATATAAAGAAGCTTCTCAGGCCGGCGTATTTTGTACCTGAGACCAAGAATATCGATTCGCTGTTCAGAGAATTGCAGATAGAGAAGCAGCATCTCGCAATACTTATCGACGAATACGGCGGTTTCAGCGGCATCGTGTCTGTTGAGGACATAATCGAGCAGATCGTTGGTGATATAGACGATGAGTTTGACGAAGAAGACCGTGTAATTGAACAAGTTAACGATACTACGTTTATCGTTGACGGCAATGTATATCTCGATGATCTCGAGGAAGAGACCGGTGTTGAGCTCGAATCCGAGACAAGCGAGACCATCGGAGGCTTTATAATCGACCTCATGGGTGAGATTCCAAGGGAAAAAGTCAGATACAAGCCTATACCCTATGAAGATTACGACTTTACGATCCTGTCAGTTAAGGACCGCAGGATAGAAAAGATACGCATAGAGAAAATGGAGAGAGAGGAAGACTCTGATGAGTGATTCTGTTGATCTGGTCGAACTGGTTGAAAAAGATATCATTTCTTTTGACGCCGTCAGCAGATTCCCGGATCCGGGATTTAGTGAAAATATCCAGAAAGTCATAGGAATGGATGTACAGAACCCGGGGATCAAGGTAAGTGAGGATGACGGCGTACTGACGATCAACTGCGAGATAATCGTTTACTTCGGAGTGAACATACCTCAGCTTTGTTATGACATACAGTCGAGAGTCAAAAGAGACATCGAGGAAAAGACAGACTTTACTGTAAAAGCGGTAAACATACGTGTTGAAGGTCTGGACAAGAAGGAGAAGAATTGAAAAGAGAAGATATCAGGGAAATAACGATGCAGCTCGTTTATCAGATGGATATGACGGACGATTTCACGGTTGCCGATCTTTCCATTATCGACGAGAACGTCAAAGCGGCAGGCAAAAAGCAGGCTGCCGAAACTCTTACCGCGGTTCAGGACCACCATGAGGAGATCGATGAGATGATCAGCAAGAACCTTGATAAGTGGTCGATAGAAAGGATCGCCAAGACGGATCTTGCCATTCTGAGGACAGCTGTTGCGGAAATGCTTTATGTAGGGAGCATACCTGTAAGCGTTTCCATTAACGAAGCCGTAAATCTGGCCAAAAAGTACGGTGATGACAGATCATACGCTTTCATCAATTCCGTACTGGGAAAGATCTCACGCAGCATTTAGTTTAGTATGAAAAATTTGTATCTTGGGATCGACACTTCGAATTACAGAACATCAGCAGCAGTCGTTGACTCTGAAGGCGTTATTCTTACGCAGAAGGCTGTGCTGCTCGATGTGCCTGAAGGGAAGAGAGGGCTCAGACAGTCTGAAGCATTCTTCATGCACAGCAACAGGCTCCCGGGATATATAGAGGAAATATTCGGGTCGGCAGATCCGGCATGCATCAAGGCAGTAGGTGTCTCAGAGAGGCCGAGAAGGATCGAAGGCTCATACATGCCTTGTTTTCTTGCAGGGGTAAATGCAGCAAAGGAGATAGCCGCAGCGCTGAAAGTCCCGGTGTATTGTTTTTCGCATCAGGAGGGACATGCGGCCGCGGTCATGGAAAGCGTCGGAAACACGCCCGCTCAGAACACACTGTTCTTTCACCTCAGCGGAGGCACTACCGAAGCCCTGCTCTGCAGTCCTGATGATGAAGGATACCGCATGGAGATAGTCGGCGGCACGCGTGACATATCTGCCGGACAGCTGCTTGACAGGTTCGGAGTAGCACTGGGAATGCCTTTCCCGTCAGGCGGATATCTGGACGACATGGCTTATGAAGTCATTGAAAAGGCAGGCTTTGACACGAAGAAACTGCCTAAGACCGGAGTCCTTCCAAAGATAAAATGTGAGAAAGGTTACTTCAACCTATCAGGAGCGGAAACCAGGCTGATGAGATACGCCGTAGACCCGGGAGATGTGCCGGCCGCTGACGTCATTGCCGAGCTTTTCGCATCGATCTCAGGATTATTGATAAACACCGTGGCTTATCTCAGCGACAGATACAGCGCGGACAAGATATACATGGCAGGCGGAGTGGCATCGAGTCGCACGTTCCGCGCCATAGCACAAAGAAGCAGTCTTGCAGACATAAATTTCGGAGCTTCTGAACTGTCAGGTGACAACGCCGCAGGTACTGCGCTTCTTGCCAAGAGGATAGATGAAACCGGTAACAGTAACTCAGGTAAATGAATACATAGCCAAGAAACTGCGCGATGATCTCAATCTGCGCGGTCTTGCAGTTGAAGGAGAAGTCTCGGGTCTCAGCAGGAGCGGTCAGCATTACTATCTGACACTAAAGGATGCTTCCAGCCAGATCCGCTGCGCCATCTGGGGGCAGAACGCGGCACGCATCGACATGTCTCTTGTTGAGAACGGCAAAAAGATTGTTGCTGTATGCGATATAAGCCCGTATGCCAAAAACGGCACGTATTCACTCAGCATAAGATACGTGGAAGCTCTCGGGGAAGGCGATCTTGCTGCTGAGTTCAGGCGCATAAAGGAAAAGCTTGAGAAGGAAGGACTCTTTGATAGAAAATATAAAAAGCCTATTCCTGAATTTCCTTACAGGGTAGGAGTCGTTACCTCGGCGACCGGAGCTGCGATTGAGGATATCCGCAAGATCATAACGGCTAAAAATGACTTTACAGATATCCTTATATTCCCGACTGCCGTTCAGGGAATAGGAGCAGTAAACAGCATCTGCGAAAACATCAGAGCGGCAAACAGCCTCAGCAAAAACGGTATCAGGATAGATACTCTGATCGTAGGCAGGGGAGGCGGCTCGCCTGAAGATCTTGCCGCGTTCAATGATGAGGAAGTCGCAAGAGCTATCTTTGCTTCCGAGATACCTGTGATAAGCGCTGTAGGGCATGAGATCGATTTTTCGATCAGCGATTTTGTCGCTGACGCGAGAGCCGAGACACCGACAGCAGCCGCGGACATGGCTGTGATGGATACATATAAACTTAAAGATGATATAGAACGCAGCTCAAAGATACTGCTGACATCAATAGAGCAGAAAATCGGAGCGGAAAGAAGGGTGCTGGACAGCGCTTCCGCGCTTTTAAAAGCGAATATACGATCCAGACTTGCTGAAGCAGCAAGCGCTGTTGACAAGGCTGTCATCATGCTCAGAGAGAATGATCCGAGGCGAGTGTTCTCAAAAGGGTATGCCGCAGTCACGGACAGGAACGGAAAGATAATTCCTTCAGTTGCTGAAATAAGGACAGGTGAAGAATACGATATAATTATGAGTGACGGAAGCTTCAGCGCAAAAGTCACGGGTGTTGATCTAAATTGACGGAGAGGCGGACATGGCAGAAAAAACATTTACCGAGGCATTGAAGGATCTTCAGAATGCCGCTGCAGAGATAGGCAGGCAGGCTACAACACTGGAGGATTCGCTCAGGCTTTTCGATGAAGGCATGAAAGAAGCCGAATATTGCAGAAAGATACTTGAGAGTGCTGAGCAGAAGATACAGCTCTATGAGAACGGAGAGTTTAAAGATGCGCAGCTTTGATGAGTACAGAAAAATCATTAATGATCATCTTACTGACCTGATTGGAGATCCGGGTGAAGAAGCGTCAGAGCTTGCTGATGCCATGAGATACAGCCTCGAGGTGGGCGGAAAGAGGCTCAGGCCGGCGCTCCTTATGGCGTCCTGTGAGTTCGCGGGCGGAAGCGTAGATGAGGCTCTGCCTTATGCTCTCGCTCTCGAATACATCCATACGTATTCGCTCATTCACGACGATCTCCCGGCAATGGACAATGATGACCTTAGGAGAGGCAAGCCGACAAACCACAAGGTGTTTGGTGAAGCCATGGCGATACTTGCAGGTGATGGACTTCTTTCCACCGCAGCCGAGATCGTTACCGGATGTCCTCTCAAATACTTCGAAGATCCGGAAAAGATGAGAAATCACATCAGAGCAGCGCATGAGATAATGTCGCGTGCTGGCGCGAGGGGCATGATAGCCGGTCAGACAGCGGACATAAAGGGTGAAAACCTTGAGCCGACGGCGGAGCTGATAAACTTCATTGAACTGCATAAAACAGCTGATCTGATTACAGCTCCTGTCAGGGTCGGACTCATGATAGCCGGAGCTGATGATGACATCCTCGAAAGATTCACGCTTTACGCAAGAGACATAGGTGTGGCATTCCAGATACTGGATGACATTCTGGACATAGAAGGAGATCAGGAACTGCTTGGAAAGACGCTCGGAAAGGACGCGGAGCAGGGCAAGTGCAATTACGCTTTTGTGCACGGACTTGGAGCGGCAAAAGAAGAACTTCACAGACTGACAGCAGAGGCAAAAGAGGCACTTGCTGCATATGGGGACAAAGCCTCGTTTTTTACTGAACTTGCCGATTCGCTCGAAGCCCGGAATCATTGACCATAGATTTTCAACATGAAAGAAAGACTGGACGTATTACTAGTGAATAACGGTCTTGCGGAGACCCGTGAGAAGGCAAAGCGCACCATAATGGCCGGACTTGTTACTGTTGACGGAAGACTTGAAGATAAGCCCGGCACGCGTTTTGATATTGATTCAGACGTGCAGGTGAAGGGGCAGGAATGTCCTTACGTGAGCAGGGGCGGTCTGAAGCTCGAAAAGGCGATAAATGAATGGGGCGTCTCATGCGAAAATGCGGTATGCATGGATATGGGAGCATCTACCGGAGGCTTTACCGACTGCATGCTTCAGCACGGAGCCCGCAAAGTCTATGCGATAGATGTTGGTTACGGACAGCTCGATTACAAACTAAGAACGGATGAGCGCGTGGTCAACATGGAAAAGACCAACATACGCTATCTCGATACCTCGCTCATAGAGGAGCCTGTCGATCTCATATCAATAGATGTAAGCTTCATTTCGGTAAAGCATATGTTTCCGGTAGCGGCTCAGGTTCTGTCTGAAGACGGCCTTATACTCTGCCTTGTAAAACCGCAGTTTGAAGCAGGCAGAGAGCAGGTTGGAAAGGGAGGCATAGTAAGGGAGCCTTCCATACACGAAGAAGTAATAAACAATGTGATAGGATATGCTGAAGAAAACGGACTTTATGCCCGGCAGCTGTCGTATTCTCCTATAAAAGGAACTAAGGGAAATATAGAATATCTACTTTTACTTTCACGTAAAAAGTGCGATAATAAACTAGGTGTGAGCATAGTCGTAAAAGAGGCTCATTCCGGCTTAAATAAATAACAATTTAAAGTTATAAATTAACCCTAAAGCTATCACCAAATTAATGTAAGGAGATTCAAATGGAAGTTTCAAAAAGATGTGCAGCAATGCAGTTCTCCCCGATCAGAAGATTCAACGTATTTGCTTTTGAAGCCGAGAGAGAGCACGGTAAAACAGTCTATCGCCTTAACATAGGTCAGCCTGACATCGAGACTCCTCCTTGCTTCATGGAAGCAATCAGAAAGTTCGACAAGAAGGTCATCGCATATGCTGAGTCCCAGGGTATCGATGAGCTCCGCGACGCAATGATTGAATACATGAAGAGAGACTTCAACATGGAGTATGAGAGACAGGACATCCTTATCACAAACGGCGGATCCGAAGCTCTTATCCTCGCTTTCACAGCTCTTCTCAATCCTGGAGACGAAGCTCTGATCGCTGAGCCTTTCTACACAAACTACAACACATTCTGCAACGAGGTTTCCGGCGTACTCGTACCGCTTACAACTTCCGCAGAGGACGGCTACAACTGGGCAAAGAGAGACCTCATCGAGGCTGCTATCACACCTAAGACAAAGGCTATCTGCTGCCTCTCGCCTGGCAACCCAACAGGAAGAGTTCTTACACTTGAAGACATGAGACTCATCGGCGACATCGCTAAGGAGCACGACCTCTGGATCATCTCCGACGAGGTATACAGAGAGTTCGTATATGACGGAGCAGAGGCTCACTCATTCGGACAGCTCGACGACATCGCAGACAGAGTCATCATCGTTGACTCCGTATCCAAGAGATGGTCTGCTTGCGGAGCAAGAATCGGTGCTGCTATCTCCAAGAATCAGGACTTCATGCAGGCACTTCTGAAGCTCGCTCAGGGCAGACTCTGCGTACCTACACTTGAGCAGGTAGGCGCTGCAGCTCTTTACAGAATGGACAAGAGCTACTATGACGAAGCTAAGGCTGAGTACGAAGCAAGAAGAGACGCTGCTTATGAAGAGATCTCGAAGATTCCTGGCGTAGTCTGCCAGAAGCCTGCAGGTGCATTCTACATGACATGCAAACTGCCTGTAGACGACATCGAGTCCTTCCTGATGTTCATGCTCAAGGAGTTCGACGACAATGGTGAAACAGCAATGTTTGCACCGGCTCCTGGATTCTATGCAACAAAGGGTCTCGGCGGAAACGAGATGCGTATTGCTTACGTTCTGACACCTGATAAGATGAGAAGAGCTTGCGAGCTCATCAAGATGGGTGTTGCTGCTTACAACGCAAAGTAGTAAGACGCTGAACAATTCACTTGCTTGACCGTAGGGGGAATCTCGGTTCCCCCTACAACTTTATGAAAAACAAAATGGCAGAAGCGAAACTTTCCCCAATGATGCAGCAATATACGGCAATCAAGGATGACTACAAAGACGCCATCCTCATGTACCGTCTCGGAGATTTCTACGAGATGTTCTTTGATGATGCCATTCTTGCGTCAAGGGAGCTGGAACTGACTCTGACCGGCCGCAACTGCGGGCTGGAAGAAAGGGCTCCGATGTGCGGTGTGCCTTATCATTCGGTAGACCAGTATATCGTGAGACTTGTAAACAACGGTCACAAGGTCGCGATCTGCGAGCAGGTGGAGGATCCGGCTGAAGCAAAGGGAATAGTAAGGCGCGAGATAACCCGCATCTACACTCCGGGCACGCTCGATATAAGCGAAGCCGGGAGAAGCGAGAACAACGTATTTATTGCTTCAGCATGCATGTCCGATGAGCTGACTGCAGTCGCTCTTGCAGATATAAGCACGGGCGAACTCAGCGCTTACGAGTATGAAACTGAAAAGGAAGGCAAAAAGTTCTCCTTTGAACGTCTTCTGAACGATATTTCCATACTGGATGTAAAAGAACTTGTGGTAAGCGATGAAATCGCCTCTGAGGTCGAATTATCGCTCTCAGAGCACATGCTGAGCGTGTATCTCGACCGCGTAGACAGCTCTTTTTACAGATATCAGACGGCAAGAGACGTTCTGATGGATCAGTTCGGCGTATCTTCTCTTATACCTCTCGACCTTGAAGGACGGGAGGAGATGACTTCCGCGTTAGGCGCTCTTCTGATGTATCTCAGAGAGACACAGAAGGGCGACCTTGATCAGTTCAGAGATGTGACCATCAAACAGCATGACGGGGTGATGCATCTTGACAGATCGACGCTCCGCAATCTTGAGCTTCTTGAAACGATCTACGACGGGGACGTCAAGGGGTCTCTTCTTGGAGTGATAGGAAAAACCAGGACCGCGATGGGCGGAAGACTTCTGAGGTCATGGCTCAGGGAGCCTCTGACCGATGTTACGGAGATACGCAGAAGGCTCGATGCTGTCGAAGAGCTCAGGAATGATCCAATCAAGGCAAACAATATTTCAAACTGCCTGAAATACATTTACGATTTCCAGAGGCTTACCGCGAGAGTAGCTACCGGACGCGCTGACGCGCGCGATCTCATAGCGCTCAAAAAGACGCTGGCTCAGCTCCCGGATATCAAGTATGAGCTCTCGGATGTGTCCGCGTCTCTGCTGAAATATCTGGATGAATCGCTTGAGGATTTCGATGACCTTTACAGACTCATCGACCGCTCCATCTGCGAAGAGCCTCCTATGGGCATAACAGAGGGAGGCATCATAAAGCCGGGATATTCAAAGGATCTCGACAAGCTAAAGGAATCCATATCCGGAGCCAAGGAATGGATCGCGAACCTTGAGAATACTGAAAAGGAACGGACAGGGATAAAGACTCTAAGAGTCGGATTCAATAAGGTCTTCGGATACTATATCGATGTCAGCAAGGGTATGATAGACAAGGTACCTGAAGACTACATCAGGAAACAGACTCTCGTGAACAACGAGAGGTATATAACTCCTGAATTGAAGGAGAAGGAAGATCTTGTCCTCACGGCAGAGGCCAGGATCAATAAAATCGAATACGAAGAATTCCGCAGGATCAGATCTGCGATCGAACCATATATTACAAGGCTCCAGAGCGCTTCATCGGCTGTCGCTGTACTGGATGTTCTTATCTCATTCGCTAAAACCGCTTCGTCCAATGGCTATGTAAAGCCTGAAGTGAACAGCGGTGATGTGATAGACATCAGAAAGGGCAGACATCCGGCCGTGGAGCAGCTTCTCGGAGCGGGAATGTTCGTCTCGAACGATACATACATAGATCTGAACAAACGCAGCATGCTTATTATCACCGGACCTAACATGTCGGGTAAATCGACCTACATGAGGCAGACCGCGATAATCGTACTGATGGCTCAGATCGGATGCTTCGTGCCGGCGGAAAGCGCTGTCATCGGAGTGACCGACCGTATATTCACAAGGATAGGAGCTTCCGACAACCTGGCCTATGGACAGTCCACTTTCTACATTGAAATGAGCGAGCTTGCAGGCATACTGAGAAACGCGACTTCAAGGAGTCTCATCATACTGGATGAGATAGGAAGGGGAACCAGCACCTTCGACGGTCTGTCGATAGCGTGGGCAACGGCTTCATACCTTGCTGATCCTTCGCACAGAGTAAGGACTATGTTCGCGACTCATTATCATGAGCTCACGGATCTCGAAAGCGAGAAAGAAGGCATACACAATCTCTCGGTTGCGGCAGCAGAAGATGGCAACGATGTTGTGTTCCTGCACAATATCATAGAGGGACCGGCAAGCAAGAGCTACGGTATTCACGTAGCAAGGATAGCCGGGATTCCTGAGGTGATAAGGAAAGACGCAAGGCATAAGCTGAATGAGCTTGAGACCCTGTCAGCCGAAGTGCGCGGCGATGCTGCGGAAAGGACAGAGCAGATTTCCTTCATGAATGATGAGCTCGCGGAAGAAGGAATGAGCGCGGATGCCGCCAAATACAGGCATCTTGCGTCTAAACTTAAAGAGATAGATATAAACACGATGACACCTGTTTCAGCTCTTGTCAAACTGCAGGAGATCATAGGAGAAGTCAGCGACTGATATGATAAAAGTACTGGACAGCTTTGTCGCGGATAAGATCGCGGCCGGAGAAGTGATCGAAAGGCCGGTCTCCGCGGTAAAGGAACTGGTTGAAAACTCAATAGACGCAGGAGCGGGCTCCATAATTGTTGAGATCCGCAAGGGTGGCAAGTCGTATATCCGCGTCACTGACGATGGATGCGGCATCTCTTTTGATGAAGCGGAAACGGCATTTCTCAGGCACGCGACAAGCAAGATCACCGGCATTACTGACCTTGACAACATCGTATCCCTTGGATTCAGGGGAGAGGCACTGGCAAGTATATCCGCTGTTTCGAGACTTACAATGGTGACCCGCAGAGCCGAAGACATATCAGGAGTCAAGCTTGTGCTTCACGGCGGCAGGGTGGTCACCAAGGAACGTACAGGATGCAACACCGGAACTACCGTGATAGTTGAAGACCTGTTCTACAACACTCCGGCAAGGCGCAAGTTCATGAAGACAGACGCCCGCGAAGCATCATCGATAATAGAGCTGATACAGCAATACGCGGTCTGCTATGCAGGTATACGCTTTATGATGATCAACAACGGAATGACTCTGTTTTCCACAAACGGAGACGGCGATCCTTATGCTGTGATAAGTCTGCTGTATCCGTCTCTGGCTAAGAACGGACTTCTTCCTGTAAGCAGCAGTTCAGTTAAAGGATATGTCTCAGACCCGGGAAGTACTATGAGTACCAGAAAAGGTCAGCTGTTCTTTGTAAACGGAAGGCTGGTGTCGAGCGCGGTCATAGAAAAGGGTCTTGAAGAAGGCTACCAGGGCCGCATCTTCAGCGGTTTTCCGGCTGCAGTCCTCTTCATCGAAGCGGAACCTTGCGACATAGACGTGAACATACATCCGGGAAAGCAGGAGATAAGATTCCTGCGGCAGGATGATGTAAGGAGCGGAATAGCGGAAGCTGTCAGTAAAGCCGTAATGACAGGCGCGGGAGTTCCTAAAGGTTTTGTAAAAAAGATTGAAAGTGATGCCGAAAAACAGTTAAATGTTGATGTTCAGCAAAAGAAAGAGACAGGGTCTGCAGAGCAGACATCGATAAGGGAATTCCTGAAGAACCTCGAAGAACGCGATTCTCATAAAGAATCCCGTGAAATACCGGAGTCTGTTGAAGATCCTGAAATAAAAATGGCTTCCGCTGTTGCAGAAGAGCCTGAGTTGTTGTATACTCCGCTTTCTTCGCAGGCAAAAGCAGCTCCTGAACCGGTGCGTATACCGGCACCGTTCGACTTTGCTGAGCTTACATACAAAGGCTATATTTTTAACACTTACATCATAATGCAGGGAAGTGACGAGGTGTACATCTTCGATCAGCACGCGGCACATGAGCGTGTCTTTTACGAGAAGTTCATGCGCGGGTATAACAACTCCGCACACTCACCACAGCCTGTTCTCACAGCCTTCACAATCAATGTGAGCAATGATGTATACTCAATGAGCGGAGAATGGCTCGGCGATCTTGTTCGCATGGGCTATGATATCGAAGACTTCGGAGACTGCACGTTCATAGTAAGAGGAATACCTCCGTACATGAGCTTAAGCGAGGCGGAAGGCTTTGCGAGAGGTTATGCCGAAGCCGTGGGAGAGACCGGCGGCATCAACAGGGTAGTCGTAGATAAACTCATTACAAAATCGTGCAAGTCAGCAGTAAAGGCACACGATGTGCTTTCAGAACAGGAAATAACCGATCTGATGTCAGAACTCGCGAAGTGCGATAATCCGTATTCCTGTCCTCACGGACGTCCTACATTCATACGGATAAGCAGCTACGACATCGAAAGATCGTTCAGACGTAAATAATCTCCGGAGGCTAAACTCCTCCGGCAGGAATTTCGGAGAAAATAAAGAAAGAAATGAAAAACACAGTATATATAATTTCGGGTCCAACGGCATCAGGAAAGAGCCTGATAGCATATTACCTCGCAAAGCGCATACGCGGCGAGATAGTAAACTGCGACTCGGTCCAGTTATATAAATACATGGATATCGGAAGCGCAAAGCCTTCCGAAAAGGCGATGGAAGAGATAAAACATCACCTTTATTCGATCGAGGATCCGGCGGTCAACATGACTGTTGCCGATTACAGGAAACTGGCGATCGAGGCCATAGATGACATCCTCGCGCGCGGCAGGACACCTATAGTCTGCGGCGGTACGGGGCTTTATCTTAATGCCATTCTTTACGACATGGATTTCGGCGACGCGCCGGATGATGAGGAGCGCAGAAAAGAACTCGAAGAGCTTGCCGCTCAGCGCGGCACAGAGTACATGCATGAATATCTGCAGGGACTCGATCCTGATGCTGCTTCGAGGATACATCCGAACAACACCCGCAAAATTATCCGTGCTATCGAGGCATACGAGCAGGGAAAGGGCATTAAGGATCTTTCCGAGTGCGAGATGAATACGGATTACGACTTCAGGTTCTACGCTCTTACAATGAAGAGAGAATGGCTCTACGAGAGGATCAACCGCAGGGTATCCAGACTGTTCGACCAGGGTCTTGTCGACGAAGTAAGCGATCTGCTCAGCAGAGGATATTCAGAGGATCTTTCTTCGATGAAGGCCATCGGATACAAGGAAGTGATCGGTTTCCTCAAGGGTGAATACGATCTTTACGACGCCAAGGAGCTCATAATGAAGAACACCAGGCATTTTGCAAAGAGACAGTACACCTGGCTCAAGAGATACGACTTCATCAACTGGATAGAGATAGAACAGGGAGATACCGTCGGAGAGATAGTAGACCGCATACTTGGCGAAGATCATAAAGCCGAATACGAGTGATCAGAAACATGGCGAAGACCACATACGACAGCAGGGAATTCAGATCGCACAACAAGAGCGATAAGCCTGATAATATCGTAAAAAAAGAAAACGATATTTATATGGAATGTGAAGCCATACAGAAAGAGCTTCCGAATTTTCTGCGCCCGTATTTCGCGTATCTGAAGGGCAATGTGCTTCCGATGACAAGGCTCGCGTATCTGCACGATATCAGGTTTTTCATGAATTACCTTATCAGGGAGACAGACCTTACAAAGGCCGAAAAGCCTAAAGATATAAAGTCGGAGGAGCTCAATGAGATAGTTGCGGCGGATATCAATCTGTATATAGATTACTGCCGCAAATACATGGTGGATGACGGCGATACGGTGACCGTCTATGAGAACAACAACAAGTCGCTTGCACGCAAGAAGTCCTCTGTTTCAGTGCTTTTCAAGCAGCTCTACAGGGAAGGGATCGTTGATCAGAATATAACCGACGGCTTTGATCCTATCAGAGTAGCCAAGCCGGGCGAGCGTGAGATAAAGGCGCTGCAGGACGACGAGGTAATGATAATGCTCGATGCCGTCACGAACGGCACAGGCCTTACAGATCACGAGCGTACTTACTGGGAGAAGACAAAGCTGCGCGACAAGGCCATACTGGTAATGTTCGTCACTTACGGACTCAGACTGAGCGAGCTCCAGCAACTAAATCTTTCTTCATTTAATTTCTCGAGAGGCGAGTTCAAGATCTACCGCAAGAGAGGCAAGGAGTCGATAATGCCGCTTAACCGCTCTGTGGAGATGGTTCTGAACGATTACATCAGCAGCGAGAGAAACACCGTCATACCAGAAAATGCGGCAGCTGAGGACGCTCTCTTCCTGTCGATGCAGGGCAAGAGGATCACGGAACGCGCCATAAGAGAACTCGTCAAGAAGTATACTTCGATAGCTCTCAACACAAGCAGACGCGCGGGATACAGCCCTCACAAGCTCAGAGCTACAGCCGCTACTTCACTTATCGGAAGGGGCAATTCAATCTATGATGTTGCCGCGCTGCTCGATCATGAGCAGGTAACGACGACCCAGCTCTACGCCCAGCACAAGATGAACGTGAAGCGCGATCTGGTGAGCGACATGGAATGGGAGCTCGAAAGAACAGACGAAGACTGATAATGGACAAATACAACGAATATATAAAGGAACAATTCAACATAGACGATAAAGTGCTCGCGCTGGTAGATGAAGCTGAAAAAGCTCTCTCTGAACGCTTTGCGGAGATAGATGACATCACGGCGATATGCCAGATGAAGGTCCTCAAGGCATTCCAGAAAAATCATATCAACGCGACTCATTTTGACTGGAGCACGGGCTACGGATATGATGACGCAGGCCGTGAAGCGGTCGAAAGGGTGTATGCTTCAGTTTTCGGTACGGAAGCAGCGCTTGTAAGACCTAATATAGTGAACGGAACGCATGCGATAGCTTCTACACTGCTTGGAATGCTGCGTCCGGGAGATGAACTCATTGAAGTCACCGGAAAGCCTTACGATACTCTTCAGACAGTCATAGGAAGAGACGATGGAAGCGCAAAAAAGAGGGGCGAGGGAAGTCTGCTTGGGCCTTCCGACTTCAAGGGAACAATAAAAGATTATGGTATAGTTTATAAAGAAGTGGCCCTTGGAGACGACCTGGATGTCGACCTTGATGCAATAAGCAGGGCTGTTACACCAAAGACAAAGGTAGTAGCTATGCAGCGCTCCACAGGCTACGACTGGAGACCTGCAATATCGCTTGAAAGTCTCAGAGCGGTCACCGAACTCGTGCACGGCATAGACCCGGGAATCATTGTAATGCTCGACAACTGCTACGGAGAATTCGTTGATGCTGTTGAGCCTACAGAATTCGGCGTTGATGTCATGGCGGGATCGCTTATCAAGAATCCGGGCGGCGGACTGGCTCTTTCAGGCGGATACATCGTCGGAAGGGCAGACCTCATTGAACAGATCTCATATAGACTTACATGCCCGGGAATAGGCTCTGAATGCGGACTTACGTTCGGACAGAACCGCAATGTTATGCAAGGCCTCTTTATCGCTCCGGGAGTAGTGAATGCGGCGCTGAAAGGCGCCATACTTGCAGGCACGGTCTATGACAGACTGGGGTTTGAAGTGGTTCCGGCTGCTGACGCAAAAAGAAGCGATATCATTCAGGCCATCAAATTTCTGACTGCTGAACGCACTGTCGCTTTCTGCCAGGCTGTACAGTCGGCTTCGCCTATAGATTCTTATGTTCTTCCTATGCCATGGGATATGCCGGGATATGACGATCAGGTAGTGATGGCTGCCGGCGCTTTTGTACAGGGTTCATCGATAGAGCTCAGTGCTGACGCTCCGCTCAGAGAGCCTTATATCGCGTACTTCCAGGGCGGACTTTCATACTGGCACTCCAGATTCGGCGTAATAAAGAGCCTCGACGCGCTCCACAAAAAAGGTCTTATCACATTATGAACAACGCTGTTTCCGCGGACAGAAATAAAAGAATCATCGCCATAATTAAGCTGATATTGCTCGTTTTCATTATTGCGGGCATACCGGCTTTTCTTTATCTGAGATACGGAAGCGGCGTGTTCAGCAAGGATACGGCAAGCACCGTCATCGAATATCTCAGGCAGAACAGCAGGTTCGCTTTTCTTATTATAATATGTCTGCAGATAGTGCAGGTGGTGGTGTGCGTGCTCCCGGGCCAGCCTATACAATTCGCCGCAAGCTATATGTTCGGAATAGGAGTTGGATTCCTGCTTTCGATCATTGGCGCTATTATAGGAACAACCATATCCTTTTACCTCGCCAAGGTGCTCGGAAGCGATGCCATGCACATGTTCTTCGGTGAAGAGAAGGTGAGGGATTATCAGAGAAAACTCAACTCGGGACGCGGTCTGCTGCTTGCCTTTCTAATATATCTGATACCGGGGATACCGAAAGACCTTGTGTCTTACGCAGCAGGCATATCCGAAATGCGGTTCAGGCCGTTTCTGCTGGTCGCCACGATTGGAAGATCGCCGGGAATGCTGGGGAGCCTTCTCCTCGGACATTTCTTTGAAAGCCGGAACTACACGGCAATCGCAATACTTTCTGCCGTAGTAGCGGTGATACTCCTGGTGTGCTTTGTTAAACGTGACGAGCTTATGGGGTTTCTCGACAAAATAGAGATGAAGGACGCGGAAGCAGAGGAAAAAATCAATGGCTAAAGAAAAGGTACAGAAAACAAACGCCATGAGGCTGCTCGACGCAGCGGGCATTGAATATTCGATGGCAAGCTACGACTACGATGAATCGGACCTTTCGGGAGTCCATGCCGCACATGAACTCGGCGTATCCGAGGACGTGGTCTTCAAGACGCTTGTCACGAGGGGTGACAGCAACGCCATCTTCGTGTTTGTTATACCGGTGGCAGAGTCACTTGATCTCAAAAAGGCTGCCAAAGCTTCCGGCAACAAGAGCATCGAGATGATCCATGTAAAAGAAATACTGGATATCACCGGATATATACGCGGAGGCTGCTCGCCTATAGGCATGAAAAAGGCATACCCGACATTCATTGACGAGACTGCCATACTCAGTGAAAAGATATATTTTTCTGCAGGGAAGAGGGGAGTACAGATAATACTGGAGCCTGAAGTGCTTGCAGAAGTGAGCAATGCTGAATTTGCTGATCTGACAAAATAAAAAGAATCTTTTCTGAAGCCCTTTAATTGCAAGGCTTTTCGCATATTGCGGAAGGCTTTTTCTTTGCATAAAAATATTTAAGAACATTTGTTTAAAAAGGTATTGACATAGAACGAACAAATGTTTATAATGCATACATACAGAACGAATGTTCATAATTGTTTTATTGAAATATGGAAAATGGTGGATGAAATGGAAGATAACAGAAAACATCATTACAGAATAGTAAAACCGTTCAGGTTCTTCCTGTTCGTTGTTATAAGCATCATGTTGATCGTATTTGCCGGATATACCGCGTTAGGCGCCGGCAATGCCGAGGCTGCTTCTGTAAGGCAATATGTACAGGTCACCATTGGTGAAGGCGACAGCCTCTGGAGCATCGTTGAGAGATGCAATAAGGATGCCCATATCGATGTGCAGAGTGCCATATACGATGTATATGAGATCAATGACATCGATGCAGCTGACATCCAGCCGGGAGATAAATTATTTATACCGGTATATTAAATAGCTAGCATCATATGTCGCTCTGACGTATGTCTAGAAGTGTGTTTTACTGACGACCCGAAGCAATGCCGCACATGTATCCCGGCGCGCATGCTTCGGGTCTTCAATTGCGCTAATTAAAAGACTAGTAATGGGGTCCAGAGGGCCTAAAAAAATCGCTTAAAACGCAAATTTCGGCCTCGTTTTTTTGGCCAATTCCGGCTTTTTTTGAAATGCAGTGAGATGCAGATCTGACTGCTGACTGGACATGCGAAACAGCGATGTAAGCTTTACCAGAATGTGATCTGCGCTGATAAGCCAAGATATATAGATGTAAAAAAAGAAGCCGGCGTGAAGACGGTTCTCTCTAAGCCATAATTAATTAAATACCAATAAATAATATATAGAACGTATAGCAGGAGAGCTAAGCATGACTATTCCGGAAATAAATAATAATAAGAATAATATATTTTATTACTATTTATCTAAAAGGGCTATGATGCCTGAAATTGCAAGATATAGAGCGTTTTAACCGACCTGACTGCTCCAGGCGCTTAACTATTCCCAAAATTATGATTTTAGGAATAGTTGTATATCTTTGGAACCAATTCCCTTTTGCCATTGTAACCTCTCCATTATTTGTTACGCCAATCTCCTGATTATGTGTTGCAACCGTTGATGTTTCGTTTTCTATATCAGCTATGAAGGTTTGGGCCTATTAATCAGGATACAAAGCTAACAGTTCATTTTTGTTATATACGCGCACCTATTCGTGCATAATTATTCAATTTCAATATCAATATCAATATCAGTTTAAAATCATAGTATTTGGATCGAAATCATCTAATACATTCAGATGTATACAAACAAAAAACCTACCCTACAGGCTTACTTGCCATATGCATTATCTGGTAATCACTAGGCAATCATTAAAAAGCAGCAAAAAAAACCCTCCATATGGAGAGCGCTTTGCATTCGGCTATGATAGCGTTTAGAACGATAATTTATTATTGTTATATTCTCTTAATAATCAAGGCTTAGAACGGCTTATATCCGCTCACATGCTTGGAAGATTCTTTAAAAAAGCTCTCATACTTCATCCCGTTTGTAAGAGTCTTAAAGAGGAAAATATCAACCATTTCGAAGTGCTCAACGATTACTATTTCGTAATCTAGAACTGGCACGAGCCTGTCAAGGTAGATATCCTTACCATTATACGGCTGCATCATGAATACTTCGTAAGCCTCATCGTATATGTCTGAGAGATATCTATGCTTTATGAACTGCTCTATCTCATCCCTGCAGTATGGATAGTCGAGTTTTATGTCTTTCAGTTTGCTACTGACTATGTAGTCTATCTCAGAGAATTTGCGCGGAAGCATCCTTCTAGGCAATTTGGCGCTGTTCATAGCATAGATATAAGCGCATACCTGCTCTACAGCATCTTTCTTCATATTCATAGATTTACTTTTTACGTATTGCTGTCAAACTGATTATAAAAATATAGTCGCTTAGTCGCAAGCATATACAATCAGCTGAAATATGAGTATAAAAAAAGGCGATTTAAGTTTACACAAACCGCCCTTTCATTACTAAGTGATCAATTATATCCCTAGTGTTTGTTTTATCCTACATTTCCAGAACCTTCTGATGGATCTCTCAGCATATCGCTCGGCGTCTTCCCCATCTTCTGGCTTATCGCCCCACCAAAGATGCTGAAGTTCGAGGCTGTCCATAAGCTCAATAATACTAGGATCAAAGACATAGTTACTCTGTACGTTTTCGAGGATTTCTATTGGCACGATATCAAAAACATATCCTTGCCTAAACCAGCTTAGTCCCATTACCAGTACAGTATATAACTCTTTTATCGGCCTGTTGCATATGTAAACAAGTCTCCCGCCCGGGAATGTCCAGGTGCCCGGTTTCAGGAGGTCTCTCAGGCGCTTGTGTTTGCGTTTGATATTGGCTGTTACGCAGTATTTCAGTTTTCTCTCCATAACTTGTTACCGTTTTGTTCTCCCTTCGTATTTTAGCGGCTTTATCCATTAATGCTTTACAAGCAGATCGAGCTTTTTATTCATGCCCATTGGTTTTTCTCATTTACGCTTCGTAATTCGTATTCTGAATTCATAAACGATAATCACCGACAGTAATACATTCCGGCTCCTCTGAGATTCGGCACAGTGTTATCAGGTGTTTAAGGGGAAGTTCTGCAACTGTTTTACCTTCGGTTACCATAGCCCACCATAATGTCTCAGTAATAGAACAGTTTCCACACTTCCTCGGCGCAATCGATCCAAATGAGCATGTTGAGGGCGGGTAGTCCCAGCCCTTTTCATAACCTTCTTCCGGAGTAAGGATCTCCCTGCGACCGCACACTTCACATATATGGATGTATTCTCTATTATTACCCATTCAATAATTCATTTTTGTTGTTCCAAACATAATTAATAAAAGATTCGTAGTTGAGCCATACTTGGCTATAAACATCAATTCTGTTTTCAAATAATTCTCCAAGCGAGAAAACTGGTTTTAAGATTATCTCCCACTCAGATTTTCCTCTGAAGAAATATAGCAATTCTTTCTGGACATCCAAAGCAAATTCTTCCTTTGAAATATTCGTATTTTTCAAAATGTCTTCACATCCATAAACAAATCCATAGTGATCAAAAAGGTTGAATACTGTGATTTTGCTGCTATATATGTCACTTACAAATACATTCCACTCAAGCATTTTTTCGTTTTTATGGGATCAACATTAGCTCATGTATATACTCTATCAGTTTGCGTGATGCGTTTTTACACAAGTTGATTATTCCGGGGCGCTGAAAGCGCCTGTCCGATGAAATGGAAATCGCCTGTCCGACGACAGGAAATCATCCGCCGTATACTTCGGTGGTGGCGAAGTAGGCATCGTATTTGATGCGATCCATGATAGAGTCAGCAAGAGGGTTGTCATCACCGCCAATACGCTCATACCAGCCCTCATCAAGGAACTGTGAGCAGAATATTGTCGAGGATTTCTTCCTCCGCTTATGAATGACCTCGAAGACGACCTTGGCTTCACCGTCATCAAGAGGTGTAAGCAGCCATTCATCTATGATCAGGAGCCTTGGATTCGTGTACTTCTTGAGCGCCTTAGCAAATGCATCGGTGCCTACAAGCGGCATCAGTTCTATGAGCAGATCAGGAAGTCTGACGAATCTGACCTTGTAATAATGCATACATGCTGCCAGACCAAAAGCACAGGCCAGATAAGTCTTGCCGCTTCCGGCAGCACCGATAATGAAAATATTGCGATATTCCGAGATGTACTCGCAGGTGGAAAGCCGATCGATCAGATCACGGTTGAGCTTACGGCCGGCCCCATAGTTGATGCCAGCTATTGTAGCATCCGGCTGCTCGAATTCAGCTTTCTTGATCAGTCGCTTCAGTCTGTTGTCCTTGCGCTTCGAGTATTCGATGGCTGAAACGATCCTCGAAGTTCACTTCGTTCATCTTAGGATCATCCAGCTGGATCCTGAGGGCATCAGCCATTGCGGTGAGTTTCATCTCGATGAGTTTATCTATGGTCGCGTTAGTCAACATTGTTCTTACCTCCGTAGTACTTAGCTCCTCTGGTGAGACTGTAAGGATTCTTCTTTGGAGACTCTTGCTTTGAGTCTTCAGCTGAAGCGAAGTCTTCCTGCTTCATCGTAGCGAAAAGGTTTTTGATGCCTTTGTAGCTCGGAGCGGCAGTGAACTTAAGCGCTTTGGTGCATACAGCTTCAAGTTTCGCTTTTGAGTGTTTGTCTGCTAAACGCATGACACCCATACAGGAGCGATATGTCTGCTGTTCGATCCTTCCTGAGGTAAGTATTGAGTTGATCACCTGGTATGTATTAGGTCCGACCTCCTTTGCCCAGCGCCTGAAGCGGTCGCCATCCCATTCAAGATACTGCTGGTGTTCTTTAGGCATATGTGCCTGAACCGTAGCGTATTGACCGGGACGGCCGGTGAGACGCCTGTGTGAAGCGATGCGTTCGTTTTTATAAAATATTTCAACAGTAGTGTCTGTTAGCCGCACATCGACCCTTTCTCTGATATACTGAAAGGGCACTGAGTAGAACATCCTGTCTACTGAGATGTGATAATTGAACTGGACTGTAGCCTGTTTCCAGGTAGCCAGTTCGAATCGGGTAGCAGGCAGCGGCATCAGCAATGGCTTTTCTTCCCCAAGAAACAAGCTGATCCTGCTGCCTTCCTTTTTCTGGAAGGGATGAGAATTGAGCAGCTTCAACTTCTTCCTGATAGCTTGGTTTAGCTCTTCGATGGAGAAGAACTGCTCATTCCTGAGAGCCGCCGTGATCCACGTTGATGCGTGATTTACGGAGCCTTCAGCATTCGGCTTATCTCTGGGTTTACGTATTCTGGCCGGAACTATAGCCGTGTTGTAATACTCTGCCATCTCGCGGTAGACGCGAATAAGTTTAGGTGAATACCAATCATATTCCCTGTGATCTACTGCAGTAGAGGCGTTGTCCGGTACAAGAGCTTTAGCGACACCGCCAAAATACTCATACATATGCACATGCGCTTTGATCCATGCAGGTTCACGTTGGTTGACGAACGCCTCGGCATATGTGTACTGGCTGTACGTCATTACCCCGATGAATATCCATGCTTTGGTGATTTCTCCTGTATCCGGATCAATGATCTGAGCAGGATCACCGGCCCAGTCGACTTCGACTTGCTCACCGGGTTTGCGCGGGATACGCATAGTAGCACGGCGTTTTTCTTCATCCTGCTGTATGTAATGGCAGAACTGAGAATACATCAGAGGCTCATCGCCGGCCTGACGGCACTCCTCAAGATACTCTGTCCACAGCAGTTTCTTAGTAACACCGTCGCTGCAACTCTTTACGGACATACTCGAAGTCTGGCATACGTCTTTCGGTCTGCACAGCTTCGTGGGGGAATAACTTCTTGCTCAGAGCGATGTCCGTCATGGATTCATCCAACGGCCAGGCCAGTTGCAGCTCTCTGGCTCGCTTCTGAACTTTAGAAACGGTCTTTTGCGAGACACCTGCGCTGCTGCAGATATCTCGCTGTGAAAATCCTAAGGCAGTAAGACGAAGGATCTCGCGATACTTGGTCATAACTTCGACCTCCTTAAAATTGAATTTACACCATAGGTGCATGATTCAATTATATGAGGTCGATTTCCCGGCTGGAATGATGATTTCCTTTCTGCCGGAATGGTGATTTCCTCATGCCGGACAGGTGCGGGAAACTACGCAGGAATACTCAGTTGCCAAAAGAATATATGAGCTATGCCGTGAGCGCAAATGGACTCCAAACCATCTTGCAATCGTTTCTGCTGTGCCTCAGGCAACGATCAAGAGCATCCTGAACGGTGAAAGCCAGAACCCAGGGATCGTCACCATTAAAAAACTGTGTGACGGATTCGATATATCATTGTCTGAATTCTTCACTACCCCCGAATTCGAGGAACTTGAACAGGAGATAAAGTAATCTTCGTAACAGGCATAGTACCCGTACATATGATCTCACTAAAAGACCGACCCCGCAATTCTTGTGCGGGGTCGGTATGTTTATCACTGCCATGTCAGCGGCAGGTCCCGGTGCTGCATCCGGACGGGGTCCGGAAATGTCTGCCCGCCCAGGTCGAGCTCCACCGACAGGATCACCTGCGGTTCAACAGGTTTGTTGACTTCGACCCCGGGATACGGGAAGTCGGTCACGGGAAGGGTTTCGACCTTCTCAAGCCGAAGGATTTCTTCCCATCCTCCGGTCACCCTGCCGAACACAGGATAGATGCCTTTATGCTCCGGGAGGTCTCTCAGAGGAAAGAAGAACTCCCCGCCTGAAAGGCCCGCTTCACCGTATCCGCCCATGCAGACACATCCCGGATGCGAATCCAGAGGTTCGATCTCAGGGTGCAGCTGCGATTCGTACGGGATCAGGTAACGGGCTTCTTCTTTTCCGTAGCCGGTGTAGCTGACATCGATCCAGCTGCCCGGTACGATGCGCTCGATGGCGTGTCCGTCCATCAGGCCGCGTGAAGCAATATAGATGAAACTGGCGACAGTGTTCGGAGCGGCATCCGGCAGCAGCTCGATCACGATCCTGCTGCCGTTCGCCATTTTTAAAGTTGCAATCGGATTCATCGTTCCAGATCCTTCGTCCAAAGTTTTTCGTGCAAAAGTCTTTCGTGCCAAAGTTTTTCGTCAAAAGCCTTCATCAATTGCCCGCGGCTATACCTCGGCTGCGGCTCTGGCTTGTGTGACGCCCTTAACTTCGTAGGTCTCAGGGTCTACCAGGACGCCATAATCCGCTTCTGCCTGCTCGGCTGTGATGTACTCGTTCTTGACATCCCAGGCGACTTTTTCCGGCGGTCTTCTGAACGGATCTCCGTATCCGCCTCCGGTCGCTGTCGTCATACGTACAAGATCGCCGCGGTTCATGACACGTCTCGCGACGATGCCCTGCGGACCGGACTGTGTCCCGTCGGCATCAATGAATTCAAAGTAATTGATCGATCCGTCTTTGCCGCCGGCAGCACCCCATACAGGCCACTTGTTGCGGCCGAAAGAGGCTGTGAAGGACTGGTTGTCGTTCATGGACAAATACGATCTGACAGCACCCGCGCCGCCTCTGTATTCACCGGCGCCCGCACCGTCACAGTGCAGGCTGTGCTCAGCGACTCTGATGCCATAGCGGATCTCGGCCATTTCTACAGGTACGTTGTAGGTCTCACCGTCACCGACGCAGAACTGTCCGACCTGGCCGTCATGTCCCATGCACGCGCCCCAGCCGCCGACTGTAGGTTCGATGATCAGATAGTCATTGCCAAAGTCCTGATGCTTTCCGGCCATGAGTACGGTGCAGACCGAGAGAAGGTGACCGGCGCCGAGGGATTCCGGGAAAGCAGGCGCAAGCGCGCGCCATACCAGGTCGATCGCGTAGATCATGCTCTCATAGTAGCAGGAAGTCGCCACAGGGCTTCTAGCCTGCATCACGCTGCCCGGTTCCGTCACGCAGCGGAGCGGAGCGAAAACTCCATCGTTTACAGCGAGCTCCGGTCCGATAATCGACATGAATACGACCTTGACACCGGCGTATGCTGCTGTAGCTCCGGTGTTCACCGATCCGATGACCTCAGGGTCGCAGCCGGTGAAATCCGCCAGGAATTCATCATCCGTGATCGTTACCTTGACCTTCAGATGGACCGGATTGCCGTGTCCGTCATCGTCCATGTACTCTTCCATTTCCCATGTGCCCTTTGGGAACTCTGCCATCCTGCGGCGGGCGACCATCTCGCCCTGCTCGATCAGACGCTCCATGGAACCTTTGACAACATCAGCTCCGTACTTCTCGCACAGCTCGCCAATACGGCGCTCGCCGGTACGCAGCGAAGAGATCTGGCCCCACATATCGCCCTGCGAAACCATCGGATAGCGGATGTTGCTTTTCATAAGATCCCAGACAGGCTCAACCAGTTCTCCCCTGTCCACGAGCTTGACTCCCGAGAAGCACAGCCCCTCCTGGAAAGTGTTGGTCGCGTCAGTCGCGAACGAGCCAGGCGCCATGCCGCCGATATCGCTCCAGTGCGCTTTATTGCCGGCAAAAGCAATCAGTTCATCTTTGTAGAAAATAGGCATGACCATGCCCACGTCATTCTTGTGCGTTCCTCCGCCTATGAACGGGTCATTGATGATGTACACATCCCCCGGATGGAGATTTTCCTTGCCGACTTTGTCTACGACAGCGCAGATCATCGGCGAGATCATTCCGATAAAGCCGGAAACTCCGTTGCCCTGCGTCAGCAGGCGGCCTTCCGCATCAGCTATGCCGCTGGCGTAGTCCAGCGTCTCATAAATGATCGGGCTCATCGAAGTCTGGGCAAAAGCATAGAATATCTCGTTGCTGACAGCAATGAGCGAATCCTTGACGATATCCAGTGTTACCGGATTTATATTCTTGTTATCCATTACTGCACCTCCATTTCAACGATGAGATTGCCGAACTTGTCCACCCTGAGGCTTTGTCCCGGACAAACGACTGTCGCGGTAGTCGGCTCCTCGACGACCATCGGTCCCTTTGCCTCAAACCCGCATCCGAGCTTGTCTCTGTCATAGACCGGTGTTTCGACCCAGCCGTCTCCCGCGAAGAAGACCTTGCGGATCTCCTTGACCGCTTCTTCGGCTCCGCCTTTGTGCGGCTCGATCTCTCTGAGTGATGGCTTGTGCAGTCTTCCGAACGCGATGAGGTGCAGATTTACGATCTCCGCAGGAGTGTCATCGAGACGGAATGTATAGAAATGCTCGTGAGTCGCATGGAATCTCTCCATGATCTCAGCTTTGTCCTCTTCCTTCCATGGGACCGCAGGAGCGTAGACCTGTACGGTGTGTTCCTGTCCCATGTATCTCATGTCTATGATGTATGAGAAAGCAGCCTGTTCCTGAGATACGCCTTCAGCAGCGAAGACCTCGCCGGCTTCCTTCTCCATCGACGCCCAAAGCGCGTTCAGCTCATCGACCGGCGCTTCATTGAGCGACATGATCTTGGTGCGGATAAAGTCGTGGCGGATGTCTGTCATCAGCATGCCCCAGGCAGAGAAAACAGAAGCCGCTACCGGAACGATGACTTTTCCTATGTTGAGTTCCTTCGCAAGGCTCGGGCCGTGGATCGGACCGCCGCCGCCAAAGGCGACCATCGCAAAGTCTCTCGGGTCATAGCCTCGGCGTACCGATATCAGTTTGAGTGCGTTGTTCATATTGGAGTCCGCGACTCTGATGATGCTCTCAGCAGCGCCGTCAGCATCCTGACCGAAATGCGCGCCGATACTGTCCGCGAGCGCTGCGCGTACCGCGTCAAGATCTACATCCATGTCAAAATTCTTGGCGGAAAGTCTTCCGGCTATCAGGTTCGCGTCCGTCGTCGTCGGCTCCGTACCGCCTTTGCCGTAAGCCACAGGCCCCGGCAGAGCGCCCGCGCTCTTTGGCCCGACCTTGAGCGATCCCGCTTCATCGATCCACGCGATGGAACCGCCGCCGTTTCCGATCTCTACGATATCTACGACCGGCGCCATGATAGGATATCCGGCATTGCGCTCGTCCTTCTCGATGAAATACGATGTCGTGACTTTGACCTCGCCGTCATCGATCAGAGAACATTTTGCCGTAGTACCGCCGACGTCAAAAGCGATGATGTTCTTCTCGCCGATGAATTTGCCGAGTATCGATGCGCCGAAGACGCCCGCTACCGGACCGGACTCAACGACATTGACCGGGGTGATTTTGGACTGCTCGAAGGTCGTCGTGCCGCCGTTGCTCTGCATGATATATCTGCTGCCCTCTACTCCCGCTTCGGACAATCTACCGTCGAGACGGTCGATATATGAAGATGCCGCCGGCATTACATAAGCATTGAGCACAGCCGTGGATGTTCTCTCATACTCACGCCATTCACGTGTGATATCCACAGACGGGCTGACATAGACTTCCGGCCAAAGCTCTCTGACGATCTCCGCTGTCTCACGCTCATGCGCTTCGTTCGCATAAGAATTGATATAGCAAACGGCGATTGCCTCGACCCCTTCCTTCCTGAAATAGTCGACAGCGGCCTTGATGTCATCCTTATTCAGAGGAACGACGACTTCACCGTTGTATGCCATACGCTCCTCGACTTCTCTCCTGAGATAACGCGGAACGAAAGGCTCCGGCTTCTCAAAAACCATGTTGAACAAATCCGGTCTGTTTCCTCTCGCAAGTTCCAGAATGTCTCTAAACCCCTTAGTTGTAATCAGGCCGGTCTTCGCGCCCTTGCGCTCAGTAAGCGCGTTGATGATCGTTGTCGTACCGTGGAAAAACTCAGTGATCGACTTGAGATCGATCCCGCTCTTCTCCATAACCTCCATGACACCCTGCTCAAAATTCGGCGGTGTCGTGTGCGCCTTTTCCAGCACCAAAGTCCCCTGATCATCGATCGCGACCAGATCGGTAAAAGTACCTCCGATATCTGTTGCTGCCCGCATAATGATTTCCCCCTTCTTATAAAACCTATCAGAAATAACTTGCAGAATAGATAAAGTAGCAATTGAATCGCCCAATTAATTGCGGTTATTAGCGTCGGGCGATTTTAACCACTCTGGGTCGGGCGATAATCGCCAATTTGAGTCAGAACAAAATAACCAAATTCTATTATGATTTGAATGTGCTGTTATTGGCTTTTTTCATCCGACTGTGATTGGTTAAAATCGCCTGACTCTGAGTGGCTGTTTCAGCCCGACTCTAACACGGTTATTTAACATAATTTACTCTTAGTCACTGGCATAGTCAAGAAAATGGTTTACAGGACCGCCCCAATTGGAGGAGACAGGGAGGAGACAGGGGACGGTTCTCTGTCTCCTCTGTCACAGAGCCGGATGGACAGTGCGGTATTTATCGCTGCCCCAATTGTGACTGGAATGCATGGAGTGAATAGAATTGTTAGGGTCGGGCGATAATCGCCAATTTAAAAACGCCCGACGCTAACAGCACTCCTCAAGATACTCTGTCCACAGTAGTTTCTTGGTCACACCATTGCGTTGCAACTCTTTGCGGACATACTCGAAGTCTGGCATACGTCTTTCGGTCCGCACAGCTTCGTGGGGAAACAACTTCCTGCTCAGAGCGATGTCTGTCATGGATTCATCCAACGGCCATGGCAGTTGCAGTTCTCTGGCTCGCTTCTGAACTTTAGAAACGGTCTTTTGCGAGACACCTGCGCTGCTGCATATATCTCGCTGTGAAAACCCTAAGGCTGTAAGCCGAAGGCATGATTCAATTATATGAGTGAATAATCCTGTACAAATTGCACTATGGTTCCAGTCTTTGGGTACCGCAGTTCCAGTAAAATGGTACCGTAGATTATTATCTATCTGATGGTACATTCTTCCTGAATGTCATTAATGTAAAGGCTGCTTCGCATCGCTGTGCGACAAGGCCTTGACATTAATTCCATACAGGAATTTCATCTGATATCAGATAGATAAGAACATGTTTTGTTCGCAGTACCACATCTCAGGAATAGCGGTTTCCTATCTGCTGGATTATCGGTTTCTTTGAACAGGAATATTCAATGAGGCCGATTTCCCGGCTGGAATGATGATTTCCATTCTGCCGGAACGGTGATTTCCTCACGTCGGACAGGTGCGGGAAACTACGCCGGAATACTCAC
>CACZAM010000003.1 GCA_902779185.1 uncultured Eubacteriales bacterium
GAACCATCATTACGGTACCCCATACAAGACCGTCTAACCAGCCTATAAATTCACCAACGCTCATAAAAAAACCTCCTTAAAAAATCCAATAACTTATAAAGATTGGTCGTACTCGTCCAGATCGTTGAAAGCATACTACTCCAATCTGAATCTATACAAATAAATTCTAATGTGTTGAAATTGTGATGTCAAATAAAAACATCGTCAATTAATTGTCAATCCACAGGGTTGCAATACAAATACTTGATATTTCAATGCTTTGAAAAATCAACGGTTTTCTTAAAGTTCTTTAAAAAAACAAATGGCTGTTGTGAGCACACCTATGCGCGGTGTAACGGGATGTGTCTGCGTTTCACGAAGAGGCCCGTGTCAGCGTTGATTTTTGTGGAAAAAGACTGTCAATAGTGATAGAATTTATTGGTTATTTGTGGGCTTAGGCTAGGGCATGCGTGAAGCATGTGGTGCCCGTCCCTAATCCCATTAATATAAACGTTTTCAATAATCAAAACGAAAGGATGGGATAAACAATTATGAAAGAAGGTTACAGACCGCACCTTGAGTCCATAGAGTCGGTTCTCGCTGAGACCGGTTCTGATGTAAAGGGACTCTCTTCCGCGGAAGCGGCAGCAAGGCTCGAAGCGAACGGGCCGAACAAGCTGATTGAAGCAAAGAAGAGAAGCAGCATCGCGAGGTTCTTCGATCAGATGAAGGATCCGATGATCATCATCCTGCTCGCGGCGGCAGCTCTCTCTCTGATCACTTCGCTGTATCAGCACGAGAACCCGTCGGATGTCTTCATTATCTTATTTGTTGTAGTGCTCAACTCAGTGCTTGGAGTGGTACAGGAGAACAAGGCTGAGGAAGCCATCGCGGCGCTGAAGCAGATGACTGCCGCGAAGTCAAAGGTGCTGCGCGACGGACAGATAGTGAGCATAGAGAGCAGCGGCCTGGTCGTGGGAGATGTGGTTATCCTTGAGGCAGGTGACAGTATCCCTGCTGACGGCCGCATCATAGAAGAAGCTTCGATGAAAGTAGAGGAGGCTGCGCTGACAGGAGAGTCGGTGCCGGTCACCAAGCAGAGCGACGCTCTTGAGATCGGCGCGAATGCTAAGGACGTTCCTCTGGCCGACAGACGCAACATGATATACATGGGCAGCACTGTGGTGTACGGAAGAGGAAAGGCCGTCATCACGGGAACCGGCATGGATACCGAGATGGGTAAGATCGCTGACGCTCTCGCGCAGGCTGAAGAAGAGCTTACGCCGCTTCAGATCAAGCTGGCACAGCTCTCGCGTATACTCACCAAGCTGGTGCTCGGCATCTGCGCGTTCATATTCATACTCGGAGTGATCAAGGCCGGAAGGCTCAGCATGGATGTCATGATAGACACATTCATGCTGGCGATATCGCTTGCCGTTGCAGCCATACCTGAAGGACTGGTGGCTGTCGTTACCATAGTCCTCTCGATAGGCGTCACCAAGATGTCGCACAGAAACGCAGTCATAAGGCGGCTCACTGCCGTGGAGACACTGGGCTGCGCTCAGATAATCTGCTCGGACAAGACCGGTACGCTTACCCAGAACAAGATGACTGTCGTTGACTATGCAGGTCATGACAGGGACATACTTGCTGCCGGAATGGCTCTTTGCTGCGACGCGGAACTGAAAGTGAATGAAGAAGGCGTTGAGGAAGTCGTGGGCGAGCCTACAGAGGCGGCACTCGTAGCATATTCTTCAATACAGAATCTCTCAAAGAACGATCTCGTGGATCTCTTCCCGCGCGTGGGCGAAGCTCCGTTCGATTCCGGACGCAAGATGATGTCCACTGTGCACAAGAACAACGATATGGATTCTCCGGCCGGACTCGACACCGAGCTCGACAGGCTGATCGCGAGGTCAGAGTACGTGCAGTTCACAAAGGGAGCGCCTGATGTGGTGCTCAGACACAGCACGCACATACTGACAGACCACGGAATAGAGCCGCTGACTGATGAGCTGGCGGCAAATGTCAGAAGAGACAACGCGAGGATGGCAGGAAAGGCGCTCAGAGTGCTCTCACTTGCCGCGCGCGTATATCATGAGAGGCCGACCGATTATTCAGATGAGGCTCTCGAGCACGACCTCATCTTCGTAGGACTCCTTGGAATGATCGACCCGATAAGACCGGAAGTCAAGGCGGCTGTAGCTGAATGCCGCACGGCAGGCATCAGACCTATCATGATCACAGGCGACCAGCTCGATACAGCTGTCGCGATAGGCAAGGACCTCGGCATCATAGAGAGCGCGGACGACGCGATCCTCGGATCGGCTCTTGATGACATGAGCGATGAGGAGCTCCTTAACAAGGTAAGCACCTACTCGGTATACGCGAGAGTCCAGCCTGAGCACAAGGTAAGGATAGTAAAGGCATGGCGCGCCAGAAGGATGGTCACAGCCATGACGGGCGACGGCGTAAACGACGCTCCGGCCATCAAGTCAGCTGACATCGGAGTCGGCATGGGAATAACCGGTACTGACGTCACAAAGAACGTTGCCGACATGATACTCGCGGACGACAACTTCGCCACGATAGTCTCGGCGGTAGAAGAGGGACGACGCATCTACTCCAACATCAGAAAGTCGATACAGTTCCTGCTCGCAACAAACATCAGCGAGGTGCTGTCGATACTTATAGCTACTATACTGAACTTCACGATCCTCAAGCCGGCGCACCTGCTCTGGATCAACCTTATCACCGATTCGCTTCCGGCTCTCGCGCTCGGAATGGAGGAGGGCGAAGGCGACGCCATGAAGCAGAAGCCTAGAAGCGCGCGCGAGGGAGTCTTCGCGGGCGGCATGGATGTGGATATCATCTATCAGGGAGCAGTTACGACACTGCTTGTGCTCACGGCGTACTTTGTCGGAGAATTCCTTGAGACCGGACAGTGGCACATAGTCGCAAGCAACGACGGTATCACGATGGCGTTCCTGACGATGTCCATGACTGAGATATTCCACTCATTCAACATGAGATCGCGCAGGCAGTCGCTGTTCAAGCTGTCGAAACAGAACCTCTGGCTCTGGGGCTCGGCTGCCATGGCCGTTCTGCTGACAACGGTAGTCATTGAGGTCCCGGCTCTTGCAGAGCTCTTCGAGTTCACGACCATAAGCATGAAGGAATACGGCATCGCAATAGGACTTGCGGTACTCATCATTCCTATCGTTGAGATCGTAAAGGTATTCCAGCGCGCTTCCGCCCGCAGAAAGGGAGAGGAACTCCGCAGCTGATAAACACAATTAATTTATGGAAGATAAAGTAAAACAACCCAACGAAAAACCGGATAGCGATATAACGAAGAAGCGTGATTCGGACAAGCTCGGTACAGAGCCCATCCATCCGCTGCTGCTGAAAATGTCGGCACCTCTCGCGGTGTCGATGTTTGTCATGGCGCTTTACAATATTGTAGATTCGATCTACCTCGGACATTACAGCACCGATTCGCTTACAGCGGTCTCATACTGCTTCCCGTTCCAGAACCTCAACATTGCCTTCGGTATCGGTACGGCGGTCGGCATGAGCGCGCTGCTTTCGAGATACCTCGGTGCGAAGCAGTATGACAAGGCGGACAAGGTGGCACACAACGGGTTCATTCTCGCCGCCATCAACTACACGATCTTCTTCGTGGCAGGATGCTTTGCCGAGCCTATCATGAGGCTGATCACTTCGGCGAATACTGATCCTATGATAATATCCGAAGGTGCCGCGTATCTCAGGATAACCCAGTGGCTCTCGATCGCCCCGATGATACAGTCGATGTTCGAAAGACTGCTGCAGGGCACAGGCAAAACGAACTACATTTTCTATATGCAGGTATCGAGCACACTGTTCAACGCGGTGGTCGATCCTATTCTAATATTCGGATTCTTCGGACTTCCGGCTATGGGAGCAAAGGGCGCCGCGCTCGCGACGGTGTTCGGACAGATACTCGGCTGTATACTCGGATTCACCTTCAACAGAAAATTCAACAAAGAGGTGGAACTGTCAATACACAAGCTGCGTCCGCACTGGCAGACCATGAAGGAGATCTACAGGATCGGCATACCTTCGATAGTACTGCAGTCTGTCGGAGCTGTCATGAACTTCAGCCTCAACAAAATACTTGCTGCGTTCTCCGACCTTGCGGTCACGACTTTCGGAGTGTACTTCAAGCTGCAGAGCTTCGTGTTCATGCCTCTCTTCGGAATGAACAACGCATCGGTTCCTATCATAGCGTACAACTACGGCGCGGACAGAAGGGACAGGCTCGAGAAAACGATGAGCATCGGCGCCAGATACGGCATCGGTGTGATGTCGGTCGGAACGCTCATATTCTGGCTTTTCCCTGAAGAGCTCATGGCGCTGTTCGACTCGCCGCCGGAGATGGTTGCAATGGGAGTGGTGGCGCTGCATATCATTTCGCTTAACTTCCCGTTCGCCGGATACGCGATCATGAGAGGAGCCGCATTCCAGGCGCTAGGAAAGAGCGTCTACAGCATGAACATCTCGCTGGTAAGACAGCTGCTCATCATTATCCCGTGCGCTTATATCTTTGCTAAGATCGGCGGCGTCGATATGGTGTGGTGGGCATTCCCTTGCGCGGAGGTAGCCGGATTTACGATGTCGGCACTCTATACGAAACGTATAAGAAAGAATATAATAAGCAAAATGACACCGCGTGATGCGGACGGAAACCCGATAGAAGCATGATAGAAAAACAGCAGGTCAGAAAAGAAATACGCGAGAAGATAAACGCAACTTCGAAAGAATACAGGAGCAGCGCTTCGTCTGCCATCGCTTTGAATGTGCTCACAATGCCTGAAGTCCGCGACTGCAAAACGATACTTGCTTACTTTTCCGTAGGGAAGGAGCCGGCTACCCTGGCTATCATCAGCAAGCTGCTGGATGAAGGCAAAAGAGTCTGCCTGCCGCTGTGCGTGGATCTTGATGAAGAGGGACACCGGACCGGCACTGTAGACGCGATGGAGGCCAGGGTGATCAAAAGCTTTGATGATCTGGTGCCGGGAGCCTACGGGATCCCTGAGCCGTCAGCGGATACTGAGATGATGCTTCCTGAGTACATAGACCTGATCATACTGCCGTGTGTTTCGTGCGACAGAAACTGCAACAGGATAGGCCACGGAGCGGGCTATTACGATAAATATCTGACCAAAGTCAGACAGGACTGCTTCACGCTGGCGCTGTGCTTCAGCGAGGTGCTCGCGGACGAAATACCTACAGAGCCTCACGACAGGCCTGTCGATGCGGTGGTGACTGAAAAACAGATATATCGATGGCGTCGCTGAACAGGGGGAAACAAACACGACGCTATCTGAAAATTAATAGAAGGGGATAACTATGGCTGAAAAGAAAAAAATAATGCTTACGGGCGACCGCCCTACAGGAAGGCTTCATATAGGACACTACGTCGGATCTCTCAGACAGAGACTCGAACTCCAGGATGATCCGAGCTACGATAAAGTATTTGTTATGATCGCTGACGCGCAGGCGCTGACCGACAATTTCGACAATCCTAAGAAGGTAAGGGAGAGCGTGTTTCAGGTAGCTCTCGACTACCTGTCCGTAGGACTCGATCCTGCCAAGACTCATATGTTCATCCAGTCCGAGGTTCCTCAGCTCCACGAGCTGACGGTATACTACATGAACCTCGTTACGGTAAGCAGAGTCCAGAGGAACCCGACTGTAAAGGCCGAGCTCAAGATGAGAGGCTTTGAGGGTGAGAGCGTTCCGGTAGGATTCTTTACCTATCCTATAAGCCAGGCGAGCGACATCACGGCGTTCAAGGCTACGATCGTTCCGGTCGGCGAAGACCAGGAGCCTATGCTCGAGCAGTGCAGGGAGATCGTAAGGTCGTTCAACCGCACATATGGCTGTGACGTTCTGGTTGAGCCTGAGATCTATCTGCCTCCGAACGAAGCCTGCCTGAGACTTCCGGGAACGGACGGACAGGCAAAGATGTCGAAATCGCTCGGCAATACCATCTATCTTTCCGACGACGAAGAGACTCTGCGCAAGAAGGTAATGTCGATGTTCACTGACCCGGGACACCTGAAGGTGAGCGATCCGGGCAAGGTTGAAGGCAACACAGTGTTCACATATCTTGACGCTTTTGTGCAGCCGGATTCATTTGAAAAGTTCCTGCCTGAGTATAAGGATCTCGATGAGCTCAAGGCTCACTACAGGAGAGGCGGACTCGGCGATGTAAAGGTGAAGAAGTTCCTCTTTGCAGTGCTCAACGATTTCCTCTCACCTATCAGGGAAAGAAGAGCATACTTCGAGGCACATCCTGAAGAAGTCATCGCGGCGCTGACAGAGGGAACTGAAGAGGCCAGAAGGACGGCCGAGCAGACCCTCAGCGAAGTCAAGAAAGCCATGCAGATCGATTACTTCAATCAGTGGGAGGAAGAGTTCGGAAACTAAAGATAATGACAGGCCCGGGGTTTATGACCGCCGGGCTGTTTGCATAAAAAAAGAGGCAAGTAAAAACGGGACCGACAGAGGGGAAAAATGAAAGAGTTTATTGAAAAGGTTACAAGACCCTGCAGAAGGCCATCAGATTTCTTCCTGCTGGCAGCTCTGCTCTCATTTCTGCTGATAGTAGCGGGAGAAATCATCTCGTCGAATGTGTTCAGGATCCTGAATGTAGAGGAGAAGCTCATTGCGTGGAGCGGAAGCGACAATATAGGAACTTTCCTCGGAAATTATCTGTATACATTTGGCGTATGGGTCGCATTTCTGCTTTTCGCGATTATCTTTAAAAGAAACTGGCCTATGCTGAAGGCTCTTGCTCCCAATAAGAGCCTAAACAACCTGAAGGGCATTCTTCTTGGCGCGCTGCTTGGGTTCGGGACTAACGGGTTCTGTGTTCTGATGTCGTATCTGAACGGAGATATCAAGCTGTCATATAACGGTTTCGACTGGAAGCTGCTGATAGCATTCCTTATCTGCGTATTCATTCAATCCAGTTCGGAGGAAGTCACAGACAGACTCTACCTGTACCAGAAGCTGAGAAGAAGGTACCGCAGTCCTCTGGTCGCGATACTGGTTAATTCGATAGTATTCATGGCTTTACATATTCCTAACCCTGGATTTACAGCTGTCGCGGGGTCCCAGATATTCCTGGTTGCCATCATATTTTCATTATTCGTCTACTACTACGATGGTATCTGGGTCGCATTCTGGTTCCATGCCGCGTGGAACTACACGCAGAACATCATATTCGGACTTCCGAACAGCGGTATCGTTTCCGAGTACTCAATATTCAAGCTTGAGGCTGCATCGGCCAGAAACGGCCTGTTCTATAACGTAAATTTCGGTGTTGAAGGAAGCATAGGCTCGTCACTTGTGCTGATAGTCGTGATCATAGTAATGATCGTCATCAACAGGAAGAAACCTGAAAAGAGAGATTACTGGGCCAAAGCTGAGAAAGCGGCCGCTGAGGAACGCGCAATGACGGATCAGGCGAAACACGCTAAATAGGTTAATGAAAAAAACAGAAAAAAGCAGTGGATCGCCGGTGGTGGCAAACCTCGACCGGCGGAAGAAATTCAAATATGTGCTGATAGCTGAGGGCACCCTGATAGGTTTTATCACAGGTGCTCTCATTTCCGTGTTCAGGCTTATGCTTACAGGAGCCGACAGGCTCAGAGGGATGCTGGCTGATCACGTGCATGGCGGGGGAGCGCCTGCGGCGCTTCTGTGTGCTCTTATACTGATAGTGATAGCGGCGATCGTATCCAGGCTGCTTGGGAGGGAGCCGGATATCGCCGGCTCAGGCATCCCGCAGGTGGAAGCTGAGCTGAGAGGACAGAAGGATATGTGCTGGTGGCGTGTTATCGTCTGCAAGATGGCGGGATGCGCGCTGGCGATAGGAGGAGGACTTGCGCTTGGCCGGGAGGGGCCGAGCATACAGCTCGGCTCGATGGTCGGCAAGGGAGTGGCCAGGGCCGGCCATCGCCTGCTCACCGAGGAGCGCCTCCTTATAACATGCGGAGCGGGAGCAGGCCTCTCGGCCGCGTTCGGAGCTCCGCTTGCCGGAGCGATATTCAGCCTCGAAGAGCTTCACAGGAACTTTTCGGCTGAAGTCCTCCTGACCACCATGGCTGCAAGCGCCGCAGGCGACTTTGTTGCTGCAAACATACTCGGCCTCGCGCCCGTGTTCGACATCGATGCCGAACACGGACTGCCACTCAGATATTACTGGGCAGTAGTCCTGCTCGGACTTGCGCTCGGCCTTTTCGGAGTCCTTTACAACAGGACCATAGCTTTCATGCAGGACATCTTCGGACACATCGGCAAAAGATTCTCCCTGCTGGTGAAAAGGATGCCCGGCAAAAGGCACAGCATAATCAGGGATGGATTCCATCTCTCCGTAACAGAGGAGCGCTTCGACAGAACAGGAAGGATGCTCACAGCGTTCGCGTTTGCTTACATTCTCTTTTTCGTCTATCCGGAGGCGCTCGGATCGGGAAGCTCGCTCGTAGGCGCTATCGGTCACGGCGAGTACGCGCTCGGAGGTCTGGCGGTTCTCCTTATAGTGAAGTTCATCTTTTCGACAGCAAGCTTCGGCTCCGGATCTCCGGGAGGCATATTCCTGCCGCTGCTCGTACTCGGGGCTGTGACCGGAGGACTTTTCTGCAGACTGCTCGGTCTGGCGGGAATGGATCAGAAGTATATCACCGCATTTGTCATAATAGCGATGGCAGGCTACTTTGCGGCCATAGTGAGAGCGCCTGTCACAGGAGTAGTGCTTATCACAGAGATGACGGGCGACTTCAATACGCTGCTGCCGCTCGTACTCGTATCTCTGGTCTCCTACCTTGTAGCCGAGTCCCTCGGAGCGAAACCTATCTATACACAGCTCCTTGAAAGAAGTCTCGGCAGTTCGCCGGCAGGCAGAGCGTCGAAAGGGCACAGGGCATCACTGCGTGACAGAAAAACAGTGATCGACGCAGAAGTGGATGTCGGCTCGCACATGGATGGAAAGAATGTCGCTGAATTCGGGCTTCCGCTCGGCACGCTGATCGTCTCTGTTGTGCGCGAAGGTATTGAAATAATACCGGACGGCCATACCATTCTGAGAGCCGGTGACGAACTCGAAATACTTACCAGAGAAAACGATCTTGCAGATGTTGAAAGCATCATCGACTCCGCTTGCCGTGTGGTAGAAAAAGTACCGGAGAAGGCTGAATAAAAATTCACATATTCTACGAATAACACGCATAGTATGATGTTACAATTCCTTTGTACGGTCAGTCAGTAAGGATGCTTCTGCATCAAAAGCACATCATGATCAGGAAAGTGATTGGAATCTATTACAGCCCGGTTGGGGGTACGGAGATAATGACCAGGACCCTGACACGGAAAATAGGTGAAATTCTCGATGACTGCAGTCCTCTGGATGTAAGCGTCGAGTGCCTTGATATGCTTAAGAAGCCGGACGGGATCGTCTTTGATGATGAAACAGTCGCTGTTATCGGTATGCCGGTTTATGTGGGAAAAATCCCTCTTCCTGCAGCTGATGCCCTGCGCAGTATCGCAGGAAACGGGGCAATGACTCTGGCTGCCGTTTCGTATGGAGGACGCAAGTATGGCAATGCTCTCTTTGAGCTCAAGAGGCTGGCTGAAGACTGCGGCTTTAAAGCTGTAGGCGCGGGAGCGTTCATGGTCAGTTACATGGCGAGCAGGGGCAGCGCCAGAAGTGCGGCACCGGCGATAGACATAGACGCGCTCTCGGCTTTCGGCAAGGCAGCCTCTGAGAAGATCAAACGGCTTGCAGGCTGCGAGATCGAAGAGCTTAAAATAAAGCCTATGCCTGTAGAGGTAAGCGGAAGGATGCCTGTACACAAAATAAGCAGGATCTCTCCTAAAGCGGCTGCGGTTGCGCAGGAAGTGTTCAACAGACTAAGCGTTATGAGAAGAAAATCGGAGTGGTTCTTATAAATTGTATACAAAGACGGCGCTTTTACACAAAAATTTCCGCATAAAAATAGCAAAACAAATATGAATTTCTGGGCTGTTTCTCAAAAGGGAGCAGTTTTTTTAATTGCAAAACGCTGTAATTGCTGAAAATTCAAGCAGAAATGAAAAAACATATTGACTGGGACATAGCGTATTTATAAAATACATGTATACAAAAGTTTAGGATTCGCAGCAAAATAGTGCTGCTGCTAAAAAAGCGGAGGCTGCAGATATGAAAACGAGGAATGAAATAGAAATGGAAGACAGCGTAAAGAGGAGAACCAGACTCAACGAGAAGACCAACCTCCTTGAGATGGAAAACCATCACTATGAGGTCCAGGACATTCCTGATCCGAATCTTTACCGTGAGTTCTTCGAATATACTGAGATACCTAAGGTGGGCTTCAACTTCAGAACGAGCCCGTTCGGAATGCCTGATCAGGTATACATAACCGATTCCACCTTCCGTGACGGGCAGCAGTCGAGGGAGCCGTATACTACCAAGCAGATAGTTGAGATCTTTAAGATGATGTCGAAGCTCTCGGGCCCTAAGGGAATAATCAGGCAGACCGAGTTCTTCACTTACTCGGACAGGGATAAGGAAGCGATAAGGGCATGTCAGGATCTCGGACTTGAGTTCCCGCAGATCACTACATGGATCAGAGCTAAAAAAGAGGACTTCAAAATTGTAAAAGATATGGGAGTGAAGGAGACGGGAATCCTGACCAGCTGCTCCGACTATCATATATTTTACAAGCTTGGGATGTCGCGCAAGCAGGCGATAGACCATTATCTGTCGATCGTATATGAAGCGTTCGAAGCGGGTATAACGCCGCGCTGCCATCTCGAGGATGTGACGAGAGCGGATTTCTACGGATTTGTAGTTCCTTTCGTAAGCGCAATCCAGGACATGGCGGCAGAGGAAGGCATGACTGCAAAGATCAGAGTATGCGATACAATGGGATTCGGCGTGCCGTATCCGGGAGTCGCTCTTCCGAGGTCAGTGCCGGGAATCATTTACGGTCTGCACGAGTATGCCGGAGTACCAAGTGCGTGGCTTGAGTGGCATGGACACAACGACTTCTACAAAGCGGTAGTCAACGCGGCAACAGCATGGCTGTACGGCTGCGGCGCAGTAAACTGCACGCTCTTCGGCATAGGGGAAAGAACGGGCAACATTCCGCTTGAAGCGATGGTGTTCGAATACGCGCAGCTGAAGGGCACTCTCGACGGAATGGATACGACGGTCATTACAGACCTCGCCAGATATTACGAGCAGAAGGTCGGATATCAGCTGCCTCCTCAGACTCCGTTCGCGGGAGCCAACTTCAATGTTACGAGAGCCGGCATACACGCAGACGGACTACTCAAGAACGAAGAGATCTACAATATCTTCGATACCGATAAGTTCCTCAGGCGTCCGCCGCTCGTCAATGTAAGTCAGAGCTCCGGTGCCGCCGGAATCGCTCACTGGCTCAACGCGAGCTACGGACTTAAGGGCGACAAGCAGGTCAACAAGCACAGCGCGGTCGTCATCTTCATCAAGGACTGGGTGGATGCAGAGTACGCATCCGGCCGTGTGGCTGAGATAGGCGCTGCCGAGATCTACAACAAGGTCAACGAATTCATGACCATGCAGCAGTAAAACAAAACCGGAGCAGGATCATCCGAACCGGATCCGGAGTGCCAGACGCATTCCGGACGCAATTCGATCCGTCAGGCTCCGGTTTTTTAAGTTGATTTAAGAAAAAGGGTCTAATATACGCTTGTAAAAAAAATCAGAGAGGAGACCCAGCATTGAAAAAATTCAAAAGTATGAAAAGGATTATGGCATGCATTATTGCATCCATGATGATATCCGGCCTTTGCGCATGCAGCGGACAGTCTGCGGATGAAGCTTCAGCAGAGGCGGCTGAATACCTGACAAAAGAAGACATAACTGTCAATGAAACCATTACAAATGACGCAGACGGAGAGCACGCTATTGAAGTAAGCGGCGAAGAGGCTGAATACTCCGGCATTGGAGTAACCAAGACGGGCGATGCCGACGGAGATGAAGCGGATTTCTATGGTGAAAACTCCGCGGTATTCGCAGCCGAAAAAGGCACGCTCACCATATCGGATTCGCTCATAGAGACAAACGGCAGGCACGCAAACGCAGTGTTCTCATACGGAGAGGGTACGACCGTGAACATAGCCAACTCGGTAATAGAGACTCAGGGAGACTGCTCCGGCGGTCTCATGACCACGGGCGGCGGTACCATGAACGCTGAGAATCTGACGATCAACACTTCCGGACGCTCATCGGCGGCTATCAGATCTGACCGCGGAGGCGGTACGGTGAATGTGTCAAAAGGCTATTACAAGACCACCGGCACAGGCTCACCGGTCGTTTACTCAACGGCAGACATCACAGTCAGCGATGCCTACTTGGAGTCGACAGCATCACAGGGTATCGTCGTGGAAGGCAAAAACTCGGTCACGCTTAACAACGATACACTTATCGCGGATAACAACACCAAGAACAGTGACAAATCCGATTATTATCAGGCCGTCATGATCTATCAGTCGATGTCCGGCGACGCGGCGGAGGGAACTTCATCATTCACGGCAAACGGCGGAAGCATAACGAATAAGAACGGAGACATATTCTTCGTGAACAACACCGCGACAGAGATCAGCCTGAGCGGAGTCGAGATCACAAATGAAGATGCGGAAGGAGTTTTTCTTAGAGCGGAAGCGGCCGGCTGGGGCAATGAAGGATCAAACGGCGGCAAAGTAAACATGACTGCATCGGGGCAGGTGATCAACGGAGACATGCTTGTCGACGATGTCTCGACTCTCAATCTATATCTTAAAGAGAAATCGGCATTTACAGGCTCCATCAACAGCAGCGGACAGAACGGCGACGTATATGTGGAGATCGAGGATGGAAGCACATGGACACTCACAGCCGACTCGTATGTTTCGGGACTCACTGTTAGCGAAGGCTCAGCGATCGATTTGAACGGACACAAGCTCTATGTAGACGGCAAGGAGTACACTGCCGGATCTGCATCGACAGGCGAAGCGTTTGACATAAGCACAGGAAACGGCTCCGGAAACGGAGCTCCTGATGGAGAAGGCGGCCCGGGAGGATCTGGCGGAAATCCTCCGGACGGTGAA
The DNA here is from genome assembly GCA_902779185.1 of uncultured Eubacteriales bacterium. Taxonomy (GTDB): domain Bacteria; phylum Bacillota; class Clostridia; order Peptostreptococcales; family Anaerovoracaceae; genus Crickella. Next base: position 13,162 of record CACZAM010000003.1, read on the forward strand.
CCGCCTGAGAAACCGGACGGAAACGGCGGCCCGGGAGGCACACCACCTAGCGGCGAACCGCCTGAAAAACCAGATGGAAACGGAGGCACGCCTCCAAGCGGCGAACCACCTGAAAAGCCGGATAACAACAACTAAATTTTCCATTATACCGTTATTACACGACCGCTCCTTACACGACCATTCGCGAGGGGCGGTTTTCAGATATCTTAAACAAAAGGAAAAATATTTTTACTTTTTTGTAAAATATATTTGACAAAATGCCATCAAGGTTGTATTATGACCTCGCAGGGGACGGAAAGAGGGTCCGTCCGGGAGGAGGTAACAACATGAGTACAAATTATGCAATGGGTCTGGCATTCGGCATAGTGACAGCTCTGATAATATTCGCTCTCATATGGAAGTTCAGCAAGAAGACGATGAAGGGCACATTCGATGAAAGGCAGGAACTCGTACGGGGAAGAGGCTACAGATACGCCTGCTTCACAATGCTCGGACTTCTGGTACTGGATCTTCTGATCGAAAGCCTCGGCGCGTTCGAAACGCTGCCGGTAACCCGCAGTCTCTGGATATTCTTCATGATACTCGCCGGAGTCATGGTATACGCTCTCTACTGCATAAAGAACGATTCGTACTTCGGAGTCGGCACTGATACCAGAACGTACCGCGCAGTAATGTGGGTAGTCATAGTCTGCAACGCGATCTCGGGTTTTTCAGGACTGAAAGACGGAGCCATGGAAGACGGCAAGCTTTCATTCAGCCCGTGCGCATCGCTTCTTTTCTGCATAGCATTCGTGATCATAATGATCTCGCTCAGCATAAAGCAGCGCAATATGGCTGCTGAAGAAGCTGCGGAAGATGATATGTGATAATATCTGAGGAGCGAAGGAGCGTTTTATGAAAAACCTTAAAATGAAATCCGCGCGCGTCGCCAAAGATCTTTCACAGCAGCAGCTGGCAGATCTGATAGGGGTCTCGAGGCAGACGATCAGCGCTATAGAAAAGGGCGACTACAACCCCACGATAAATTTGTGCATAGCTATATGCCGCGAGCTTGGCAAAACGCTGGACGAGCTCTTCTGGGAAGAGTAGAGGGACAGTTTTATGATCGACATAGACAGATTTTACGAATTGCTTAATGAAGTATGCGATGAGCTTCCTGATGATTTCTTCAGGGAGCTTCATTACGGCGTACAGCTGTCTGAGGAGTACAAGCTTTCTCCATATGCCGAGAACGGAGACATTGTGATCATGGGTGAATACACCCGGTCGGGCAGGGGCAATAAGATAACTATTTACTATGGGTCTTTCGCGCGGACCTGCGGATGGATGCCGGAGGAGCAGCTGAAAGACAGGCTCAGAGGGGTCGTACGACACGAGTTCCGGCATCACATGGAAAACCTTGCCGGGATGTATGGTGCAGACTCGCTCGAACACGAAGACAGGGAAGAGATGAAAGACATAATCAGCGCGAGGATGCAGACAAAGAATGGCAATAAAGGATAACAATTTGTATGTTCATGCACTATATGCGTTAAAGATTTAACAATAATTGAATCGCGTTATTGCTTTGTGATATTTTTCACATTGGTTTTTCCTTTCCGCCGGAAGCCGGTCTTAGACAGATGGGTTTCCTTACGGGAATCAAAAGCCATGGGACAGAGAACATGATGCATTTGATACAATCACGTTCTCTTTTCTTTTGCACGCACGCATTTCTACATCATGATAAGGAGAGATAATGGATACCTTAATCAGCATCAATTCAGCTATCAACAATTTTGTCTGGGGCATTCCTGCCATGGTCTGCATTCTGGGCATCGGCCTCTACCTGAGCATCCGCACGGGATTTATCCAGATAAGGAAGTTCGGGCTCGCAATGAAGGAGACCTTCGGCAAGATATTCACTAAAGGCGAGAAAAAGGAAGGTGCGATCACTCCGTTCCAGGCGCTCTGCACCGCACTTGCGGCGACAGTAGGCACCGGCAATATTGCCGGAGTAGCAGGCGCGCTCGCAATTGGCGGCCCGGGAGCAGTTTTCTGGATGTGGGTCTCGGCCATTCTGGGGATGTGTACCAAGTTTTCAGAAGTAACGCTTGCCGTTCATTTCAGAGAGATCGATGACACCGGCACATATGTCGGCGGACCTATGTACTACATCAAAAACGGTCTCGGCAAAAACTGGAAATGGCTCGGAGCCATATTCTCGATTTTCGGCATCCTTGCGGTATTCGGAACCGGAAACGCGACACAGGTAAATACGATAACGACGTCTATCGATACAGCCCTGATCTCATACAACGTCATGGGAGCATCGGGCATTAAACTTCTCAATCTCATAATCGGAATCGCGCTTGCGATACTCATCGCGTTCATTCTTATCGGCGGAGTTCAGAGAATAGGTGCGGTAACAGAAAAGCTCGTACCGTTCATGGCGGTTTTCTATATACTCCTCGGCCTTGGCGTTATTATTATCAACTTCAGATACGTTCCGGGCGCTTTTGTTTCCATATTTGAGGGAGCATTCAGCCCTAAGGGTGTTACCGGCGGCGTGGTCGGAAGCATGTTCCTCAGCGTACAGAAGGGTATCGCCAGAGGCATCTTCTCCAACGAAGCAGGACTCGGTACGGGATCCATGGCTCACGCCAGCGCCGATGTCAATCATCCGGTAAGGCAGGGATTCTTCGGGATTTTCGAAGTGTTCGTAGACACGATCGTTATATGCACGATGACAGCACTGATCATAATATGCGGACGCGCATCGATCCAGTACGGTCAGCCTGCAGGCGCTGAGCTTACGATCGAGGGATTCACAAACACATACGGAAGCTGGGTATCGATATTCACCGCGGTGGCAATGTGCTGCTTCGCGTTCTCAACCATACTCGGCTGGGGACTTTACGGAACACGCTGCTCCGAATTTATCTTCGGCAGCAAGGCGGCGAAACCTTTCCTGATTATTTATGCTCTGGTAGCCATTCTCGGAGCTACGATGGATCTCGGGGTCATCTGGGAGGTCGCGGAGACCTTCAACGGACTCATGGCCATCCCGAACCTGATCGGCGTATTCCTGCTCTCGGGAACAGTCGTTAAGCTTATCAAAAACTATTTCAGCGACGAAGAGTACATTCCTTATCATGAGCAGGCGAAAATGCTCAAAGAAGGCAAATAGAATATTTAAATTTTGGGCGGATATTGGCATATCCGCTCATATTTTTTGCCCCTCATGTGTTAGAATTGAACCATGCTGCAGAACTTTATCATATGCGTAAACGCCGTTATTCCGTCGGCAATATATCTCATAATCGGCATCACACTGAAGGTGACGGGAGTGGTGAAAGATGAAGACGTAAAGAAGTTCACTCACGTGGTTTTCGTGACTCTTTATCCTTTTATAATGTTCGACAATCTGTACGGAAAAAACATCGCGGACAACATGGATGTCAGACTCGGCCTTTACGCTGTCATCTTTACGGCTCTGCAGTTTGCCGCCTCGTGGATCTTTGTCTGCATGATAGAGAAGGACAACTACCACAGAGGGGCGATGATACAGTCTCTGTACAGGAGCAACTATGTGCTCATGGGCTTCCCGATCGCGGTCAACCTTTTCGGCAAAGGCAATATAACGGCGGTCGCGATCATTATGATGCTCGTGGTGCCGTTTTACAACGTAACGGCAGTCATCCTGTTTGAGACCTTCAGGGGCGGAAAAGTCAATTTCAGCCAGATGCTCAGGCGCATTCTGACAAACCCGATAATCGACGGCGGTATTGCGGCGTTCATAGTTATGATGCTGGGTATAAATCTTCCGGCACCGATAGTGAATACTGTCGGTACGCTGTCGGATGCTACCGCGCCTATCGCGATGATATTGCTTGGAGCTGCGCTGAACCTGAATGGATTCAGCAGCGATAAGTGGCGCATCGCGGTATGTACGATCGGGAAGCTGGTTGTATTCCCGGCGTTCGGTATTGCCGGAGCGGCTTTTCTGGGTATAAGGGATGTGCAGCTCATCGCCGTTACCCTTATGGTCGCGGCTCCTGACGCGCTCGCGTCGTATGCGATGGCCAGTTCGATGGGCGGCAACGGAAAACTTGCTGGAGAACTCGTAGTGATAACCACAATAACATCGTGTTTCACTATTCCTATATTCTTATTCATACTTAAAACAAGCGGCTTGTTTTAAAGCCGGCAGATACAGATGAGAAGGCAAAAGTGAGGGTGGATCTATGCATGACAGATTAAAGATCAAGAAACAGCTTCTCGAACACGAAAAGATCAGCTACGCGACCGATGTGATAGAACTGCCTGAAGGCGGCATCGACTGCAGCGAGGGATGCAATCCTTACGGATTCCCGCCTGAGTGCGCAGATGTAGTAAAGAACTTCGATACATCAAGGCTCGGCCCATATCCGCACAGCCAGGCGCTGTACGATGCAATAATAAAGTACTGGAAGAGCCAGTGCTTCGTTGAGCGGGAGAACATACTGATCACTGACGGCAGCATCAGAGCTCTGGCCATCATAAACAACATCTTTGACACGCATAACGCGATGGTGCTGGGGATCTCGCCTCAGTTTACCGACTATTACATGAACGCGGAGATGCTGGGCATCGAATATGCTCCTTATCAGCTGAAGAAGGAGCATAATTATAAATTCGATTCATACGAATTCATGTCGATGCACTACATCGCGAAAACATATGTCAGCGCTTCAGAGAAGGAGAAACTCTACAACTTTATCTATATCGACAATCCTAATAACCCGACGGGTCAGGTCATCGATATTGAAGACATAGAGAAGATAGTCTCGAAAGCGATGAAGAACGATATTACCGTTATCATCGATGAGGCCTACGGTGATTTCATGCCGAAGAGGAATTCCGCCGTGCGGCTTTGCGAGCAGTATCCGAACCTGGTGGTAGTGCGTACTCTGTCGAAAGGCTTCGGTCTCGCCGGCATGAGGGTCGGCTACATAATAGCCTGCAAGGAGCTCATACACTGCATGAACAAGATGGTGGACCCTTATATGGTCGGTGAGCTTTCGCGTGAGGTAGCTGCAGAGGCACTGAAGCATCATGATTTCATAACCAGAAGCAAGCGGGCTTTTGCGAACATGAAGAAAGAGATACGCAGGGAGCTGGGATGCACCAGACATAATCCTGAAGGCGCGTCGGGCAGGCTCCATATGGCGGAGACTCTCGACACCAACTCGCTGCTCCTCCTTTATCACGATGATAAAAACATCAATCTGAAGGATGAATTCTTCAGAAGAGGTGTGCTTGTCATAGACGGCTATGACTTCAAGGGGCTTGATTCGACAGCGGCACGCGTGAGACTTCCTAAAAAGAGGGAGTTTAAAAAACTGCTTGAGGCAATAAGAGAGATCAACCAGCTGTAACTATCAATCTGTAGGGGGATGAATTGAGTACAGAACTTTTTATAACCAGCGTGCTGCTCGGAGCCGGGCTTGCGATGGATGCTTTCAGCGTGTCGATCGCGAACGGTCTGGCCGACAGCGGAATGAAGACGGGGCGCACTCTCTCTATCGCGGGCACATTCGCCGGCTTTCAGTTTATGATGCCGATGATCGGATGGTTCCTCGTTACGAGAGCGGCCGAAAAGTTTGAGTGGTTCCGGCCGCTTATACCGTGGATAGCGCTAGTGCTGCTCCTCATAATAGGCGGAGGACTGCTTAAGGACGGCATCGAAGAACTTCGCGCCAGCAAGACAGGCGGCGCGGATGAGGACGGTCAGCCGGACGATGTTAAGCTGGGATTCTGGGCGCTGATGATGCAGGGTGTTGCAACATCGATAGACGCTCTGTCGGTCGGATTCACAACGGCGGCATACAACACCATGCAGGCGCTGCTGTCATCGCTTATCATCGGAGTGGTGACGCTGTTCATTTGTCTGGCCGGATTGAGAATAGGACGCAGGCTCGGCGAGCTTCTGGCAGGGCGGGCATCCATACTCGGAGGACTCATTCTGATAGGCATAGGCCTTGAAATCTGGATAAAAGGCGTATTCTTCTAGTTTTCTACAAATATCATTCTCATAAACATCACGAGTTCATCATAATCGGGGAATATTATATGGGTGTACAGAGAGAAACTCTGAAAGAAACCTCCATATAACATTTTCCATATAATACCTAAGACCATATGACGGGAGCGATGGAATGGGCCACCGCTTCTGTTATTTTTTGCAAAAATAGGAAATGATGGATGTGAGGAAATACAAGGGCTCGATTGACTTTAGCGATTTAGCGTGGTAAAGTGATAAAGCACATCAGGACTAATAAAACTTTTGGAGAAACAGATGCAATATGACGATAATGTGCTGACGCGTACGGAGCGGAGGATATTCGCGCTGAGGACGCTGTACAGCAGGGCGGGATACCGCTCATACAGAATGAGAAAATTCGAAGATTACGACCTCTACAGCAGAAACAAGGATTTTCTGCTGTCGGACAGAGTCATCACCTTTACGGACACTAATGGCAGGCTCAAGGCACTGAAGCCGGATGTAACACTGTCGATCGTAAAGAATATAGAAGATAAACCTTCCTGCCTTAACCGGCTGTTCTACGACGAGAATGTCTACAGGGTATCGGGCAGTACGGGAACCTTCCGTGAGATAATGCAGATGGGTCTGGAGTGTATAGGAGATGCCGGCAATCCGGCAGCCGCTGAGGTTATCGATCTCGCGGAGAAGAGTCTGGCGCTGGTAGCCGAAGACTACGATTACATTCTCAGGGTCTCGGACATAGACATACTCACATTTCTTGTCGACGGAATGTCGGACTCGGGTTCGGTAAGAAGCGAGCTCCTGAGACTTGTGAGCGCCAAGAACCTTCACGGGATAGAGAGCCTGTGCGAGGAGAACGACATACCGGAAGAAAAGTGCCGCACTCTCACTGAACTGCTGAAGATATACGGCGCGCCGCCTGAGGTGATGCCGCGGATCGCGGAAATCTGCAAAGGCACAGAAGCGGAGGAGGAAGTCGGAGAGCTGGCAGACGTTCTGAAGGGGCTTTATCCGGAGAGCGGAGAGCGCAATGACCGAAGGATCGTGCTGGACTTCTCCATCGTAGGCGATACCAATTACTATAACGGAATGGCCTTCGAGGGTTATATAGACGGCATACCTGAGTGCGTGCTCATAGGCGGAAGATACGATAAGCTCATGCGCAGAATGAAGAAGAAGTCGAGAGCTATCGGATTCGCGATATACATGGATACGCTCGGAATGCTCGGCAGGACAGCCGGAGACAGAGCGATAGAGAACTTCTACGAGAGATAAAAGGCAGCAAGAGGAAAGAGATTTGGGAACTATAATCAATGTAGCTCTTCCGAAGGGAAGGCTGGGTGAAAAAGTATATAAGATGTTCGAAGCAGCAGGATACGGCTGTGATGACATATTTAACGGCCGCAAGCTTGTCTTTGAGAACAAGGAAGCCGGAGTCAGGTATTTCTGGGTGAAGCCGTCTGATGTTCCGATCTATGTGGAGCGCGGCGCGGCCGATGTAGGAGCATGCGGAAGAGATATACTTCTCGAATATGAGCCAAATGTATACGAGCTCAAGGACCTTGGCACCGGCATCTGCCGCATGGTGGTGGCCGCGCCAAGGGGATTCAGGGATGAATCCGAATACCCTCTCAGGGTCGCCACTAAGTTCGTAAACATCGCGCAGGATTATTACTCGTCAAAAGGCCGTGACATAGATATTATAAAACTGAACGGTTCGATAGAGATAGCTCCTATACTCGGTCTCTCGGATGTTATAGTAGATCTGGTGGAGACCGGCAATACACTGAAAGCTAACGACCTCGAGGTATACGAGGAGATAATGGATATAAGCACCCGTCTTATAACAAACAAGTCGGGTTATAATTTCAAGAGCGCAGCCATTAACAGGCTGCTTGAAAGACTTTAGCGGGTAACAAGATGATAAAAATTCTGGATTTTGCCGAAGTGACGGCGGAAGAAGTGTTTGCGAGGAGTGAGCCGACGGCAGATGTGTCGGATATCGTCGCAGCTATAATAAAAGATGTAAGGGAGAATGGTGACGAAGCCGTGATCCGCTATGCCGCGAAATTTGACGGCATAGATCCTGCGGGGTTTGCAATTGAACTCAGCAAGGATGAAAAGAATGAGGCACTCAGAAGCCTTGATGATACTGATCCGGGGCTGACAGATATACTCCGCAAGGCAGCCGCAAACATAGCCGGCTTCTGCAGCAGGCAGCTCAGGGAGGGCTTCACCACAGAAAACGGACCGGGTAGAATTACCGGTCAGAAGGTGCTGCCTCTTGAGCGCGCCGGCATATACGTACCGGGCGGCACGGCGGCGTATCCTTCAACTGTTCTTATGGATTCGATACCGGCGCTCACCGCGGGTTGTAAAGAGATCATAATGACGACTCCGCCGAACGCGGATGGCAGCATTGAGCCTGCAGTCATCGCGGCTGCAGTCATCGCGCAGGAGACGGTACCGGGAGCCGGCAGCGTCCGCATATTCAGGACCGGGGGAGCTCAGGCTGTAGCCGCTCTGGCATACGGCACCGAATCGATACCCGCTGTGGACAAGATAGTGGGACCCGGCAATGCCTTCGTAGCGGAGGCGAAACGCCAGGTCTTCGGAAAAGTTGCGATCGACATGATCGCCGGTCCGAGCGAGATACTCGTTGTGTCTGGCGGAAAGAGCGACCCTGATGTCGTGGCCGCAGACATGCTCTCACAGGCAGAGCATGATAAAAACGCGAGCGCGGTGCTCGTTACCGACTCAGCAGAACTTGCACAGGCTGTTGCCGCAGCCATCGAGACACAGCTCCGCAGCCTCGAGCGCGAGGAGATAGCGCGGGCTTCCATCGAGAACAACGGCAAGATCATAATTGCCGCAGATCTGGGGCAGGCTGTGGATATAGCAAATGAAATAGCGCCTGAGCATCTCGAACTATGCGTGGATGATCCGTTTGAACTTTTCGGAAAAGTGAAGAACGCGGGGTCGGTATTCCTGGGGCGAAGCTGTCCTGAAGCTCTCGGTGACTACTTCGCAGGACCTAACCACACGCTGCCGACGAGCGGTACAGCGAGGTTCTCGAGCCCGCTGTCCGTAGAAGACTTCGTAAAAACGATGCAGTTCATACATTATACGGACGACGCTCTGGCTGAGGTAGCTGAAGACATAGCGGCCCTGGCGCGCAAGGAGGGGCTGACCGGACACGCAAGGAGCGTGCTGATACGATCCGAAAAAGGGTAGACCGGAAAGGAAGATTATGAGCAGATTTTTAAGCAATAAATACGCTTCGCTTGAGCCATACACACCGGGAGAACAACCGAAGACAAACGTGCTCACGAAGCTGAATACGAACGAATCACCGTTCCCTCCGATGCCTGAGGTAGTGGAAGCGGTAAAAAGGGAGGCTGAGCGGCTTCAGCTGTATCCGGATCCTGACAGCACGGAGCTCCGCAAAGCACTGGCAGAGCGTTTCGAAGTGGATCCTGACATGATAATCTGCAACAACGGCTCTGATGAAACGCTGTACTTTGCCTTCCTCGCGTATTGCGACGCTGACACTCCCGCGGTGTTCCCGAAGCTCTCATACGGATTCTATCCGGTGTTCGCTGACATTACGGGCATCAGCTTCAGGGAGATACCTCTGAAGAGCGATTTCAGCATAGATCCGGAGGATTACTACGATGCAGGCGGCACGGTGTTCATCGCGAACCCGAACGCGCCAACGGGTATACCTCTGAGCAGGGATCAGATCGAGGGCATTCTTCAGCACAACCCGGGGAATGTGGTTGTTATCGACGAAGCCTATGTAGACTTCGGAACGGAATCGGCAGTGCCGCTCACAAAATCCTACGACAACCTGCTGGTGGTGCAGACTTTCTCGAAATCCAGATCGATGGCCGGAATGAGGCTCGGTTACGGGATTGCCGCTCCTGAGATAATTTCGGATCTGAACGCGCTCCGCTATTCGACCAATCCGTATAATATAGACAGACTGGCTATCGCGGCAGGCGTTGCGTCACTCAAAAACGACAGGGTCAACAAAGAGCACTGCCGCATGGTGATGGAAAACAGGGAGTATACTGTAGAGCAGCTGAAAGCGCTCGGCTTCGAAATGACGGATTCGACAGCGAACTTTATATTCGTGAGGCATCCGGGCATCGGCGGCGATGAGCTTTTCCATAAGCTGAGAGCGCGGGGAGTTATAATCAGGCACTGGTTCAAACCTGAGATAAATGACTACAACAGGATCACGATCGGCTCCCGGGAGCAGATGGACATTCTGCTCACAGAGGTGAGGGACATACTAAAGGAGGCAGGCATATGAGAACTTCGGATATAAGCAGAGTGACTGGAGAGACAGACATCAGGCTCTCGCTCGACCTTGACGGAAGCGGCACAAGTGAAATCGATACCGGGGTCGGCTTCCTCGATCACATGCTCACGCTGTTTGCGAGACACGCCAGATTCGACCTTTATGTGAAGGCGAAAGGCGATGTATACGTAGACGATCACCACACCGTGGAGGATGTCGGCATCGTTCTCGGACAGGCTTTTGCCGAGGCTGTAGGTGACAAGAAGGGAATCGTGCGCTTCGGAGACTGCGCGCTGCCTATGGACGAGGCGCTGATCCTCTGCGCGGTGGATATCTCGGGAAGGGACTATCTGGGTTACTCGCTTGAGATACCTACGGAGAAAGTAGGCACTTTCGACACGGAGCTGGCCGAGGAGTTCTGGCTGAGCTTCGCAAGAAACGCGCGCATCACACTTCACCTGAAGCAGCTTGCGGGCAGCAATTCGCACCACATCATAGAGGGAGCGTTCAAGGCTGCGGCGCGGGCGCTGAGACAGGCTGTCTCGATCGACAGTGCATACGCAAATGAGGTTCCTTCTACGAAGGGACTGCTTTAGGAGGATGATACATGGTAGCGATCATTGATTACGGTGTAGGAAACCTGTTTTCGCTGAAGAGCTCTCTGAAGGAGATAGGCGCGGAAGCGGTGGTCACATCAGACGAAAAAGTGATAGCGGAAGCTGACAGAATAATACTTCCGGGCGTGGGAGCCTTTGAGGATGCCGCGCGCAAGCTCAGGGATTCCGGCATGGCGGATGTCGTAAAAAGAGAGGCGGCCGCGGGCAAGCCGATGATGGGCATATGCCTGGGCATGCAGCTTATGTTCGACGTGGGTTATGAGTATGGCGTGCACGAGGGTCTCGGACTGATCCGCGGAAGCGTGCGCCCTATAGCTGATGTGATCCCGGAGGGTTACAAGATCCCGCATATAGGCTGGAATCTCCTGAAATTCAGGAAGGAGTCTCCGCTGTTCAAATACATAAAGGAAGACGACTATGTGTACTTTGTGCACTCTTACTACGCCGCGGAATGCGATGAATCGATCATCGCGGTCACGGAGTACGGGGCGGATCTCACCGCGGCTGTCGCGAACGGAAACGTATACGGCTGCCAGTTCCACCCGGAGAAAAGCGGTGAGGTAGGCATGAAGATACTGAAAGCATTCATGGAGCTTTAGAATGATAATTTATCCAGCAATTGATCTGTATGAGGGCAAGGCGGTGAGGCTGTTCAAGGGCGATTACGCTCAGATGACGGTATACAGCGATTACCCGCCGGAGATAGCTGAAGCTTTTATCAAAGCCGGAGCGCGCCGCATACATACGGTAGACCTCGAAGGAGCCAAAGAGGGCAGCACACCAAACTTTGATACTGTGCTTGCCATAAAGAAGGCGGCAGACGCGGCAGCTGCCCTTGCGGACGGCAGCCGGGCATTCGTGGAGATAGGCGGAGGGATCAGAGATGATGAGACCGTTGCGAAATATCTTGATGCGGGCATAGACAGAGTAATTCTCGGCACTGCAGCCGTGAACGACCCGGCATTTCTTGGGCGCTGTGTCAGCAGGTACGGAGAACGTGTCGCTGTCGGGATCGATGTGAGAGACGGATATGTAGCCGTGAAGGGCTGGACGGAGCTCTCTCAGTACAGGCTCGAAGAGTTTGCGCGAATGATGCAGGATACCGGTGTAAAGACCATAATCTGTACCGACATATCGAGAGACGGAGCTATGCGCGGCACTAACCGGGAGCTCTACAGACAGCTGTCGGAGGCTCTGGATATAGACATCGTTGCATCGGGAGGAGTTTCGGCCATCGAAGACGTGGAAGCTCTTGCGGCGCTGGGCATACACGGAGCCATCATCGGGAAAGCGTATTACACAGGGGCGATAGACCTCGCGGAAGCAGTAGAAAAAGGAGCTGCAAAATGATAACAAAAAGAATAATCCCATGTCTTGATGTAAAGGACGGCAGAGTCGTAAAAGGAGTCAATTTTGAAAACCTCGGCGATGTAGCATCTCCGGTCGACATGGCAAAACTATATACTAAGTCCGGAGCGGATGAGCTGGTGTTTTACGACATAACGGCAAGTGCGGAGGGACGCAAGCTCTTCACCGAGATCCTCACGGAAACGGCGTCGAACGTATTTATTCCGCTTACAGTAGGAGGCGGCATCAGCAGCATCGCGGACTTTGACCGCGTATTGAAGTGCGGTGCCGACAAGGTGAGTGTAAACTCAGGCGCCATAAGAAACCCGGGCATAATAACCGAGGCGGCGAAGCTCTATGGAGACCAGTGTGTGGTGCTGTCCTGCGACATCAAGCGCGTGGGAGATGAGTTCAGGGTCTTTGCCAGAGGCGGCAGGGACGACACCGGCATGGAAGCCATTGAATGGATAAAGCGCTGTGTTGGCATGGGGGCCGGCGAGGTAGTGGTCAACTCCATCGACACTGACGGAGTAAAGAAGGGCTTTGATATCGAGATGCTCGACGCGGTCTGCAAGGCAGTCTCAGTGCCTGTGATCGCAAGCGGGGGAGCCGGATGCATTGAAGACTTCATAGAACTCTTCCGCAGGATCCCTGACATCGATGCCGGTCTTGCTGCATCTATATTCCACTTCGGCGAGGTCTCCATAAGTGACCTCAAGGACCGCATGGCAGAGGAAGGTATCCCGGTCAGACGCTGAAACGGCGGAAGGCAGAGTATACATGCGGCCGTAAAGACATAACGTAGTGAAAGGCGTTTTAAATGGTAGATATAAGTGAACTGAAATTTGATGAGAAAGGACTGATCCCGGCCATAGTCGTGGACTCGGTCACAAAGAGGGTGCTCACACTCGCGTATATGAATGAAGAGAGTCTGCGCATCTCGATGGAGAAGGAACTGACATGCTTTTTCAGCCGCTCCAGACAGGAGCTCTGGCTCAAGGGCGAGACCAGCGGAAATTATCAGCACATCGTGAGCATCACCGCGGACTGCGACAGGGACGCTCTTGTTGTGATGGTGGAACCTGACGGACCGGCATGCCATCTGGGTACAGAGTCGTGCTTTGAATACCCGGTCTGGGAGAGCGGCACGCTGAAAGACTTTTCGTACGAAGGTCTTATGGACCTTATAGACGGACGTCGCACCGAGCCTAAGGAGGGCTCCTACACGAGCTATCTCTTCGAGAAGGGACTCGACAAGATCCTCAAGAAGGTAGGCGAGGAATCGACTGAAGTGATAGTTGCGGCAAAATCCGCTGAGCAGAGCGGCGACAACGCCGAGACCGTCTATGAGATAGCAGATCTTGCGTATCACGTGATGGTGCTGATGGCTGAGACGGGGATCACGCTCGAAGATATCCACAGGGAACTGGCCTCGCGCCATGTCATAGATAAGAAAGTAAAACAGGAGAAGATGGTCTGATGCAGAACTTCGACCTTCATATGCATACGACATACTGCGACGGGAAGGACTCCGCGGAGGTCATGGTGCTTTCCGCGATCGAAAACGGCCTTGCGTTTGCAGGAATATCCGGACACTCATTCACGCCGCACGATCAGAGCTACTGCATGAGCCGTGAGGGAACACAGAGGTATATTGAGGAGATCCGAGAGCTGAAGCAGAAGTACGCTGAAAGCATCACTCTGCTGCTCGGCACTGAGCTCGACCGCTACGCGGATATCGACCTGAGCCCGTATGATTATTACATCGGCTCCGTGCACTACATCTTTTCAGAAGAGGGGCGCAGGAAGCGCGCCGGGATACTTACCCGCCATGAAGGCGAAGCAGACCGTTCCGCGTCAGACTCAGATACAGAGGCGCTCATAAAGTTTGAAGACTGGTGCCCCGTAGACGATTACGCGGAAGACCTCTGCACATTTGCGCTCAGAGGAGCCGTCGCTGATTCCGAAGAGCGCAGGGAAAGGATGCTGGATATCGCGGAGTTATACTTTGATACTGTGGGAGGCATAGTTTCCGCGACCGGCTGCGACATCATAGGGCACTTTGACCTGCTTACCAAATTCAGCGAAGGCTGGGGATTCGGTCCGGCCGGCAATGTCATCAGCAGAACGCGCTGCGGTGCCGCGGAGTTTGTAAGCGACATCTTTGATACTTCAGACAAAAGATATATTGCCTCGTGGAAGAAAGCCATCGACAGGATATTCGATGACTGCACGGAAAGATATAGGAAAGGGTATCGCAACAGGCTGGAGAAACTCGGGATCCTCGAAGCCGGTGATAAGCCTGTCTTTGAGATCAACACCGGAGCCATCTCCAAAGGATACAGAACGCTTCCGTACCCGGCCGCCGACCAGATCGCTTATATAAAGAGCAAAGGCGGCGTGCTCATACTCAGCTCGGACAGCCACGCGGCCGGAACTGTCTGCTATGGTTTCGAGGAATTCGGAAATCTTGTAAATTTGCCGGATTCAAATGGAATTTGACAAGTTCTGGACCGGTAGACGGACTTCCGGCGGCCAAAACTTGAATATTTAGATGCTTTTATCAAGTGCAGAAGCTACTCTGTACGGAGAGCAACTACAGGATCCTTGCGTGCCGCCATTCCCGATGGAATAAGTCCGGCGATGAAGGTGAGGAATATGCTGATGAATACAAGCGCTACGCCTCCGACTGCAGGCAGGATCGCTTTCAGTGCAGAGATCTTGGTCAAACCTATCAGGATCTTGTTGATAGGTATCAGCAGCAGCAGGCTCAGGCCTATGCCGATCACACCTGCGCACAGGCCGATGATGATTGTTTCCGCGTTGAATATTCTGGCGATATCCTTCTTTGATGCGCCGATAGCACGGAGTATACCGATTTCCTTGGTACGCTCCAGAACGGAGATATAAGTGATGACTCCGATCATTATGGAGGATACTACAAGCGAGATCGCTACGAATGCTATCAGTACGTAACTGACGGCGTTAGTGATGTTCTTTACTGATTTGATAAGCACGCCTGTGACATCGGTGTAACTTATGACCATGTCTTCATCGCCGTTGGCCTTCATCTCATCGTTATAGTCATCGATGAATTTCAGGAAGTTCTCTTTGGACTCAAAGTCCTTAAGGAAGAAAGACATCGAAAACGGCTTGTTGATATCAGCATATCCGAGCTTCACAAGATTTGTATCATAGCTGGTCTCTGCGCCTCCGGATATGTAGGCGGTGATGAGCCTGGTGATCTCGTCCTCGTCCATCTTCATGGTGAAGGCGTCTGCGATACCATCAGGGTCTATGTTGAACTGCTTGCCAACGGCCTCCGCCGCCTTTCCGAGCGCCGGGCCTACCACCTGGGCATCCTGCATCATTTCGATACCCTGACCATATTGCTTTATGCCTTTCTGCACTTCATCGTTTGTTGTGTATGGCTCCACGGTCTGTGACAGTGCAGTGAACAGAGCTTCGTTGAAAACCGAAGCCGGGATCTGCGAAGGAATACCGCTTAATGCAGGTGCGATCATAGGAGCCATGGCAGGCGGAAGCTCCGGAATTATTACTGTCAGCGTGTCAGCATCGATAGAACCGTTTTCTGTAAGTACTGCGGCTATCTGTGCGGCCTGTTCATCCGTAATCGTAAGCTCTGCTTCAGTAGCGCCGTTTTTGACCGCTTCAATGATCACTGCAGTTTTTACACCGGCCTGCATGTCAGGACCGGATGCCTTGAGCAGCTCGGAAAAACCGGTCAGAAGAGGATTCACTATCTGGGCGTGCTTGCCGGTATCAAGGCTTTTGCTGAGAGCTTCTTCGACGGAATCGCTGTCCACAGAAAATATCTCGGAATCGTCAGCCTGTCCGCGGAGGTTTTCAAGCATCGCATTGCAGCCGTTCGTTAAGGCCTTGTTTACATCATCTTCTATCTTCTCGGCAGAATCATTATCGGCAAGATCCTTGACTTCTTTTTTGGCAATATTCTCTATATCTTTCTGTATTGCATTAGGATCCATATCACCGCCGAGAGCCTTCTTGAGTTTGCCCTCGTCTATGCTGATCATGTCTTCAAAGCCCAGACCCTCGCTGTTGTCATTGCGGATGTCTTCGAAGCTCTTGCCGCTGAAGACATCGATGCTCTTGTTGACAAGCTGGATCTTTACTATATCCGACTCAGCCGCGTATTCGATCATGTGGCGTGTGAGCGACGGAAGGTAGCCCACTCCGGAATCCATGGCATTTGCTCCCGAGGCCTCCTTGGCGCAGACTATGCCGCTTATGTGCAGCTTCTCGGAGTTCTTTATGAGATCCTCCATGTAGTCATCGTCATCAGACATGTCTTCCCATACATCGTATGAGGAGTTGCGCCTGTATGTGTCGCAGGCATGTACAAGAGCGAATTCCATGCCAAGAAAATCGTCATACGTCCACTCAAGCCGTTTGTTGGTATTCTCCACCTTTTTTCCGTCCATGACATCGTTGATCATGTCCTTGAGCTCCTGCGGATCACGGAGTCCGAGAGTATAAACAATGTAGTCGTTCAGCTGGTCTTCGCTGTCGAGCACCAGCAGCAGCTCATCATATTTCTCCGGCCATTTGCCGGCAAGAACCTTGTACTGCGACTTCAGAAGCTCCTCGTTGTCCATCATCTGAAAGAAGACGTCGGTGTTCATCATGGAGAAATTGCTCTGCTGAAGACCGCTCATGTAAGACTGCATTATGGAGCCCGGGCTGACTCTTATAGGGCCGTACTCCATGTTGGTCGAATATATGTTGACCGAAAGACCGTAAGAATACTGGTAGGAGTTGAACCAGTTCCCGATCGTATCGATGTTGGAATCGATATGCTTTTTGAATGACGCGAGATCGTTGGAGCCTACACTTGCAAGCAGGTCTGTCATTATCTGCTGTTCATGCAGCTTGTTGCCGGAGTTCTCGCCCTCGGTGTCACTGGCATTGGCCATGAAGGCTGTGATCATTGAAGTCATGTCAGCGGTCTCAGACATTATGGTAAAAGGATATGAAGAAAGCGTGTCCTCCTCGAGCTTGTCGATATATGTCTGGAATCCGTTGGAAACGGAAAGGATCAGAGCTATGCCGATTATGCCTATGCTGCCCGCGAATGCCGTAAGCAGGGTGCGGGCTTTCTTTGTCATCAGGTTGTTCAGTGAGAGATGAAGGGCGGTGCCAAGCGACATCGATTTGTTGCGCCGCCGGGCAGCTCTTCCGCTTGTCTTCCTCCTGCGGCTGGCGGTAGCCTGACTCGAATCCGGCTCAATAGATATGCCTTCGATCATATCGTAGCTGCCCGGATCAAAAGGATCGCTGTCGCTTATTACCTGTCCGTCTGACAGCCTGACTATTCTGGTCGAATAAGTCCCGGCAAGATCCGGGTTGTGGGTGACCATGATGACCAGCCGGTCTGCGGATATCTCCTTGAGTATGGCCATTACCTGAGTGCTGGTCTCGGTATCGAGAGCACCTGTAGGCTCATCCGCAAGGATTATGCTCGGGTCGTTTATGAGAGCGCGGGCAATTGCTACGCGCTGCACCTGACCGCCGGACATCTCTGCCGGCTTCTTGTTTATCTGATCGCCAAGTCCGACCTGCTCAAGCGCCGCTATCGCGCGTTCTCTTCTCTCTGAAGCAGACACTCCTGACAGAGTCAGTGCAAGTTCTACGTTTGAGAGCACAGTCTGGTGCGAGATAAGGTTGTAGCTCTGGAAGACGAAACCGATGGTATCGTTTCTGTAAGCGTCCCAGTCAGCGTCCTTGTACTCTTTTGTGCTGATGCCGTCTATGAGAAGATCCCCGGATGTGTACTGATCAAGTCCCCCGAGAATGTTTAGCATGGTAGTTTTGCCGCAGCCCGAAGGTCCGAGTATCGAAACAAACTCGCTTTCCCTGAAAGCCAGATCGATACCTCTCAGCGCGTGAACGGTCTCCGCGCCGGTCTTATATTCTTTTGTTATACCCTTTAGCTCGAGCATTGGACATACCTCTCCATGTTACATCATGTTACAATGCAAAATTCTACATCTTTTACACTTCTACTGCAATTACATCAGTTGACAATACACAAGAATTTCACAATTGCCGCACAAAAGCGGACGGCGCTCTCGCATAAGATCCAAAAGAATGATAAAATATTAAAGTTAGCGCCATAAAATTGGCACACTCAAAATGTAAACCGAAAGGTGAATAACAATGGCAAATAACTGGACTGTCAACGAAAACGGAAATATTGTATTCCCGGTACCTGATACCGTTAAGATCCCATGGGATAAGAGCAGGGGCGATCTGCCGCTTACATGTGAGTATTTCAACGGCACCATGTACGAGAAGATCGAAGAGACCGCAAAGAAGCATCCTCTGAACATAGCTCTCGACTTCATGGGAAAGCACATAACATATAAGTATATGATCGACCAGATCAATCTCTGTGCAAAGTCGCTCAGGATCCTCGGCATACGTGAGAACGACAGGGTCACCATCGCAATGCCGAACTGTCCTCAGGCCATATACATGCTCTATGCTGTCAACCTGGTCGGAGCAGTTGCCAACATGGTTCACCCGCTCAGCGCGGAAAAGGAGATAGAGAATTACCTCAACATGTCGAATTCGGTAATGGTGGTCACTCTCGACCAGTTCTATCACAAGATCGAGGCGATACGTAAGAATACAAAGATACAGAACGTAATCATCGCACGTATAAGAGATGAGCTGACCAGACCTATCAGGGTCGGATACATGCTCACCGAGGGCCGCAAGATACAGAAAATACCTAAAGACGCCCCTGTGTTCCAGTGGCCTGACTTCATGGGCCTGGGAAGACACTGCGGCTATGAGTACAGGGTGAAGAGAAAGCCGGATGATCCGGCTGCGATCCTTTACTCAGGCGGCACCACCGGCGTAACTAAGGGCATTGTGCTCACCAACCTGAATTTCAATGCTCTGGGAACTCAGGTCATCGCGGCAAACCCTATATACAGGACAGGCGACAAGATGCTGTCAGCCATGCCTATATTCCATGGATTCGGTCTGGGGGTATGCATACATACCATGCTCGCCGGAGGCGGACGCTGCGTACTGGTGCCTAGATTCACTCCTAAGAGTTATGCAAAACTGATAACGAAGTATAAATGCAACTTCATCGCGGGAGTCCCTACACTGTTTGAGGCACTGCTGAGACTTCCTTCGATGAACGGCGCGGACCTCTCATCGCTCAAGGGAGTTTTCTCGGGCGGTGACTCGCTCTCGATCGAGCTCAAAAAGAAGTTCGACAAATTCCTCTACGACCACAAGTCGAAGATACAGGTCCGTGAGGGTTACGGCACAACAGAGAGCGTAACGGCTGCGTGCCTGACTCCTCCTCAGATGCACAAGGAGGGCAGTATAGGCATACCGTTCCCTGACATGTACTACAAGATCGTAAAGCCCGGAACTGCTGAAGAACTGCCTTACGGTGAAGAAGGCGAGATCCTGATGTCGGGGCCGACTGTAATGGCCGGTTATTTAGACATGCCTGCCGAGACCGCAGATACGATCAGAGAGCACGAGGATGGTCTCAAGTGGCTGTACACCGGAGACCTCGGTACAATGGATGAGGAGGGATTCATCTACTTCCGCGGCAGAGCGAAGAGGATGATCATCTCGTCGGGCTATAATATTTACCCTGCCCAGCTGGAGAACATCTTCGACGCGCATGAGAAGGTGCAGATGAGCTGCGCCGTGGGAGTTCCGGACAGCTATAAGATGCAGAAAGTAAAAATGTTCGTTATGCCGAAGAACGGTGTTACTGCGGATGAGAATCTCAAGAAGGAGCTCCTTGCTTACGCCAGAAAGCACATTGCGAAGTATGCGATGCCGTATGACATTGAGTTCCGCGCGGAACTGCCAAAGACTCTCGTAGGCAAGGTAGCGTACCGTGTGCTTGAAGAGGAAGAAGAGGAGAAATATAAAGCAGCGCAGGAAGCCGCGAAAGCAGCTGATAATAAATAGAAAGAGACCGGAAATGGAAAGACAGGATAAAGGGCTCGCGTGGATGCTCCGGTATGAGAATATCGCCTGGTATGAAGACGGCGCGGTCAGGATACTGGACCGGCGCATCTATCCGATAGAGGTGGTAAAGGTAGAATGCAGGACCCATCGGGAAGTCGCAGACGCTATTCGTGACATGGTGACCCAGAGCGCCGGTCCGTATACGGCGGCGGCCATGGGCATGGCACTGGCTGCCTACGAGTGCAGGGGAAAGAGCGAGAGTGAACAGATCGAGCATCTGGAAGCCGCCGCATGGACCATCTCGCACGCCAGGCCTACAACCACCTGGCGCATGGAGCGGATCACAGCAAGATGTGTTGAGGTGGCTAAGGAAGCACTCGCGGGCGGAGCTTCGGATGTATCTGAAGTCATAAGGGAATGTGCTGTCGATCAGAACAATGAGAGATATGCAGGTATAGGTAAGGTCGGAAAGTACATGGCTCAGCTTTTCCCGGAACACGGCGCGGTCATGACATACTGCTTCGCCGAGACAATAGTCGGGATGATGCTTAAAGAGGCGAGGAACCAGGGGAAAGATATAAGGCTGTTTTGCCCTGAGACCAGACCGTACTTTCAGGGAGCGCGCCTTACGGCGAGCGTCGGGTATGACATGGGCTTTGATGTTACCCTCATAACAGATGGCATGCCGGCGTGCGTGATGAAGAACGAAAAAATCGATATCTTCACTACCGCGGCAGATGTAATTTGCTGTGACGGGCATGTGGTAAACAAGGTGGGCACATACAATACGGCGATCGCCGCGAAGTATCACGGCATACCATATTATGTCAGCGGAACGCCTGACCAGGGACATCCGACCGTAGATACGGTCAAAATCGAGATGAGAGATCCTGACTTAGTGCTGGAGGCGATGGGGACCCCTACAGCGAACCGGAATGTGAAAGGATATTATCCGGCGTTCGACATAACGCCGCCGGAGCTCGTGACCGGCGTGGTCACGGATCAGGGAGTGCTCTCCCCGTTCAGCCTTTCGGAATACAAGTCGATCAAAGATCAGTTTTTAGTCTGACGCTTACGGGCGGCCCGGTCTTCTATCCAGGCCGGAACCAGAATTGATACAAGTATGAGGAATGATCCCAGAAGCATTGACGGGGTCATTTTTTCATGGAGAAAAACAACACCGAGGATAGCAGCCGTGAGCGGGTTGAATACAGCAAGAATGCCTGCGCGTTCCGCCGTAATGTACTTCTGCCCGAACGGCTGTATGGTAAAGCCGACACAGCTGCAGATAATTGCAAGAGCAAGAATGGCACCCCACTCGCTTCCGCTCTGAGGCATGCGCAGGTCTTCGAAGAAGAAGGCTCCGATGAAAGCGAAGATCGCGATGAAAAGGAGCTGGTATATGGAAACCACTCTGAGGTCGTCATTCTTGGCGGCGGTATCGGTTACTATAACGGATAGTGAATACCAGAACGTGCCAAGCAGCACGAGAAGCTCGCCGCTTGTAAACCCGAGCCTGTCGCCCTTGAGAGTCAGGAAGGCGACACCGATGATGCAGATTATAGAAGAAATAACGGTGATCTTATCCGGGAATCTCCTGTGGAGTATGCACGCCATGGCCGGCACAAGAACCACCACCATTCCCTCGAGAAAGGCTGTCACTGACGAAGGGGTAGTTTTCAGACCCATCATTTCTGTGAGCATGGCAAGAAAAAAGGTGATGCCTATGAGGGCGCAGTGAAGCAGCGTCTTTGCATCCACTCTGGTAAGATGTTTGCGGAAGATTATCGCGATGATTACGAACGCAATTGTGAAACGGAATCCTATGGTCAGAAAAGGCCCCATGGTGCGCATGGCGATCTTTCCGAACAGCAGGGAGCTTGACCTCAGCGCGAGCGCTATCGCCACCAGGATCTCTCCCTTTCTTTCATTCATCTGAATCTCTATCCCCGTCTTTTTCATATTGTTTCTGCCTTTGCGGCAATGCCGTAACAGTAATAACCGTAGCACAATTCTATCGGAGGAGCCCGGCCCGTTCAAGTACGTGAGCGTCTTAAAATATTGTAAAGAAGTACTTTGCAAAACAAGGCGGATGTTATAATCTTACTCGTAAAAATGGCGGATAATGTCCCAAAGAAAGGCAGAACAAATGGCAAAAGTAGATATTTTTTCCGGATTCCTGGGAGCGGGCAAGACTACACTTATCAAGAAGCTCATATCCGAAGGGTATGACACAAAGAATATCGTTCTGATCGAGAACGAATTCGGAGAGATCGGAGTCGATACAGGCTTCCTCAGAGAATCAGGCATAAAGATCAATGAGATGGTCGCAGGATGTATATGCTGCACTCTGGTCGGAGACTTCGGAAAAGCACTGAATGAAGTTGTTGAGCAGTATGATCCTGACAGGATACTCATCGAGCCGTCCGGCGTGGGCAAGCTTTCAGATGTTATTATAGCGGTACAGGATCTTGATAACGACAAGATCGAACTCAACGGTTTCACTACAGTAGTTGACGCTAAAAGATACAGAATGTACATGGAGAACTTCGGGGAGTTCTTTGCGAACCAGGTAGAGCACGCAAGCTCGATCTTCCTTTCGCATCAGCAGGGAATGTCCTCTGCAGAACTCGATGAGGTCGTAAAGGATATAAGAAATCTGAACCAGACTGCCCAGATCGTCACCACGGACTGGGATCAGCTCAGCGGAGCAAAGATGCTCGAAGTCATGGAGTCCGACAAGACTCTGAACGCTGAACTTGACAAGCTGAGAGCTGAAGCTTACGAGGAGCTTGAAGCGCACGAGCACGAGCATGAACATGATGATGACGATGACGAACATGAGCACCATCATCACGATCATGACGACGATGATGACGATGACGAACATGAGCACCATCATCACGATCACGACGACGATGACGATGATGACGATGACGAACATGAGCATCATCACCACCATGATCACGACGACGATGATGACGATGACGAACATGAGCACCATCATCACGATCATGACGACGATGATGATGACGAGCATGAACACCATCATCACCACCATCACCACCACCATCACCATCATCACCATGGACATGATGCTGATGAGGTCTTCGACGAAGTCGGAGCTCAGACCAGCAACAAATATACTAAGGCTGAGCTTGAGGAAATCATCGACAGCCTTGATGAGTGCGGCGAGGTGATCAGAGCTAAGGGCATCGTAGAGAATGCCGATGGAGGCTGGCTCGAATTCGATTACGTGCCGGGAGAAGGCGAAGTAAGAGAGACCGAGGCAGAGGCGACCGGAATGGTAGCTGTCATCGGCACAAGACTTGACAAGGAAAAACTCAAAACACTCCTGAGGCTTGCATAATGAAAGGCCGGAGCGGCAATCAACACAGAAATGAGAGAAATACCCGTATATCTTTTTACCGGATTCCTCGGAGCCGGTAAGACAACATTCATAAAAGAGACACTCGAGCACCATGAGTTCGGAGATGACGGCCGTACTCTTCTGCTGATCTGCGAAAACGGAGAAGTGCAGTACGAGCCGGAGAAATTCGTAGGTCCCGGAGTCAGGGTGGAGCGCATAAAGTCCGAAGCTGAGCTCAACGACGTGAACCTCGGCCGCATAGACAGAAAGGGCGGATTCGATCGCGTCGTTGTAGAGATGAACGGCATGTGGGAGAACCAGAAGCTCTTCGCTGCCATGCCGCGGGGATGGCTCATTGCCCAGGAGATGGCGCTCTTCGATACGACCACTTTCATGATGTACAACAAGAATATGCGCCAGCTCTGCTTCAACAAGATGCAGACAGCTGACATGGTCGTGTTCAACCGCTGCGTGAAGGGTTTCGACAAGATGCCTTACCACAAAGAGGTCCGGATCGCTAACCGGCGTTCAATGATAGTCTATGAATACGGTCCGGACGACATAGAACCGGACGATATCATCGATCCTCTCCCGTATGACATGAACGCGTCACAGATAAAGATCGAAGATGAGTGGTACGCGGAGTGGTACAGGGATATCAATGAGAACGAAGATGACTATGACGGCAAGACTTTCATCATAAAGGGAAGAGTCGCGTTGTCGGACGAGCTTCCGCCGGGCCAGTTCGCGTTCGGCAGGCACGTGATGACATGCTGCGAGGCAGACATACAGTTCGCTGGACTGCTGGCATATTACTCCGGCGCCGAGAAGCTGAGCGTGGGAGACTGGATAGAAATTACAGCTAAAGTACGCTGCGAATACACGGAAGCTTATAAGGAAAAAGGACCTGTCCTTTATATCAGAAAACTTGAAAGATGCGAAGCGTGCAATCCTGAAGTCGCTACATTCTGATCATAGAAGGGAATAAGTTATGGAGAAACGCATAATAAGGAAAAAGGGAAAGAGATTTCTGAGTACGGTGCTGGTCATGGTCATGACACTGGGGCTGGTGGCCGGGCTTATTCCGGTGACAGGACCGGCAAATGCCGCGTCAGAATTCAAATATGCGAGCCCATTCAAGAAGACCGGCTATTCGACGTATTACCACAAGGCTCAGTATACTGATAACCTGATAGTCAACGGCGTGGATATTTCGGACTGGCAGTCCAAAAAATGCCGTTTTGATGATGCGAAGAAGGCCGGGGTCGACTTTGCGATCATGAGAGTCACCTACTCATCGTACGGCAAAAAGAAACTTTCACTGTACATTGACGAGAAGTTTGCCACTCAGTATTCAAATGCAAAGGACAACGGTGTAATGACCGGAGTCTACGTATTCTCACAGGCGACGAGCGCGGCAGAAGGCAAAAAGGAAGCCACATTTGCCATAAACAGGCTCAAGGAACTCGGCATTGGTCCTGAGGATCTCAATCTGCCGGTATATATGGACTATGAGTTCGCGGGAGGCATACTCGGCAGGATGCATGGGCTCAAGAGAACCGCGGCTACCAACGCGGCAGTGGCGTTCTGCAACACCGTCAAGGATGCGGGCTATCAGCCGGGCATCTATGCGAATACCACATTTTTCAGTTCATACATCACTACGAGCCAGCTTGCGCCGGATGTCGATCTCTGGTGCGCTCAGTACTACAGCCGCAATCAGTCAGCGGTGGATTACTCCAAGTGGCAGTACAGCAGCAGCGCGAGGATCGATGGATTGCTCTCTTTCACCGGACTTCCGGGGAATATCGATGTCAACTTCTGGTATCTTAACAAGGAAGAAGCAAGCAGCCAGGACGTGACAAAGATCTGCGGCAAGACTACACTGAGCGTAAGTGATGCAGCGGCGCCTAAGTTCAAATTGTATAATGGAAGCACTCTTCTCAAGGAGGGCGTGGATTATACTGTCGGAGGAATCAGAAACAACGCTGTCGGAAACGGCTATGCGTATATAAAAGGCATTGGAAGTTACGGCGGATATGCCCTGATACCGCTCAAGATAGCCAAGAAGACAAAGGGAAAAGCGACAAATGAGATCAAATGCGCTAACTATCTGACAAAAGCTTCCGGAGAAAAATCAGAGTATCTTTCGACTGCTGTAAGCAAGATAACCTATGTAAAAGGAAATACCTACGTCGTTCAGGATTATCTGAACATGAGAAAAGGCGCCGGCACTAAATATAACAAGGTGCTCAGGAGCAAGCTCAGCAAGACCATGAAGAAAAAGACGGCAAGCGGCAACAAGTATGCGATCCTCAAACCGGGCGAAAAGGTGAAATGCCTTAAAGTCAGCGGAGACTGGATGAAGATATCCGGCGGATGGATCTGCTGCAGGATGGAAGACGAAGTCTACGTTAAATAGAGAAAAAAGAAATACATATAGGGAGGCTGAGGCCTCCCTTTAACATGCAATGAAAAAACGACTCTGAACAAGTTGAACCCCATCAACCTGCGCATAGCCGTTTCTTCAAAGCACTATCTCATATCGATTTTCTAAAAAGGACTCTCCCCGTAGACCGGAGAGCCTTTTTAATGTTGTCCGCAAACATACTCTTGCGAGTTGAACTGACAGCCTGCAAAACAACATTATTGTTATCTACATTGTATTGAATGAAAACGGCTTATGCTATAATATTGTTGCGAATAATATAACATAATTACGAACAGGGCAAAACATGACAGAAAAGAAAACAGCAAACCTGATACTCAGCCGCACGAGGAGAAACCAGATATATCTCCCGTACACGCGTAAAAAACCATACTTCGAGGCGATAGCATCAGGTGATGACAACAGGATATCAGAGCTTTCGGAGGAGAATTACGAATATCCTACCGCTCTGTACAACAGGTGCGGCTCATACAGCGAGGCAATGAATAAAATGTACTATGAGTCGGTCGGTGCGGCCAACGAAATGTGTCTGGTCGCGATACAGTCCGGTCTTCTCGACATGGTGGCATACGATATACGTGATGAGTTCATCAAGGAATTCGACAACGCTGTCTCGCTGCCGGATCTTTACGACCTGGTGCACGGCATGGCGCACAATTACGCCATAAAGATGAAGTATGTTCTGAGGGAGAAGAGACGTTCACCAAGGCTCGTACGCATGATGACATACATCGAGGAGCACCTTACCGAGAAGATAGAGCTCGCCGACATCGCCGAGCATGTAGGCATAAGCCGCACATATGCTTCCGCGGTTTTCAGGGAGGAGCTGGGCATAACGATCAGTGAGTTCATACTGAAGGAACGCCTGCTCGAGGCCAAGCGCATGCTGAGAGATACAGATCTGACAGTAGCGAACATCGCCGACAGGCTCGCTTTCTGCTCGCAGAGCTATTTTACAAAGAACTTCACGGAAGCCGAGGGAATGACACCTGTGGAATACCGCAGGCAATTCGGATAGTAAGGCGCAGGCTGATATTTTTATGGACTATAATAATTGGGAAAAAGCATATGTCTGCATAGACCTGAAGTCTTTTTATGCTTCGGTGGAGTGCGTTGAGAGGGGTCTCGATCCGATGACGACCGACCTTGTCGTGGCTGATCCGACCCGCAGTGACAGAACGATCTGCCTCGCGGTCTCACCGTCGCTCAAGGCCAGGGGCGTAAGCGGCAGAGCCAGAGTGTTTGAGATCCCGAAGAGCTTTGAATACATCATGGCGCCTCCGAGGATGCATCTCTACATGGAATACGCCGCGGAAATATACAAGGTATACCTCGATTACATCGCTGCCGAAGACATGCATGTTTACTCGATAGACGAGGTCTTTTTCGATGTAACAGCTTATCTGAAGAGATATGGCATGGATCCGAAGCAGATGGCGGAGTTCCTTATGCGCGAGGTCTATGAGAGGATAGGCGTCAGGGCGACGGCAGGTGTCGGCCCTAACCTCTATCTGGCGAAGATAGCCATGGACATAATCGCCAAGCACGCGGAGGATTTCATAGGAGTGCTTGATGAGGACGCATACAAGCTGCAGCTCTGGGATCACAGGCCTCTCACTGATTTCTGGATGATAGGGCGGCAGACTGCAAAGAAGTTCGAACGCATAGGCATCACTACCATGGGCGGAATAGCTGAGCTTGCCGCACGCGATGAGGACCTGCTTTACAAAATGTTCGGCATAAACGCCGAGCTCATGATCGATCACGCCTACGGCATCGAGACGACGGAGATGTCAGACATCAAGGGCTACAAAACGAAGAGCAATTCGCTGTCGCACGGGCAGGTGCTGATGCGCGATTACACAAATGAAGAGGGCCGTCTCATAGTAAAGGAGATGACGGAACAGCTCTGCCATGAGATGACGGAGAAGGGCAAGGTAACGCAGAACGTGTCGATCGCGGTCGGCTACAGCAATGCCATGCGTGTTCCGATGTCTCACGGCTCGGTGTCGTTCGGATACATGACAGACGCGGCTTCGGTCATAATGCCGGCGGTCGCTGAACTTTACGACAATATAACCGATCATGAGTATCCGGTAAGAAGGATATTCGTGAACTTCAACGACATAAAGGCGAAGGAAGCCGACAGGCAGATGACTCTGTTCGATCTTGCCGACGCAGAAGCTGAGGAAGAGGGCAGGACCAAAGGACAGATGCGCCGGGACGGGATGTCGGACCCTGTATCGGAGACCAGCGCCCGGCTCAAACGCGACGCTGCCCTGCAGGAGGCAGTCAATTCCATAAGGAAAAAGTACGGAAAGGACGCGATGTTCAGGGGCATGGATCTCGAGGAAGCCGCTACCACCATAGAGAGAAATCATCAGATCGGCGGTCACAAAGAATGATGAGAAGTATGTGAAGATGATGAAAGAAAAAGATAAAAAAGGTATAATAAACAGCGATAGGCCATGGGAACGACCGGTATCAGCGAGGCCTAAAATGCCGCGTTCGCAGAGGGCAAAGCAATTTGCTCCGTTTGACGCGCTGAGCGGTCTGTCGGAAAGGCTTAAACTGGCTGAAGAGGAGCACGAGAGGGATCTTCGGCGCAAATAACATACAGGAGGGTATTAAATGGCAGTAAATCTTAAGGGAAGAAGTTTTCTGACACTGATGGACTTCACGCCTGCGGAGATCCGGTATCTTCTCGATCTCGCGCACGATCTGAAGGCTAAAAAAAGACTGGGAATCAAGGGAAACTCGCTTGAGGGCAAGAATATAGTACTGCTTTTTGAGAAAACATCAACAAGGACGAGATGCTCGTTTGAAGTCGCTGCAATGGATGAGGGAGCAGGCGTAACATTCCTTGACAGCAAGAGCTCACAGATGGGCAAGAAGGAAAGCATTGCAGACACCGCAAAGGTGCTCGGACGCATTTTTGACGGCATAGAATACAGAGGGTATGAGCAGGCCGTCGTCGAGGAGCTGGCCTCCGAATCCGGAGTTCCGGTATGGAACGGGCTCACAGATATCGACCATCCTACTCAGATACTCGCGGATCTTCTCACGATCGAGGAGCATGTGGCGAAACCGCTCAATAAAGTAAAGGTAGTGTTCGTGGGCGATGTCAGAAACAACATGTCATACGCGTGGATGTACGGCTGCGCCAAGATGGGCATGGATTTCGTAGCCTACGGACCGCAGGAGCTCTGCGACGGGGTAGATCCTGACGTACTTGAGCGTGCCGGTGCAGTGGCAGCTGAAACAGGAGCTTCCATCACAGTCACCAGCGACGACGCGTATCTCAAGGGCGCGGACGTGATCTACACGGACATCTGGGCTTCGATGGGCGAGGAGGATCAGATCCCTGAAAGAGTCAGGCTGCTTACTCCTTTCAAGGTCACAGAAGAGCTGGTCGCAAAAACAGAGAATCCTGAATACATATTCATGCACTGCCTGCCTTCGTTCCACGACTTCAAGACGACGATGGCCGCAGAGCAGATGAAGCTCGGCTATGACATCAGAGAGGTCACGGATGAAGTCTTCTCCGGCAAAAATTCTGTCGTGTTCGATGAAGCCGAGAACAGGCTCCACACTATAAAAGCTGTTGTTGTTGCGACTATCGCATAAATATATATCAAGAGACAGGAGAGAAAAGAAAAACATGAACTTCAGAATTCCTGAATACAGGACGCCTGATTTCACCACACCAGAGCTCGTGAATGCTCCTGACTGCAGCTTCAAAGCCGCGGACAGAGACGGCGTTGCTCCTGAGTACTTCCACAGCACATCGATGTTTCCCGAGTATTTCAAGGTGAACGGAGAGTGGAAACTCGCCGAAGAGAGCAGGATGGACTCCAGTGTAGTACTGAGACCTGACGGCAGACTCGACGTAGTAGAGAACCGCAACATCCGCAAGGGAGATCTGGTGGCACTTGGAAGAAGTGAGAACGGACGTGAAGGCATATTCGTTCATACGAAGGGTTTTGAGGACGAAGAGACAGAAATAGATGACCAGTTTGTTTTCAGGCAGGGCAGGAGCAGGGAAACTTCATATGCCCGCGATTACGACAGGCTTTTCGAACTGCTGAATTATGAAAAAGAGCACGGAAATATCGTATGGGTAATGGGTCCGGCATTTGCCTTCGACCATGACGCGAGAGCATGCATGCAGTCGCTTGTAGAGAACGGATACGTTGATGCGCTGCTCGCCGGCAACGCGCTCGCCACCCACGATCTCGAAGGAGCCCTGCTGAATACGGCTCTCGGCCAGGACATATACACACAGAAGTCGCATCCGAACGGTCACTACAATCATCTCGATGTGGACAACAAAGTGCGCAGAAGCGGATCCATTCCTCAGTTCATCGAGGATTACGGCATCGACAACGGTATCATTTACAGCTGTGTAAAGAACGATGTGCCGATCGTACTGACCGGTTCCATCAGAGATGACGGCCCTATCCCTGAAGTCATCGCTGACGTATATGAGGGGCAGAACGTAATGAGGCAGACAGTGAAGAAGGCTACCACTGTCATCTGTCTTGCGACGATGCTCCACACCATCGCGACAGGCAACATGACTCCATCGTTCAGAGTGCTTGAGGATGGCACCATCAGACCGGTATTCCTCTACACGGTCGACGCCGATGAGTTCGTCGTAAACAAGCTCCTCGACAGAGGAAGCCTCGCTGCGACAACCATCGTAACAAACGTACAGGATTTCATCACGATCGTGGCCAACGGCCTCGGTCTTGACTGGAAGAGATATTCATAAAACAGAAAGGGGACCACATGGGAGAAATAAAGCATCTTATCAATATCACTGATCTGAGCGTAGAAGACATCAGCCATCTGATGGAGACCGCGGATGATATCATCGCGCATCCTGAAGATTACTGGAATGCCTGCGCTCACAAGAAGCTTGCCACTCTGTTCTTTGAACCAAGCACCAGAACAAGGCTGTCCTTCACGGCGGCCATGATGGAGCTGGGCGGCAACGTGCTGGGATTCGACCAGGCGCAGTCGAGCTCCTCGGCGAAGGGCGAGACCGTGGCAGACACCATCGTAATGGCGGGATGCTATGCCGATATCATAGCGATGAGACACCCTAAGGAAGGCGCTCCGGTAGTCGGATCCGCCAAATCCTCGGTCCCTATCATCAACGCGGGAGACGGCGGGCATTTCCACCCTACGCAGACGCTGACCGACCTCATGACAATTCACCGCAAAAAGGGCGAGATAGGAAACTTCACTGTAGGACTTTGCGGAGACCTCAAGTATGGCAGAACGGTGCACTCGCTCATCGACGCGCTGCTCAGATATGAGGGCGTCAAGTACATCATGATCGCTCCTGAGGAGCTGAGGATCCCGGGATACATCAGGGACAGGCTCAACAACGCCGGTGTAGAATGGCGCGAGGTGGAAAGCCTTGAGGACGCGATCCCTGAACTCGACATACTGTATATGACCAGAATACAGCAGGAGAGATTCCCAAGCTGGGAAGAGTATGAAAAACTCAAGGACAGCTTCATACTTACAAGGGCCATGCTGAAGCCGGCTAAGGAAGACATGATAATCATGCATCCGCTTCCTCGCGTAAACGAGATAGACGTGGATGTAGACGACGATCCGAGAGCATGCTATTTCTATCAGGCGCTTATGGGCAAGTACATACGCATGGCGCTCATACTGTATCTGCTGGGCATCAAATAGAGAGGAGGACCACATGAACATAGACGGAATCAATACGGGATATGTACTCGACCATATCAAGGCCGGCAAGGGTTTTGAACTTTATCACCTCCTCGGTCTCGACAAGGCGGACTGCACGGTAGCCATCATCCAGAGGGCATCCAGCGAGAAGTACGGAGCCAAGGATATAATCAAGATCGATGCGGATATTCCTATCGACTATGATCTTATCGGATACATCAGCTCGGATATCACTGTAAACATAGTAAAGGACCGCGAGCTCGTGAAGAAGTTCAAGCCGGGTCCTCCGACAGAGCTCAGGAATGTGATCCAGTGCCGCAATCCGAGATGCATCACGTCGGTAGAGAGAGGCATACCGCAGAGGTTCAGGCTCGTAGATAAAGAATCGAGAGATTACCGCTGCGTATACTGTGACACTTTGTACAGAGAATAAGTAAACGTGTGGACTCCATGGCCGGGCCATGGAGTCCTTTCGATAAAGGAGTCTTTATGAAAAAAAACAGTTTTATGATGATACTGCTTGCGGCATTGATGGTATTTGTGCTTGTGATGACAGGCTGCGGCAAGCAGACCGAAAGCGGAGAACCTGCTGATGCATCAGCTGAAACAGAGGCTGAGACAGAATCAGCAGCAGAAGAAGGGTCGGTGATCGATTATATGGTAATAGTAAATAAGAGCAACCCATTGCCGGACGGATGGGAAGAGGCTCTGGATCTCAAGATGACTACCAATTCAGTAGGCGATGATGTGTATGTTGAAAGAAAAGCATACGAAGCATACCTCGCGCTCAAGGAAGCAGTCGAAAAAGACCTGGAAGGATACGATAAAGGAGAAGTCAGACTGCAACTGGACTCCGCATTCAGAAGCATTGCCGCACAGCAGAAGATAGTCGATGATTTTACCGAAAAATACGGTGAAGATTATGTTAAGCGCTATGTGGCGGTTCCCGGCTTTTCCGAGCACCATACCGGGCTTGCTCTCGATCTCTACTTCACAATAGACGGTAAGGACATTTATGAGAACGAAGACCTCGTACAGTATCCGGATATATGGGAAGTGATACACGCGAGACTCCCTGAATTCGGATTCATACTCCGCTACACTGAGGCCGGCGAGGCTGCTACGGGCTATGCGTATGAGCCATGGCATATACGCTATCTGGACAGCCCTGAGACCGCGGAAGAGATCACGGACAAAGGCATCACGCTTGAAGAATATCTTGAAAATGCAAAATAGCGGAACGGCTTAGAGCAGGAGGAGATAATGGGTATAATTGCAGGATTCATGGTGCCGCACCCGCCTATGATCGTGCCTGAGATAGGAAGGGGAAGCGAGGCACAGGTGGCAGAAACCACTGCCGCCTATGAGAGAGTCGCGGACGAGATAGCCGCGCTCGCGCCCGAAACCATTATAATTACCAGTCCGCACTCCATAATGTACGCGGACTACTTTCACATCTCACCCGGCAGAAGCGCGAGCGGCAGTTTCGCCGGATTCAGGGCGCCGGGCGTCAGATTTAACGAAGAGTACGACACTGATCTGGTAAGAGAGATCTGCAGGCTGGCGGATGAAGAAGACTTCCCTGCGGGCACTCTGGGAGAGCGCGACAGTAAGCTCGATCACGGCACTATGGTGCCGCTCTGGTTCATAAGAAATAAGTATAAAGGCGGAAAGATCGTACGCATAGGCCTTTCCGGGCTTCCGCTGATCGATCATTACCGGCTTGGCATGATGATACGCGAGGCCGCAGAAAATACCGGGCGCCGGGTCGTGTTGGTCGCAAGCGGAGATCTCTCGCACAAGCTGCAGGATTACGGGCCTTATGGATATACGCCTGAAGGACCTGAATACGACGAGAGGATAATGGGCGTGATGGGGCGCGCCGCCTTCGGCGAACTCCTCGATTTTGACAGCACTTTCTGCGACAAGGCTGCCGAGTGCGGGCACAGGTCGTTCGTAATCATGGGCGGCGCGTTCGACGGCACAGCCGTCAGGGCGGAAAGGCTGTGCCACCAGGACGTAACAGGCGTCGGCTACGGCATCTGCACATTCTATCCTGAAGGTCCGGATGAAAGCAGGCACTTCCTTGAGCGGAAGATGAGCGACATCGAGGAGGATCTGAGGGCGAAGCGAGATCAGTCTGACGAATATGTGAGGCTTGCACGCGAGGCGGTCGAGGCGTATGTGCTCAGACGTGAAGTGCTTGATGTGCCTGCAGGTCTGCCTGATGAAATGCTTACTGCACAGGCCGGCGCGTTCGTTTCGATACACGAGCACGGAGAACTCAGGGGATGCATAGGCACGATCGCTCCTACAAGGAGCAATTTGGCAGAGGAGATCATCGGCAATGCGATCAGCGCTTCGACCAGAGATCCGAGATTCCCGGCCATAAAGCCGGATGAGCTCCCATGGCTCGAGATAAATGTTGACGTGCTCGGCGAGCCTGAAGATATCGATTCGGAAGACGAACTCGATGTAAAAAGATACGGGGTCATTGTCAGCTGCGGGCACAGGAGAGGTCTTCTTCTGCCTGACCTCGACGGCATAGATACGCCGCGGCAGCAGGTGGAGATCGCCATGAAGAAGGGCGGCATACACAAATTTGAAAAGTATAAACTTCAGAGATTCGAGGTAATCAGGCATTACTGAAAAAAGGAAGGCGCAAATTGGCTGTTTGTAAAGTTTGTTTCAGACACTGCAATATTCCTGAAGGCGGGCTGGGCTTCTGCGGAGCCCGCACCTGCATTGACGGGGCGGTAACTGCCGCGAATTACGGCAGGGTCACTTCACTTGCCCTGGACCCGATAGAAAAGAAACCTCTGGCGAGGTTCCATCCGGGCTCGATGATAGTTTCGGCCGGAAGCTACGGCTGCAACCTCAGATGCCCTTTCTGTCAGAACTACCAGATATCCTGGTCTGAAGAGGCATACAGGTTTGCGGACAGGGCGGAGTTCATTCCTCCTGAGGAGCTTGCGCAGATAGCTTTCTCGGTCAGGGACCGCGGCAACATTGGCGTTGCTTTTACCTACAACGAGCCTCTGATAGGATACGAATACATCCGGGATACCGCAAAGCTCGTTCATGAGCAGGGGATGGTCAATGTGCTGGTCACGAACGGTACGGCTGACCTGCAGGTGCTCGGTGAGCTCGCGCCTTACATCGACGCGATGAACATAGACTTAAAGGGCTTCACTGATCACTACTATAATGAAGTGCTCGGCGGCAGCCGCGCCATGACGATGGCTTTCATCGAAGAAGCCGTGAAGCACTGCCACGTAGAGCTGACCACGCTGATCGTTCCCGGAGAAAACGACAGCGAAGAGGAGATCCGTGAGATGACATCATGGATCGCGGGCCTGACGGACGCTGAAGGCAAACTGATCGGTGCGGAGATCCCGCTTCACATCTCGAGATTTTTCCCGAGATTCCACATGACTGACCGGGACGCAACGAATGTGAGGCTCGTTTACAGGCTCGCGGATGTGGCCCGCGAAAAACTGAAACATGTATACACGGGCAACTGCTGATGAAAGCCGCGCAAATGAAGCGCCGGCAGACTTATATAACACTTACCGGGGGACGGACTTGAGAAAAATCACTTCTAAGGACATAGGGGCAGCGCTCCGCACATCATCGCCTATCATCGTGACCTTTATTGTACTGGGGATCGGATACGGCATACTGATGCAGAAACACGGTTATAGTCCCGTGTGGTCGCTGCTCTCCGGAATAATCATATTCAGCGGCACCGCGCAGTTCGTCAGTGTGACGATGCTGAGCAGCGGGTCTGTGCTGATGGCAGGAATCACCGCGCTGATGATATCCGCCAGACACGTATTCTTCAGCATCTCCATGATCGGCCGCTACAACAGCGAAGGCAGGCGCAAGGGCTACCTCTATTACGCACTCTGCGACGAGACCTACGCCATGCTCAGCAAGGATGACGGACCTGAAGGAGTCAATGTCAGCAATTACAGGCTGCTGGTTACGCTGTTTGACCAAAGCGCCTGGGTAATAGGTTCTTTCCTGGGAGGATGGATAGGCACCCTGCTCACCTTCGACTCAACGGGCATCGATTTCGCGATGACCGCTCTTTTCACGACCGTATTCATTCAGCAATGGCTGGATAACAGGAACCATCTGCCTGCCGTGCTGGGAGTCGCCGCAACACTCGCGTGCCGTCTCATCTTCGGACGTGACATTTTCCTCATCCCGGCGATGGTCATAATCATAGGAGTGCTGATCGCCGCCCGCGGCAGAATAGAGCCCGAAGGAACAGATATCCGGACGGAGAACGGAATCCCTGCCGGAAACGATGATCTTGCGGGAGGTGAGAGCCATGACTGAGAACGGACACGCCATTATAGTGATCATTGTCATGGGTATGGCCGTCCTGGCAACAAGGATCGTTCCGGTACTCGTCTTCGGAAGAGGCGAAAAAGTGCCGGAGCTCATACTCTACCTTGGCCGGGTGGTTCCTTACACAGCGATGGGTCTTCTGATAGTATATTGTCTGAGGGATATGCCGGTGCTCGAAGCGCCGCACGGTCTGCCTGAGATCATCGCTCTGGCGGCAGTTACCGTTACATACCTGTGGAAACGCAACACGATATTCAGCGTCGTGATCGGAACAGCACTGTACATGTTTCTTGTACAGTCGGTATTCTAGGCAGCGCATATATATCATCGCTCCTTAAACCCTGAATGCTTTCGTCTCAGCAGAAACGGGTCATTAAACTGACCCGAAAAGGAACCGGATAACAGATTGAACGACCTTCTTACGGAAAACACAGACCATATTGAAAAGTACATACTTGTCGCAGTCGCTTCGGGAAACGAGGAAGCCGCCTGGGACTCACTTGACGAGCTCGCGGATCTGCTGGATACCGCCGGCGGAGAGACTGTGATGCAGGCAGTGCAGAATCTGGCTCATCCCGACAAGTCGACATACATCGGCAAGGGTAAGGCGGCGGAGCTCCGCGAGTCGATTGAGATCCACGAAGCTGACGGCATAATATGCGACGATGAGCTGACTGCCTCACAGATGCGCAACCTGTCAGAACTGACAGGTGCGAAGGTCATCGACAGAACAACACTCATACTGGATATCTTTGCCGCCCACGCCCGCACAAGGGAGGGCAAGCTTCAGGTGGAGATAGCTCAGCAGAAATACAGATACGCAAGGCTCCGCGGCATGGGTGAGGCCCTTTCAAGACTTGGCGCCGGTATCGGTACAAGAGGACCGGGCGAGACAAAGCTCGAGACGGACAGGCGTGTTATACAGAAGCGCATTAAAATACTGTCGGACGATATCGAGGCCATGAAGAGGGCGCGCGACACGGCACGGAAGAAACGTTCGGTCAACGCTGTGCCGACCGCGGCCATCGTCGGCTACACAAACGCGGGCAAGTCGACGCTGCTCAACAGGCTCACAGGTTCAGAGGTGCTTTCTGAAGACAAGCTTTTCGCGACGCTCGATCCGACTACAAGGGCGGCGCTTCTGCCCGACGGCCAGCAGGTGCTCTTCACCGATACTGTCGGATTCATTAACAAACTGCCGCATAACCTGGTCGATGCCTTCCGCAGCACGCTTGAAGAAGCCGGCTACGCGGACATTATAGTACATGTGATAGATGCCTCCGACCCGCAGGCGGAGATGCACAGAAGAGTGGTTTATGATACACTCATAGACCTCGGAATAAGCGACAAGCCGGTCATCACGCTGTGGAACAAGTCAGACCTTGTCGACGAGGACGCGCTCTTCAGGGATTTCGGAGCCAACGCATCGGTGAAGATCTCCGCGAAGACAGGCGCCGGCCTCGATGAGTTCTACAGCGTGCTCGCGAGGCTGCTCCGGGAGAGCCGAATCTTCATAGATACGGTCATCCCTTACAAAAATACGGCAGTGGTGGCTGAGATAAGAAAGGCGGGCCAGCTCCTTTCCGAAGAGTACGAGGAGGAGGGCATACATATAAAGGCATATGTGCCGCGCGCCCTGGCCGGCAGATATAAATGGTCAAAATGACAACATAAGCAATATACAAACTTATTAATGAAGAAAGCTTTAAAAATCATAGTTACAATTATTATAGCTGCAGCGGTGCTCGCGCTCGGGATCAGCGCCTATGTTACCCGGTCGGTCTCAGATGACATTGCAGGAGTCGATACCGGCAACGGAATAAGCGCGGATGAGGCTGAAGCATGCAGGAGCATCGACCCGCAGTGCATACTGGTACTGGGCTGCGCGGTCTGGGAGGATAACGAGCCGTCGCCGATGCTCAAAGACAGGCTCGACACAGCCATTGCTCTTTACAAGGCAGGCATCGCGCCGAAGCTTCTGCTCAGCGGTGACAACAGCATAGTGGAGTACAGCGAACCGGACTGCATGCTGCAGTATACGCTTGCGCAGGGGGTCCCGCCGGGGGACATATTCCTTGATTACGCGGGATTCTCCACATATGAATCTGTATACAGGTCGCATGCAGTGTTCAAAGCGGACCGCATGATAGTGGTCACACAGAAATATCACTTGTTCAGGGCGCTCAAGGCATGTGAGGCACTCGGAATTGAGGCAAGTGGTGTGGCGTCCAGCCAGCGGAAATATGGCGGAAGATATTACAGGGAAGCGCGTGAGGTGCTGGCGCGAAATAAGGATCTTTTCAAGGGGATAGTCAAGGCGAAGCCTACATACCTCGGCGACGAGATCCCGATAGACGGCGACGGAACCGTGACGCATCTGAACTGAATGGTTTTCAGGAGGAAGAATATGAGCAGGATAGTGAATGAAGCGAAAGTGAAGAACCCGCTTATAGTCGGTATCAGAGAACAGCTCGAGCACAGGGCTCTCTGGATGTACCTGCTTTGCGATGAGGCCGAAAAGCACGGACTCAAGGCTGAGGACTTTGCGCCGGATGCCATAAAGCGCTGCGGATTGTATCAGGGCAGGAAACTGGTAGAGAAAGGCGGAAAGGGACAATCGCTCAAAGGCCTTAAAAAAGCGCTGTTCGGGTTCTTCGCGCAGAAAGTCTTTGAGATGAAGATACTCCGCTGCGATGATGACCATCTGGACATTGATTTCCACTACTGTCCGCTCGTCAAGGCGTGGCAGAAGCAGGGATGCAGTGATGAGCAGATCGCTCTCATGTGCGACCACGCGATGTGCGGCGACAGGGGCATAGGCGAGTGCTTCGGGGTGGAGCTCGATCTGCCGGGCACGATCGCGAAGGGCGATCCGACATGCCAGCTGAGATATGTCAGAAGATAAGCATAAAAGAGAAGAACAATATGAATGAAGCTGAAGTAAGAGGCCGCGAGTTCCTGAAAAGCAAGGGGATGAGCGACCGCATAATAGATTTCAAGAACACAGACATCACCGCGGAGAGCACGGCTCTGGCGCTCGATGTTGATGTGGACAGGATTTGCAAAGGCCTTGCATTCAAGGGTAAGGGAGGCACGGCGATCGTGGTGATCGCGTCGGGAAAGTCCCGCGTAAATAACGGGATGTTCAGGAACGTATTCGGATTCAGGCCTACCATGCTTCCGGCGGAGCAGACGGAGGAGCTGGTAGGGCACATTGCGGGGACCATCAATCCGTTCTGCCTGAAGGACACGGCGAAGCTCTACCTCGATCTTTCGATCAGAAAGCATATGGGAGAGACCGTGTTCCCGGGCATAGGCGGCGAGGACTCAGTAGTGGAGCTTACGGTCGATGAGCTGGAAAAACTTGCGGATCCGGTCTGCTGGGTCAAGGTGACGATCTAAAGCTGACGGTCAAAGAAACGGGCTAACAAGACGGGTAAAGAGGCGGTTTAAATATGAAGAACTATTACGGAAAAAACGTGTTTGTGACCGGAGCATCGTCCGGTATCGGAAGGGCCTGCGCTCTGATGTTCGCGAAGAACGGCTGCGATGTCACAGGCGTATCGAGAAACACTGAAGAGAAGACAGAGAACTTTGCCGGAGGAGGCAGTCTCACCCTCAGAAAACTCGATGTTACTGACGAAACGGCGTCCAGGGAATTCATAGAGAAGCTGCCGCAGGTGGATATAGCGATCTTATGCGCCGGCATGGGTGTTGCCGGACCGGCCGAGACAGCTCCTTCAGAGTTGACAAGAAAGCAGATGGAGGTCAATTACTTCGGCACTCTTAACGCGGCTCAGCCGTGCCTCAGCAAAATGCGCGCGTGCGGGAAGGGACTGCTGATCATAATCGGTTCGATCGCCGGAAGGGTATCGATCCCGATGCAGAGCCAGTACTCCGCAAGCAAGTATGCCCTCGAGGCTTTTACCGATGCCGTGCGCATGGAGATGAAGCAGTACGGCGTAAAGGCGTGCATCATTGAGCCGGGCGATACGAAGACCGGGTTCACGGCGGCAAGAGAGACGCAGAGCGAAAGTGACGCCGGTTACGGCGATGTCCTTGAAAAGAGCGTCGCGAAGATGGCTTCAGACGAGCAGAACGGCAGATCGCCTGACAGCGTCGCCAGGGTGGCTCTCGCTCTGGCCGCAAGAAAAAACCCACCGGCAAGAGTGCCGGTAGGGCTTGATTACAAAGCTCTTATGATACTGCTCCGCGTGATGCCTGACCGCGCAAAGGAGCTCATACTGAGCAAACTTTATCTGCCGAAGTGACTGCGCCGGAGTGACCGCACGTTATCGGTCACATCGAGTGTTTCTTTTCCATTATTTTATCGATGGCGTGGATCAGCGAATACCTGAAACCGGTCTCTTCAAGAGCGCTGATGCCAACGATGGTAGTCCC
Source organism: uncultured Eubacteriales bacterium (assembly GCA_902779185.1). Taxonomy (GTDB): domain Bacteria; phylum Bacillota; class Clostridia; order Peptostreptococcales; family Anaerovoracaceae; genus Crickella. The sequence goes on from CACZAM010000003.1 coordinate 53,743, forward strand.
GCCCGGGGTGCAGATCGCGTCCTTGAGTTCGCCGGGGTGCTTACCGCTTTCCATCATGTATTTAGCAGTGCCGCTGATCATCTGCGGCACTATTTTATATGCCTGAGCTCGGGTCATGCCGTTCTTCACAAGCCCGTCAGCTATCGCTTCGATGAACACATCAACGAAAGCAGGCGCGCATCCGGCTCCCGTTCCGCCGAGAGACAGCAGTTCTGAGCTGAAGTATTCGATATTCGCGATCTGTCCGAAAACGCCCTCAAAAAGCGCGAGCTGCTCAGGCGTGAGTGAATGCGTGGCTTCCGCAACAATGATGCCTTCGCCAATGGCGATCGGCGTGTTAGGGATGGTGCTTATATGATTGAAGCCTTCGCCGAGGTAGCTGACATAGCGCGCGTAGTCGATTCCTGCCGCTATAGAGAAGATCGGCTTGCCCTTTAACGCGCCGGCCGCGGCCTTCACCACGCCCTCAACCTGCTGAGGCAATACCGCGACTACGACTATATCGCTCGCCGCCGCGACTTCTTCAGCGCTCGCGCACGCGTTGATGCCGCGTTCCTCACATCTTGCCCGAAGCCTGTCCATGTCCCTTGCGCAGGCGAAGACCGCCGAAGGATCCACCACTTTCTTCAGAAGCAGACCGTCGCAAATGGCTCCTGCCATGCTCCCGAATCCGATAAAACCGATTTTTGCGTCCCTGATATCCATATCTGCCACCATCCTTTCCTCCGGTATCGATATTCTATCACGAAAGACACAGTGTTTATATCCTTATCGGGGGGCTTCGCGTGCTATAATGGTTTCATAGATTGCAGCGGCTTTGCCGTAAGGATGAAACCATTGATCTCCGGAGGCAGAGCTCCTCCGATAGAATCAGGAAGCGAAATGAAACCGGGCAAGAGGTGCAGTATGAGATTCAGGAACTTTCTCATAGTCGTGAAGGATATAGAAAAGGCGAAGCAGTTCTATCATGATCTGTTCGGCTTTGAGGTGCTCGTCGACTTTGACGGCAACATGATCCTCACGGACGGACTGGTACTCCAGGAGGAGAAGTACTGGAAGGAGTTTCTGCAGAAGGACGTGATCCCTGAGAACAACTCGTGTGAGCTCTACTTTGAGGAGAGCGACATAGAGGCTTTCGTTGAGAAGCTGGAGCGGCTGTACCCGGATACGAAGTTTGTCAACAGGCTGATGACGCACTCCTGGGGACAGAAAGTCGTCAGGTTCTATGATCCGGACGGTAATCTCATTGAAGTCGGAACACCGGTCTAGGGGGAACTCAGGAAATGGCTGACGGCAAATGGGTGATGACAGAGGAAGATTCGAAGAGAGTCGATCTGACATACGGCGGCTCAGGCCTGCAGAACCTGCATGACCTGCCGAACTACGGACAGCATAGAGCTGTTGACGACCGTGGCGGGAAGGCTGCCGCGAAGTGTGCTTTCTGCGGCTCGGATGATCTTCAGTCAGGCTTCGGCGGATTCGGCGAGGGCTTCGGATACAGATCCTGCAAGTGCAGAGCTTGCGGAGGATCGACCGACTTCGTGTATAAGGATGAAATAGGAAAATACTTCAAATAGGAGATCGATGGCAATACACATAGTTCTTGTAGAACCTGAAATACCGCCTAACACCGGCAACATCGCCAGAACGGCCGCCGCTACAGACAGCGTTCTGCATCTGGTGAAGCCTCTCGGCTTCAGCCTTGACGAAAAGAGCCTCAGGCGCGCCGGCCTCGACTACTGGCCATATGTAAAACTCGAGGTACATGAAAGCCTTGAGGAATTCCTTGAGAAATACAAGGGACGCAGGATGTGGCTCTCAACCACAAAGGGCGGCAGATTCCACACCGAAGCGGATTTCAGGGATGAGGACATGATACTCTTCGGCCGCGAGACAGCAGGCCTGCCAAGAGATTTCATTGAAGCAAATAAGGAATGGGCGATACGCATTCCGATGAGCAGCGATACACGCCTCAGATCGTTCAACCTGTCGAACGCGGCAAACATAGTACTGTTTGAAGCGCTCAGGCAGCTGGGGTTTCCGGGGCTGGAATAGAAAAAAAGAAACGGGAGGAAAAGCCATGAAGTTTTTACAAGCAGACTATTACAAAGACTGGGATTATAAAAAGCATGCAAGATTCTGCACTGGGCTTTATCTTGCGCTGTATGCCTTTGACATGACCTTTTCGTATTTCATCATTAAAAAAGTTATGAAGAAGGCGCTGTAATGGACAGAGCGGACAGAGCGGAAGAACTTTTCAGAAAAGGATATAATTGCAGTCAGTCGGTATTCGCAGCTTTTGCGGATGTGCTTGGCATGTCTGTTGAGGAAGCGGCAAAGATCGCCAGCCCTTTCGGCGCCGGATTCGGAAAGCTGAGAGAAGTATGCGGCGCTGTGAGCGGCATGACTCTCGCTGCAGGGTATCTGAAGGGATATGATGATCCTGCAGATTATGAGAGCAAAAAGGACCTGTACCGGCTCATACAGAAGATGTGCGCGGAGTTTGAGGAAAGAAAGGGCACTATCATATGCAGAGAACTGCTCGGTCTTAAAAAGGGGGAGGACCAGGCAGAGCCTTCGGTACGCACTGAAGAGTACTATCAGAGCAGACCGTGCATCGGCGCATGCAGGACAGCAGCTGAAATTGCTGAAAAATATCTTCTGTAGCGACTGAAAGGTGCAGATGGGATAATGGGTTTGGATAACAGAAGAGGATAATCTAATGGCAACTGAAGAAAAGACAAAGACATTGGAATATGTAGACGGCTATACTGACGAAATAACAGATGAGCTGACTGAAGACGGAGGAACCGCGGAAGCAATAGCGCCGGAATCGGAGGTCAAGTACGATGTCGATCTTGAGAACAACATCGAATTCGAGGTCGAAACTGAGCCTGCTCCTCAGCCGGAGCCTCAGCCTTACGAGGAGACAGTCACCGAGACTGTCACCGAAGAGGTCACATATGGCCCGGACTATAACAGGGGCTATGGTTACGACCGCGGCTATGGCTATAACCGGGGATATGATTATAACCGTGGCTACAACAGGCGCAGGACTGCCTACAGACGCTGCAACAAGCACATCTTCACATGGGTGTTCTCGTTTGTGCTGGGCATGTACGGCGTGGACAGATTTGCCCGCGGCCAGATAGGGCTTGGCCTGCTCAAGATGATGACATTCGGAGGATTCGGTTTCTGGTACATTGCTGACGTGGCCGTAGCAATACTGGAGGCGTACATCGGACCATACCGCAATCAGGAGGATCTGGAGTTTGACCAGTTCGGAAGATACACCTATTAGAAAGGGGACGGAGATAATGCTTACACTTGAAAGAGCAAAGGAACTCAATGACGCTGTGGTAACTGAGGAGCATCTCAGGATTCACGCACTTAATGTAATGGCTGCCATGGGCGCTATGGCTGAGCACTTCGGCGAAGACAAGGAGCACTGGATGGCGGTCGGATATCTGCATGACTACGACTATGAGCAGTATCCGGAAGAGCACCTGCTTCACACTGAGCAGCCGCTGCTCGACGCGGGAGTAGACCCTGAGGATGTGCGCGCGATACTCGCGCATGGCTATGGTCTGATCAACGATGTAGAGCCGCTCACAAACATGGAAAAGTCGCTATACACTGTTGATGAGCTGACAGGAATAATCCAGGCATACGCCATACTCAGAGGAGAAGGCATCATCGGCATGCAGCCTAAGGGCTTCATGAAGAGGTTCAAGGATAAGAGGTTCGCCGCCAAATGCGACCGCGAGCTGATAAAAGACGGCTGTGCGCGCCTCGGAATGGAGCTCCGCGATGTGGCAGAGATCTGCATCAGAGGAATGGAGGAGCACGCGGAAGAGCTCGGACTGCTGGGAAAAGAAGCCGAGCAATAACGGGGCAGGAGAATGGATAATAACAGAAAGGGCGCGCTGCTGATAATCCTGGCAGGTACCTGCTGGGGTGTGATCAGCATATTCATAAATTACCTTTCTGCAGCAGGTCTCGGCGAGATGCAGATATCGTTTCTGAGGCAGTTTTTCGCCGTGCTGGTATTCGCCCTGGTCATGCTGACCCGTGACCGTACGAAGTTCAGGATCCCCGTGAAAGACCTCGGCCTTATCATGCTGGTCGGTTTTATCAACGGTGTGCTGTTCAACTTCCTGTATTTTTACACGATAGTTCACAGCCGGGCATCCATTGCCGTGGTGCTGCTGTACACTTCGCCGGTGTTCGTCATAATCCTCGCGAGGATATTCTTTAAAGAGAAGATAACGAGGAACAAATTCATCGCGCTGGTGCTGACGGTCGTCGGCTGCGTATTCGTGACCGGAGTGCTGGGAGAGGGATACACACCGCCGGCGGCAGCTATACTGACGGGGGTGCTGACAGGCCTTGCCTACGCGCTCAACAACATACTGACCAGTGCGGCCGTGAAGAAAAACGATCCGCTGACAGTTACGATGTATACACTGCTTTTCAGTTTTATGTTCCTGATACCGTTCAGCGGACTGAACAGCCTGACAGCGATGTGCAGGGCAAATCCGATGATACTGGCCGTTGCCTTTCTGATGTGCCTGGTGACCGCGGTGCTCGCACAGTACTTTTTCTCGGTCGGACTCAAGCTTATCGAGAGCGGCAAGGCGGCCATATACGGAGCAACTGAACCGATAGTAGGCTCCCTGGTCGGCATATTCATATTCCACGAGGAATCTAATCTGATGAAGATCATCGGAATAATAATGGTGATCGCGGCGATACTGATTATCGGCAAAAGCGATGCAGAGAAAGGGGAATAAAACCAGATGAAATATCTATACATACTTCTGGTATTCATACCGGTGACAATATACGGAGCAATAGCGGGTTTCTCTGATCCGCTGCTCTTTGTATTCAGTTCGCTGGCGATAATCCCGCTGGCGGGAGTGATGGGCAAGGCTACAGATGACATTGCCTGCTTCGCCGGGCAAAAGATAGGCGGTCTTCTGAATGCCACATTCGGGAACGCGACCGAGCTCATCATCGCTTTTGTCGCAATGAAGGAAGGCATGTTCGATGTCGTGAAAGCATCGCTTGCGGGCTCCGTGATCGGAAACATCCTGCTGGTGCTCGGAATGTCGATGCTTCTCGGCGGAATAAAGCATAAAATACAGAAATTCAACATTCATTCGATAAATATCACCTCGAGCATGCTCCTGTTTTCAGTGCTGGGGCTGGGCATACCGGCGATCTTCACGCACGCGCTGCCTGAGTCAAGCCTTACAACAGAGTACGAGGGATTCAGCGTCGTCGTAGCGCTGCTGATGCTGCTGATATATGCGATGCAGTTCGTGTTCACGTTTGTGACTCACCGCACTCTCTACGAAGAATCCGTGCCTGATGAAGAGGAGCACAAAGCGGCGAGCCTGCCGCGCGCGATCATACTGCTGCTCGCGTCGACAGTCTGCATCGCAGTGATCTCAGAGATCTTCGTAGGGACTGTGGAGCCTATGGCGGAGAGCGCCGGCCTTCACACGGCCTTTGTAGGAATCATACTGGTGCCGATAATCGGCAACGCCGCAGAGCATTCATCCGCGATAATCATGGCCATGAAGGACAAGATGAACGCCGCGATCGAGATCGCGCTGGGCTCCAGCCTGCAGATCATCCTGTTCGTTATACCTGTGCTGACTCTGCTCAGCCTGTTCTTCACGCCGATGAGCATAATTTTCACTCCGTTCGAGCTGGTCGCAGTCACAGGCTCCGTGCTGATCGCGAACCGCGTGGCGTCGGACGGAGAGTCGAACTGGCTGGAGGGGCTTCAGCTGGTGACCGTATACCTCATGATAGGTACCGCGTTCTTCTTTGTCTAGTTATTGAGCAAAGGTTTATTGACAAGATGCGAAGCGGGGCAGCATCTCAGATGCCGCCCCGTATTGTTTTGCCTGTATTCAGTTTTCACAATATATTAGTTGCCTGCCTTGATGGATTCAGCCTCAGCCTCGACCTCTTTGCGGAGCTCATTCACTTCTTTTCTGTGATCGATCTCCGCCGCGATCTTCTCCCTGCGGATCTCTTTCTCCATCCTGTGAGCGCTGATAGTCTCTTCGGTTTTATCCTTAACGGCCTCCTTGACCTCGCGGGCCTCGGTCTTTACCTGCTTTCTAAGCTCCTTAAGCTCTTCCTTTTCAGCTTTGGCTGCCTTCTTCAGTTCTTTTCTGAGTTCATCCATGTCATCATACCTCTCTTTCACTCTTCTGTAAAAAGTATTAGGTTTAAGGTCCAGCTCCTGCATTGCTGCACGGGCAGTTATTTCTCCACTCTGCCAGCGCCGCACCACACGGTCAAACAGATCATCATCGAGAGCGATCGGCTTACGTCCCTTACCTTTCTTCCTGATGGTCTCTGCAAGCTCCCGGAGCTGTCTTCCTGTGAGCGTGACACTGTCATCGTCTTTTATCTTTTCAAGTAGTTCGTCTATCTTATCGGGGTCATAGATGTACATCATTTTTTGCCCTCCCTTGCGACAGTTGGGAGTATAAATCTTTTGCAACAGTGTGTCAATATATATTTGACACATTTCACAAATATTACATATTTGACACACTTTTGCCATTTTTAGCTATGAAAGGTGAAAAAAACGCTCGTACGTGTATAATACTAATAGAAGAGGTGAGAAACAGATGAGCAGATACGACATAGTTTTCATAGGAACAGCCATACTGGATTCAGTCATAAAGGGCTTTGATCCCGAACCTGTTTCAGTGGCAGGGTTCAGGGCAGAGAGCGGATCCATAAATGCAGGAGGAGAAGGTGTGAACGGTTCGATAGCTTCTTCCAAGCTCGGCATGAAGAGCGCTCTGCTTTGCTTCCTGGGAAAGGATCAGGCAGGGGACCTTATCGAGGCCGAACTGGTGAAGCATGGTGTGGATACAGGCTGCATAGTACGGACTTCAGAGAATCCTACTCCGGTAACGACAATATTCGTGGCTGAAGACGGGAACCGCAAATCCATAACAAACAACGCTCACAGCTATAACTTCCACCCGGAGAGGTATCCGGAAGTATTTACCGACACCAAGGCTGTAGTTATAGGTTCGCTGTTCAGGGCGCCCTTCAACGATCCGGACGTTATTAAAGCGGTTGTTTCGGAGGCTCATTCAAAAGGAATACCGGTATTTGCAGATACAAAGATACCGAACTTCCGGAAACTCACTCTCGATGAAATCGGGGATTCGCTTCCGATGATCGATTACATCACTCCGAACGAAGATGAAGCCAGGTTCTTCACCGGGGAAACTGAGCCGTTGAAGATGGCGGAAGCTTTCCTCGCGAAGGGAGTGAAGAATGTGATCATCAAACTCGGGGGCAGAGGATGCCTGCTCAGGAACAGCAATAAATCGATATTCCTGCCTGCTCATAAGATCAACGTGGTCGATGCGACCGGCTCAGGAGACAATTTCATGGCAGGATTCGTATCCGAAATCATACGCGGCAGCGATGTGCGGGACGCGCTGGCTTTCGCAAACGCCTGCGGAGCTATCTGTGCCACGGCTGTCGGGACAGGAACGGCGCTGCGCGACAGAGAACAGGTGCTGAGAATGCTCAAAGCTAAATATTAACAGGGACGGACATAGGAAATGCTTTTAAAACAGGACTTTTATTTCAATTCATTAGGCGCAAACAGACCATTACACATACGTATTCCGGACCACGGTGAGCCGCCGTTTCCGGTGTTTTACTTTTTTGACGGCCACAATCTTTTCAGGGACGAGGATGCTACTTTCGGCAAATCCTGGGGCCTGGATGAGTACTGCAACAGCTGGGACAAGCAGATGATCATCGTCGGCATCGAGTGCGCGCACGGGCACAACGAGCGCCTTTCGGAGTATCTGCCGTACGGAGTCAACTACGGATGGCTGAAAGGCATCGAACCTCTGGGTGAGGCAACGATGCAGGGCATAATTTACGAGCTTAAGCCGTACATAGACGCGACATTTCCGACTATCCCTTTCAGGGAATGCACCGCTATCGGCGGATCAAGTATGGGCGGCCTGATGTCTGCATATGCTGTGGTAAGATACAACAACTACATTTCAAAAGCAGCCTGTGTATCACCATCGATCGGAAGCGTGAGCGGCAAGTTCTGGCACGATATGAACAACACATACATGAGCCCGGACACACGTGTCTACCTTTCATGGGGAACACAGGAAGGTTATGGCAAAATAAAGGATCCGAATGTTGAAGACACATCGAGCTGGATATATAAGACATGCCGCGGCACAGCCAATAAGGTCATCGCCGCGGGAGGCGCGGCAAAACTGTACTGCCAGATAGGCGGCAGGCACTGCGAAGCTGACTGGGAGAAACAGCTGGGCATATTCATGCCGTTCCTGTGGCAGGAGTAAAAAACGACAGAAATACGACAAAAGACGACAAGTATACAGCAATAAGGGGACTGGGATATGGATTTACGAAATCTGCGATATTTTGTTACAGTAGCTGAAGAACTGAATATAACACGGGCTGCTGAAAAACTGCACATGAGCCAGCCTCCTCTCAGCGCGCAGATCAAGAGCCTGGAAGAGGAGCTTGATACAGAGCTGTTTGTAAGAGGAAAGAGGCATCTTAAGCTTACTGAATCAGGACAGCTGTTTTACAGGAGAGCAAAGGAAATACTGAGCCTTGCCGAAAAGACGCGCTCGGAGGTGTACTCGATGGGAGAAGGAATGAGGGGAACCATTTCCATCGGTCTTGTTGAAGGCATGGCACCGGATATCGCAGCGGAGTGGTTTGCCGGCTTCATAGGAAAGTATCCGAACATACGCTTCAGGATACTCGACGGAAGCACCGATGACCTCCTCGAAAAAATGCGCACAGGCCTCATAAGTCTGGCTGTCATAACCTCGCCGTGCGATCACTCGCTTCTTCACAGCTTCCACGTGGGAGAGGAAAGGATCGCAGCCCTGATAAACAAAACCCATCCTCTGGCCATGAAGGATGGCGATGAGATCGACATCGGGGAGCTCGCGGGAGAAAACCTCATCGTGCCGAGCAGGAGAGCGCTGATCGATACCATATACAAGTGGTTCGAAAAGGCGGGAACTGAGCCGAGAATAGTATGCGAGATGGACAGCTACCTTGACGCGGCAGCGCTCGCGGGAAGAATGGTCGGAATAAGCATTTATCCGAGGACCGCGTATGTTCCGAACGACTCCCTTATATTCAAGGAGATATCGGGTGATGACAAGAAGATGGAGTATCTGTTTGTATGGAGGAAAGGCCATCCGCTGCCTACGATAGAAAAGACATTCATTGATTTCGTAAAGGATATGGTTTCGCAGTAGAAACCGCTGAAAACTGTAATAGAAAAAGCCCGGAGAGCTTCATTTCGGAGGCTCTCTTTTCATATGCAAAAAATATGGTAATGATAAAAATATATGTATTTCATTAATAAAACTACAAGGTTTATCTTTGAAGCATATTTATTAAATCACCAGGCTTTAAAGCGCGGCGAAGCAAGCGCCGTGAAGTCGTTGAAAGAACTGAAAGGAGGATCGGTGAGATGAGCAGAGTACTGGACCGTTTCGGATCTATGGTATTCGATGACAAAGTAATGAGAGCAATGCTGTCCGAGGACGCATATCGCTCGATGCGAAATACTATCAACAGGGGAGATCCTCTTAATCAGGAGATAGCCAATGCCGTTGCCCAGGCCATGAAAGACTGGGCGGTAGCAAACGGCGCAACACACTTCACGCACTGGTTCCAGCCGCTGACAGGGATCACTGCTGAGAAGCATGACAGCTTTATCCAGTCTTCGCCTGACGGCAGGGTAATAATGGAGTTCTCCGGCAAGGAGCTTATAAAAGGAGAGCCTGACGCATCATCATTTCCTTCGGGAGGACTGCGCGCCACCTTTGAGGCCAGAGGATATACAGCCTGGGATCCTACATCGTACGCATTCATAAGGGACCGCACACTTTGCATCCCGACCGCCTTTTGCTCATACAGCGGAGAGGCGATGGATGAAAAGACATCACTTCTGAGATCGATGGATGCTCTGAACGTTCAGGCGCTGAGAGTGCTCCATCTTCTTGGCAATGATTCTGTCAAAAGGGTCCACGCCGTAGCCGGAGCCGAGCAGGAGTATTTCCTGGTGCCGCAGGAGCTTTACGAGAAAAGACCTGATCTGAGGTTTACCGGCAGGACGCTCTTTGGAGTCATGCCTCCGAAAGGGCAGGAACTCGATGACCACTATTTCGGAGTGATAAAGCCTGAAATAGCAAGATTCATGGAGGAACTGAATGATGAACTGTGGAAGCTCGGGGTATTCGCCAAGACAGAGCACAATGAGGTAGCGCCGTCGCAGCACGAGCTCGCATGCATATATACAAAGGTAAATGTCACTGTTGACCAGAACCAGCTGGTAATGGAGATGATCAAAAAGGTGGCAGAGAGGCATGGCTTTGTAGCACTGCTCCATGAGAAACCGTATGAAGGCGTCAACGGAAGCGGAAAGCATAACAACTGGTCACTGTCAACGGACAAGGGAGACAATCTGCTTGCTCCGGGAGATACCCCTCATGATAACGCGCAGTTCCTGCTGTTCCTGTGCGCAGTAATAAAGGCGGTGGATGAGTATCAGGATCTTCTGAGGATATCTGTCGCATCTGCCGGAAACGATCACAGACTGGGTGCGAGCGAGGCGCCTCCGGCAGTTATTTCCATATTTCTGGGCGATGAGCTCACGGCGGTCCTTGAATCTATCGAAAAAGATATTCCTTATGAGGACAGCGGGGAGGTCCTCATGAAGCTTGGTACTGAGGTGCTTCCGGGGTTCAGAAGAGACAACACCGACAGAAACCGGACATCGCCGTTCGCTTTCACCGGAAACAAATTTGAGTTCAGGATGCCGGGTTCTTCAAGCAGTCTGGCTTTTCCGAATGTTATTCTCAACAGCGCTGTGGCAGATGCCTTAGGGTACTATGCCGACAGACTTGAGGGCGCCGCGGACCTCAGTGAGACTGTATATACACTTATCAGAGAGACCGTGCGTGATCATAAGCGAATAATATTCAACGGCAACGGTTATGAAGAGGAATGGCTGTCAGAGGCGGCCGCCAGGGGTCTTTCAAACTACAGGACCACTCCGGACTGTGTACCGCACCTGCTGGACGATAAGAATGTAAAGATGCTGACGGAGCAGAGAGTATTCAGCAGATCGGAGCTCGAATCCAGATGCGAGATCATTCTTGAGAATTACTGCAAGACCATCTGCATTGAGGCAAGGACCATGAGATCCATGGCAATCAAGAGGATAGCGCCGGCAGTCGAGGAATATACAGCTGAACTTTCAGCCAATATGAATGAGAAAAAGCGCGCTCTCCCTGATCTTGAATGCAGATTCGAGAAAGAGATAATCTTTAAGCTTTCCGAAAAAACTGACCTTATATACAGCGATGTACAGGATGTGATCTGCGTTCTCAACACTCTGAGCGGTGATGATTATTTCAGTGACGCGCAGATCATCCGCGATGAACTGCTCCCGGCCATGAGAAAGCTGAGAGAGGACGGCGATGCCGCAGAGATGCTGACATCCAAGAAATACTGGCCTCTCCCGAATTACGGATTGCTTATGTTCGGGGAGAAGTAAGGAATAAGGAGTTCATCTGAAGGGAGGAAGATATGTGTACGATTATGGCTTCTACGGGGAGCTGCATCTCTCCGCAGGAATTTGAAACCGCTTTTGCAAGAACCAAGTACAGAGGTCCGGATGATACAAGAATAGAATCCACCGGTAAAGGGATCATGGGCTTCCACAGGCTTTCGATCATGGGCCTCACTCCGGAAGGCATGCAGCCTTTCGAACTGAACGGATGGAAGGTCATCTGCAACGGCGAGATATACGGATTTGAAAAACTGAAACGCGAGCTGATCGAAAAAGGCTATACATTCAGATCGGGCTCTGACTGTGAAATAATACTGCCGCTGTTCTTTGAGCACGGCACGGACATGTTCGGCATGCTGGACGCTGAGTTTGCGTGCGTGCTTTATAACGGGGAGACCGGTGAATTTATAGCAGCAAGGGATCCGATCGGCATCAGACCGCTTTACTACGGCTACGATGCTTCAGGAGATATAGTATTTGCCAGCGAGGCAAAAAGCCTTCTGGGTATCACAGGCAGGATAATGCCGTTTCCACCCGGTCATTACTGGGAAAAGGGGGAGTTTGTCAGCTATAACGATGTAACAAAGATTGATGGATATCTGACTGACGATGCTGACACTGTTTTCAGAAATATCAGGGAAAAGCTCATAGAGGGTGTGAGAAAAAGACTGGTAGCTGATGCCCGGGTGGGATTCCTGCTGTCCGGAGGTCTCGACTCTTCACTTGTGTGTGCCATAGCCGCAAGGGAGAGCGAGGAGCCGATCAGAACCTTCTCGGTAGGAATGGATATAGATCCTATTGATCTGAAATACGCCAGAACGGTGGCAGACTACATAAAAAGCGATCACACTGAAGTAATAATGAGCCGTCAGGATGTTCTGGATGCCCTTGAGGAAGTGATATACCTGCTGGGCACATACGACATAACTACCATCAGAGCATCCATGGGCATGTATCTGATGTGCAAGGCAATTCATGAAACTACAGACATTCGGGTGATCCTGACCGGAGAGATATCCGACGAGCTGTTCGGCTACAAGTATACGGACTTTGCTCCGTCCGCTGAGGAGTTCCAGAAGGAAGCCTGCAAGCGTATGAGAGAGCTTCATATGTATGATGTGCTCAGAGCTGACAGATGTATATCCGGCAACAGTCTGGAAGGCAGAGTGCCGTTCGGCGATCTGGATTTTGTCAAATACGTAATGTCTGTAGACCCTGAAATGAAACTGAACAGATACGGAAAGGGTAAGTACCTTCTCAGAAAAGCGTTTGAGGGGGATTATCTTCCTGACGAAATACTTTGGAGAGAGAAGGCTGCTTTTTCGGATGCGGTAGGCCATTCCATGGTCGATGATCTTAAGGCGTACGCGGAAACAGTCTATACCGATGAGGAATTTGAAGCAGGATGCGGGCGTTACGATTATGCCCGCCCGTTCACAAAAGAATCGCTGCTTTATCGCGATATATTCGAAAAATATTATCCGGGGCAGGCGGAAATGATAGTTGATTTCTGGATGCCTAACAGGGAATGGGAGGGCTGCGATGTGAACGATCCGTCCGCAAGAGTTCTCTCAAACTACGGTGACAGCGGAAAATAAGAGAGGTGTCAGACATGGAAAAGAAGTACATCTTTGTTACGGGAGGAGTAGTCTCGGGGCTCGGAAAGGGCATCACTGCGGCTTCCCTCGGAAGACTGCTCAAGGCGCGTGGCCTGAAAGTCGCAGCGCAGAAAATGGATCCCTATATCAACGTGGATCCGGGAACGATGAGCCCCTTCCAGCATGGCGAAGTATATGTGACTGACGATGGCGCCGAGACGGATCTTGACCTGGGGCACTACGAGCGGTTCATAGATGAAGATCTCAACAAGTTCTCAAACCTCACCACGGGCAAGGTCTACTGGAACGTGCTCAACAAGGAGCGCAGAGGCGAATATCTCGGATCAACGGTGCAGGTGATACCTCACATAACCAACGAGATCAAGGAATTCGTTTACAGTGTAGGCAAGAGAACGGATGCTGACGTGGTCATCACGGAGATCGGCGGCACCATAGGAGATATAGAATCCCAGCCGTTCATAGAAGCGGCACGGCAGATATCCCTGGAGGTCGGAAGTGAAAACAGCCTGTTCATTCATGTGACGCTGGTCCCGTTCCTCAGGGGCTCTGACGAGCACAAGACAAAACCGACACAGCACTCCGTAAAGGAGCTGCAGGGAGCCGGAGTAAAGCCGGGCATCATAGTGCTGAGATGTGACGAGCCTCTCGAAGAGGATGTTTTCAGAAAGATCGCCCTGTTCTGCAATGTCAAGGAAGACTGCATAATTGAGAACAAAACACTGCCGGTTCTTTATGAGGCGCCTCTTATGCTCGAAAAGTCAAATTTCTCAGGCATAGTCTGCAGGGAACTCGGCATAGAGACCCCTGAGCCCGATATGGCTGAATGGACAGCTATGGTTGAGAGGATAAAAAGCTGCAAAGACAGCGTCAGGATCGGCCTTGTAGGAAAGTACACCGGGCTTCATGACGCTTATCTTTCGGTTCTTGAAGCGCTGCATCATGCCGGAAGCAGCAACGGTGTTCAGGTGGATATAAAGTGGATAGATTCCGAGGGACTCGAAGAAAGAGATATTTCTGCTGAGTTGGGTGATGTTGATGGTATAATTGTACCGGGAGGCTTCGGTAACCGCGGCATAGAAGGCATGATAGCAGCAGCGGGATACGCGAGGACTCATGATATCCCATACCTTGGGCTCTGCCTTGGAATGCAGATAGCTGTAATTGAATATGCCAGAAATGTACTCGGAATTGCTGATGCCAATTCGGGTGAATTCGACGAGCAGTGTGCAAACAAAGTGATTCATTTCATTCCCGGTCAGAGCGAACATATAGACAAGGGTGGTACACTCAGGTTAGGAGCGTACCCTTGCATTCTGGGTGAAGGTACAAAGATCGCAGGATGTTACGGTACAAATACTATCAGTGAACGTCACCGCCACCGCTATGAATTCAATAACGATTACCGTGAAAGATTTACGGATGCCGGTCTTACTCTGAGCGGCATCTCGCCTGACGGAAAGCTTGTTGAAACTGTAGAGATAAGCGATAAACCGTTCTTTATCGGAGTACAGTTCCACCCTGAATTCAAGAGCAGGCCGGACAGGCCGCATCCTCTTTTCAGAGAGTTCATAGCTTCGGCAAAAGCGCAGAAAAGGAGTAATTAAAACATGTGTGGAATAGTAGGTTTTACCGGGAACCAGCAGGCAGCGCCTGTACTGCTCAATGGTCTGTCAAAACTGGAGTACAGAGGATATGATTCCGCGGGACTTGCCGTACGCGACGGTGAGTCGCTTGCCGAGGTCGTAAAGGCGACAGGCAAGCTGAAGAATCTGGCGGATAAGATAGACAACGGAAAAGCGCTTCCGGGGACCTGCGGTATAGGACATACCAGATGGGCGACCCACGGCGAGCCTTCACAGAAGAACGCGCATCCGCACGTCAGCGGAAACGCGGCAGGTTCCGCCTCGGGACCGGTCGAATCCGATGTCGTAGGAGTCCATAACGGCATCATAGAGAACTATGAGGAGCTCAGGGACAAGCTCCTGAGCAACGGCTACAGCTTCTACAGCACTACCGATACCGAGGTAGCAATAAAGCTGGTCGATTACTACTACAAAAAATACAAGATCGGACCTGTCGATGCCATCAACAGAATGATGGTGCGTGTAAGAGGTTCATACGCTCTCGCCCTGATGTTCAAGGATTATCCGGGTGAGATATATGCTGCCCGCAAAGACAGCCCGATGGTGATCGGCGTAGCGGACGGGGAGTCATTCATCGCTTCCGATGTACCCGCGCTTCTGAACTACACCCGTGACATTTATTATGTAGAAGACATGCAGACGGTCAGGGTGCTTCCGGGAGAGATCCATTTCTTTGACCTCAACGGAGATGAGGTTGAGATGGAAAAGACCCATATCACATGGGATGCGGGCGCGGCAGAAAAAGGCGGCTATGAACATTTCATGATCAAGGAGATCCATGAGCAGCCGAAGGCCATACGCGATACTCTTAACAGCGTCATACACGATGGAAAGATCGATCTGTCTGCCTCAGGACTCACGAAAGATGTTCTTGAGGGGATCAGTGAGATATATGTCGTAGCATGCGGCTCTGCGTGGCACGCGGGAATGGCGGCAAAATATGTCATTGAGGATCTCGCCGAAGTTCCTGTCACTGCAGAGATCGCTTCGGAGTTCAGATATAAAAAGATGCTGATCGACAAGGATGCGCTTGTAGTCATCATCTCACAGTCAGGAGAGACAGCCGATACGCTGGCAGCACTGAGAGCAGCAAAGGAAAAAGGCATCCGCACTCTGGGATTAGTCAATGTCGTAGGATCCACCATAGCTAGAGAGGCGGACAATGTGCTGTATACACTTGCGGGACCTGAGATCGCGGTAGCTACTACAAAGGCTTACAGTTCTCAGCTTGCGGCACTGTACACGATAGCTGTCGCCATGGCAGAAGCAAAGGGAAGGATCAGCGAAGCGGACTATAAATACTATATTGAGGAACTGCAGGCTCTTCCGGACAAGATAGAAAAAGCGCTTGAATCAAAAGAAAGAATACAGTGGTTCGCGGCAAAATACGCCAATGCCCGCGATGTGTTCTTCATCGGAAGGGGGCTTGATTACGCGATCAGTCTCGAGGGAAGCCTCAAGATGAAAGAGATCAGTTACATACACAGTGAGGCTTACGCAGCAGGAGAGCTCAAGCACGGTACCATCAGCCTTGTAGAAAAAGGCATACTTGTGATAGGACTGCTGACACAGGATGAACTGCTCGAGAAGACCGTAAGCAATATGGCCGAATGCAAGGCGCGCGGGGCATACCTGCTGGGCGTGACCACTGAGGGCAGATACAACGTTGAGGATTCCGTCAACTTCACCATCTATGTTCCGAGAGCGGACGAGCACTTCGTTGGAAGCCTGGCGGTCATTCCGCTGCAGCTGCTCGGATACTATATAAGCGTTGCGAAGGGTCTTGATGTAGATAAGCCGCGCAACCTCGCAAAGTCAGTAACGGTAGAATAAAAAAGAAAATGGGCAGTTCACTGAACTGCTCTTTTTTTATGTGGTCCCTTCAAATCCGAAATGTTAACAGATTTTCACAAAGTCTGCGGTACATGGGTGTTATTATTAAAGTGGATGAATCTCTTATGAGAAGAGAAAGATTCAGTGGGGTTTAACTGAAAGAAGTGCCGAACCTTAAAATAGAAGAGGTGATTGATGTGAACAGAAAACGATTGATCACATTACTATTATTAATATGTATTACTGTCTGTATGACCGTATCGCTGACAGCCTGCGGATCAAAAGAAAAACCTGCGGAGCCGGAGGAGCCTGTCGTTACAGACGAGGAGACTGAAGCTGCTGAGGAAGCGGAGAGCGAATTCCCGAAAACAATGTATGTTACCGCGGAAGAAGGTCTGCTCCTGCGCAAAGGACCAGGCAAGAAAAATGATGTTGTAAGCGCTCTCAGCTACGGCCAGGAAATACAGGTTGAAAAGACGGAGGACGGATGGGCCTATACGACAGCAGACGGCAATAAGGGCTGGTGCTCGATGGAATACCTGACGGAAAACAAGGGTGACATCAAAGACGCCGATAAAATCGCGTCTGCAAATGCCGATCCGAACAAGCTTGTGGAGCCTACAAATACTTCTGTAGAGGGCTATCATGGCTATGTGGATTCCCCGGAAGGCCTCAATATGCGTTTCGGCCCGGGAGAGAAGTACAATATCATTGATGTTGTTCCGGACAAAACGGAACTGACCGAGCTGGGATGGGAAGAAGGATGGGTATACGTCAAATATAAAGACAATTACGGATGGATCAACGCCCATTACTTCACACTTGAAGGCGGTAAGGAAAAGCCGGTGATCTATCTGTATCCGGAAGAGACAGCAGATGTCACGGTCAGGATCAGCCTGACTGACGGAAGTTTTACTAAGTGCATACCTGAGGGCGACGGAGAGTGGAATGTGACTGCTTCACCTGACGGCACGCTGACCGACAAGGCGACCGGGAAAACCTACGACTATATCTTCTGGGAGTCGACCGACAATACCGAATATGACTGGTCAGAGGGTTATGTCGTAAAGGGAAGTGAAGCGGAAGTATTCCTGCGAGGCATTCTCCGGAAGATGGGGCTGAATGAAAAGGAATATACTGAATTCATCGACTACTGGCAGCCTCGTCTGGAGAAGAATGAGTATAACCTGATAAGTTTCCAGACGGATCGCTACACTGAATCAGCCAGGCTGGACGTAAGTCCTCAGCCTGACAGTGTGCTGCGGGTATTCATGGCGTTCAAAAGTATAGACGGTCCTGTCTTTGTAGCCAGACCTGATATAGAGCCTTTCGAAAGAGAAGGATTCACCGTTGTGGAATGGGGCGGAGCGGAAGTTCGCTAGCGGATGGCACTTTATCCGGCGACCTCTTCCAGGATGGTTATTCACCTGACATTCTCTTTCAGATATGTTATTACGGAGCGGGCTAACGGGCCTGCTTCTTTTATTGATTTGATGCCTATGCCAAGAGTTCTGTATGACTCCGGATCGAGCATGCGGGAATCGTAGTCACCAGGGTGTTTTTCTATGATCAGCTCAGGAAGAACCGCTATGCCAAGCCCGTGCTGAACCATTGACAGCACGGCGAAGTCGTCCCTGAAATAGTACTTTACTTCAGGGTCAAAACCGGCCTGTTCAAAGACCTTCCGCACATCGCGGTCGTATGACTGATATGTCATGATGAAGGGATAGTCCCTGAGGATATCGACCGGCACGTAGTCGTAGCCGCTGAGATCGTGCTTTTCAGAGAAGACCACAAGCATTGGATCGTCAAGGAGAGGAATGAAGTCGATGGACTTCCGCTCCGGCTCGCTGAGAAGAGCTATATCGAGGGAGCCATCCGCGACTCCGCTTTCCATCTCGTCCTGCCCGCTTTCCACTATCTCAAAAATCACCTCCGGATAGTTTTCCTGAAAATAATCCAGCAGCTGAGGCAGCCAGGATGTGGAGGTATTGACTGCGGTATATTGTGATCAGAAAGAAAGACCGCAATGGTCATGGAGATAAAAAACCAACAGAAGGAGGTAGCAAAATGGATATTCTCATCACAATGGCTTACACAGCACTCATGACACTGATTTGCGTAAAGGTTGTAGAGCACACACCAAACGAGCACAAATAAAAACTTTACAGATAAGAATGGTCGGCAAAACGGAGGCTGCGGTATGACAGCCCTCCGCTTTTGCGTATAATAGATGTTGAATACGATATGATACGAGAGGTTGAGAGATGAAAAAGGATCTCAGCATAAAAGAACTGGCAATAATGGGCGGAGCGCTTTTCTCGATGCACTTCGGCGCGGCATGCATGCTCTTTCCGGTGCAGTGGGGAAAGGACGCGGGCACAGCACTCTGGCCGGTATTCGCAGGGGTAGTGCTTTCGGGAGTGCTCCTCCCGTATTTCGGATATCTGGCGCTTGTAAAAGGTGATGGCACATTTCTGGAAATAACGAGAAGGATCTCTCCTAAGTTCGGGACCGTATTCGCGGCGCTGACAATATTCGTCATAGGTCCTTTGTACATGGTGCCGAGAATGAGCGCCGCGGCCTGGGCGGCCATAGTGCAGATCACGGGGCTTGATACGGAGAGCATGCTTCCGGTAATACTGTTCTCGATCGTTTATTATCTGATCACCTACTGGTTCGTCGTCAACCCGGGAGAGGTGATGGATAAGATAGGAAAAATCCTGTTTCCGGTACTCGTGGTGGTTGTGACGGCAGTCATCGTAAAAAGCCTGGTAAGCCCGATTTCGAAGGAGTGGGCAGCTCCATCCTTTGATCAGAATCCTGTTGTTTACGGCTTCCTCCAGGGATATGCAACGGCCGACCTTCAGTGCGCACTGCTCTTCGGAGTGGTTGTGGTGCAGGGTATCAGGAATGCCGGCATAGCCGAGAAGGCTACGAACAGGAATCTGGTAAAGATCGGCATCATAGGACTCGGGCTCCTGCTGATAACAATTCTGGGCCACATGATCGCGGGCGCCAACACCGGCGGCACGATCGACCTTACACTCTCGGCGCTCTATACAGAAATGGTGCTGGTGCTCTGGGGAAAGGCCGGTGGAATTCTGTTCAACATAGCGCTTGTTGCGGCGGCGCTCACCACAGCTGTTGGCGCAGTCTCATCCACCTCCGAAATATGGGAAGAGATCATGCATGAGAAAAACAGCAGACTTTACACTTACAGGAACTTCTGCATAGCCTCCTGTGTGCTTTCGTGCATCGTTTCATTCGCGGACCTTGATACGATAGTCAAGGTGGTTGGGCCGGTGCTCGATGCCTGCTACCCGGCAGCTATAGTGATTGCCATGTATTACTGCCTCTGCAGAAACAATGCCTCGGCTGCAAACCTCAGGGCGGCAAAGTGGGCATTCATAGTCACTTTTGCCATAAGTGTGGTTGAGCTGGCATCCAGATACAGCGGAATGTTCAGCCTTGGCTGGAAATGGGCTGAAAACCTTTACAGCAGCCTGCCGCTTTCCGCGTACAGCCTGGCGTGGCTCCCGGTTTGCATAATCGTATACGCAGCCGTCCGCCTCCTGCCGATAAAAGCCTGACAGAGGCCGGGCCGCGTAAATCGTGCTGCCCGGGGCAGGCTGAGCAAAATTTCGGGATCCGGCAGAGGCCATCCTCTGCCGGATCCCTTTTTGTGCTATAATAATTGGGTTGCTGCAACAAGAGTGACTATACAAGAGAGGTTATATATTTGGAAAAACTACTGAAGAAAATCGCTGAGGAAATCGGTATAAAACTCTGGCAGGCTGAGGCTGCCGCGGAGCTTATTGACAGTGGCTGCACCATACCGTTCATCGCCCGTTACCGCAAGGAGGCGACCGGCGCCATGGATGATGAAGTGCTGCGGAGCTTTGACGAGCGCCTGAGGTATCTGCGTAATCTTGAGGACCGCAAGCAGACTGTGCTGGCGGCCATAGATGAGCAGGGAAAACTTACCGATGAGCTCAGGGCTAAGATAGAAGCCGCCGAAACCGCTGCTGTCCTCGAAGACCTTTACAGACCGTATAAACCGAAGAGAAAAACCCGCGCTGGGATCGCCCGGGAGAAGGGAATGCAGGGGCTTGCGGATTACCTGATGTCAAAAGACTCTTCCGGCGACCCGGTAAAAGAAGCAGAGCAGTATGTTTCTGAAGAGAAGGAGATACCTGATGCCCAGACTGCCCTGAAGATGGCTCAGGATATAATCGCTGACGATATGTCCGACGATGCTGATATAAGGGCATGGATAAGACAGAAGACTCTCGACAAAGGAGCCATTTCGTGCAGCCTTGGCGCGGAAGGGAAAAAGCTGGCTGAATCCGGTGAGCGTTCGGTATATGAGAATTATTACGAGTACAGCGAGGCAGTTTCAAAGATCCCGGGGCACAGAGTGCTGGCGGTGAACCGCGGAGAAAAGGAGAAGATCCTTTCCGTATCAGTGGAAGCTCCTGAGGAGGACATTGACAGATATCTCAAGCGCAAGATGCTGCGCAGAGTGACAGAAGCATGCAGGCCGTTTGTCGAGGCTGCGGTCGAAGACGGTTACAAGAGGCTTATCGCGCCGTCCATTGAAACTGAGATAAGAGGCAGCCTGACGGAGGCGGCGGAGGAAGGCGCAATAAAGGTGTTCGGCTCGAATCTGGAGCAGCTACTAATGCAGCCGCCGCTGAAAGGCAAGACGGTGCTGGGCTGGGATCCGGCATTCCGCACGGGGTGCAAGCTCGCTGTCTGCGATCCTACGGGAAAGATAATGAAGACGGCTGTGATCTATCCGACCGCGCCGCAGAACAGAGTGGCAGAGTCTGTGAAAGTCCTTGAAGATCTGTGTGACAGGTACAATATAGATGTTATTTCTGTAGGCAACGGTACCGCGTCGAGGGAGTCGGAAAAGATCATAGCGGATTTCATCCGTGATTACGAAAAGAAACAGCGCGGCAGAAAACTGCGCTATGCGATAGTCAATGAAGCGGGCGCGTCGGTTTACTCCGCGAGCAAGCTGGCAACCGAAGAGCATCCTGACCTGAATGTAGGAGAAAGGAGCTCGGCTTCGATCGCGCGCAGACTGCAGGATCCGCTGTCTGAGCTGGTAAAGATCGACCCTAAGGCGATAGGCGTGGGGCAGTACCAGCACGATATGAACCAGAAGCGTCTGGGGGAAGTGCTGGCTGCAGTTGTTGAGAAATGCGTAAACATGGTTGGCGTCGACCTGAACACTGCGTCACCGTCTCTTCTCGCGTATGTTTCGGGTATCAGCAGGCAGATCGCGGCAAACATCGTCGCATACAGAGATGAGCATGGCAGATTCAGTGAGCGTAAGGAACTGCTGAAAGTTCCTAAGCTGGGGCCGAAGGCCTTTGAGCAGTGCGCGGGATTCCTCAGGATCACTGACGGAAAGGAGCCTCTCGATGCTACTTCCGTGCATCCGGAAAGCTATGATGCCGCAAGGGCTATACTTAAGGAATGCGGTTACGGAGCTGAAGACATAAAAGCCGGAAGAGTAAAAGGCCTGGCTGCACGAAAGGATATCGCGGACAGGCTCGGCATCGGGAAATACACTTTTGCGGATATTGCCGCGGAGCTCGAAAAGCCGGGAAGGGATCCGAGAGAGGACGTACAGGCGCCAGTGCTCAGAAGCGATGTGCTGGAGATGTCAGACCTCAAACCGGGAATGGAACTGAAAGGCACGGTGCGCAACATCGTGGATTTCGGAGCCTTTGTGGATATAGGAGTGCATCAGGATGGCCTTGTGCATATATCCGAACTAGCTGACAGATATGTAAAGCATCCTCTCGATGTCGTCAAAGTCGGAGACATAGTAAACGTGAAGGTGCTGTCAATAGATGAGAAACGCGGTAAGATAGCGCTGTCAATGAGAGGGAGATGATCATAACATATGAGATTGATAAAAAAAGACAGACTGGCCGCCAGCAGCTGCGGGGCAGATGTAAAGCTGTCCGTTGAAGGAGCCTTCCGTATAGTGGAGGACATGGTCACCGAACTGATGGGTGACCAGCATATCGACGGTGTCACATGCATGAGCGAATACGGCGGCATGTGGGTCTTCGTCAGAAACAGGATCGAGATGCCACAGCAGCTCGCATGGATGGACGAGTACACGGCTACGAGCTACATCAGCTCCTTCTCAAAGATCAGACTTTACATAGATACCGTGCTTCAGAAGGCAGACGGCAGTATAGCTCTTAAATCCAGACTCGAGCTCTGCGCGGTGGATCTTGAAACAGGCAAGATCAGAAAGTCTGAGACTGTAGGCGTTGGTGAGAAGACTCCCGCCGAGGAGCCGTTTTTCGAGATCGCTTACTCAAAGGCAAAACCTGTACGCGGCGAACTTATCGATGAGATAACAGTGCGCTCCGCGGACATAGATTACTGCCACCACACAAACAACGTGGCTTATGTGCGTTACTTCGTGAATCAGATAGATGCCGATGATCTGATAGAGCGTCCGGTCAGGGCAATCGAGGTGCAGTATGCAGCTCAGACATATGAGGGTGACAAGCTCAGCGTCTATCGCTGCGGTTCTGAAGACGAAGCGTATGTAATTGAGAAGGACGGCAGTAAAGTCGTCAGCTGCATCATAGCGAGATAAAGACAGGAGAAAACAATGAATGAAGTAAAAAGACCAAGGAAACCGCTGATTATTTTCTACATAATCATGCTTCTGGTAATGTTTGCGTTCAATTCCCTGATAGCTCCGATGCTGGCCGAGGAGCAGAAGATCAAGGAAGTGGACTACGGCACTTTCATGACCATGACTGAAGAGGGGAATGTAGGGTCTGTACAGATCGAAGAAAACCAGATCCTTTTTACGAGCAAGGACGGGAAAGAAACATACCGTACCGGTGTTATGAACGACCCGGATCTGGTCAACCGCCTGCACGCGTCAGGCGCGGAGTTCACCAGCAAGATAATCAAGGAGATGTCTCCGCTTGCGGCCTTCTTCCTGAGCTGGATACTGCCGATCTTCATATTCGTCGCGCTGGGACAGTTCCTGAGCAAAAGAATGATGGATAAGGCCGGCGGCCCGGGTTCTATGATGTTCAATATGGGCAAGAGCAATGCCAGAGTCTATGTAAAGTCCTCAGACGGGATCAAGTTTGATGATGTTGAGGGTGTTGACGAGGCAGAGGAGAATCTGCAGGAGATAGTGGATTATCTGCACGATCCTGCAAAGTACAGGGAGATCGGAGCGTCGATGCCGAAAGGTGTCCTGCTGGTCGGCCCTCCGGGAACAGGAAAGACAATGCTTGCCAAGGCTGTTGCCGGTGAAGCTGAAGTGCCGTTCTTCTCGATGTCGGGCTCCGAATTCGTTGAGATGTTTGTAGGCATGGGAGCATCGAAGGTCCGTGACCTGTTCAGACAGGCCAAGGAGAAAGCTCCGTGCATCGTGTTTATCGATGAGATAGATGCTATCGGGCAGAAGAGAAACAGCGGTAATTTCGGCGGCAATGACGAAAGAGAGCAGACGCTCAATCAGCTGCTGACAGAGATGGACGGATTTGAAGGCAACAGCGGAGTCATAATTCTCGCAGCGACCAACAGACCGGAATCGCTCGATCCTGCTCTCACAAGACCTGGCCGCTTTGACCGCAGAGTACCGGTAGAGCTGCCGGATCTTAAGGGCAGGGAAGCGATTCTCAAAGTACATGCCTCAAAGATAAAGACCGAAGATAATATAGATTATATGGCAGTAGCCCGCATGGCATCCGGAGCGTCCGGCGCTGAGCTTGCCAATATAGTAAATGAAGCGGCGCTCCGAGCGGTAAGGGACGGACGCAGCGCGGCGTCACAGGCCGACTTTGAGGAAAGCATAGAGGTGGTCATCGCGGGATACGAGAAGAAGAACTCGATCCTTACCGACCAGGAGAAGAAAGTTGTGGCGTATCACGAGATAGGCCATGCGCTTGTGGCGGCCATGCAACAGCATTCGGCCCCTGTACAGAAGATCACCATCGTACCGCGCACATCAGGCGCCCTCGGATACACACTTCAGGTAGATGAAGGTGATCACTATCTGATGACAAAGGAGGAGCTTGAGAACAAGATAGCCACCCTGACAGGAGGCCGTGCGGCTGAGGAGATCGTCTTCGGGTCTGTCACAACCGGAGCTTCCAATGACATCGAGCAGGCCACAAGGATAGCCCGCGCCATGATCACGCGTTTCGGCATGACCGATGACTTTGACATGGTGGCAATGGAGGCTGTGCAGAACCAGTATCTCGGAGGAGATACGACGCTTTCGTGCTCTGCCGAGACGCAGTCAAAGATAGATGAGAAAGTCGTTGAGCTTGTCAGGAAGCAGCACGAAAAAGCAAAAAAGATACTCACGGATAACCGCGGCAAGCTGGATGAACTCGCGGAGCACCTGTATGAAAAGGAGACCATAACAGGAGAGGAATTCATGAGCATTCTGGAAGCTTAAATGGAATAAACGGTTTAATTGGCAACCTCCATATTGTTCTTAAAAAGAACTGTTAACCGCCGCTGAAATCTGTTATTTATTTATCATGTTGTTTTAGTAAGGAAGATGTTTTCCGTCTTCCTTTTTTATTTGGATAAAGCAAGCTGTTAAGGTATCATACAGATAGGATTGGGAACAGACGACAGGAAGTGCGCAATGGAAAAAATGGATCAACCAGAGGTTATGAACCGTTTGCGGGAACTCAGCAATCAGGGGAAGCAGAACTTAAAGTACCTAAAGGAGCTTAACATGCAGGCGATGAAGCAGAGGCAGCTGAAAAAGCTGACGATACTTCATTCAAATGACCTGCACGGGGACTTTCTGGCGGAAAAGGTCGACTCAGGACTGGTCGGCGGAGTTTCCATGCTTTCCGGCTATATCAACAAAGTCAGAAATGAAGAGAAAAATGTCATCTACGCGATCGCGGGCGACATGTTCCGGGGATCCGTGATCGACAGTGAGTACAAAGGAATCTCAACGATCGAGATCATGAATCTTCTGACGCCTGATGTTGCGACAGTAGGAAACCATGAAGTCGACTACGGTCTGGCGCATCTCCTGTTTATTGAAAAATGCGCAAACTTCCCGATCATCAACGCCAATATGTATCTGACAGTAAATGGCACACGGCTCTTCACTCCGCATTTCATTACCAAAATCGACGGTATAAAGATCCTGTTTATAGGAGTCCTCACGGAAGAGGTCCTTGCAGCTACAAAACAGGAGGAGCTGATCGGAACGCTGGTCGAGGTCCGGGATGAAGCGGAGGAGATACGCAAGGTAACTGACGCGTATAAGACGCATGATATTGACCTGACCATTCTTCTGACGCATATAGGATTTGAAAGGGATAAAAAGCTGGCCGCGGAGCTCGCGCCTGACAAAACCATAGATATGATCATCGGCGGCCATAGTCACACGTATCTTGAGGAGCCTTGCGTAGTGGAGGGGATCCCTATAGTCCAGGCCGCGGTCGGGACTGCTCAAATCGGACGCTTTGACATTCTGTTCGACGGGTTACATCACCGTATCGACTCTTATACATGGGAAGCGATCCCGGTCACTGAAGAGCGGTGCCCGCGTGATAAAGCGCTTGAGGAGATCATTGACAAATACAAGAATCAGACAGATGCCAAGTACGGACGGATCCTGACACGTTTTCCGCATGCGTACAAACAGACGCGCCGCAACAGGGAGTCCGATCTCGGCGACCTGCTGGCAGAGGGAATGAGAGAACAGCTGGGCGTCGATCTGTATCTTTTAGGCTCAGGCAGCATCCGGGGAGACTCACTTGGTCCGATAGTTACTCTTCAGGATCTCATGGAAGTGTTCCCTTACAAAAATCCTGTGATCGGTTTCCGAATGACCGGCAAACAGTTAAGGCAGGCTGTAACCTATCTGATGCGCGATGAAGCGATCCTTGCTGAAGGGGATCACTGCGAGAATTTTCAGTTCTCAAAAGGTTTTTTATGTGAATATGACTGCGTCAGCCACAGCATACTTCAGCTTAAAATGAATGGCAGGGAGGTGCAGGATGAAGATGTGTTTATGGCTGCCGCGGAAAATTTTTTTTACAGCACCATGGAAGAAACAATGAGTATCCCGCTGGAAGAAATCCAAAAGAACGGTGATCCGGTTCGGGTGGCCGTGTCGGCGATGAATGTCCTTGAGGAATACCTGATGAGCCATGATTTCATAAAGCTTGACGGAGTACCGCGCCTCATAATCCACACCGGTGAGGAGCAGTCAGTATAGAAGAACACAATAAAAAACTATAAAAAGGGAGTTGACATTTCCTCCTGACAGCAGTAACATACCACTTGTATTTTTTCGGAAGGAGGAAATCAGGAAATGGTTATTATTAAATGGACAAACAAATTCAGCAATGAGACAGGATATATCGCTTCGCTCTCTACAAAGAACGAGTGCTTCGTAAACACATTCGAAAAGGAGGAAGCTAAGAGATATTCTGAAAAGTCAGTTGCAGGAATAATGAAAAAGCTTGAAGCTTATCACGAGACTGACAATAACGATTTCGAAATCATCGAAGCGTAGTATCAAACGCCCGATCATGGCATTTCCGTCAGGGCGTTTTTTATTGCTGTATCATTCATTGACAAGAGTTCCTGTATGAGACTAAAATCAAGTTAACAATTAATCGGTCGCAGACCGATTAATAATACAGAGAGGAGAATAATATGGAAAAGAATGTAATCGTAACTGTTTTCAAAGTTGAAAGCGAGGGTTTTCAGGCGCTTACAGAACTTAAGCAGGCAGCAGGCAGTGAATCATATTTTGTAACAGCTGCAGCGCTTGTAAAGAAGGAAGGCAAAACATGCGTCGTTCTTGATGGATTCGACACCGGAGCGAAAACAGTGGATGATGAATTAAAGGGCGGACTCCTTGGAATGCTGGTAGGTGTTCTTGGCGGCCCGGTCGGAATGCTTCTCGGAGGTGCTTACGGAGCGATTGTAGGGATGAACCTTGATGCGGCTGACGCTCTTTACGGAGCATCCATGCTTGAACAGATCGCTGACAAACTCGATGACGGAATGGTTGCGCTGGTTGCGCTTGCCGATGAGGAAGATCCTGCTGTTCTTGATGAGAAGTTCTCGAAGTTTGATGCTGTCATAGCTCGTTTTGACGCAAATGCTGTAGCTGACGAAGTTGATGAAGCCTGTGAGATGCAGGTCGAGATGGCAAGACAGGCGAGAATGAAACTGCGCAAGGAAAAGAAGGACGCTGTACGTGAGGAACTTAAGGAAAACAGTGATATCCTCAGCGCAAACTTTACTAAATAAAGTAACAGGAGAAAAATCATGAGTACGGAAGAAAGATTCGAGACAGCATCAGTGAAGATGGATGAACTCAAGGCTAAGATCGAAGAAGTCAATAAGGCCTTAAAAGAATCTATCAAAGATGGGGCTGCCAATTTCAAATCTGATATGAAATTCACTCAGGAAAGCATCGATGAGATCTTTGACGACGCTGAAAAGAGGCATGATCAGAAAGTCGAAGAGAGAATTGATGAGATCATCGCTCTTGATGAGAAGCTCGACGAAAAGAAAGAAGAGAGACGTGATGCCCTGAGGGCAAGGATCGGGAATCTGCAGGATAAGATCAACGACCTGAGCCAGGCATATGCAAAGGCGGATCAGGAAGAGCTTATTATTGACCTCCTCGATTATGCGAATGACTGCCGCGAAACTGCAATTGAGATGGCAGAGGAGGCTATCCTCGCATACAAGGCTGCGGCAGAGCAGATCGCGCTTTATAACGAGAAGTACGGCAGATAATATGAGACGCGGCCGGTATTAGCTTTTGTAATACCGGATATGCAAAATAACCATTTTACTACTGACTATAATAATGTTATTTTTTTATCAGACAAAGAGAGCCGCACATCAGAAAGCTGATGCGGCCAGCAAATAGATAAAAAAGTAATTTATACAGGAGGAAATAAAATGGTAGGAATCATCGCAGTAGCAGGAATCATCGCTGTATCCGGAGCTCTCACATATGAGTTCGAAGAGAAGATCGCTCCAAAGGAAAACAGATAAGACAACGAATAAGCTATAAAATAATTCCATATTTTTCAGAAAGGAAACGATCCGGAAGCAATACCGGACCGTTCTTTTCTTTTATCGGATGTTTTTCATGATGTATCTGATCACGAACCTTGTCAGGGGACCTGCATATTCGTGAGATTTGATGCCTATGCCGAGCGTGCGGTAAGCTTCGGGATCGAGCATGCGGGTGTCGTAATCACCAGGGAATTCATTTATGGTCATCTCCGGCAGTATCGCAAGCCCCAGCCCGCGCTGCACCATGGACAGAACGGCAAAATCATCCCTTGAATAATATCTGACCTGAGGAAAGAACCCGGCATCCTCGAAAACCCTGTGAGGATCATTGTCATAGCTCTTATAGGTCATGATGAAAGGATAATCCTTCAGCTTTTCGACCGGCACATAATCATATTTGCTCAGCTCGTGCTCCGGAGGGAAGGCGAGCAGCATAGGATCCTCAAGGATAGGGATGAAATCTATGGGAGCATTGTCACCGGGATAACTCATCAAAGCGATGTCCAGTGAGCCTTCAGCGAGACCGCTTATCATCTCGTCATGACCGAGCTCTTCGATCTGAAAGACGACCTGAGGATAATTGTTCTGAAAGTATTCTATGATCTGCGGCACCCAGTACACTGAAGTGCTTACGAAGGTCCCTATCCTGATGGTGCCCTTGCGCAGTCCCTGGATCTCTGCTACTTCCTGATCGAACTGCTCCTCGCTTTCGACGAGTCTCCTCATCGCAGGCAAAAGGGCCCTGGTTTCCTGAGTCGGCTCAACGCCGCGGTTGGTCTTGACGAGGAGAGGAAAACCGACCTCATCCTCAAAAGCTTTCATTATCTGTGTAAGGTAGGACTGTGTGTACCCCAGAGCCTGACCGGCCTTAGTAAGGCTGCCCTTATCTATGGCAGCAAGCAGTATCTTGATTTTCTGTGTGTTCATTCTAGTACCATCCGTGGGAACGGAAGTGCGCCCATGCCGAGGACGGAGAACCGTACCTGCCGGCTATGTATTTGAGTCCCCATCTTATCTGCGGCTCAGGATTGGTGTAATAGTCGCTTCCCTCGGAAGCCATTTTCGATCCCGGCAGGGCCTGAGGGATCCCGTGAGCTCCGCTGCGCCTGTTGTGTGAATTCGGATTCCAGCCGGATTCTCTGTTCCAGAGGTATATAAGAGGCTCCAGCTCCGCGGTGTCCCATCCGAAATCCGGCAGAAGCGAAAGGGCGTATTTCTGATATTCTCCCTTTATGCCGGCGTCTATCGGAAGCCACTCAGGAATATCGGTCGATACCGTTCCCTCCGGAATGTAATAATCTTTTTCGTCTACGCTGACGCGGCTCCAGCCGTTGCGGGTCAGGCCTGTGCGCCTGACCATCTCGTCTTTCTCCAGCGTTCCCGCGCTTTTATATGACATGTCAGCGCCAGTCCGGTAATCAGTATTTTCAGAAATCCAGACGTATTCATATACTTCCTCTACTATGCTTTCCGCGTATGTTTTCAGAGCCTTTTTTACAGTATCTTCTGCCTGATCATTCATTCGATCGGATGTATTGACAAGGGCAACCGAATAGAGCTGCCTGAAGACATGCACTTCGGTATTGTGACACCAGAGGCTGTATACGTAACCGCAGGCCAGTATCACTGATATCAGCTCGGCCGCAATTATAGTCTTAAGTATTTTCGGCTTTGAGCTTTTTGCCCTGGCGTGCTTTGGCTGCAGGCTTTCCGTCCTGACGTGCTTAGGATTTGAGATGTCCGCCTTGAAATGTTTAGGCCTGATTATTTCCTGTTCGTATTCTATGGCGCTTACCTCTCTGAAACCTTCATTAATTAGAGCAATATTCAAATTATCATAAGAAGTGCTGAAATATCAACTATCAGGGAGCAATAAGCACAATAAAAAACTCTGCATGCAGATAAGATGCTGAATTTGCGGCCGGCCGGAGACACTTAATAAGTGATTACACAGAGCGGTTTTTAGGGGATGGTATATGGCTTAGCAGCGGCTGCGCTGCCAGTGCCACGGCGATACCCACGGCGAACTGCCCGACGTTCCACGGAATACCGACTGCCGCAAGCGCCCAGCTGCCGTACATGACGCGCTCAGCTACCAGGTAACATGCGCACATTACGAGTCCGCCGGCTGTCATGGAAACTATTTTTGAGGTTTTCTCAATCAGGGAACCGGCAATATAAGCCATTGCAAATTTAATAATGAAGGTCCATGGTGCCCAGAAGGCAAAACCGCCAAGGATGTCACCGAGCGAAGAACCCAGGGCAGCAGCTGCTGCGCCCTGTTTTTTTCCGAGCAGAAGCACGGCAATGTAGATCATCGCGTCTCCGAGGTGCACATAACCCTGAGTCATCGGGATGGGTATCCTGAACAGGATAGTGCCAAGAAGAACAAGACATGCCATGAGTGAGGCGAATACGAGTCTGTTTGTCCGGATATCTGAAGAATTGGAACTCATAAGGACCTCCTTTTGGCAACTGTTCTTGAAAGGAATAGATATATGAAATATAATAGCAGACAACTGAGACTGCAAAAATGCTCATTTTATGACATTTAAAAATAACAATTCATTCAAATTCAGGAGTTAACAAATGATTTCTGTAGAAATTGATTACAATTCAGGTAAAAGTCTTTATGTACAGCTTTATGAACACATCAAAAGGGAGATCACTGAAGGCCGGATCGGAACAGGAGAGAGACTGCCTTCACTGAGAACAATGGCTGACGAGGCAGGTTTGAGTGTCACTACTGTCAAAATGGCTTATGAACAGCTGATAGTAGAGGGTTACCTTATAAGCAAGCCGCAGTCAGGGTATTACGCGGCAAGCGGAGCTGTAATAAAAGACTCACAAAAGAGACCAAAAGAACATGGCGCGGAAGACAGAGAGCGTCCGGGAGAGCAGGGGAGCAGCGCACAAGAGCAAAAGAACAGTAAGCCGGTCTTCAGCTATGATCCGGAGTCCTTTGATTTTGTCAAATGGAAGAAATGCATGTCGGCGGTCCTCAACGAGACACCAGAGCTTCTTCTTTCCGAGGGAGACCGTCAGGGCGAGCCGGCTCTCAGAGAAGAGATAGCGAGGTATCTTTACAAGTCAAGAGGAGTGATATGCACGCAGGAGCAGGTGGTCATCAGCGCCGGCACACAGCAGCTTATGAACCATCTGGCAAGGATACTTAAAATGATGGATATAGTCCATGTGTCCGTTGAAGATCCGGGCTATATGCCTGTAAGGAGCATCCTGCGTGACTGGGGCTTCAGCATGAGCTGCATCCCTGTCGAGGATGATGGCATAGTGATAGAGCGCCTCCCTGTGAACATAAGGACGGCTGCGTATATCTGCCCGCAGAATCAGTTTCCGACCGGAGCGCTGATGCCGATAAGCCGCAGACGTGAGATACTCGACTGGGCTGAGGCAAACGACAGCATAATCATAGAAGATGACTACAACAGCGAGCTCAGGTATACAGGAATGCCTGTCCCTGCGCTGCAGGGTATAGATCACGGCAGCCGGGTCGTATACCTCGGCTCCTTTACGTCCACACTGTTTCCGGCCATAAGGATCAGCTACATGGTGCTGCCGGAAAGAATGGTGAAGCTTTATGAAAAAATACGCAATAATTACGACCAGACCTGCTCCAAAACTGAGCAGCTGACTCTGGCGGAGTTCATGAAGAGGGGATTCTTTCACACCAACCTGAGGCGTGTGCGCAAGCTTTACTCGGTCAAGCTGCAGGAGGCGCTTGAAGCGATCAGAGAGTACGGAAGTGAGAGCAATTTCCTGACAGCTGAGAATACCCAGTCGGGAATAAACATAATTTTCAGACTGAATACCCATACGAAGGTAATAACCAAGGGTCAGAACGGCGATGCCAGGATCATTGAAATACGCCGTGAAATGGCGGACCGTCTCGTACAGATAGCTGCCGAAGCCGGCATCAAGGTGAGAGACATCGACCAGCTCGACCATGACGGCCAGATGTATATGGTGTTTTACTATAATCAGATCCCTCTCGGACAGATCAGAACCGCTGTCAAAGAAATGATCGAAGGTTTCAAATCCGATGTTACAAAAGGCAGCCTGAGCCTTCCTTCGGTGTATGAAGTCATAAGGCTGAGCGGAGGCAAACCGCAGTTCCTGAAGGAACACTATGAGAGACTCGAGAGATCTCTCGGAAGCATGGGTATCCCTGTGCCGTTTACGTGTGACACACTGGCCGGATGTATAGATCAGCTCGCAGAAGAGAGCGGGATAAAAGACCACAATATAAAAATAGAAGTGGACATCAGCGGTCATTCAATGATGTATCTGAATCCGACACACTACCCGTCCGCGGAGCTGTACGAGCTCGGGGTCAGAACGGACATTTTCCGTGGCGAGAGAAAGAACCCTAACATCAAGATGATGGACCGCGAGCTCAGGGACGCGACCAACAAAGCGATAAAAGCGGGTGATCTGTATGAAGTGCTTCTGGTAAACAGGGACGGAGTCATAACAGAGGGCAGCCGCTCCAATGTTTTCTTCATCAAAAACGGAGAGGTATACACCTCTCCGACAGACGCAGTACTGCCCGGCGTCACCAGAACTATAATCATAAAGATCATAGAAGAAGCCGGCATCCCGCTGCATTACTGTGCGGTAAAGCAGAATGAGCTGGCCGAATTCGACGCGGCATTTATAAGCGGCACCTCGCCTAAGGTGCTTCCGATCGCTTATATCGGTGATATCTCATATGATGTCAACGATCCGGTGCTGAGATTGATTATGGCTAAGTATACTGCCTGACTTCCTCATTTATAGGCTCGATGTGCTTCATCGCCGTGACGCTGGCAGTGCTTGATCTGGTCATAATCATCTGGCGGATCATCTTCATCCGCAAGAATAAAGATAACCCGAAATATACTGAGCCGCTTGTGCAGAAAAATGAAGAATAGTGCAGCAGGACAGGAAAACAAAGTATAATATAAAGAATAATTCACCACAGCCCAGAAATGAGTTCACAAATGGGCGGATTTACTTCAACGAAGCAATTCTGGAGGTCTTAAAGATTAGGGGGAGCTCTTTATGAACCGGATAAATGATGAAAGGGACAGGGTAATAATAGAAGAACAGGAGGCTCTGTACGCTGAACTGCAAAAGGAAGCTGCTGCTCTCGACACCATTCATGAAATGCTGGGATCCGGTAAATGGACCATGGATTTTGATGAAGCAGGAGTTATGACCCGGGTCAACTGGAGTGATGAATTCCGGAGAATGATCGGGTATCAGGGAAAGGATGATTTTCCGGATGTACTGGAATCCTGGTCCGATCTGCTGCATCCGGATGACAGGGAAGGCGTACTGAGGGAGTTCAATGAAACGATCTCAGACTATACAGGTCAAAAGACCTATGACGTAGAGTACCGTCTGCTGACGAAAAACAAAGGATATCGCTGGTACCGGGCTGTCGGCAAGCCTACACGCCGCCCTGATGGCACGCCTATATCCTATATAGGCGTTTTCATAGACATAACCGAACAAAAGGAAATGATGCAGGAACTGGCACAGCAGCGGGAATCGCTTAGTGCTGCTCTGGAAGAAGCTAATCAGGCCAACAAGGCAAAGACGGCTTTCCTGTCTAATATGAGCCATGAGATCCGCACTCCGATGAATGCGATCATCGGGCTTGACAGGATCGCGCTGAATGATCCCGGTATATCTGAAGCAACACGGGAGCACCTTGAGAAGATCGGACTGTCAGCCCAGCATCTGCTCAGCATTATCAACGACATCCTTGATATGAGCCGCATCGAATCCGGCCGCATGACCGTAAAGAGCGAAGAATTTTCTTTCGCAAGGGCACTGGCTCAGGTCAATACGATCATAAGCGACCAGTGCAGGGACAAGGGGATCGAGTATGAATGCCGGGTAAAAGGCCCGGTCGATGATTACTATATCGGCGATGAAATGAAGCTTCGGCAGGTTTTGATCAATATCCTCGGGAACGCGGTCAAGTTTACACCGTCAGGCGGTATCATCACGTTTGTTGTGGAAGCAGCTGCAAGTTTTAATGGCAGATCCACGCTTCGCTTTATCATCAGCGATACAGGTATCGGGATGAGTAAGGACTTTCTTCCTAAGCTGTTTGATGCATTCAGTCAGGAGGATTCATCCAATACCAGCCGCTTCGGAAGCACGGGCCTTGGCATGGCTATAACAAAGAACATCGTTGAGCTGATGAACGGAACAATTTCAGTAGAGAGTGAAAAGCAAAAGGGAACTACCTTTACTGTCACTGTTACGCTTACCGACAGCGATCACAAAAGCGTTGGGGAAGAAGAATATGATCTGCAGCCTCATGAGATGTGCGTACTGGTGATCGACGATGATCCGATCGCCTGTGAACATGCCCAGCTTGTACTGGGACAGGTGGGTGTGAACTGTGAAAAGGCTTTGTCCGGAGCAGAAGGTCTGCAGATGGTGAAACTCCGCTATGCCAGAAGGGAACCGTATAACCTGATCCTGGTTGACTGGCGCATGCCTGACATGGACGGTATGGAAACGACCCGGCAGATCCGGGCTGCCGTCGGTACAGAAACACCGGTGATCATACTTACTTCATATAACTGGGATGAGATCGTGGATGAAGCAAGGGCGGCAGGTGTGGATACATTTGTTGCAAAACCGCTCTTTGCAGGGACGGTGCTTGATGAGTTCAGGGGGGCTTTCAAAAGGAAAAACCCGAAGCTTGTACGGGAAACCGCGGATCTCAAAAACCGCAGAGTATTGCTGGCGGAAGATGTCACGGTAAACGCCGAAATTATGATCATGGTGCTCTCCATGCGTGAGATGCAGGTTGACCATGCAGAAAATGGGCGTATTGCTGTAGAAAAGTTTGAGGAACACGAAGAAGGCTATTATGATGTTATTCTGATGGATCTGCGGATGCCTGAAATGGATGGACTGGAGGCGACCCGCAGGATCAGGGCTATGAACAGATCTGATGCAAAGAACATTCCTATCATAGCATTAACTGCAAATGCCTTTGACGAAGATGTCCAGCAAAGTATGCAGGCAGGCCTGAATGCTCATCTGAGCAAACCTGTGGAACCGGACATATTGTTTGAAACGTTAGAGGAGCTTTTGCACCATTAGTCACGGAGATTTTCGATGAATCAATCAGCAACTTCAGAAAATAATGGTAAATTGCAGCCTTATCTTTCCCCGCTGGCGTTCTGGTTTGTGGCTGCCATGATCGGGCACGGGCATACGGATATGACGATGAAACCGGACTTTGTCCCTGACAGCAGCGCTTTCAGGCAGGTATTGCGTATTACCAGATTGTCAACGGATTGAATCCGATACAGTAACGCTCATATACTTATTATAAAGTAAGTAAGATGAAGAACGTTAGGAGAACAATATGAAGAAGAATCTGTTTGCCATGATTTTAAGTGTGATGATGCTTGTTGTCTTCTGTGTTCCGGCTGCGGTTTTCGCAGAAGAACCCGGGGATACCGATACTCAGGAGCCGTACGTAGAACTGGACTCCAATACCATTAAAATAAAGCCCAATATGACAAGTTCCCTGTATGTTTACACGGATGAAGAGGACGAGGTGCAATCCTGGACATCCAGTAACAAAAGCGTCGCTGCGGTAAAACCCATGGATCAGGATGTTAGTACCGCACAGGTGACGGGAAAGAAAAAGGGTACTGCCGTTATTACCGTGACACTGAAATCCGGCGCAACGGCGACCTGTGAGGTTACCGTTCTGAGCAGACGCACTCCGGTGTATACAGGCTCCGGATGGCATGACGTACTCATTGATGAGATGGTAAAAAAAGCCGGCCTTAAACAATCCATGTCGGATCAGCAGATCGCAAAAAAGGCCTATGCATATATCGTAAAGACATTCCAGTATGATGGAAGGGAAAAGTATAAGGTAAAACGCCGTCACAAGGTGCCTTCCGAAAGCGCACAGAATAAGGTCCTGAAAAAAGCGGAAACTCTGGAAGCGCAAAACAAGGCCATCTTTAACAGTGAGCATTTGAGTTACTGGAACAACAGCGAGAAATACTGGTGTTATCACATTGGCAATTGCATTATTTTCTCAGAGGTATATGCAGCCATGTGCGAGAGAATGGGCGTGGAAGCAGGGATCATATACGGTAAAGGACAAAAGGGACAGCATACATGGAACTGGGTCAAGATCAAATCAAACGGCAAGGTTAAAAAGTATTACGTAGATGCGACACGCGGCATCAATGATTACGCAAATAAGAAAAAAGTAAACTACAAGCACTTCAAGATGACCAGAAAAACGGTAAAGAAAACCTATAAGAAGATAGCGGGCGAGTACTAAATTCAGACTATCCTCATCATATCCTCACAAAGTAAACCATGTGTGAAAACTAAAAGGCAGCATACAAGGCTGCCTTTTGCAGTGCCTGAAAAAAGAGAGAGCTGACAGGCCCTTTCTCAGATAGTCTACAGGTTTTCGTGGTATTTCTCACGGAAGATCTTTCTGTATGCAGCAGGCGAGAGTCCCTTTTCTTTCTTGAATAGCCGGCTGAAGTAGAACGCGTTTTCATACCCGACCATGGAGGCTATGTTTGAAATATTGTAATCGGTAGTTTCCAGAAGTATCTGCGCGTTGCGGATCCTTATGGAAAGGATATATCTCATAGGTGTTGTTCCGACTATTTTCTTAAAACTCTTGTTGAACCAGCTTGCGCTTACATGTCTTGAAAGCGCATATTCTTCTATACTGATCTCTTTGTTGTAGTGCTCTGTGAAGTATTCCTTGGCCAGATCGATCTCCTGGCTGATAAAGCCTGAGAAGCGGGGAAGATTCTCTTCCATTCGCCTGTGCATGGTCATCAGAAGCTCGCGGAACAGATAGGAAAGCATTTCTTCGTAGCCCCATCTGCAGGCAACAAGCTCATCTCTCATTTTGCGGAAATAATCTTCATACTCTCTGGAAAGTCCGGTGCAGAGAATGCTGCTGTCCAGAGAGATCTCATAATTCTGAAGGATCCTTTTTATTTCGCGTCCTGTAAAGTGCACAAACCATACCTGGGTCCGGTCCTCGCCCAGATAGTAATAGTGCTGCTCCTCTTTAGGCTGGTACAGAACCATGTTGCCTGCCGGAACAATGACTTCCTTATTATCAAAAATAAAATGACCCTTTCCCGCAGCGATATATATCAGCTGCCAGTCAACACGGCCTCTAGGGCGCCATGTCGGGAGCTTCTGCAAGCTGTGAAGCTGGTAAGTGCCTGCGCTGAGGATCCTTAGCGGTCTGACCTTTTCTTTGAAAGGCGTTCTGGAATTGTGAAGATAGCCTGAATTCACATACATTTCTGCAACCTCTCATTTCTTTTGCCGATTATTTTACCTAACAATCCTGAGTACTGGCAATGCCTGAACCGCTTAATTCCAAGCTTGTGCAGGTTTTATACTGTTTTGTGCATATGTTTTAAAAATGCCGGTTTTTATAATGTTTTTAGGTTGAAATCCTATGAATTTAAGCATGTTTCTCTGACGCAGGAGGGAATTGATGATTGTACCGAGACATTATGAAAATATGGCTGTTTTGCATGAAAACACAGAGCCATACAGATGCTACTATATTCCGGATTCGAGTAGAAATGACCAGCTTGTAAGCCTCCGGGAATCATCACAGAGGCTTCAGATGCTCAGCGGATGTGAATGGAACTTTTCTTATTTTCAGAGTATTCATGACCTGAAAGATGAATTTTTTCTCCCTTCGTATGACGCCGGTGACTGGTGGAATAAGGAGTATGTACCGTTTTCATGGCAGATGAAGGGCTACGACAAAAACCAGTACACTAACATCCGTTATCCTTTTCCGTACGATCCTCCCTATGTGCCTCAGGATAACCCTTGCGGAGCTTACAGACATCACTTCCAGTGGCATAAGGATCAGAAAGCAGGGTGTACTTTTCTGAACTTTGAAGGTGTGGATTCGTGCTTCTTTGTCTGGCTTAACGGCAGATATGTCGGATACAGCCAGATATCTCATCACATATCTGAATTTGATGTCACATCTTTTCTTGTTGAGGGAGATAACCTGCTTGCTGTTCTTGTGCTGAAGTGGTGTGACGGCAGCTATCTGGAGGATCAGGATAAATTCCGCATGTCCGGTATCTTTCGCGATGTCTATCTTTTAAACAGACCTGCGACCGGTATACGCGATTATCACATAACTACTGAGATCAGTCCGGATCATAAAAAAGCTGTTCTGGAGATAAGCTTTTCTTTTGCAGGAAATCATACTGTGCCGGCAAAAGCCTCTCTGTTCCATGCGGGTGAGAATGGAGAGGAATATATGGATGCCAGAGCAATAATGTCTGATGACTCAAAAATTCGCCTCATGGTGAAAAACCCCATCCTGTGGAATGCGGAAAAGCCTTTCCTGTATAAGCTGATCCTGGAAACCCCTAATGAGGTCATTAATGAACGGGTCGGATTCAGAACTGTATGTATAAAGGATAACCGCGTACTCCTGAACGGAACACCTATCACATTTAATGGGGTGAACCGGCACGAATCAAACCCGGTGACCGGAGCCGTAATGGACTATAAACGGACTCTTTCGGATCTGATGATGATCAAGGAAAACAATTTCAATGCTGTCCGCGCCAGTCATTATCCTAATGTGCCTTATTTCTATCAGCTGTGTGACAGTATAGGTCTATATGTAATCGATGAGGCTGATAATGAGAGCCACGGAACAGAAGAGCTCTACTTCTATGAAGACGACTACTCCAGGAGAATGCAGATGGCTCATGTGAGGATCGCTGATAATCCGGACTTTATTGAGCCTACCCTGGACCGCATCAGAAGCATGGTGATCCGGAACAGGAACCGCCCGTGCATATTGGTGTGGTCTATGGGAAATGAATGCGGCTATGGCTGCACTTTTGAGAGAGCGCTCGAGTGGACAAAAGAGACCGACCCGGACAGGCTGACCACATATGAAAGTGCATATTATCTTCCTGATGACAGGGAGTATGACTGCAGCAAAATCGATATTGTCGGAAGAATGTATCCGTCATTTGAAGATGTAAGGAATTATCTTGACAATGACCCGGCTGCACCTCTTCTGCTCGTTGAATATTGCCATGCTATGGGAAACGGACCGGGAGATATCGAGGATTACCACAGACTGATCGAGGAATATCCCGCCCTGTGCGGAGGGTTTGTGTGGGAATTCTGCGACCATGCTGTATATGGCGGTAAGACACCGGATGGGAAAGATATCTATTTGTACGGCGGTGATAATGGTGAACTTCAGCATGACGGAAATTTCTGTCTGGACGGGCTTGTATATCCGGACAGACGTCCGCATACCAGCCTGTTTGAGTACAGGAATGTGTACCGCCCGCTCAGAAGCAGCTACGATTTAGCGTCAGGAAAGCTCACAATAAGCAATCACATGGATTTTACGGATCCGGAAGATGTTATCAGCGCTTCCTATGCCCTGGCTCTTGACGGAACCAGGATCGCAGAAGGAACACTGGCGGTGCCTTCAATAAAACCTGGAACAAGTGTAAGTCTGGACCTTCCTCTGACAGTTCCATCTAAGGGAAGGTGCTTCCTGTGGATCTCATATGTGCTCAAAAAATCGCAGGGAGCTCTGCCGGCAGGCCATGAACTGGGGTTTGATGAAATCAGGATCCCGGTCGCAGATCCGAGATATGCCAGAACTCTGCTGGCAATGAACAATGCAAACTGCGATACAGGATATCCTCTGTCACGTCAGGACGAAGGCACACAGATAGTCATAAGCGGTAAGGGATTCAGATATTCCTTTGATAAGCGCACGGGCATGCCGGTATCCATGCTCGTTGAAGGAGAGGAGCTGCTTGACAGGCCAATAGAGTTCAACTTCTGGCGCGCTCCGGTCGACAACGACATGTTCGTGGTCGACAGGTGGAAAAAGCAGAGGCTTGACCAGACCGTGACGCGCGCATATGAAGTGAGCTGCCTGTGCAATGAGGATTCTGCGGAGATACATGCAAGACAGTCCGGTGGAGCCATATCCGTACAGCCTGTCTTAAGGATGGACACTGTCTGGAAGATAAGCAGCAGCGGCGCGGTCACGCTGAAGGTCAATGCGGTAAAAGATCCTCAGATCCTCACTCTGCCGAGGATCGGCATACGCCTGTTCCTGAAGAAATGGCTTAAAGTGGTTTCTTATTACGGGATGGGGCCGATGGAATCCTACGTGGATAAACATCAGGCCGCAAGGCACATTTCCTTCACAACCACAATAAAGGAACTTCATGAACCATATATACGTCCGCAGGAAAACGGATCTCATTATGACTGCGACTATGTATCTGTCAGAGGGAGAGGCATGTGTCTGCAGGTCATACCGGCGGATGAAAACACACTGTCTTTCAATGCTTCGCGCTTTACTCAGGAAGAACTGGGAAACAAGGCGCATGAGCATGAGCTGACAGGCTGCGGGAGTACAGTGCTCTGCATAGATCACCGCATGTCCGGTATGGGATCTGCAAGCTGCGGGCCTGAGATACAGAAAGAATACCGTGTCGACGAAAACAGTTACAGCTTCGCATTTATGATAATTCCGGAGAATCTGAACAAACAGATGTGACTTTAGGAGGTAGTGATGGAAGAGAAAACATATTTGAAATGGTATAACAAGATCGGCTACGGATCAGGAGATATCGCAGGTAACGTAGTATACGCGCTGCTTTCTGCGTTTGTAATGATTTTCCTGACCGATACAGTCGGCATGAACGCAGGTGTTGTGGGCACACTGATAGCAGTATCCAAACTGTTTGACGGTGTCAGCGATGTTTTCTTCGGCTCTCTAATCGACAAGACTCAGACCAAAATGGGTAAGGCAAGACCGTGGATGTTCTACGGATATTTCGGCTGCGCTTTATGCCTGGTTGCTATATTCTGCATCCCTGCGAATATCAGCGCGACATCACAGTACGCATGGTTTTTCATTGCTTACACAATGCTGAATGCAGGCTTCTATACAGCCAATAATATTGCGTATTCAGCTCTTACGGCGCTGATCACAAAGAATAATCACGAGCGCGTACAGATGGGATCGATCCGCTTCATGTTCGCCTTCGGTACAAGCATGCTGATCCAGACGATCACAGTCGGACTGGTCGCGCACTTTGGAGGAGGTGCAGCAGCATGGAGGACAGTCGCAATAATCTACGCTATCTTCGGCATCATTTCCAACACCATCTCCGTAATGTCGGTAAAGGAGCTCACGCCTGAAGAACTTGCGGAAGGTGAGACGGTGCACGGTCATGCGGCGGAGGATCATACCAACGAAAAGTACAGCCTGGCAGACGCGTTCAGGCTGCTCATCAAGAACAAATACTATCTGATGATCTGCGGCTCATATATTCTCATGCAGATATATACCGCGACACTGAATATGGGCATATATTACATGACCTACGTGCTTAAGAATGCAAATCTGCTGGGAGTATTCTCGTGGGCTATCAATATCCCAATGATCATCGGACTCCTGTTCACACCAACGCTTGTTATGAAATTCAAGGGCATGTACAAGCTGAATCTGTACGGCTATACCGCGGGCACACTGGGCAGACTCGGTGTTGTCATAGCGGGCTACATGGGCAGCATTCCTCTTATGCTGGCGTGCACAGCCATTGCTGCATTTGGCATGAGCCCGCTGCAGGGCGATATGAACGCTCTGATTGCTACCTGTTCTGAATATACATACCTGACTCATGGAAAACGTGTTGATGGAACAATGTATTCCTGCACATCGCTTGGCACAAAGCTTGGCGGTGGTATTGGAACAGCCCTTGCAGGATGGCTGCTGAGCTTCAGCGGTTACGTCGGCGGAGCAGCCGAGCAGACGGCATCATGCATCAACATGCTGCATGTAATGTATCTCTGGCTGCCGATGATCTTCAATCTTCTGATCACTTTGATACTGACGAGACTGAACGTAGAAAAGGCAGTGGAAGATCTGAAGAAATAGGAGCACCGCGAGGTGTTTCCCGGATAAACAGTTGAGTTGAACGAGTCAGAGCATAGTGATATTATTGTGACAACAGGTGTCATTTATAAACCTGGTTAAACCAGTTGTATCGCTCAGAAAGGACTCTCTATGAAAAAAGGAAAAAAACTCATCGCTATGATATGCATGCTGTTGATGACAGCAGTGTTCATGATTCCGGGATACTCCTACGCAGAATCTGTAAACGTAATATTTGATGCTTCACCTATAGTCAGAGAGGATCCGGGAACTCACTTCTATGCCTGGGTAGAAAACCCGGTCAAGGGAGCGACATATTCCGCCACGGTTTCCAACAAAGACGTCGCAAAGCTTGTAAACGGTTTTGCAGATCCGGGCTCATTTGCCGCTTTCGTTTTCTATGCTAAGAAGAGCGGCAAGGTCACCGTCACGATCAAACAGACATTGAACAAAAAGACAAAGACGATAGCAAGAAAGACTTACACGATCAAGTCCAGGAAGTTTTCAGATGCGCAAAAGAAAAAAGAAAAGAAATACCAGAAAGTGATCAGCAAAGGCGGCGATGCCAACAACAAAGGCGTTTCCCTGGAGGTGCTCAAGGTCACAAATTTAAAAAGTACCAGCAGCAAAGTATCTGCGAAGGTCAAGCTTCAGCATAAAGTCACTGCTGAGGAAGCAGCGATGGCAAAAAAAGGTTTTTCGGTATGCCTCAACACGGGCAACTATAATTACGCCATAGCTCTTACCGGAAAACTGAAAAAAGGCTCCCAGTATGTAAATGTCAGCACCAGCAAAAAAGATATCTGGGAAGCTAAGAAAGCTACAAAGAAAGGTACCGTATACTATCTGAAGGGAATGAATACCAAAAAAGGCACACCATACTCCCTGAAGGTAAAATTCTAATTAACTGATGGATTCCGGTAAAGCAAAACCTTTTTATGACGCGGCTCCACTTATGCTGATAATATGTCTGCTGCCTTTCGTGGTATATGGACATATCTATGAATACAGCGGAGACAGCTTCGGCACCTTTATAACCGACACTCCACTCTCCGACTTCTTCAGCTACAGCAAGACTCTGGTGTTCGGAGCCGTCGGGATATACATGCTGTGCCGTATTGCTTACGATATGACGCAGGGACGCATAAAACGTCCCTGCTTTGTTTTGATACTTTTCTTTTCTGTGCTGGCGATTTCTCTTCTGATTTCAGGCATCTTTTCGCTGAATCCGCATATTGCGTTCCCCGGTGGCTATCAACGATTTGAGGGAACCATAACCAAGCTGTTTTATCTGGTTTTGGCTCTTTACACTTACAACGTGATCGATTCCGCGGAAGTCAGGAATATACTGCGGAAAGGCGCTATCGCGGCGACTGCGGCAGAATGTATGGTTGGCCTCGCTCAGATAACGGGGCATGACCCTTTTGCGTCCCCGATCGTTCAGCACATCATT
This sequence comes from uncultured Eubacteriales bacterium, assembly GCA_902779185.1. Taxonomy (GTDB): domain Bacteria; phylum Bacillota; class Clostridia; order Peptostreptococcales; family Anaerovoracaceae; genus Crickella. Next base: position 98,039 of record CACZAM010000003.1, read on the forward strand.
TTGCCTGCAGAATACAGGGATGCCGAGATATCCAACATTCTGGGCGACAACAGGGTCTATCTGACACTGGCAAATCCAAACTATGCCGCTATATATCTCGCGTTGATGATCATTCTCATAACATATTCGCTCAGTTCAATACACGGCCGAAGCCGGAAAATAAGCCTTGCGGCACTTGACATGCTGTGCTTCATTGAACTGGTAGCGACCAGATCGAGGGTCGGGATCGTTATGCTTGTGGTCGCAACGCTGCTGTGGCTCATCCTGAGCATAAAGAGCATTACCTCGGACAGAAGAAAATTGTTGTTTGCCTGCGTATTTGCCGCGGTCATGCTTCTGGCCAGTGTGATCACCGACAGGGTCATGGATCTTGGCGCGTGGGACAGGCTGGGTGAATCCTTCAGTAACCTGGGACATGATCGGTCCGTTTGCCGTATCACCGGCATCGAGACCGGGATGAACTCTGTGACAGTCAAGTTAGAGGATGTTACTGTCACAGCTGCTTTCGGCAATGACAGTGATGAGGATCTTCTGAATGTGAGCTCTGTCAGAAATGGCAGTGATTATGGAAAATATGATCCGGCTGCGGGAATGATAATCGATATCGATCAGAAGGCGATGGCCGGACTCGAAAACCTGATCATAACGACCGAAGACTCCGATGATGGCCCCGAGATTCTTATACGCGAAAGCGACGCTGAGTTCCGCTTCTCATATTTTGACGACTATGGCTACCTGATATATTCGGGCAACGGTTATTATGAAGAAACAGAGGATATCCCGTTTGTCGACTTGCATGGCCTGGAATCAGCAGCCTCGGGGCGAGGCTATATCTGGTCGAGGACACTCCCGCTTATAAAGGGCATGAGAGCCGTTATAGGATATGGCTCGGATAATTTCTATCTGGCTTTTCCGCAGAACGACTTTGTCGGAAAGGCGAAATACTGCGAAAGTCCATACGTGGTTGTCGAAAAGCCTCACAACACATTCCTGCTGTATTGCGTGGAAAACGGCATACCTGCCATGCTCGCCATCATAGCGCTATTAGCCGTTCTGGTTTACAGGTCCGCGAAAGCCGCGCGGCACGGCAACCCGGAATGTATGCTCATATTCCTGATAACGGCCGCCTTTGCGACCGGACTGTTTTTCAACGACTCTTCAATAGTAATCAGTCCGATGCTGTGGATCACAATAGGAGCCGGCTACAGATTATCTGCAGGGAAGCAAGGTGAACAGCCGGATTACTTTAGTATAGAACGCTAGTCTTATTCAGTGTGTTGTACTTGCATACACCAAAGGGGAAGTGAGGGGCAGATGAGGTAATTGTCAGCACGGCATCCGGCAATGGCTTCACGATCAGCAAAAAGACTGCTTTTGCTGCTCCATCAGGTGACAAGGCGGGGCTGGTAGAGAGTTCGTCAAATCTCGGCATCTTCAGGCTGGCGAGTGACGGTGTGTCTGCAGTCGGTTCAGTCCGAAGCTCTAACCCTGAAGATGAGCAAAAGATCATAAAAGCACAGAAGAAACTGGGGAAGGAATGCGGACTGGAAATCATTTATGTCAAATTTGCTGATGCGTGGAAGTATGATTCGGGCAGCAAGCTGACAGCTCTGACGAAAAAAGTATATAAGGAGCAGAACGGAGAAGAGATAAAAGAAATAGCTGTAGAGAACGCTGTCCCTGAGCGTATATAATAAGTTTTGATGGGAAATAACATTGAAAAGAAAGGAGCTGCTTATTTATGAAAAAAATATTGGCATTAGTTATGACACTTACACTTGTGTCGGGCTTAGTTTTGACCTTTGGCGCGGTAGAGACGTATGCCGCAAGCGGGTCATATAAGCTGCCGACAAAAATCACACAGTATGAATACAAGAAAGGCAAATGGAAGAAAACTGACACTTATACTTATAAGTATGACAGCAAAGGAAACATCACTTACTGGGACGGTGCCAAGCTTAAACCGACTTATAAGAGCGGCAAGCTGAAAAAGGTCGTAGTGACCGGCAATAACGACAGCGGTGATAAATTCATCACCACCAAGGAATACAACGCAAAGGGAAGAATAGTCTCTTGGGGAAGCACCGACCCTTCCGGCGAAGCATTCTACGGATTGAGGGAGTATTCATATAACAGCAAGGGATATATCAAGAAAATGCAGCCGGTGACATATCCAAGAAACTACGCTTATAAGTATTACAAGAACGGACTTCCTAAGCAGATAACGAGGTCTAACCTGGATGACTTCGATGATTACAAGATTAAAGTCGTAGAACAATACAACAAACAGGGGATAGAGACGTCCGGCAAAAGATACGAAAAGGGTAAGCTTAAGAGTTCCTGGAAGAAAAAGATCACCAAGAAGAACGGCAATATCACTCAGATCATAACGACGAACAATAACGGTAAAAAGTACAAATGTGTCTATACTTATGGCAGTGCCAAGACCAAGAGCAAGAAGACATACGCAGCAGTCATGGGTATGACTCAGGGTTCACTGATGTTTGAGGCGATAGGTGACAACAGCGCAGTAGGTTGGTGCTATTGACACAAAGTCGATCAAGGATCATATGATCCGGAAGATATAGTAGACGAATAAAGAGGCCACGGGCAATGTCCCGTGGTCTCCTGCTTTATGGTGCTTTTGGCAAAAGAAAAACCTCCGAAAATCGTCTTTCTTTTTATTGCGACGCATAATTAGGCATAGAAAAATGTGGTAAGAGTATGAAATGTTTCTTCTTTGCTGTGATCAATCCGTCTTTCTGCATCTTTCCAAGCTCCTTGGATAAGGCAGTACGCTCTACATTCAGATAATCTGCCAGCTGTTGCCGGTCAAAAGGAATATCGAATTCATCGGAACCGTTCTGCAGCGATACGCTGTTCAGATATGCCATTACTCTGCCCCGGATACTCTTCGGCGAAGTGTGAAAGCTTCTGCCCGCCAGCATAAGGTTTTTGCGCATGAACACATCCAGTACATTGGCGGTCAGCTTGAGTCTCCAAGGGGATGGATCCTGACTACACGATCCAGGAGATCCTATTCGGAGCATCAATATTTTGCATTTTTCGTTTGCAACTGCATCAACCAGCATGGGCTCATCTTTGGCCATGGCATATGTCTCTGCAAATACCTGACCTTCCCCTACATGACTCAGAATGGTCCTGTTTCCCCACATGTCATTACTCTCTATTCGAACGGTGCCTTCAAGTACCAGCCCCATCATATTTGTTATACTCCCTGCATGCAGTATGACCTCATCCTTTGTATATTTTTTTTCAGATGAATTGAGTGCCGACAAAGCCGCATCCAACTCGTCATCATTCATGCTGCGGAATATCACGGTCTTTTTGAGAAAGTCCTTATTCATAAAATTCTCCGGCAATCTCTCAAAATGTGGTTATAACCACATACTTACATTACATACTTTACTATACTGACATTGGATAAACAAGAGACAAGTAATACGGAGGTTATTGTGATGATCAGGAAGATAATCCACATTGATGAAGAGAGATGCAACGGCTGCGGACTGTGCGCAGAGGCCTGTCATGAAGGCGCCATAGATATAGTTGACGGCAAGGCGAAGCTTGTGAGAGAAAACTTCTGCGATGGCTTCGGTGACTGCCTTCCGAACTGCCCGACAGGAGCGATCTCTTTTGAGGAGAGAGAGGCCCCAACATATGATGAGGCAGCAGTCAAGGCAGCACAAGCGAAGAAAAAGGAGGAGAAGATGGAACCTGTACGTGAGAGCGGCTGTCCGGGATCAAAAATGATGCAGTTCATTGCAAAGCAGGATAATTGTGAGGAACAGCCGGCGAATGTGAGTCGCGTTTCGAGACTCGGTCAGTGGCCTTGCCAGATCAAGCTCCTGCCGGCAGAGGCAACGTTTTATGACGGAGCCAAACTCCTGATTGCGGCCGACTGCACAGCCTATGCTTACGCAAACATGCATGAGGACTTCATGAAAGGAAAGATCACTGTCATAGGTTGCCCTAAGCTTGATGCGATAGATTACAGCGAGAAGCTTACAGACATTATCAGGAACAACGACATAAAGAGCGTGACTATTGTACGCATGGAGGTGCCTTGCTGTGGCGGACTTCAGAGAGCGGCAGAGAACGCACTCAGAAACAGCAGCAAATTCATACCGTGGCAGGTAGTCACTATTTCAAGAGACGGAAGGATACTGGATTAGCTTTCCGTCGAAACAGATGCAGTAGTATGGTTTTTTTATATACAAATCCAATGCGTAACCATGGTTACGGAAATCAAAAAATAATGCATATATAATCGAATTGGGTACGGACATTGCTCAAAAAATGACGTGCCCTAATTTTATATATTTCGATGTAATAATGTGTAGATTAATGCAGAAACGGAGGGATACGATGGGTTTTGTTTACAAGACTGAAGAGTTCAACAAAGTCCTCGAAGCTCTTGAAA
>CACZAM010000004.1 GCA_902779185.1 uncultured Eubacteriales bacterium
CAAAGTCTTTCATTTTTCAGGGCTTTTGCCCTGTTAATTCAAGACCTGTTCTGCACTATGAAGTTTTCAAGGTTCCGCTGCGCTTTTCAGCGACAGCTTCATTATTATATATAGGTGTATAGGAACTGTCAACAAGATTTTTGTTTTTTTTTGCTCTGATTTCAAAACAAATTGTCACCTTTTCAATTGAGCATTTTGTCCTCATTTTTTACTGTAAGATTGCCATCAGTCGAAGGCTTCTCTTCATTTATATCAGGTTCTGAAACAGCGGATCCTGACATGCCCATAGGCTGCCATATAGTATATGGTGGATATCTTAGAAGATACCTCTTATATGCTCTTTTGGTGCTCAGAAGCGCATTCTTTCCCAGCGCTACTGACTGGCCGGATTGAAAGTTGACTGAATAGCTGTTTATATCGCTTACGTGATCAAGGTTTATTATAAGTCTTTTGATCGGTCTGTAAAATGCCCTCTCTGCGAGTGAGCCTGCCAGAGTGTTAAGCCCTCCATAAAAGGAATAGTCCTTTGCGGCTGTGATCACGTGCACCTTGCGCCCTTCCTGCTCGATCACCTCTATATCGTCTATCTTTATCTTGGCGCATTTATTTGCGCTGATAATCGAGATATACTCCGGAAGAGCGGTGCGGCGCTTCCTCTGATAATCGTACTTCTGCATTTTTGCCTCCTGTGTCTGTTGATGCGTTTTACTTTTTCCTGGTCCATATCTTCAAGGATTTGATACGGCATACTAACTATGACACAGAAGATCAGTGAGCTGTTGTGATTAATATCGCAAAAAAACGCTTACTTTCGCCATATATAATATGTTGAAAACAAATTGTAAACTATGGTAGAATCCAAAGCGTAGAGTAAATATCAAGCGTTAAGTGTCCTGGGATGGGATGTTGCCCGGGAACGAAAACTTTCAAAGTTGCGGTTTGATATTGCATCCGCTACTGCAGATCAATAATAAGCAAGAGATAACCTCTTGGGACGTGATTGCTGCAGTTGAGCGTAATCGTATTTCTATTGCAATTACTGGGTTCCGGAGGTTTTTATTATGAAAAAAACAAAATTCACCACAGAAATGCTCGTTTTTACGGGCTTTATGATCGCACTATCTGTTGTGCTTTCGAAGCTGGTCTCGATCAATATATCGTTCCTCAGAATCGGCTTCGGCTTCCTTCCTATCGCTGTGCTGGCAATACTGTATGGTCCATATGTGGCAGCGATCGGCTATGGTGTAGCAGATCTGCTGGGAGCCTGGCTGTTCCCTACCGGTACTTTCTTCCCCGGCTTCACCGTATCAGCAGTGCTTACAGGTCTCATATTCGGCTGGGTATTATATAATAAGGAAGTTACATTTGTAAGAGCGCTGATAGCATCGGCTCTGGTATGCCTGATTGTCAATCTGCTGCTTAACACCTGGTGGCTCACATTCATTATAGGCAAAGGCTTCAAAGTGCTGCTGGCTTCAAGAGCAATCAAGGAAGTAGTAGCGATCCCGATCATGGCGCTGCTCATAGTAGCGATAGACAAGTCGGTTCTCAGCCGCATCAAAAACAGGCTCGTCTGAATCAACAGGGCCTGAAAACAATACGATGTGCATCCATTCAAAACGCCCCCGTAAGCTAATCTTTCGGGGGCTTCTTTTTCAGCACTTCAATGATTATCAATTGATTACTTCGTACAGCGAATCGGCGTCGTCCTTGCGGACTGCCTCGGGCATAGCAAGCACACGCACTTTGAGCACATTGGAACCGAAGGTGACCTGGATCTCATCGCCTATCCTGAGCTCGAGCCCTGGTTTTGCTACCTTGCCATTTACCTCGACTCTTCCCTGCTCGCATGCATCCTTGGCAACAGTGCGCCGTTTTATAATTCTTGAATTTTTTAAAAATTTATCTAATCTCATTTGTTTATCTGTCTCGTTTTTGCGGGTTTGCCTCCGGTCAAAACGGTTTGCTTCTGATCCGGAGGAATTGCCTCTGTTCCGGACATGATCTCCGTGCATCAAAACATCAAAAAGAGCGGATAGCCTGAGCTATCCGCGTCTCCTTGATTTCAATTACTTGTTTACAGCATCCTTAAGGGACTTGCCTGCCTTGAATACAGGAGCCTTGGAAGCTGGGATTGAGATAACCTTGTCAGGCTTCTGAGGGTTTCTGCCTGTTCTTGCTTTTCTGCTTCTTGTTTCGAATGTTCCGAAGCCGATCAGTCTTACGCTGTCGCCTGCTACGAGAGCGTCCTCAATTGTCTCGAGAACTGCATCAAGAGCGATTTCTGCATCTTTCTTCTTGAAACCTGTCTTATCTGCAACCTTTGCTACCAGATCTGCTTTATTCATAATTAATCCTCCTAAATAAGTTGTAACATATACTATGCCTATTATATGGGTCGGTTTCCAATATGTCAACCTTAAAATCGTTGAAATTATAAGGTTTCAGCAAACTAACACATTCTATTTTGCTACTCTCAGGTTCACCGCCAGGCGATACAGAAGGTCCCCTTTTGGTATGAGTTCTATTTCCTCTTTTGTCACTGCTCCGGTTCTGAAAGCAGCCACAAAATACACTGCAGCAGCGAACATTATCGAAATCAGAGTCGATATGGAATTGCTCGATGTGACCATGAATACGATCTTATATGCTATTATGGCCGCTGCTCCCATTATAAGCGCGGCGCCAAGAGGCTTGAAGAAGATGCTTTTAACATCGAGCGATACGTCCGTATATTTTTTAAGAGCTCTGTAGTTGAGTATTCCGGCAGTAACATACGCCATGACCGAGCCGAAAGCGGCACCGTTTATGTTGATCGCAGGGATGCCCAGCAGTATATACGAAACGACGGCTTTGACAACAGCGCCTATCAGCAGGTTCCATACAGGGAGCATCATCTTGCCTATTCCCTGAAGGCTGGTCGAAAAAGTTCGCATTATGGCGAGCGTGATTATGGATACTGCGAGTATCTGCAGCGCCGGAACAGCCATGACAGCCTCATCGTACTGCTTATAGTAAAGCATTGTAAGGATCGGCTTTGCCAGAACGATCAGCCCTATAGCGCACGGATAAGTGATGATCATCATGGTCTTGAGGCCGGTCTTTATGTGATCGTCCAGATCCCTTTTGATCTTAAGCGTGAACGCCGTAGTGACCGCAGGCATCAGGCTGATGCATATGGCATCGATAAAGATATTCGGCAGGTTTATTATTGGATCGCAGTAGCCGCCCATCAGTCCGTAGAGCTTCTCTGCCATCTCGCTGTCCCACCCGGTAGCAAGCAGCCTTCTTACGATTATGCCCGCATCGATGTTGAACATTATCGGCATTACCGATGAGCCGATAGTGATCGGGATAAGGAACGCCAGTAGCTCTTTAAGTCTTGTTTTATCTGTCTCAGGTCTTACAATGGATCCTTCAAACAGCCCGGCGCGTGTTTTTTTGTCGCGCGAGTATATTATCATCATGGCGACAAAGGCAGCGATTATTCCTGCGGAAGCTCCGAATGTGGCACCGGCCGCAGCCTTTATAAGGCTCGTCCTGTAAAACATGTACGCAAGCGTCAGTCCAGCGGCCACCCTCATCATTTGTTCAATGACTTCGGTTATGCCCGTAGGCTTCATGTCCTGCCTGCCCTGATAATAACCTCTCATCGAGGCAACAAGAGGCGTGAACAGAAGCGCCAGCGAGATCGCTTTCATGGAAGCTTCGGAGCCCGGATTTTTATAGATATTCGCGATAGCTCCTGCTCCGAAGTACATAATAAGGAAAGAGACGATGCCCAGAGCCCAGGAGACCTTCATCGCAAGTTTATAGGACTTGTGCGCGTTTATGAAATCACCTTCCGCTATCCTTGACGATACCATCCTCGAAATGGCCACAGGGAAACCCGCTGTCGCGATAACGAACAGAAGATTATAGACCGCGTAGGCCGCACTGTAATAAGCCTGGCCCTCCGCGCCAATCATGTTGGTCAGCGGGATCCGGAATATGGCACCGAAAATCTTGCTCACTATACCGGCGATGACCAGTATCGTGGCGCCTTTCATCATCAGCGTAGATGTCTGTTGCCCTTCCTGCCTGATATTTTCGTTGTCTTTTCTGCCGTCTTCAGTCATTTACAGTCTCTTAAGTATCTCCTTCTTGGCGTTCTCCGTCTCAGCGATGACCTTTTCTATATCTATGAATGCGTATTCGCCGTCCCGGTAGAGCGTCATACCGTCGCACATCGTAAGGCATACATCCTTTCCGTCTGCCGAATAGATCAGCCCGTTTGAGATGTCGTCGCACGCCGTCCAGTTAGGCCCGCTGATGTCCACAACTATGAGGTCGGCCTTGTAGCCTTCCTTCACGAGGCCGCAGTCCTGGCGTCCCTGAGAGAGAGCTCCTGCCCTTGTGGCGCTTCTCAGCACCTGCTGCGGAGTCATGGTGGAAGCATCCATCGAAGTGACTTTTCCGGTGAGCGCGAATATCTTCATCTCTTCAAAGAAGTTGAGGCTGTTGTTGCTGGCAACGCTGTCCGTGCCTATCGCAACATTGATTCCCTTGTCGTACATTGGCTGCACATGACTCATTCCGCTCGCCAGCTTCATGTTACTGCAAGGATTGCTTGCCACAGTCACTCCCTTCTCCTTGAAAATGTCGAGATCGCTGTCAGTGACCCAGACGCAGTGGGCAGCTGTGCAAGGCACATCGAACATTCCCGCCTCGAGGAATACCTCCGCAGGAGTCTTACCGTATTTTTCGATACAGTTTTTATGCTCTCTCTCCGTCTCCGAAAGGTGGATGTGAGTCCTTACATCATAGTGCTTCGCCATGTCAGCGATCGCTTTTATCATTTCGAAGTCATTAGTGTACTCCGCATGAGCGCTCGCGTCAACAAGGATTCGTCCGTCCTCGAAACCGTAGTACATCTCGATGGCCTGTGCCATCTCCTTCAGGGATTTGCTCTCGGATACCGGAGTCCCGAAATTGGTCACAGCGCGCGAGATATTGGTCTTGAGTCCCGAATGTACCACAGCCCTCACCATGTCATCGATGAAATAGTACATGTCTGTAGTCGAAACAATTCCGAACCTTATGGACTCTGCCATTGTAAGCAGCGTCGCCCAGTATACGGCTTCGCTGTAGAGCTTGTCTTCGAACGGGAAGATCCTCTCGTTGAGCCACCTGTCTAGCGGAAGGTTCTCGCCGTAGCCTCTCATGAGGCTCATAGGTGAATGCCCGTGCGCATTATAGAAAGCAGGCATGAGCACCTTGCCAGTTCCGTCATAGCTTTCAAAGAAAGCATCCTCGTTTTCAGGCGGAACGCTGTCTATGTAAACGATGCGGTGGCAATTAGTGCCAACGTACATGTTGCTGCGGTATTCGAAATGCTCATCAATGAGACCAATATTTTTAAATAGCATAACCAGTCCTCGTCTTTTTTAACAAAGCCGTTAATTCTATCGGAGGCGCTTGCCGCCGGAGATCAATGCTCTCTACCTTACGGCAAAGCCGTTTCAATCTCAAAGAGCATTATACGGTATGATTCTTTCTTTGTGAACCATCCTAAACAGAGTTTCAATTAGATAGCGTCTATGATTCGAATTGTTTCGAGTCTTCCTTGGCCGCGCGAAGGAATCTCAGGAGTGCCAGAAGCAAAGCGGTATCCAGTTCCTTGCCCATATTGTATTTGAGCACCGTAGCTCTTCCGTCTGTCAGAACGATCCTGTCTCCGTATTCGGACTTCGCCATGACGAATACAAACGGATGCACTTTCACTCCCTGGGCAAACTTTATATTTACCCATCTGTCAGTTCTGTTGATGTCTGAAATACCGAGATATTCAGCGTGAGCCCTCATCTCCGCGACATTTATAAGTTCGAGCGCGTCTTCAGGGACATCACCGTATCTGTCGGTGAGCTCATCTATGACGTCCATCGCATCATCGCTGTCGAGTATACCGGCAATGCGGCGGTAAGCCTCCAGCCTCAATGATTCATCAGGAATATAATCAGCCGGGATCGAAGCATGCAGAGGCAGGTCTATCGTGATGTCAGATCTGGCTTCACCTACATCTTCTCCCTTAAGCTGTCTCACAGCCCGGTCGATCTCCTTGCAGTACAGCTCATAACCGATGCTTTCTATGTGACCGCTCTGTGCCTCCCCGAGTATGTTGCCGGCGCCTCTGAGCTCCAGATCGCGCATCGCCAGCTTGAAGCCCGCGCCGAATTCCGTGAATTCCCTTATAGCAGCAAGTCGCTTTCTCGCGATCTCGGTGAGGACCTTGCCCGGCTGGTACATCAGATACGCGTAGGCAAGCCGGCTTGAACGTCCCACCCTGCCTCTCAGCTGATAAAGCTGCGCCAGGCCGAACCTGTCCGCGTTGAGTATTATCATGGTATTGGCATTCGGTATGTCGATTCCGTTCTCGATTATGGTGGTCGCCACGAGCACGTTGATGCGGCCTTCGATGAAGTCGAGCATTGTGTTCTCGAGATCCTCCTCATGCATGCGGCCGTGACCGATGCCGACTATGGCCTGAGGCACCAGACTGCTGACCGTCTCCGCCACCTGATTAATGCCCGTGATCCTGTTGTTGACTACGAACACCTGGCCTCCTCTTGCGAGCTCCCGCGTGATGGCGTTCCGGAGAATCTCCTCATCGTAAGGTGTCACATATGTATGGACCGGAAATCTGTCTCCCGGCGGTTCTTCTATAAGGCTTATATCCTTGATGCCCGTGAGCGACATATTGAGTGTACGGGGGATCGGGGTCGCCGAAAGCGTCAGCACATCGATGCTGCTCTTAAGTTCCTTTATTTTTTCTTTATGACGCACGCCGAATCTCTGCTCCTCATCGACCACGAGGAGTCCGAGATCCTTGAATCTGACATCATCCGACAGCAGTCTGTGCGTGCCTATCACCAGGTCTACCCTGCCGCTTTTGATTCCTTTTACCGTCTTGCTAAGCGCGGTCTTCGATTTGAATCTCGACAATTCTTCAATCTCAAACGGGAATTTGTCGAAACGCTCCCTGAGATTGTGGTAATGCTGATTGACCAGAAGTGTAGTAGGCGCGAGTATGGCTGCCTGCTTGCCCTCCGATATGCATTTGAAAACAGCTCTGGCAGCGACCTCCGTCTTGCCGTAGCCTACATCTCCGCAGAGGAGCCTGTCCATAGGAAGCGGTTTCTCCATGTCTTCCTTGATCTCTTCAGTCGCTCTTAGCTGGTCATCCGTCTCAACGTACGGGAAGCCCTCCTCAAACTCAGCCTGCCACACTGTATCAGGACCGAACGCGTAACCGCCCTCCGCCTGTCGCTTTGCGTAGAGCTTTATGAGATCTTCGGCGATCTCCATGGCGGCCTTCCTTGCTCGCTCTCTTGTGCGCTTCCAGCTTGTGCCCGAAAGCCTCGACAGTGCCGGAGGGTTCCCCGAATTACCTATGTATTTCTGTATGACATCGAGCTGCTCTGTCGGTATATACAGCATGTCCGTACCGGCGTAACGGATCAGGAGATAATCCCTCGTTGTACCGTCCGCAGTGACAGGCTTTATCCCCTCGAATCTGCCTATGCCGTGCATCTCGTGCACTACATAATCCCCTTTGTGAAGGTCGGAGAAGCTGATGCTGTCTTTGGAGCTTTTTCGTTTTGCTTTTCTGCGCGGAGGTCTTATTGCACCCGAAAAAATATCCTGTCCTGAGATAAAGCAGATTTTATCGTCATCCATTATGAAGCCGCCCGAAAGGCTGCCGCTTCTGTAGGAGATGTCTCCGCTCACTTCTGCGATCTCGAGGTATTCACGGACGCGCTCGTTCCTTTCGTCAGAACCGGCCGCGATTATTATTTTATAGCCGCCGGATGCCATCCTGCCCACTTCGGAAGCAAACAGCTCGATGTGTCCGTTGAACGGAGCTATTTGCCGGCTCCTTACATTGTCTATGCTGTCGAATCTTTCGACTCCCGGCACGGTCTCCGGAAACGGTGTGTATATGTCAACATCGCGCTTCGACGTGATGCCATATGCGTTGCTGTAGATACCGAAAAAGTCCTCATCCTTGACCGACTCCGGCATGGAGCTCATGATAGCCGCAGGGTCACATACCGCGATGGATGCTCCGGTCGCGTAGTCCCAGAGCCTGCACTTCTCCACGTCGAAATACGCAAGCAGATCGGCATACAGCTGCGAGCCCGTGCTGGTCTCAAAAATATCCTTTATTCTGCCCCTGTAAGACTCGACCGCGTCTATACGCCCGTCCGCTACATCAGGACGCGCGTGCTCCTTCTTAAAGCGGCGTAGCATGCGGTCATATTCCTTCATGACGGCGGCCAGAGCTTTTTCTTTCTCTTCGTTATTCGGTATGAATTCAGCCGCCGGCACAAGTACCGCTTCACTGAGCTGGTCTATGGATCTCTGTGTCTCCACATCGAATGTTCGGATAGAGTCTATCTCGTCGTCGAAAAATTCTATTCGTAAAGCCGTCTCCATTGCCGGAGAGTACATGTCGAGTATGCCTCCGCGCGATGTATATTCGCCCGGAGACTCTGTGACTGCAGCTGCCTGATAGCCTGCTTCGGAAAGCTTCTTTCTGAGGTCATGCGGATCCACCCTGCTGCCTATAGCGACTTTTATGATGGAGCGAGTGAATCTTTCAGGGCATTCAGTCAGCTTGACGGCGGCGCTCACGGGCGCTATTACAGCGGTCATGCCGGCGCCCGTCTCCGGATCTGCATCCGGAGTACTGCCCGTCAGGGCAGTGAGCGCCTGAATCCTCTTTACGAGAGCCCCTCTGTCACGCGCCTCATACAGCACCTGCGTATCCTCTTCTTCAGGAAGCACTATCACATCCAGTTCAGGCATATAAAAAACGAGGTCGTCGGCCAGACGGGCTGCTGCCTGTCCGGACGGGACCACCGCCAGAAGCTTATGCTTCTCTTTTATGCCTGCGGTCAGCATGTAAGCTGTTCTGCTGCCGCTGATGCCGCTGTGGTTAATTATCATTCGTATTCTTTGCTATCACGTGATTGTGCCTGTTCATGGCGTTGTCTACGCCGATGGCTATGATGTCCCTGACCGCATCCGCCGCTTCAGCCGCAGCCTTCTGCAGCAGTTTCTTTTCGGCCTCAGGCACCTTGCCTATCACCCTGTCAACCAGGTCTTCGCCCGATTCAGCGGCACCGACCCCTATTCTTATTCTTATAAAATCCTTAGTACCCAGCTCCTGCACAACACTCTTCATGCCGTTGTGCGTGCCGGCGCCGCCCGACTTTCTTATACGTATCGAGCCTGCCGGCAGGTCTATGTCATCATATATAACGATGAGATTTTCAGGAGCAACATCAAAATACATCGCCGCTTCTCTTACGGCGATGCCGCTTCTGTTCATATAAGTCTCAGGCTTCACAAGTATCACCTTCTTTCCGGCTATGGTGCCACGCCCGAAAAGTGAATGGAACTTGCTCCGCCTCACCTCAATATTCTCATTCGAAGAAAGCACATCTATGGCTTTATACCCCATATTGTGCCTTGTTTCTTCGTATTCCTTACCGGGATTCCCAAGCCCCGCTATGACATACGTATCCTTAGCGAATCCCGGCTCATCTTTACTTCTTCTGAAAAGTCCCATTAATGCTATTAGTTTCCGAACATTACGGAGATCGGCTTGTTTGAGTATACTCTTGAGATGGTCTCCGCGAAAATGTGCCCTACCGAGAGAACTGTGAACTTCTTCAGTTTCTTCTCTTCAGGAATAGGGATAGTGTTGAGCAGCACCATCTCCTTGATCGGGCTTGCCTCGATGCGCTCGATAGCCGGACCTGACAGAACGGCGTGTGTAGCGCATGCGTATACGCTCTTCGCTCCGAGGTCGTCAAGTGCCTTTGCGGCGTTGCAGATAGTGCCGGCAGTATCGATGAGGTCGTCAAGGATGATGCAGTTTTTGTCCTTTACATCACCGATGATGTTCATGATCTCACTCTTGTTAGGCTCAGGACGCCTCTTGTCGATAATGGCGATCGGGCAGTTGAAAGGCTTGGCCATGTTGCGGGCTCTTGTTACCGAACCATGGTCAGGCGATACTATAACCAGATCATCGAGGTCCTTTAGCTTAAAATAGTCTGTCAGCATCGGCTGCCCCAGCATGTGGTCTACAGGAATATCGAAGAATCCCTGTTCCTGTGATGCGTGAAGATCCATGGTAATGACTCTGTCAATACCGGCAGCCGTCATCATGTTGGCGACCAGCTTTGATGTGATCGGATCTCTCGCCTTTGCCTTGCGATCCTGCCTTGCGTATCCGTAATATGGCATAACAGCGGTAACGCTGTTGCATGAAGCTCTCTTCAAAGCATCTGTCATGATAAGAAGCTCCATGAGATTGTCGTTTACAGGATCACATGTTGACTGCAATATGAAACAATCCTTACCTCTGACGGATTCCCAGATGCTTACACTGGTCTCACCGTCGCTGAACCTAGTTACAGTGGATTTCCCCAGTTCAATACCCATGTGTTCGGCAATTTCCTGCGCGAGTTCCGGATGGGAATTGCAGGTAAAAAGCCTGAGATTGGAAAATGCTTCGCTTGTCATATTGCGTATCATGGCGCTGAATCTCCCTTCTTTTGCGTCCTGAATTACTTTTTTATTCGTCCTTGTGCAGCAGCATGTCTCCTACTTTGTAGACATCTCCGGCACCCATCGTCATCACGATGTCGTCCTTACCGGCGAATTTCTCAATATATCTCACTATATCCTCAAAATCCTTTACGTAATAAACCGGTTTGTCAGGGTGTTTCGCCTTCATTGCAGTTACGAGCTTGTACGAAGAAATATTGTAAACATCCTTCTCACGCGCTGCATAAATGTCGGTAATTATAACTACATCCGCATCAATGAATGAGTCAACGAACTCGTTGAAAAGCGCTTTCGTTCTGGTGTATGTATGCGGCTGGAATATGAGCCAGAGCTTGTTGTGTTTCACATTCTTAGCAGCCGAAAGTGTAGCCTTTATCTCAGTAGGATGGTGAGCGTAGTCATCGATCACTTTAACGCCCTTGTTCGTAGTACCGACGAAGTCAAACCTGCGGTTCGCTCCGCTGTACTCTTTAAGAGTTGCCTGAATGACAGGAATATCAACGCCCAGATACGTTGCAGTCACGAATGCCGCCATTGCGTTAAGCACATTGTGTTCTCCCGGCACATTGAGCTCTATGGTAGCTGCTATATTGCCTTTATGACAGATGTCAAACACAGGGAAACCGTTCTCATTGAACTTGATATTCTCCGCATAGAAGTCATTGCTTTCGCTGTATCCGTATGTGATCTTGTTGTTGTGATCCTTCAGGATGCTTCTTACGAACGGATTGTCACCGAAAGCTATGATTATGCCGTGCGGCGGTATCTGTTCGACGAAAGTGCTGAACGACTGCACAATGTGATCCATCGTCTTGAAGTAGTCAAGGTGGTCGGAATCAATGTTGAGGATGACCCCTATGCTCGGCTTCAGCTGCAGGAAGCTGTCCATGTACTCGCACGCTTCTGTTACGAAATACTTTGTGCCGCCTATCTCAACATTGCCGTTGATCTGAGGCAGATTTCCGCCGACTAGTATGGTCGGCTTGTACTCCGCATTTCTAAGAATAAGAGAGGTCATGGATGTGACAGTAGTCTTGCCGTGTGTTCCGCAGATGGCTACCGAATTCTCATAGTCGTCCATTATCATTCCGAGGACCTGAGCTCTAGAGAACATAGGGATCCCAAGCTCCTTCGCTCTTATGACCTCAGGATTCTCATCGGAAACTGCCGCCGAATAAACGATGGCATCGACATCCTCGACATTCTCAGGTTTGTGCTCTGTGAATACTTTTATCCCCAGATATTCAAGATGCCTGGTGACTTTAGACGGATGTATGTCAGTACCGCTGACGATATACCCCCTGTCGCGGAGTATCTCGGCAACTGCAGACAGTCCAATGCCGCCAATTCCCAGGCAATGTACTCGTTTATATTTGCTGAAATCCATATGGTTAAAATCTCCTGAATTCACGCTATAGCCTATTCAATATTATATGGCAAAGACCCTTTGTATTCAACCAGTCTGAGCTCTTAATTAAGTTTACATTCGAGTTTTAAATTAAATGCACATCCGTTTTAGCAGGGTCTCCGCTATTGAGAATTTTTATGATTTGGAGATAGGCTGATAAATGATCGTGCAATGTAATATAATGTAATTGGATGATAATGTTTTGAGGGAGCTATTACAAAGGATATTACACATGGAAAAGATTTATCTTGATAACGGCGCAACTTCCTTCCCTAAGCCGAGAGAAGTCGCGGACGCTGTTTACGAATACATGACCAGCATCGGAGCCAACATCAACCGCGGCGGCTATCAGGTGGCATACGATCTCGAGGGCACAGTCTTTGAGACACGCGAAATGCTCATGGAGATGTTCGGGGGCTCAGACTGCAAGAACGTGGTATTCACCAAGAACGTCACAGAGTCGCTGAACGTGGTCCTCAAGGGTCTGCTCAAGCCGGGCGATCACATACTCTGCTCCTCCATGGAACATAACGCAGTGATGAGGCCGCTCGTGCAGCTTGCAAAAAAGGGCGTGGAATTCGACAGGATACCCGGCACGGAATGCGGCGAGCTTGTACTTGACGCAGTCGAAGACATGATCAAAGAGAACACTGTCGCGATCGTAATGACTCACGCCAGCAATCTTGTCGGCACACTCAATCCTCTTAAAGAAGTCGGTGAGATTTGCCGGAAGCACGGCCTGAAGTTCATTGTGGATTCGGCGCAGAGCGCAGGCATCATACCAATAGACATGAAAGAGATGCATATTGACGCGCTTTGCTTCACAGGACACAAGTCGCTTCTAGGACCTCAGGGCATCGGCGGATTCATTCTCGATGAAGGCATGATCAGTCTTATCGATCCTCTCCTCTCCGGAGGCACCGGTTCCATCAGCCACACGGAAGAGATCCCTGACTTCATGCCTGACAGATTCGAGCCCGGCACGATGAACATCCCGGGAATAGTCGGACTGCACGCGAGTCTGAAATGGATAAAAGAAAAAGGACTCGATGCCATTGCGGCACACGAGCTCGGTCTTACTAAAAGATTTCTTGACGGACTCCTTCCTCTTGAGGAAGCCGGCAAGCTGAAGATAATCGGACTCAAAGGTATCGAAGGCCGCACAGGTGTTGTATCGATACAGACTCTCGGCGTCGACTGCGCTGATGCAGCCTTCAGGCTGGACTTTGAATATGGCATAGAGACGAGGGTCGGGCTGCATTGCGCGCCAAACGCACACAAAACGCTCGGCACTTACCCGACCGGAACTGTGCGTTTCAGCTTCGGAAACTTCAATACCGAAGCTGACGTCGACGCCGCCATCAAGGCTCTGACCGAGATCTGCGGCTAAACGCATACTCTTTAACTATAAAGCCTGGGCTTGATGCCCGGGTTTTTCTTACTTTATGCTTTCTTTCAGTGCATTTATGATCCTGTCGGCGGCGGTCTCGATGTTTTCACGGCAGGTCGCCAGGTTCACTCTGATGCAGCCGGCATATTCGCCGCCGCCGAACCATGCGCCATAGTCCACTGCTATCCCGCATTCGTCCTCCATAAAATGCTGCATCGCGGCTACAGCGGATTTCATCTTGTCCGCATTCGACACATTTGTATCTGCCATTTTTGCATCAACTCCATCTGCATCTGCTGTATTTGCATCCATAGAATCCGAACTGTTATCTTTCGCTGCTTTTGCAATGATCCTGTCAATATAAGCGCTCAGATCTATCCAGAGCAGATAGGTTCCCTCGTGATTGGCAACTCTGACATCAGGAAGTTCTGCCTCAAGCCTGCTGCGGAGATACCTGTAATTGCCCTCGATCACTCCAAGAAGCGCATCGAACCACGGCCGCCCTTCCTCGTATGCAGCCTGGACAGCAATGTATCCGAAAGCGTTTCCGCCGTTAATTCTTATACCCGTTGCGAACTTGTCCCATGCGGCACGAAGGCCCTCATCCGGAATGATAACAATAGAGTTCTGAACAGCAGCCAGGTTGAACGTCTTAGTCGCGGCTGTCAGTGTTACGAGGATATCATCGTATGCGCCGGCTTCGTCCCCTGCTGTAGCTGAAGGGACATGCTTGTAACCGCTCATAACTATATCCTGATGGATCTCATCAGAAATCACGTACACCCCATGCTTTTTACAGATGTCGAGCATGCGGCGGATTTCGTCTTTCTTCCAGACGCGGCCGACCGGGTTATGCGGCGAGCAGAAAATGAACGCCTTTACATCTTCGCGGACTATCGTTTCTTCGAAACCCTCATAGTCCATAACATAGCCGGCATCTGTATGCAGCAGCGGGCAGTTCACCAGGCGCCTTCCGTTGTTTTCAATAGCCCTCATGAACGGATAATAAACAGGCTGCATGATTGCGACAGCCTCCCCCTCACCGGCCAGGATCTGTACCAGCCAGTTGAATGCAGGCACAACGCCCGGAGCGAATCTCATCCATTCGCGCTTCACTTCATAGCCGTGGTATCTGCGTTCCCATTCGATGAATGCATTGTAGTAGCCGTCCGGAGGATTGTAGTAACCGAACGTACCGAGCTCTATATAGTCCGAGAGTCTGCGGCGAACACATTCCGGCACCTGAAAATCCATGTCTGCGACCCACATCGCCAGCAGGTCGCCCCTGCTGAACGTTTTCTCGAGGCCATCCCATTTGAAGCAGTCTGTATTTCTTCTGTCTACGTATTTGAGCATACTCATCATTTATCATCCTTCATGAGTTTCTTGTAATAAGAGCCGATCTGGTAAAGAGCGCCGACAGGATTATGAGCAAGAACTCTGTCCTTGGCAACAAGCGTTGTGACCAGAGCTTCCGAATACTTATAGAACAGGCTGTCGTGTCCGACGCACAGACCCATTACTACATTGAAATTGGTCCCTGCCTCGTTGAGGACCTCAGCCTGCATGATAGGATTGCACATTACAAAGCCTGTGTTGACCATGTCTTCTTCAGCCACGCCTACAGACTTTTTCTCGAAGGAGCCTATCTTGCATGCTGCCCCGTACACCTCAAAGCCATGCTTTCTGAGAATGCGGGCAAGCACACGGCTCTCCTCGAGAAGTCCTACGCAGGTCGCGATACCGATCTTATGAAAGCCCATCCTTTTCGCAAATTCAACGAGTTCCTGCACACGCGTATACCTGAGATAGAATTCATTTTCTATCTCTGCCGAGATCACAGATACCTTTCTGTTTTCCTCCTCCTCGTAGAGTTTCCTGACCTTTTCGATGGTTTCGGCGGAAAGCCCTGTAGTAACGCAGAATTCCGGGTATTCCTTATCCCTCGTCTGGCAGTTTTTCACACCGCAGTCCACGCATGACAGCTTGCGATCATCATTCATTCCTGTCTTCCTCTCACAAAAGCAAAATGCGGATCGGTCCCGGATTCAGCTTTTTATTTTCTCCTTCTGCGCGATGTCGTTGTTGTCCATGTCGCCCCTGTAAACGATGAATGTGTCGTACAGATATTCAAGGGTCAGGTTGAGTGCCATATTTAGACCTGTTACCAGGTATTCGTTCCAGCCCGCTGTCTCAGCGAGATAGTCGCCGAGAATGGTAGTCGCCGGAGTGAACACAAGATAGAATGCGAAAACCATCGCCATCGCGCGCGGAACGTTCTTTGTGGATTTGAAGGTGTAGCGTCTGTTGATCGTAAAATTCCACAGCACAGACGCTATCAGCGCTGTCAGATAGCATGGCCAGTATCTCAGGCCTGTCAGCTCATTCAGGGCGGTGAACAGCCCTATCTCGATTATTCCCGCAGAAGCGGAAATCAGAGCGAATTTGATCGCTCTGATGACTTCCTTGTTTTTCATTTTCAAATAGTTTCCTTTACTGTTATCAGAGTTGGCCACATGCCCCTCTTGATTTCCATTGATCTTACGCTTCCATCTGCCTTGAATACTTTGTCAGGTAGATATACCTCTGGAGTCTGGCATCTATGCTGCCGAGCGGCTTAGCGTACTTTGTATAGCATGCTGCCGCGCAGTTTTTGCTGACTATCATGGCGATCGCCTCAGCATCAGATTTTGTCTTGCCCGCGCACACTGCTCCCACGCCCTTTACGAGCACTGCATTACGTCCGATGGCAGAATTGAGAGCAGGCTGCTGGCCGCCCATGCGGTCGAGAGCTCCGGTCATAGGCACCTTGCCGATAAGACCTCTTGCCGTCTGGTTGGTGGAATAACCGAGAAGCGCACGCTCGACAGTCCATTCGTCACAGTCCACTACCTGCATGTCAGGCCCTACGATCTGCGCAAAATCATCGATATACGAGCCGACAGTCTTGCCCTTCTCACAGCACTTCATGATATAAGGATCGCTTACCACCTTTACGAAAGGAAGCGCCTTTATGTTCACCTTTGATGTGTCGAATTCTTTGTAAGCTTCGGCGGCATTCAGATTTACTCTTGCTTCTACAAGACCTTTGCACTTCTCCTCGAGCTCCTCCGCCCTGGCAAATGCCTCGTCCATGTCGGAGCCGAGTATGAGAGTTCCGTGCCTTGCCATCAGGAACATGTTCTCGTACGGATTATTCTTTACGGCATCAGCCACGAACCTTTTGAGCTTTGTTGTTCCCGGCAGAGCATATGCCGCGCACGGAGCCTTCCTGATATTCCTGCACTCAGCCGCGACAGCCGATGCGTAATACTGGTGCGTGTGGATGATGAATCCCACGTGACTTCTCAGTGCGTATGCAGCTGCATGCACACCCTTTTCGCTGCTTGGCTTAACATTGCCCGAGTATGAGCAGTCGCTTACCTTCACCTTAACGAGATCGTCCGGCGTAAGTCTGTCATAAGCCTTGCCGCTCGGTGTGATTATGAACTCCTCCTTGCTGATCCTCGCACTGATGTTGCCCCATGTGCGCGCGATAAGCTTGTTTTCGAGAAGCCTGAGACCTGCTTCGATGACGAGCTTTCTTGCTTCGGTTTCGCTGTAATACATAGTCCTTACCTCTTTTGCAAACTAAATCTTTCACCGATAATAATACCACATTTTTTGCATAAGAAAACTCCGGTATTGGACCGGAGTTTTTCTTAATATGTCGTTGTCTGATTAGCCGAGTTCTACCATGTGCTTCAGAGTTCTTACGAGCTGGCTTACATAGCTCATCTCGTTGTCATACCACGATGTTACTCTTACCTCGAAGAGGTGCTCAGCACACTGCATAACTACTGTCTGAGTTGCGTCGAAGAGTGAACCATAGCTCATTCCGATGATGTCGCTCGAAACGATCTCGTCCTCAGTGTATCCGAAGGAATCTGTAACTGCTGCCTTCATAGCTGCATTGATTGCCTCTACTGTTACCGAGTCTGTGTCGTCCTTTACGATAGCATCAAGAATCGTGATGGAGCCTGATGGAACAGGAACTCTCATAGCGTTACCTGTCAGCTTGCCAGCGAGCTCTGGGATTACCAGGCCGATAGCCTTAGCAGCGCCTGTGCTGTTAGGAACGATGTTTACAGCGCCGGCTCTTGCTCTTCTGAGGTCGCCCTTTCTCTGTGGTCCGTCGAGGATCATCTGGTCACCTGTGTAAGCGTGGATGGTTGTCATGAATCCGGTCTGGATCGGCTTATAATCGTTGAGTGCCTTTGTCATAGGAGCAAGGCAGTTTGTTGTGCAGGAAGCTCCGGAAACGATTGTATCCTCTTTTGTCAGAACGTCATCATTTGTTCCGAATACGATTGTTGGAAGATCATTGCCTGCAGGAGCCGAAATGAGAACCTTCTTAGCGCCGGCATCGATGTGAGCCTGGCTCTTAGCTTTTGATGTATAGAATCCTGTGCACTCGAGAACGATGTCTACGTCGAGCTCGCCCCATGGGAGCTTAGCTGCGTCTGCCTCTGCGTAGATCTTGATGAACTTGCCATCTACTACGATGCCGTCTTCAGCTGCTTCAACCTGAGCGTCGAATCTCTTCTGAACGCTGTCATACTTGAGCAGGTGTGCAAGCATCTTAGGGCTTGTCAGGTCATTGATAGCTACGATATCGATGTCCTTGTCTGTGTAGATCTTTCTGAATGCGAGTCTTCCGATACGTCCAAATCCGTTAATAGCTACTTTCATTAGTAATTCCTCCTCTGGATCATTTCGATCCTTTGCGATCTTCCGACCGCTAGCTTAAACAACATATTAATCTCCGTTGTTAGTGTGCCTCGTATTAGGCACATTTACGGTTTCATTTTACCATTACAACGCTCTTTTCACAATGACAAGAGCCAAATAAAGTAAAGAAATTCGAATAAATTCTCTATTCTCCCAGGTCGCTCCTGATTACCTTGCCCAGGTTCCATACATGTGCCGCCTTGCGCGCTGCATCAGCCCTCTCTTCAGGGCTGTTGTAAGCAAATTCTCCTGTCTGCGAACCGCAGTCCATGCAGGTTACGGTCCAGCACCAGCCGTTCCCGTCGTCAAGAAAACCTGCTCCTCCGCAGTACGGGCAACCCATCAGTTCGATTTCTTCATAAATGTCCATAGTGACCTCCGTTATATTATTTTTTCAGCATCGCCTGCTGATCATTTCTGTATGATTCCTCCGCCAATGACACGGTTTTCACTGTCATAGAATACCGCGGACTGCCCCGGCGCCGGTGCCTTGACCGGCTCGTCGAATATAGCAGATATTGTATTATCGTCAACACGCTCCAGCACTGCCGGAACTGCAGCGTGATGATATCTTATTTTCACGAAAGCCTGCAGCTTTTCACCCGGTTTAATGTCTTCGACAGCCATGAAACAGACATCCCTGCATAAAATGCGGCTTTCAAAAACGGATTCGAGGTCTCCGATCACCACTGTATTGCTTTCGGCATCGATACGCTTAACGTATGCAGGGTAACCGAGAGCCAGACCCAGACCTTTGCGCTGACCCACAGTGTAGTTCACTATCCCCTTATGCTGTCCGAGTACTTTTCCGTTTTCATCTGCGAAGTTTCCCGGAGGCGGAAGCGCTCTGTCTGAGTGCGCCTCTATATATTCCGCGTATCCGCCTTCAAGCACGAAACAGATCTCCTGCGAGTCCTGCTTCCCGGCAACTGCAAGGCCTGCTTCTTCCGCTATCTTCCTGACTTCGTCTTTTGTCAGCTCGGAAAGCGGCATTATTGTGCGGGCGAGCTGCTCCTGCGTAAGCTGATACAGCATGTATGTCTGATCCTTTGCTGCCGCTGCGGACTGCTTTACGGTATACCTTCCGTTTTCAGCCTGTACTATGCGCGCGTAATGACCTGTCGCGACATATTCCGCGTTGATCTCGTCTGCGAAACTGAGCATCCTCTCCCACTTTATGTGCCTGTTGCAAGCGACGCATGGGTTCGGCGTGAGTCCGTTCATGTACGCGTTTATGAACGGTTCCGTGACATGCTCCCGAAACTCCGGAAGGCTGTTTATGTTGTAAAACGGTATTTCAAGCTGCATGGCTACAGCGCGCGCGTCACTGATGTCACAGCAGCGGCTGTAAGCACCGCTTCCGGCCTCCCACGTCCTCAGAGTCACGCCTATCACCTGATAGCCCTGTTTCTTCAGCAAATATGCAGCTACCGCGCTGTCGACTCCACCGGAGAGTCCAACTACTACTCTTGAAATATCGCTCACCTGCTTTCTGTGTTATCCACAGTATTCTACCACATGTAAGAGTGCTCGCAAAATAAAGATCCCCGCAATTACGCGGGGACCATGCTGTTTCTATCCTTTGATGAAGGTTTAGAAGCCGAGCTCCTTGTTTGCCCACTTCTGGAATGCCTTGAATGTCTCAGGGCCTGCAACTCCGTCAACTGTTACGCCAAGGAACTTCTGGAGAGCCTTCGAAGTCTGTGTTCCCCATACTCCGTCAGCCTCTGCGCCGACCAGCTTCTGGATAGCCTTGATTGTCTCTGTTCCGCAGATACCATCCTCTTTGCAGCCGAGGATGTGCTGTACAGCCTTGATCGACTTAGGACCGAAATCACCGTCTACTGCGAGCTTGAATGCCTTGTTGGCTTCTTTCTTTGCCTCAGCAACTTTCTTTTCTTCCTCTGCCTTAGCCTTTGCAGCTTCTGCCTTTGCTGCTTCTTCTGCTGCCTTTTCAGCTGCGATCTTCTCCTGCTGAGCTGCCTTTACTTCGGCATTTCTCTTAAGGAAAGCTTCTTCCCTTGCCTTAGCGTCTGCTGCTTTAGCCTCTGCTGCTGCTTTTACCTTTGCTGCTTCAGCTTCTGCTGCTGCCTTAGCCTCTGCCGCTTTAGCTTCTACTGCTTCTTTAGCCTTCTCTTCTTTGTTCTTGAACTTGTCAAATAATCCCATTCTGCACCTCTTTTCTACTTTATGCGGCCAAAACGGCCCGCGGGTATTATTTTACGCATCAATTATAATCCTCTGCCGACTTTGCGGTCAATGGCAATAATGATCTAGTCTGCTTCACCGAGAGTGATCCTGACACAGTTAGGACGCACAAAGTCCTTTGCTCCCATGCCGTATCCGCATCGTTCAGCACTCATCTGAGGCATGTCTCCGAACTCATCCACGAAGAATCTGAGGAGAGCAGCCCCGGTCGGAGTGCATAGTTCGCTCATGATATCTCCGGAACAGGACGGGATCCCCTCAAGTATGTTTGCAGTCGCAGGAGCCGGGACCGGGAGTACGCCGTGCGCGCATTTCACAGTTCCGCCGCCGACATTGACAGGCGAAGCTGCTATTTTTTGCGGTTTTATGCGGTCGATAAGGAGGCAGACAGCAGTGACATCAGCTATCGCATCCATCGTCCCCACTTCATGGAAGTGCACTTCAGTTACCGGGACCCCGTGCGCTTTGCTCTCAGCATCCGCAATTATATCGTAAACTTTGAGAATGTTCTCTCTTACGTTCTCAGGAAGATCCAAATGATCTTTAACGATATGCTCTATTTCAGCTACCCCGTTATGTACATGAGTATGGAAAATTCCGTCGTGCGAATGCGTGTGATGTGTATGCTCTGTACCGTGGGAATGATGCGAGTGGCCATGATCGTGCAGGTACTCGTCTTCTTCTTCGCCGTGGACCAGTATGTGTACGCGCGTACCCTCAACACCGCATTTAACAGACGGCTCTGTCTCCATTACTATGCCCGGCAGTCCGAGACCGTTGAACTCTTCTATGAAGGATGCACGCGCGTCTTCATCAAGGAGTTCAAGAAGTGCGGCAGTCAGCATGTCGCCAGCCGCGCCCATGCTGCAGTCTATATACATCAGCTTCATTTCTTTGCCTCCATGTGGTTTATGCGGCTGGCCATGTAGCCCGCGCCGAATCCGTTGTCTATGTTGACGCAGGCAACACCGCTCGCACAGGAGTTCAGCATCGAGAGCAATGCCGAAAGTCCCTCAAAAGCCGCTCCATAGCCAACGCTTGTAGGAACAGCTATCACAGGGCAGTCAGCGAGCCCTCCCACTACGCTGGCAAGAGCTCCCTCCATGCCCGCAATAGCGATAATAACGGATGCCCGGGTTATGTATTCCTTGTGAGCAAGCAGTCTGTGGATGCCGGCAACGCCAACATCATAAAGTCGTACTACCTTGTTCCCGAGAAATTCGGCAGTGATCGCGGCTTCCTCCGCTACAGGGATGTCGCTCGTTCCTCCTGTCGCGATAACTATAGGACCGATGCCATCTGGCTCGGGCTTATCGCCTATGACAGCGATCCGAGCTTCTTTGCTGTAAAAGATCTCGTGGCGCGCAGCAAGAACCTCAGCCTTCGCGGCGTCTATCCTGGTCACAAGAATAGGCAGCTGCCCCTTCTCCACCATCACGTCAACGATTCCGGTGATCTGCTCAGCTGTTTTGCTCTCGCCGTAGATCACCTCAGGCGCACCCTGCATCACCTTACGGTGAAGGTCTACCATCGCGTATCCTATATCTTCAAACGGCTCAGTCTTGATGCGTGTGAGCGCCTCATCGACGCTTATCTCGCCTCTCGCCAGAGCCTCAAGAGTGTTTCTGGTATCATTGTTCATTCGAACATCCCCCTGATCAATATATTTTCCCTATTCCCTTTTGTTTCGCAGGCTTTGTCAGTTCCCTGCAGAAGTTCATGATTATCAGAATTATGAATACGATCCCTATATACCCCTGTGCCGGGTAAAGGAATTCGACAAGTTTCTTGAATCCCGTGAGTCCAAGCAGGAATCCTGCCAGAGCTCCGCCAATTATGATCCATCTTTTGTATTTTCCGTCTTTAAGCTTTGTGCTGAAGCCGTAATACGTGCTGGCGCCGGTCGAATACACAGCGCCGTAGAGTATCACCGCGTAGATGATGCTCAGGACCGGTGACAGTCTGCCCGCGAAGCCCAGCATCGGAAGGTCGAGTTCCGAGCTGAACGCCATGTCAGTCAGCAGCGCGCGCAGGAGCAGAATTGTAAGTCCGCCAAGGCACAGCGTGCCTGCGATGGCTCCCGCGTATGCGTTTTTCGGATCCTTCGCGTTCATGGCGGAATTGCCGGCCATAGTGATCATACCGGTCGTATTGTATGCCATGAATACAAGAGCTGAGACGGGCCAGTTTGGCGACATCCGTCCCGGCGTGTAGCCCTCCGTCGGGCCGCTCTGGCTGAAGTCTGCTTTTATCGTAAGGAGTATGGTGATGATTCCCACAACGAAAAGCACCGGGATCATCAGCCTGAACACCTTTGATACCCGCTCAAAATCGCCAAGGACAGTGATGATGCAAAGGATAGCTATTATTATTCCTCCAACTGCTTTATGGATGCCGAACTGCTGGTTGAGAAGAGATCCGCCCGCGGCAGTCATGGCGATTATCATGGAATAGTAGATAGCGGCGAGCACCCAGCCTATGAACTCATAGGCCGGCCGGCTCTCCACCGGGCAGATGAGCCGGCCCAGGTCTGCCGTGCCCTTGCTGCGTGCAATAAATGTCAGCATGCACGCCAGCAGCACAAAGCAGACCGTGCTCGCCGCAGCTCCCGCGTATCCCTTCGTTCCGAATACGCCGAAAAACTGCCAGCATTCCCTGCCCGACGCGAAACCCGCGCCCATTATTACGCCTATATAAAGACTGGTTATTTCTATCCAGTTCAGTTTTTTCAATTGATCTACCTGAAACAGCTCCTAGTTCACGTCGTCATCCGTCACTTCGATCTCTATAAACTCGTCATCCGTGTCCGGTGCCGCATTTACGTTATCAGCCTCCGCTGTCTCCTTAACGACTTCAACAGTCTCCTCTTTGAACACCTGCTCCTGATACGGAAACTCGAACTCGTCCTTTTCGCTGTAATCCGCACCGTTGACGACATCTTTCAGCACATCCTTGTTCCTACGATAGAACATCAGCATAAGGTAACAGGTAAGTGCAGCTCCTATCAAAACGCTTGACAGATCTCCGGAATTATCGCTGCCCCGAGAGAATAATGTGCCGGCAAATTCAAAAAAGATGTCCACAGTGAAAGCGAAAAATATGCCCCCCGCTATGAACCAGCCCAGTCCTACAGGTCTGAATTTTTGCTTCATCACGTAAACAGCGATGAACGTCAGTCCTATCAGGATGGTGCTCATCATGTCCCCTATGCCTGTGCCCGGGAACGACGATGCGCAGATCACAATACCTGCTATGAGCCAGCCTATGCCCTTACTGTCTAACTTCATCTCTTATCCTCATTTCCGCATACATCTCTGCATCAGGAGCCTGCCTAATCCCTCGGCGGCAGGATCTCAAGCCAGTACCCGTCCGGATCCGTAATAAAATAGATCCCCATGTCGTGGTTCTCGAAAGCGATGCAGCCCATGCTCTCGTGGAGCTCATGCGCCGCGTCGAAATCATCCGTTCTGAACGCCAGGTGGAACTCCTCCTCGCCCAGATCGTACTTCTGCGGGTGTTCCTCGAGCCATGTGAGCTCCAGCTCAAAATCCGTCTCTTCATTGCCGACATAGACGATTATGAACGAACCGTCCTCTGCGGTCTTTCTTCTGATCTCCTTCAGTCCGAGCGCCTTCTCATAGAAAGCGAGCGACACATCAAGATCGCTCACGTTGAAGTTCTCGTGTATCATCCTGAATCTCATAGCCACACACCTTTGCTAAATATAGATCTTTCTCTTGTCAGGATCCGCAGCTCTTCTGTACAGCACGAATCTTCTGCCGATCGCCTGCACGAATTCAGCTCCGAGTTCCTCAGCTATCTGATTCGCAGCTTCCTTAGGCTCCATCAGCGAGCCCTCCTGTATCTGCACCTTAACAAGCTCATGCGCATTCAGGTAATCATCGATTGCCGAAATGACTGTCGGAGTTATGTCCTCCTTGCCAATCATTACGGTCGGCTTCAGATCCTGAGCCAGCTTCTTAAGTTCACTTCTCTGTTTTCCTGTGATCATTACTATTTATCCTCCAGCTCTGCAACAATTTCAGATATCGCAACCAGTGCAGCCTTTCCGCTTATTGAGATCCTTCCGTTTCCTTTCAGTTCGCAGTACAGATACCCTCCGCGCTTCGATGCCTGATAGGCCAGTATCTCCTTCTTCCCGAGCACCTGCGACCAGTAATCCGCTATCTGGCAGTGAGCAGATCCGCAAACCGGATCTTCAGCAATCGCCAGTTTAGGGCAGAAGCTCCTCGACACGCAGTCCGCGTCACTTCCCGCTGCAGTCGCGTTCTGTATCCGTCCTTCTATCTTCGTGAGCAGGCCCTGATCAGGCGTCATGTTCCTTACCTGCTCTTCCGTCTCAAACACGCAGACGAGATCGAGCCCCAGAACCGCCTTTACTGGGCGCACTCCGAAGGCCTTCTCCATGTCGTCCGTAACAGGTATCTCCTTCAGCGGATATGTTGGAAAATCCATCTCGTAGAGATCGCCATTCCTCTTAACAGTCAGCACGCCGCTCATCGTGTTGAAGCTTACCGAAGAGCTCTCAGGCTCGACATAATTCAATATCACAAAAGATGAGGCCAGTGTGGCGTGTCCGCACAGTTCTACCTCGTTTCCCGGCGTGAACCAGCGGAGGTGGTATCCTTCTTCCTCTTTCACGATGAATGCCGTCTCCGAAAGGTTGTTCTCCATGGCCAGCTTCATCATGGAAGCCTCGGACGGCCACTTATCCATCACACACACCGCCGCCGGATTCCCGGCAAACGGCTTGTCAGTAAACGCGTCAACTATATACTGCTTCATACCGATACCTTCTTTAATATCCGAACACCTTTACGGCGTGATCCATA
The DNA here is from genome assembly GCA_902779185.1 of uncultured Eubacteriales bacterium. Lineage (GTDB taxonomy): Bacteria > Bacillota > Clostridia > Peptostreptococcales > Anaerovoracaceae > Crickella. Next base: position 25,250 of record CACZAM010000004.1, read on the forward strand.
TTTTCACGTATTTTAACATCGAACGGGCATCTTGTCTCGCACATGCCGCATTTCAGACAGTCGCCTGCGTGTTTCTCCAGTACCTCGTAATGCATCCTCTCTGTATCCGGCACGCGGAACTCTTCAGTCCCTTCCTTTATACCGTTCGACTCATTATGTGCAATGACCAGATTCAGAAGCTTCGTGACGAACGCTATATCGATCTCAGCCGGGCATGGATGGCAATGCGTGCAGTACATGCAGTGTCCGCTCCAGCTCACCTTCGGGAAGCTCGCGAAAGCCTCTGCGTAATCGCGCTCAGCTTCAGTCGCCTCGCAGTATGCAATGCTTTCGGCCAGCTGCTCATCGTTTCTCGCGCCGGAGCAGACAGTCGCAACGGCCGGTCTCGACAGGCAGTAGCTTATGCACTGAACAGGAGTCAGCGCCGCTCCCGCAGGAGACATCTCCGCTGAAAGCAGGTCGCCTCCCGCAAACGCCTTCATTACCGTGATGCCTACGCCCTTGCTCTCGCAGAGCTCGTACAGCCTCTGGCGCTCAGGATCCATGTTCACGAAACCGCCCTCGTAAACCTCATCTGCCCAGAGATCATCAACGACCTCAGTTCCCGGAAGCATGTCGTAGACCGGGTTGATGCTGAACATCAGCACCTCGATGTCGCCCTCTTCTATCGCCTTTATAGCGACCTTCGGGTTGTGCGACGAAAGACCGATGTGATGGATCTTGCCCTCAGCCTTCAGCTGCTTCGCGTAATCGACTATACCGTTGTCCTTTATTGCCTGCCAGTCGCTGTCAGCGTCGCAGTAGTGGATCATGCCCACGTCGATATAGTCAGTACCGAGCCTCTCGAGCGAATCCTCGAAAGCCTCCTTGACATCATCAAGGTTGCGGCTCCTCTCATACTGACCGTTCTTCCATACGGATGAGATATGCGACTGAATGATGAACTTCTCACGCCTTCCCTTCAGCGCCTCGCCGAGAGCGGATCTCGCGGCAGGATCCGGTGAGAACAAGTCAAAGTAATTGACCCCCGCTTTCTCAGCCATGTCGAGGAATGACTTCGCATTGCTGTTGTCTTCCACAAAGGCTTCACATCCAAGAGCTATAACACTTACCTCAAGTCCCGTATTTCCGAGTTTTCTGTATTCCATATAATTATTCCGCGCCTTCCCAGCGGTCCTTGCCGTCTTCTATAAGGACCGGAACGGAGAACTTTCCGCCCTTCGCTTCCGCCGCATATATATCGCAGTTACCGATGTTCTTTGCCCAGTAGCTTCCCTTTGATTCAGGCGTCAGGAATTCAAGGGCGCCCTTCATCGCTATCGCGTGAGTCGAGATGAGCACGTTCTTGCTTTCCGCCTCCCTTACGATATCTTTCAGAAAAGCCCCAAGCCTCTTTACGATATCCGGCAGCGGCTCCATGCCTTCCGGCGCCGGCACATTGACGAAATCCATGAAAAAGCTGATGACCTCCGGCGCCGGGTTCCTGAGGTCCATCCCCTCATACGGGCCGTAGTCCATCTCTATAAGTCTCTCGTCAACGATTATCTCCGCATACGGAGCTATCTTCTTCGCCGTCTGCACTGCTCTCCTTAGCGGGCTCGTATAGACCTTGTCGATCTTCACGCCCATCTCCGCAAAGCGCTCCGCTGCTTCCTCGGCCTGCGCGATACCTGCCTCATTGAGCGGGTGGTCGCTCCTGCCCTGCATGAGCATCTTCGCGTTCATTTCAGTTTTTCCGTGCCTGATTATATACAGCATGCTACATGATCCTTATCTGACACATATGCATCGTTTTCAGAGCCGCCTCGTGTGACTCCGGCGTCACTCCCGCGCAGCATGACGGATCGACCGAGATCTGCACTTCAGGCATATGCGCCTTCAGCATGAGCGCATTCGACACCACACAGATATCCGTACAGAGCCCAAGCACCTCGATCTCAATATCTTCTTTCGACGCGATTTCAGCCATGTCCTTTGCCAGCGCAACACTTCCGAATGTCGGCTTCTCATAGACATGCCAGTCAGGCAGCAGCGCGGCGATGTCGCTCCTGATCTGCCAGCCTTTCGTGCCCTTGATGCAGTGCTCAACCGGCAGGTTCCTGCCCTCCTGCGTCTCAAGATAATTCGGCGCATGAGTGTCCATCGTCACGAAAACATCCGCAGGATCATACTCGCGTATCCTTGCCTTCACATTCTCAACGATCGCCGCCGCCTCAGCAGTCCCGAGAGCGCCGTCAATGAAGTCATTCTGCATGTCGACTACTACAAGAATCTTTCTCATTTCCTGTATTCCTCCATGATCGATTCAGAAATTCATCTCAATGATCCCGCTAGTTGAAACTGTTTGTCCATACATTCAGCTCTGCAAAGCTTTCATCCGGTCTGAAGAGCTTCGATCCGACGATCTCACCCTTCATAAGCGGCTGAAGCTTAGCCGGAGTCTTTCCGATGTCGCTTCCTCCTGATGTAGCGAACAGCGCCACCTTCTTTCCGCTGAAGTCGTAGCTCTTTACGAATGTCTCAATGATATTCGGAGCCCCGTAGTACCAGATAGGGAATCCTATGAAAATAAGATCATATTCATCCAGATTCTGTACCCTGTCAGCGATCGGCACGTTCTTTTTGCCGATCTTTTCCTTGTTGCATCTGGCAAGTGGATTAGTCCATCTGAGGTCCGCGTCAGTATATGGCTCCACCGGCTTTATCTCAAACAGATCAGCCTTTGCAGCCTGAGCGACTCTCTTTGCAAGCGAAGCGGTGTTGCCGCTCGCCGAAAAATAAGCGACTAAAGTCTTCATATCCGTTTCTCCCTTTTGTTTCAGTTATTTCAGAAGATCCTCTCCAGGTCCCATCATCGGAATGTCTACAGCTGTAGCGTCCTCAAGGTGGAACATCATCAGCTTATGACCGGTCTCATCATTGTAGATGTTCCTCAGCATCGGTATAGCCTCCAGGTTCGCCTCAGCGTATTTCGGATCATCATCGAATACTACCTTGCCTGTATAACGGAGCCAGTGACCGTCAGGCTTTGCGCACGCGATCTCTACCTTAGGGTTCGCAACGAGTTGCTTATAAACATCCTTGAAATCTCCTACGCCGAAGAGCACCTTGCCATCCATCTCGAGATGAGCTCCGAGCGGTCTTACCTTTGGCTGGTCGCCGTCAACTGTTGCCAGATAGAATACACCTGCTTCTGTCAGAAAATCATTAACTTTACTCATTTTTTGCCTCCTTCTCATCTTCGTCCAGATACGCCACGAGGAATTTCTCCGCAAGGCTGTCAGGGCGTATGTTTTTTCTCGCTTCATCGCGCGTGAACCAGGCATATCTGTCAACCTCATAGTTCGTATGCAGCTCAGAAGCATCCTTTACAAATATAGTGAAATTGCACATCAGGGAGTCTGACTTTTCGAAAAACTCCGTGCGGTTGTATTTGATACGCGACACCGTCATGCCGGTCTCTTCACGTATCTCCCGCCTGCAGGCATCTTCGAGGGATTCTCCTCTTGTCACATATCCCGCTACCAGTATGTATGACGGCCTGCCGTACTGCTGTATAAGCAGTATCTCGTCAGTCGATTCATTTACGACTATCATGATGACTGCCACGTTGTACTGCGGGAACCTGTACTGCCCGCAAGTCGGACAATACGGCACGATCCCTTCATTTTCAAGCTCTTTCGGCACCAGCTCAGTGCCGCACTCCCTGCAAAACTTACCAATCATTTCCAAGCATTCTCCTATTTATCCGGCTCTGCTCACCGGTCACTAACTAACCTTTTCAGGAGCAGATCACAAGAACAACAGCTGCTATCTGGATCACAAGCAGCAAAGGTACTGTAACAGTATAATACCACTTTTGGGTCTTATGTCTGAACGTGTACATCCCTGCCAGAGCTCCCAGGGAACCGCCAAAAACCGCCAGTAACAGCAAAACGCGGTTCGGTATGCGCTGTTTTTGCCTGATTGCGGCGTTTTTGTCTATTCCATACAGGCAGAACGCCACTATATTAACAATAACTATATATGCGACGGCATATTTCATTCGATCGCTTCCTACGCTACTTTCCGCTAAAAACCGCCATTTTTGTATTTATCAGCTGCATCGGTACGTATTCCCATGAGGAAGTAGTGATTATCTCCGAAATCGAAGGTCCCTATAGTCTCCATATGCGCCTTGTTGTTATGCGCGTTCTCAGATCTCTTGTTGATCTGGTTCACGAATGTGAGCATCAGCGGGAATCTGTCGCGGAACTGCTCCAGACTGGCGAAAAACAGCGCTTCAAATGCGCCTGTCCCTCGTATCGATCTGTCCACGCACATAGGTCCGTACTGGTAGCTGTCGCTCACTACGAGTCTTTTGCCCTCGAACTCATAGTCCGGGATTATATCTATCATGTGCCTGAAAAGCGGCCATGCAGTCCAGAACTCCCACGGAGCCGCGAAGCAGAAGCCCAACACTCTGTCCGGCTCGCCCTCAACCGGCTCGGCGATTATGGTGACCCCCTTCTCCTTTTCGATCAGGTCTGCCAGCTGCTCATCAGTGATGGCCGTCGTAACGAATCCATCCGGGCGGTCCTCATCGGAAATGGTATCGCGGTGATACTTCCTCAGAAGCGCCTTGACTCCTTCCATGTCCTCGATCGTCGCGAGCCTTACAGTCATACGAAATACCTCCGCGTTTCAGCGTTTGGAGCAAGCGTCTTAGCGTATGTTTCCACCTGATCAACGCATTCCTCCAGCACTTCGGCTGAAGTAAGCGGCGTACCGAACACCAGATACAGCACGTGTCTGCTGTCTTTCTGAAGGCAGGTCCTGCTGTCAGCTCCTGCTATCATGCTTATGATAACGCCCTTGTCATCGCGTCCGGTAGTATCGCCCGGGTAGCTGTGGCCTTCCGAACCGTGAATGCTCGGGAACGGCAGCTTTTCGGTCTCGGTGTAAAAGACTATATCTCCTTCTACGCGCTCCGCGTCATGCGTTCCCATAAGGATCCCTGTCTTCATCTCAGTCAGAAATGCGACCGCATTGATATATCTGCCCTCCGGGAAAGGCCGTCCCTTCAGCAGGAACGATTCCACCTGCATCATGACCGGATACGTCTTCTTGAACTTGCGGAAGTATCTGAAGTACGGATCCTGTCTGAACCAGGTCTCCCGGTCGTAGTTCTCCCCTTTTTTTCGCAGGGCATCAAGTTCACGGTCGCGCAGCTGCTCAAAAGCGGCATTGTCCCATTCTGCGCTGTCCGGGTATCTGACTTCGAGCACAGCCACATGGCTGCTTTCATTCATTGCACTGTCTCTGATTATCCTCATGTCCCTTTTGTCCCTATTTGATCATATATCCTGCGTTTCTTAGCACTTCAAGCGCCTTATCCATTGCGCTCCTCTTTACACGATCACGCAGTAGTCTTCATCAACGGAACTGGTTCAGCTCCGCGTTGTATTCGAACCCTGCGGCTTTCAGCTTTTCTGTCAGCTCGTCCGGATCTGCATCATTGGCTGCGCAGAATTCCTCAAGGGAGGCGTAATTGTCCCTGAGCTGCATGTTGATAAAGCTGAAAAGCAGAAATGGATCTTTCGGAATATTACTCATAATTCTCTCCCCATCAGTATCACCCGCTTTTCGCGGCTGAATCCGTACCTTTCATAGAATTCCGGCAGAAATCCCTCTGCCTCGGTTATAAGATTAAGGCCTGCGATGCCACGCTCCTTCATATCTGCCATGCACTTTTCAAGGAGCTCTTTTGCGATACCCCTTCCCTGGAAAGCGGGATCCACAGCCAGGTCATTTATCTCAAACATCCTGCCGTAATGGAACAGCATCGAAGTCCCCAGGATGAACCCGGCGATCTCTCCATCCACGGCATACTCAAGTCCATGTGCCTGTTTTGATTCGAGCAGCTCCCGCACGTGTATGACGGCATCGTCAGTCTCCCACGGATCGTTCCACGGTTCGCCCGAAAAAGCCTTTGCATAGATTTCACCATATCGTTCGACATGATCCATTGTGATCGGTTTTATGTTTGATTCGCTCATTTACATCTCCTTCAGCAGCCAGGCAAAGCCCTTTGCTGTACGTATATCCGGCTCTTTAAAATGGTTGCCCTGATTCATCTCGAGAATGCACTGACTGCAAGCCGGATCCTTCTGCAGCAGTTCGTTTTGTCTGCGGATATTGTCACCGACCGTCCGCATCACAGGGTTCTTCGTTTTCTCTTCCCTGTCGCCAAGGCTGAGGTAAACCTTACCTGCCCTCAGATCGTGTTTTTCAGCGTAATCTATCCAGCCCGGGAACCACACCGATGGCGATGCAGCAGCCGCTCCGCTGAACAGATCTGTCTGATATGCCGCCCACAGAGCAAAGAACCCGGCAAGCGAGTATCCGCCTATTAATATCTGCGCACCCATGTTTATATGCGGCTGCACATCTGTCTGACTATCTGATCCCGCGTCCAGTCCGCCAGTGAGCTGAGGTATCAGCTGATCAGTGACATATTTAAGAGTCGCTTCCGCTCCTCCTGCAAATCCTTCGCTTCCGAATACCGCCGGCGCTTCCCATGGCGAGAGATCCGCGTTCCAGTCATCCACCTTGAAAGCTGCCAGTGTGAAGCCTTTGCCGCCTGCGAGCCTTGCGATCTCCGCTACCTCACTGTCGAGCACCTCTATATCGTGATCATCCACGAGCTGTATAAGCAGCACATCGGATGAACCGCAGTCATATATGTAACAGGTCTTTCCGCCTATCTGTGTTTTCATAGTTCCGTATATTTCATCCCGTATTTGCCTCGGTCGGAGCGCATCAGTGAAATGTGATCCACTGTCATCGATGCTCCTCCGCAAGCCGCTATCTCATCGGTCGCTTCCTCTGAAAGCCTGCCATTGGCTCTCCGTATTATCGTTATATGCGGCGAGAACTTCTTTTTATCAAAAGGAATGCCCGCCTCAGCAAGCGCGCGCCTGAGCCTCCTGCTTATTGCCATGAGAGGCGCGCTGTTATCCGTGCCTGCCCACCAGAGGTCCCCGAAAGCACCTATACCTTTGAGTTTCATCTCAAACGGCCTTATCTCAATGCTTTCAACGACCTCCTTCACGAGCTCAGGGTCATCATACTCGCCTATGAAAGCCAGCGTCAGATGCATGTTCTCAGGCGGAGTATCCTTGCCGCGCACACCGTAAGTCCTCATGGCGTCCTGAATATCAAGAAGCGTATCCTTCATCTCATCATTCAGATTTATCGCAATGAACAGCCTCATTTCACTTTCTCGAATCTGTATTTCTGCTTCACATCCGGGTACTTTTCGCGGTCGACCTCGCTCAGGAACATCCCAAGCGGGCGTACGTACATCCCGCCGTCATCGTAAAGCGGCCTGTAGACCATCATCGGCTCACGCGTCTCACTGTGAGTTGCAACGCCAACGATCTCGTAAAGGTACTTGTTTGCCGCCCGCTCCTCTTCGCTCAGCATTTCACGCTTGAAGTGCTGCACTGTATCACCCGGTTTGAATCTGTTTTCCATTATCTCATTCCCATCATCATCCCAAGCACGAACGGCACGAGCCAGATTATCCAGACTGCTATGCTGAACCTGTGGAATGTCTGCATCGATTTCTCGTCTTTGCGCACCAGTACAACGGTCGCCCATACCGCGTGGACCATCATGAGCACGATCGCGATAAGGCCGGTGATCCCGTGCACTCCCATCAGTCCGCCGCCTGTGCCGTCAGCGAGTTTCGACATCATCATGGTACCTGTCGTGTCCGCGCACAGACCGAGCCAGAAGAAGACCAGATGCGCCGGTCTGAGAATTCTGGCTCTGTGCTCCGACCAGACGCCTATTGTATAGAATATGAGTGCCAGTGTGATGGCAATCACAGCTTTCATCAGTAATGGTGACATAATTAATTATCCGTCAACTTTCTCTGAAACGATCAATCTTTCTTATTCAGTGTATATCCCGCGGCCGCGCCTACGAGGCCTCCGACGATATGCGCCATATTCGAGATATTGTCCGCGACAAATATCCCCTCGTAGACCTGCTGTCCTATGAATATGACCGCTACCAGTATGACAGTCAGAGGTATCTCGCCCTCTCTGAAGCTGGTAAACGACGTCATCAGTATGAACGCGAATACGACCGAACTTGCTCCGCACAGCGCCACTGTCGGGAAAAGGAACCAGTTTGCAAGTCCCGCCATCAGTCCGGTTATCAGGATCACTTCAACTATAGTCCTCGATCCGTACTTCTCCTCGAGCATCGGTCCCAGAAGCAGCATGTACATCATGTTGTTTATATAATGGCTCCAGCCCTGATGTCCGAGCACATGCGTAAAGAACCTTACATACGTCAGCGGTGAAGTCAGCGGCGAGTGATATGTCACGAACAGCAGCTGATTGCTGAATCCCGCAGTCAGATAATTCGCGACCATTACGCCGAAGCTGATGATCGCAAAGCTCAGAACCACCGGTGAATTGAATGTTATCCGTCTCTTTTTCATTTCTCTATTGCCGTCCTGTCAATGAAGCTTTTGATCAGCTGATCCATCTCGGAGCCTTCCGTGTAATCCGCCGGAGCATAATAGCCGATCCTGTTCTCTTCCAGCAGCTTGAGCACCCTGCGCTTGTCACCGGTCTTTGGGTCATACACGCCGACAGAATAACCGCCATAAACGTTGACCAGCTTCATGCACGGAATGTCCGTCTCGCTGTCCCCTATGTAGACCATGTTGGTGAAAGGCACGCGGATATCCTCACGCGGGAAATAATCGTTCACGGCCGGGTCGTTCACATCCAGCACACCCTTCGATATCCTGAACAAAAACTGCGTCTTGTCGGTGAAGTTGATCACCTGCGCCGGCCATATCGCGACGCCCGACTCGTCATAGTAGAAGGAGCTCGCGTATATGCGCTTGAACTTGCCGGCGATGCTCGTGCCCTCTATCATCTCGCGTAGACCCGAGGACAGAATGTAGTGCTCCACCTTTATTCCGCGCTCTTCGCCGTAGCTGTTGATGCGATTGAACCAATCCGCTACCCCGTCATAGAGCTCCACCATGGCGCCGTAACGGGCCAGCATTTCACGCCTGAAGATCTCCTTGCCGCGCGCACCCTTCAGCATCAGGTACATCCACGCCAGATTCGAATCCATGTCGTGGGTGCGCGCCAGATCCATCGTCTCCTTCCAGAACTCGTCCTGGTCTTCGTAGTGGATCGCCTGCAAATATCCCTGTGCCTGCATGTTGTCAGGCGACAGCGTTTTATCGAAGTCGTAACAGATCGCCACGACAGTTTCTTTCTTTTCTTTCGTTCCCATACCTATCCCAATGTTCTCCGACAGTTTCATTTTACCTATCAATATATGATATCACATATTGCCATCGCTTTTGATATCTCATATTTACAACTAGACCCGTTTCCCTCGCCGGGCGGCAGACCCCGGGAGTCAGAGGAGACGAGCGGAGATATAGGCGCCATAGGTGTTTTGCGACATGCATAGACTATAAAAAAAGACTCGCCTTTCGGCAGTCTCAGTTCAGATGTATATTGCTTTGATAGTACTGATTATGATGCGGTTTGCGTATATTCAGTTTCGGTGCAGCTTGCGCATTGCCAGGCCCAGAAGCCAGGTAACGACGCAAATGATCGCGAATATGAGTATACCGACCGGGTAGCCCCATGTAAGAAAGAGATACCAGTCGTTTGTATCCGGCCACTCTCCTGTTCCGTTGATTATATTATTGCCTATATATACGATGCCGTAGACTATCGGCGGGAGTATCACAAGTCTGTTGTCTTTGCGCGTAAAGTTGGTATCCGCCAGAAAGATCATCTCAGCAATTGCTATGACAGGCGTCAGCAAGTGCAGGAAAAAGCTTGGTCCTTTGAACATCTCCGGATATCCGTACAGAGGCCCAAGGAATACCAGAACTGTTACACATGTGAGTCCTACTGAAGCAGCCGCAATGTATTTGAGCAGCTCAGCGAAATCGCTCGCCCGGCCGTTCTTCCGAACGCTGTCAAGCCATATGACCGAGGCAATTCCTTCGAGCAGATTTGAAAGTGTTGTGAAGTACTTCAGGCTGTTGATTCCGTTATGCATCAGCGTCCCTGATGAAGATACGAAAAGAGAGATCCACGAGCCAAATACCGTGATAGCCAGAAATATATTTATTGATTTGCGAATTCTATTACTGTTCATTGACAATTGCTATTTTTTCTATCTTTTGATGCTTATTTCTTGCCCGGAGCCCGGAATTCGCACGGCACTCCTACCTGGCACTTGCCGCAGCCGTAGCGCGGCGAGTACTTCTTTTTCATGGTCTCTACATGCTTATTGCACTTTATGTTGTTCTTGCCGTGCTTGAGGGAGATCGCGTTAGCAGGACAGTTCTTAGCGCATACGCCGCACTTGATACAGTAATCATCGATGCCTGTATATGCCCTTGGAGTAGGCTCAAAGTCTGCCGAGACTATTATGCTGGCGTAGCGTCCGGCCATGCCGCGTTCCGAGATAAGGCCCCTTGAGAGACCGAATGTCCCGAGGCCGCAGGCATAGGCGGCATGCCTTTCGGACCATCTGCTGTCAGCATGAAAGTCCGGCCGCAATCCCTTTGATGTTATCTCGATTTTTATGCCAAACCTTTCATCGAGCGCCGGCACGCAGGCTTTGAAACCCTTCTCTTCGAAAAGCTGCTTTACCGCTGCCATGTATTTACCGATGAATTCCTGCCCTTCTATCCTGGCGTACAGCCATTCCCTGGACGGATCGGTCTTGTCTTCCCTGTTGCTTTTTCGCACGGCTTCGGAAAATGGCAGAAATAAAGCGACGACCGACCTCGCTTCCGGGAGCCATTCATATGGGCCGAAATAGTTTGCCCCGATGACTTCCTTCCGGCGGAAAGTCTCAAATATGCCGTCGCCTGCTGACGCGAATCCGAATATCGGCTCATCGAAAAGCACTGTCTCGCCGATCTCAGGTACGTCGACTATATCCCCTTCCGTCTGCCTGAAGAGTTCCAGGCAGTCCTTTACTAATTCCGCGTTTGAGTACATCTCAGTCCCCTTTGCAATCGCATATCACCATTCGCGGATGATAAGCATTTTCTTTATTTTGCACCTTCGCTGTCAGCCGGTTTTGCCTCTGCCGCATCTTCTGCCTTTGCCTTTCCGTCTGTCTGAGCGTGCTTAGGCATTGGCGGTCCGCTTCTCCTGGCAGCCCGCTTGCTCCTGACCACCATAGTTATGACAAATACGATCAGGCCTGCTACGCAGAGTGTTCCTCCCACGAGGTACAAAAGGTTGGTTAGGACATTCACGAGCGCGAGCTTCGATGACTCGTAGCCCAGCCAGAGGAAAATGCCGCCGAGTGCAGCTGTATCAAGCCCTCTGATGTATCTTCTGACACCTTCAAGAAGAATGTTTACTATTACGAGTACTATGATACCTGCTACGATATATAGCATGAGTTTTGTTTCAAGCGCATTTGCTTTTGCTGCCACTGAGTTTGCAAGAGATCCAAACATGCCGCGTCCTCCCTTTGATTGTTATATATGATTTGTTTTTTATTAGCTGTTTTTAGCGGTTTGTTGCTATGCCTTTTTCGTGATCCACAGGATCTCAGGCGGGTGGTTCTTCTGATTGAGCAGGCTGACGTACGCCACGTGATATCGCCTCTGATCTAGCGCCTCAGCCCATTCGAGCACAGACGCCTTCTCTTCCGCCCCTTCGTTGTGGCCGTCGTACATCACGACAGTCACTATGCCGCCGGGACGGATGGTCCTCAGCGCGCATTCGAGGCCTTCGACCGTCGTGTCCGCAGTCGTTGTGATGCTGTGATCGCCGCCGGGCAGATAGCCCAGATTAAACACAACTGCGGCGGCGCTCCTCTCGGGTATATGCTCGCTCATCGATACGAATGACTTCATAATCAGGTGCACATTCGAGATGCCATGCGTCTTTAGCCGCGCCTCGGTCAGCAGGTGCGCGTTCCTCTGGATATCGAAGGCATAGACGCTGCCCTCGCTCCCTACCGCACGCGCTAGCACCACAGTGTCCTGACCGGTCCCGCAGGTCGCATCGACGACCGTGTCGCCAGGCTTTATGTATGTCAGCGTCACCGACATCGCAAGTTCAGTTGTCCGTGTGATCAGATTGCTCATTTCCGTTTCCTGAGTTCGGTGTACTTCTCCGCGCTGCCCTTAGCCAGCTCCACCGGGTACTTCGCCTCGTTCTTATCCATCTTGCTGTTGATAATCTCGTCCTCATCAAGGCCAAGCTCGTCGAGCATATTGCGGCAGTATACCATCACGTCCGCCAGCTCCTCTTTCACATGCTCCACGTCGAAATCCGTATCGTTCCACTGAAAGCACTCCAGCAGCTCGCCCGCCTCGATCGAGATGCTCTTGGCGAGATTTGCCGGAGTATGGTACTGCTCCCACTCCCTGTCGGAAGTGAAGCGCCTTATCCTGTCTATCGTTTCCTGTTTCATTTCTTAGAGCCCATTTCTGCAAGTGTGTTTACCAGCCTGTGCTGCCCATGCCTGCGACACCCTTGCCGAGCTCCATGATCTTCGGATCGAGGACCGCAAAGACAACGTCCATCTCATGATCAGGGTTATCGCTGATCCAGTCACGGCAAGCCTTAATAGCGACCTGCCAGGCTTCCTTCTTCGGATAGCCGAAGATGCCCGCAGATATGAGCGGGAACCCGATCGAATGGGCGCCGTTCTCTTTCGCCCTATCGAGAGACTCTCTGTAGCAGTTGTAAAGGTTCTTTGCTTCGTTTTTGCTTCCGCCCGACCAGATCGGTCCGACCGCATGTATAACGTGTTTTGCCTTAAGATTGAACCCAGGTGTTATTACCGCGCCTCCTGTCGGACATCCGCCGATCTTGTTGCATGCAGCCTGCATCTCTCGCGCACCTGCTGCACGGAAAATAGCTCCGCAGACACCGCTTCCCATCGCGAGCCCGCTGTTAGCAGCATTCACGATGCAGTCGGTATCAAGATCAGTTATGCCGATCAATCTGATATCTATAGAACTCATCTGAACTTCCTCCCCGGCATTCCGGTTTTTCCGCAGTTCCATGTGCGGCAGAGCTGTGTTCTCTGCCGTTTTATTTCTTGAGCGGCATGAGCTCGTATGGCTGCACTTTCGCAAACTCGTCAAGTGTCAGCTCCACAAGGTATCCGCCGCCACCGCCGTTGATAAGGACGGTCTCCATATCTCCTGCACACTCGTCAAAAATTACCCTGTACTGATTCTTCATTCCAAGAGGCGAAGTTCCTCCGTGCATGTACCCGGTCAGACTCTTCAGCTCGACCGGCTTGATCATCTCAAGCGCGTGCTCGCCAAGAGCCCTTGCAGTCTGTCTCTGCGACAGTTTTGCCAGAGCCGGCACCACGAATACATAGATGCTTCCGGTGGTGTCGCCCTTCATTACCAGAGTCTTGAACAGCCTTGCCGCCTTGTCAGCTCCTACCGCTCTTGAGTAGTCCTCGCCGCTGATAGCTCCCGGCGCCTCAAGGAATTCATACTTTGCGTTTACCGCATCAAGTGCTTCAGTTGCAGGTGTTTTGATCTTCTCCATTTTTAAATTACCTCTTTTCTTTATATTGTCAGCGTTCGCTGAATTTTCTCTTCATGTATTCTACTCTCAGCACCTCCATCAGCATCGTTGTAGGCGCGTTGACCATATAGTCGTAGCCGTGCATGGTGCCGTGTGTGTCGTGGAATTCCACATCTATGCCCGTCTCCTCAAGGAGCCTGCTGTACAGAATCCCGTCATCTCGCAGTGCGTCGAATTCCGCCACCTCTATATATGCCGGAGGCAGTCCCTCCAGGCTGTCCGCTTCAACAGGCGACCTGTACGCGAGAGGGATCTCCTCAGGATGCGGGTCAATAATAAAGCTTACCTGTTTTGACAGAGTCGAGTTCCAGACCGGCGTATCCGTATATTTCTTATACGATTCGCTGTTGCTTCTTGCATCGAGGAACGGATAGATGAGCAGCTGGAACAGCGGCTTTATTCCGCTCTCTCTGTCGCGCGCCATAAGGCACGATGTGACAGTCAGCATCCCGCCGGCGCTGTCCCCGCCTATTCCTATCCTGTCCGGATCGATGCCTATCTCTCCGGCGTGCTCATGCAGCCACACAAGAGTCGCATAGCAATCCTCCTGCGGATACGGGTACACATATTCCGGACCCTGCCTGTATTTCACAAACGCCACTACGCATTCCGCATCCTTTGCAATGTTTACGGCATGCTTATAGTGCCCGGAGGCTGCCTCGAATACAAATCCGCCTCCGTGAATGTAGTAGAAACACGGAGCAGGCTTCTCAACACCAACAGGCGTTATCAGCATCAGCTCGATCTCCCCATCCTTGTATCCCGGGATCATCACTGTCTCTATGCTCACCTCGGGGTCGTTATATATAGACTTTGGCACTCTGTACAACTTGTTTATGGCCTCAATGCTTTTGCGGCTTATTGTAGGTGTATACAGACTAAGCGGAAAGAATTCTTTGTTTATAGGATATTTTGTTTTCTTCATAGCCCCTCTACCTTGTACCTAAATACTTTTGCCCAGCTCATATGCCTGCTTCGGATATTCGCTGCTCCTTGTCATGGAAGGAGTTCCGCACGCCCTGCCGAGCACCATTCCGCAGTCCTCGAAATCCATGTAGCTGCAGACCTGCTTATAGTATGCCTTAGGGATGTCGAAGACGGAATCCGTGTCATCCCATGCTACGGACAGGAATGCGGCCTTCTTATGCATGGCCGTCAGCTCCATTGTAAAGCTATAGAAGCGGTCCACACAAGCCTTCAGAGGTGCCGGCCAGTTGTAGTAATAAACAGGCATCACAAACACTATCATGTCAGTGTTTATGATCATCGGCTTGAGCTCGTTTTCGTAATCATCCTGCAGAACGCACATACCCGACATGCCGCAGTTGCCGCAGCCAAGACATGGTCGTATATTCTTTCGTATAACATTATATACGGTAACCTCGTGGCCGTTCTCTTCTGCTCCGCGAATGAACTCGTCCGCGAGCATGTTAGAAGAACCCCTGATATTTCCGCTGCTTTCAAGTACAAGTATTTTCATAGCTTCACCTTTCAGTCTATCCCTTTTTTACAGATATGTGACTGTTTCCGACAGCGGCTTTCTGGAGTCATGGTTCGCGAGCGGACCTGCTCCCTCTGCAGCATATCCGAGATCCATCAGCATC
Organism: uncultured Eubacteriales bacterium; assembly: GCA_902779185.1. Lineage (GTDB taxonomy): Bacteria > Bacillota > Clostridia > Peptostreptococcales > Anaerovoracaceae > Crickella. The sequence continues at coordinate 40,479 of CACZAM010000004.1, forward strand.
AGGACTTCTTCATTCTCAGGCAGTCCGAGTGCCTCTGCAGTCTTCTCAGGATCGAAGAAGTTGACCCAGCAGCTGTCCACTCCCTCGTCTGCCGCAGCAAGTATCATATGTGTCGCTACGATGGTTGCATCCTCAACTCCGGAATCCCTCTTGTCTCCCGGATATGTAAAGACGTTGTTCTTATCGAATGCCACGACAAGGACTACAGGCGCGTTATATCGGCACGGTGTTAAAGCATCGACCTTAGCGAGCATCTCCTCCGACTGCAGCACATAGATATGCTGCTCCTGCAGGTTTTTAGCGGTCGGAGCAAGCCTTCCGGCTGCCAGAATAGCCTCGAGCTTTTCAGGCTCCACCTTAGCGTCACTGTACTTTTTGCATGAATAACGATTTTTTACTACTTCCTTGAATTCCATCTTTATTCCTCCTTATATGTCCGTCTGTTACTGTCCTTATGATGCCGAGCCTCCGCCGGATCCTGCCGCGGCACTGCTCTCCCTGTCCCTTATCATATGCTGGAGCGTTATTACAAGGGTGACGATCTCCTCCTCGTGCTCCGGCTTATAAATGTCGATCGCGAATTTATCATGTATCGAGAATGCCTTCTGGCTCACGACTGCCAGCAGCTTGTCATTCTCATCATTTATGGTGAAATTGAGCTGGACTATGTTTCCGTGAATGACCCATCCGAGCCCCTCAATATTTGTAACGTCCTTGATCAGGTGCATCAGCTCGTTTGAAAGCGTGAAGCTCTTGCCGTTGTCCATGTCCACGTAATGGATCTCATGAAGCGTGAGGAGCTTGCGCTCGAAATACGCTATGTGTCTGCCGTCCGCGGTGTAAATGTCTGTCTTGTCGTGGATCGACGGGAACTGCGTCTCCGCACGGTATACTGCATTGCCTGCCTCATCCGTTATTTCGATGCGGTGATGGAGCGTGAATACCTCTGACGAAGTATACAGGCTCTTTACAGGATCTCCGTATGTATCTTTATTGCGGATGTCTGCGGGCTCGCCCGGACCGCTGTATCTCTGGTGTGTAAGTCTGAAAAGAATGCAGATGACTGCGAAAGAAACGATCAAAACTGTTAAAACTTCCAACTATCTTGCCTCCTTATCCGGCGCAAAAGCGCAGAAGCATAAAGTGTCTGTCCCGTACCCGTTATATGACGCTGAAACGCCAAAGTATGAAGATCACATCAACGATCATCATTAGGATAACGAATATTGCAAGCGTCGCCTGCTTGTGGGCTTTGCACCAGCGGACCAGGAAAAGGCCCACAAGAAGAAGTACATTTGCAATTATTTCCGCTATAAAATCCATTTTTGATACCTACTCCTGTTCCGGCTGGAATCTTGCCGTGAGCACACGGCTCGCGCCGTACTCATCGAACCACTCCGCCTCGCCGGACAGCTTCGCGCCCGACTCGTCATACCAGCCCTCAAATACATGCCCTTCAGCCGGATACGCGTAGTAAGACTGCTGCCACTCGCCGGTCTCCTTCCACTGTGCATTATACACCGGATTGAACTTCAGCCCTACACATCCTTCACCTACAGCTGTCAGCCTGAGCGGGAGCTGCTCCTCCCTCTGCGGCGCAAGCGACTTGATGCTGCGCATAGGATTGCCTGTCGCATTTAGGTGCCTCAGGAGCGGGTTCGCCGTCGTGTCCAGCTCGGTGATGCCGTTGTTGTGGCAGTAGAAATACTTCAGCTTCGGACAGGAGCTGAGGTCGATCTCCGTAAACTCGTTGTCGTTTATGTACAGCTCGACGAGCTCCTTGTTGCGGCTGACATCCAGGCTGCTCAGCCTGTTGCCGCCGGCGTCTATGCCCTGGCATGCCTCGAGGTCCGTCACGTCAAGCGCGCTTATGTCATTGTCCTGTATTCCCAGTATACGGAGGGAGCTGCAGCCGCTCACATTGATGGCGTTGATCTTGTTGTGGTAAATGTCCACAAAGAGAAGGTCCTTCTGGCCTGAGAGGTCGAGCGGACCGCAGAGGCCGCAGTTTCTCAGATAGATCTCGAAGCTCTGAAGTGGATATATGTCTTCGTTGAGAATGTGGATGCCGAAGCCGATCAGCTTTCCGTCTTTGAGTACTACTCCTGCCGGGTACTTGCCTTCCATAGCGCTGTTTTCGAAGTTTTCGTAACTTTTCGACTTGTCCGTGGTTGGAAGTCTACGGATGATCTGCTGGTTTCTGGCGATCTTTTCGCGGTTGGTCGTGCCCTCAGTATCCGCATGATCAAGGAATCTGTCTATGGCGGAGAGATTCGGAAAACTTTCTACGCCGGCACTATCAAGCGGTTTGTAGCAGTCCGCGCCGAAGAACACCTCATGGAAAAACTTGCGGGTGTTCTCGGCGCCCAAAGCGGCCGTGAACAGATCCGTTGAAACTCCGCCCTCGTCTATGAGCCTGTCGGCATATTCTTTGTTCTTCTGCCACTTGGTCTTCAGATCGTCTGTGCCCAGCAGCGGCGAAGCCTGCTCCATGTCGATGAAGAGCTGCAGAAACGCCAAAAAGCGCTTAATCGAGAGTTCGTCCTGACTCTCGTCCGGCGCCTTTGCGTGGCATACCGGGCGGATGTCGTCGTACCATGCAGGTCTTGTCGGGAAGTCCGGCATGTCTGTCATCTCATTTCCAAACGCCCTGAAGCTTTCTATCCCTGCGTCAAATATACCGTCGTGTCTGGCCGACAGATCGTATATCTCAAGCAGAAAGAACCTCCTTGCTCCCGAATAGACGAAATCCGTCGAAAAGAGAGGCAGGTTCTTGAAATACGGCATTATTACAAATGAGCTCAGCTGGTTCTCCTCAGCCTCAGTGACTGTCATCGCCAGCAGATTGCCGACTCCTTTTATATCAAAGCGGCGCGCGTGGTGCGGCCTGCCGCCTATAACAGGATTCGCAAGCACGTCATCGACCGCCTGCTCCTCTACTTCATAGTATTTGCGAAGGAGCTTAAACCCCTCGTCCAGTCTTTCATTGATCAGTTTAACGTTTTTCTGTGCAGTACTCATATCCATTCTCTCTTTTGCTTTTGTAATATGAAATACTCCAGATCCCGATTAATACCCTAAACTTTTAATTATTCTGGCCGTCAGCCCCCAGATCCCATGGCCTTTGTATTCGTAATAGTCCGTCCGGCCGGTCTTGCGGTACCCGCCATAATGCGCCAGGTAGCCGAGGAGCTTTTCAGGGAGCTCCTCGTCCTCCGTTGCAGCCAGGTCATAGTGCGCAGGCGGATTCTCCTTCAGCCAGCTCACAGGAAGCAGGAACACCTCCGCCACCTCGTCCTCCGAGAGCCTGAGGCCGTCAATGCCTTCTATTTTCAGCCTCGCAGAGACCGGACAGACCTTTCTGCCGTCGCCCATCTTAAGCGGCTGGAGCTCAGAGGTAACTTCTATGGCGTCCGGCTCTATCCCGAGCTCCTCGCAGGTCTCCCTAACCGCAGCTTCTACAGCCGACTCGCCGGCTTCGGCTCTCCCTCCGGGGAAGCACACTTCTCCGGGCTGCTTTACAAGCTGCGAGCGCACTTCAAGAAGAAGTGCATCCCCGGATCCCGTCTCTACCAGCGGAACGAGTATCGCGTACCTCGGAGCCATCTACTTTCCGACCTTCCTGCCGTTCATGATCACAACGTTGATTGGCTCTACAGTGACCTTCTCCCATACATTATTGACAACGTAAGGCTCGCCGCTGAGATATTCATCAACTCCGGTCCTGTCGTCGAAATCGACAACAAGCACGGAGCCTTTCAGCTTGCCTTCCTCATCGGTGAGGCCACCAGCGCACACCACGTGCTCACCGAGTGCTGCCATGCCTTCCAGATGCTGAGGCCTTACAGCCATCCTTTTCTCCAGCATGTTCGCGCCATCGTAAGCGGTAATAATGAATTGCATATCTAACCTCCTAAAGTCTCTCTTTCAATTCTGACATTATCATTCTGTGGTATGTGACATGCCCCATCTCGTCCGCGAGGCAGTACACAAAAGGATCCGGCTCGCCGTCTTCGAAATATACGAGCATGTCGAACTCATCGCTGTCCGCCGGCTCCGCATGCACCTTGTCGGAGTATCTGCGGAACACGTCGACTACCTGATCCATCGTCGTTCCGTGCTTTTCAAGCATATCTATGAGCTCCACGAGGAACGGCTCTTCAGGCACGTTGTCGCGCACGTACTGTGATGCCTTCGGATCCATGTGCAGGCAGAATCTCTCGCCCTTATGAGTCACCTTGCCCGGGCCAAGCCTGTCCTGCGCGTAATCAAAGAAACCCTCAAGCGTCTTCTCCATACCGGTGATGTCGCAGTCTGTGCCCATCATATGGTTGAGAGCGCTCAAAGGGTAATACAGCCACCTGCTGTTATCACTGTATCCCAGCTTGATGTGCTGCTCCTTGATCACATAGCATATGTTCTTTTCAAGTTCTTCGTAATCCGGTTTCATAAGTCTGTTTTCAAGTGCCTGTATGGTCCTCATAACTCACGAAGCACAAATATTGTTGTTCCGAGGTTGTCGCCCGGCTTTACGTGGAGCACTTTCGGGTGATATCTGTACTCTTCTACTATCATATTTTTTAGGCTGGTGCCGCGGTTGTAGCCATGGATCAGCTTTATCTGGTAAGTGCCGGAATCAGCGGTTTTCAGCGCTTTATCGATCTTTCTCATTGCCTCGTCACGGAACAATCCGTGAAGATCTATGGTGATTATAGGGTTTCCCATCGATTCCCCTTTATATTCTCTTTGCTTTACTGATAATCATTTATGGTATTATTCCACATCCAGCCTGTAAAGGACGAAGCCGCCCTTGTTATTATACCCCGTATCCCACATTTTTCTTAGGTCGAACCACTGAAAGCTGCTGTATGTAACAGTTTTGACCATCATCGTGCCGTCCTTTTCATCGTAGCCGTTTATGAGGAACCAGTGCCACACGTAGTCTTTCAGCGAGCGCTCCTTATGATTGAGTATGAGCGTCGGGACCGGATATCCGTCATCTATCTGCTTCCTGATAGTCGCCGCGACCTTCTCATAAGGCTCGCTTCCGTCCAGGGTGTCCATGCTGATGCAGGTCACGCCCCTGTCACTCAGATATTTCGAATATCCGTCTATATAAATGCTCAGCTTGTCTATCCCTGACAGTCTGGGCCACAGATACTTCTCCATCATATGCGCAAAATCCACATATTCGCGTTTTGAGAGGTTTTCTGCGTCGAATGGATAAATACCCTCAACGCCTCTGTGCAGGGCAAAATAAAGGCTGCTGTCGCAGGCAGTCTCAGCCCCGCAGCCGCCAAGGCGCATCATAAAGGTGCGGAACCAGTCCTGATTGCCCCCATATGAATACCCTATATAGAAATGCTCCAGTTCTCTGCGCATCTGTCTCCCTTACAGCATCTTCGACTTCAGCGGCTTTCTCGGCACTATCCGCTGGTATTTGACCGCAGGATATCCGATGACCATGCATGTCATGGCTTTGTGCCCCTTTGGCAGGCTGAGCAGTCTGCGAAGCTTTCTGCTTAGCCTCGTGCACATCACAAAGAATCCGCTGTAGAGAACTCCGAGGCCGAGACTTTCGGCCATTAGCTCCATGTATGAGCTCGCAAGTCCCGCATCCACGGTGCTCCGGCTGCTCACAACGATGACAAGCGGCGCTCCCTTGAAGAAGAAGTTATCCGGGATGTTGAAACGCTCGGAAACTGACTTCATGCGGCGCGGAAGGCTCGTTCCCTTGCGGAAGAGCTCGACGCATAGAGATTCCGCCTCTGCCTGCCTGCTTCCGAGGATGGTATATGAGACATTCTGGCTGTTTCCTCCAGTAGGGCTGTATCTGCCGGCCTCGAGGATCTTCTGTATCTTCTCCTCTTCGACAGCCTGATCCGTGAACTGCCTTACAGTCCTTCTGCTCTTCATTGCCGCAAGGAGCTTATCTGAGGAGATCTCCGTCATCGGAAAGACAGCTTCCTCCGGGCAGTCATAGCCTGCCATAGTGATCGCTCCCTGTGGGCAGACCGCGTAGCAGTGCCCGCACTCAAGGCAGCCGCCTTTATTCGTGTGAGCCTTGCCGTTTTCTATGTAGAGATAGCTGCTCGGGCAGTCTTTGACGCACAGTTCGCAGCCCACGCATTTCTCTTCGTTAACAAGTATTGGATCCATAGTCTCTCTCCCTTTTCTTCCGGAGACGGATGGCCGTCCCCTTTCTCTTTAATCCGGCTGCTGGCCGTCATGCGCCTGCCATGCGCAGTCAGTCAGCTTAAAATCGCTAAAAACCGCCAAAAACGACGAGTCCTCAGGCGAGCACGCGTATATGCCGAAGCTCACCTTGCCTGCGCCTTCGTGCATGTGGCAGATCCTCATCTGCTTCCAGTGCGAGCCGTCCTCCGAGCATTCGATACGGTAGTCGTCTTCTCTCCTGCTCAGACGGTACCACATCTCCTTTATATCCGCGGGTATCTCCGTCGTAGCCCAGTCAGACCAGCCGTGGTTCGTGACTACGCTCCCAAGGTGCTGGAACTCCCCGTTCTCGTACTCGATCGATCCTTTCAGCCAGTTTTCGCTGTCCAGATACATCACGATGCCGCACTGGTCGAAGCGGTGATGACTGTCCTTAAAGGATGTCTTCACCGAGAAGCTGAAATACTTCTCCTCAGTCTCCATCTGCAGCACCGGCGCATTGTCGTTGCGGAAATGATAATACGTGCGCTGCCACAGATCGGTGTGCGGCGCAGTCGTTATATACACCTCATTATCTTTTATCTCAAAAGACGCGGGTTCTCGTGTCCACTTGAATTGCTTCAGGTCCATTTATTCGCTCTTTTTAAGTGAATCCAGCGCTCTCAGGCAGGCGCTGTACGCAATGTTCTTGGCGTTTGCTATCGCCAGTTCCTCTTCCGATTTCGGCTCATCAGCAGCCAGGGTGTCGTCTCCTGTCTCTGCAGGAACCACCTTTACCATGACCTTCCTGATCTCCTGCTCTACCGTGGCGTCGTCAAGACGCTTGTCGTCGATGAGCAGATAGAGACCGCGCAGGCTGTTGACCAGAGTCTCTTTCTCCATCGTGAATATTATGGATCCTTCGATCTCAGGAAGCGCCTCAAGATCGGCGACTCCCTGCTTGAGCTCCTTGATGGCCTTGGCGTCCTGGATTATTCCCTGCACCTTCTCCTTCGCGCCAAAAGCGATCGCTGCAGACTCTTCCTTCGCGTTCTTTACCATCTCCCTGGCCTTGCCGCCCTCTTCGGTAAGTTCCTTTACCTTTTCAGCGGCTTCTCCGGCGACCTTCTTTGCCACTTCGCCTGCATCCTCTGCCAGATCCTTTGCTCTTTCAAGATAATCTTCTAATGTTCCCATCGCTGTCTCCTGTTGTGTTAATCCTTAAAGTGTTTGCGCATGTATTCTATCGTCCGATACAGTACCCTGCCGTGACGCAGGTCCTCAAGATGACCGGCAAAGTCGAGTCCGTATCTCGCCTGAAGCTCCTGCAGTCTCTTATCAATGAGCTCCTGCTTCTTTTCCCCGGTGCCTTCAAGGTAGTCGTCGAGCGTCATCTGGCGCCCTTCGTCGGGAGTCAGGTTGTACAGGCCTGCTCCTATGAGCCGGACCGGCCGTTTCTCCACCTGCTCCAGCAGTCTCGAGGTTTCGGTGTATATGGCTGCCGCGTCATCTATAGTCGTCATTGCGTGTGATCTCGTGACGTTCTGCATGTCGGCATACGTCAGCTTGAGCGTGACTCCCTTTCCGTGCAGATCATGCCGCCTCGCCCTGTCCTCGACCGAAAGAGCCAGCAGCACGAGCACGTCGTCCAGCAGGCGGTAGTTGTCCGTGTCCTCCTGGAAGGTGATCTCGCGGCTGAGTGACTTTGCGTCCTCCGGCTTATATTCTACCACCTTGCGCTCGTCTATGCCGAAGGCGAGCTCAGTTATGAGCTGTCCGTGCTTGCCGAAGCGCTCAAGGATGTCGTCCTTGCGCTCACGGATGTCGCGCACCGTGTAGATGCCCAGCCTGTTGAGCTTTTCGGCGGTCTTCGCTCCTACGGTGTAAAGCGACTTCACATCACGGTCTATCATGAGGTTTACGAAGTCTTCGAGCGTGCGGATCTCAAAGTAGCCGTCGGGCTTCTTCTCCTCGCTCGCGGTCTTGGCAGCCGTCTTGGAGTACGCGACTCCTACCGAACATGTAAGTCCGAGTTCGCTTCGGGTGCGCGCCTTTATCTCGCGCGCCATCTCTCCGGCGCGCTCAAAGCCGCCCGCGCTGTAGGTCACGTCCAGATAGGCTTCGTCGAGGGCAATCGGCTCCATCTTCACCGCGTAATCGTACCAGATCTTCCGCAGCTGTTCGGAGACCGCCCTGTACTTCTCGAAGTTCGGGTGCATGTAGACCGCCTGCGGACACCGCCTGTATGCCTCCTTTATATTCATGGCGGAATGGACCCCGTACTTCCTCGCCTCGTAGCTGCATGTGGCGACCACGCCGCGCTCTGTCGGAAGCGCGCCTATGATGAGCGGCTTGCCTGCCAGCGAGGGATCGTCACGCACCTCTACCGACGCGTAAAAAGCGTCCATATCCACATGAATTATGATCTGTTTCATTTCAGTTTAATGATTCTCCGAACTGTCTCAGCTTCAGGAGTTCTTCTTCTGACACGCCCGGGTCATATCCGCTATGCGTGAACACTCCCATATCCTCAAGTTTAAGGTAGCCCAGAAAGTCCCCGTTATACGAAAACAGTGCTCCCTCATACATGTCCGGATCACCGGAGCTGAGGAACATAGCCACCTTGCTTAAGTGCGCCGGCTTTTCCGGGTACGCGGCCGCATAGAAGCGGTCTATCGTACACTTCAGCTGGCCGGACAGTCCGTGATAATACACAGGCGAAGCCAGCACCAGCATTTCCGCATCTTTGAGGAGGTCATATACCTCCTGCATGTCATCCTTCTGCACGCACTGTCCGCCGCCTTTAGTGTGACAGTACTCGCATGCGAGACAGCCTGCTATCTTCTTCCTGCATACATTTATTACATCCACTTTGTTGCCCGAAGCTGCAGCGCCTTCGCGGAATGCCGCTATCATCTGCGCCGTGTTTCCGTTAGGTCTCGGGCTGCCATTTAGTACAAGTATGTTCATTGTGATATCTCCACTTATTTTACCAGTTCTCATATCTCTCCTGACGATCAAGATCACGGATCCTTTCCATGTCTTCGCCTGTCAGTTCAAAATCGAATATATTATAGTTCTCTTTAATATGCTCAGGATTGCTCGAACCCGGGATCGTAATATATCCGTCCTGAATATGCCACCTGAGTATTATCTGCGCAGGAGTCTTCCCATTCTTTTCCGCCAGTTCCTTTATAACTTCATTACCGAAATGATCTTCAGTATGCCCTCTGCCGCCAAACGGATACCAGGATTCAAGCACTATACCGTATTGCTTCACATATTCCTGAAGTGCCTTGTTCTGGTAGTACAGGTGGTTCTCATTCTGTATTACCGCGGGCGTGATCTCAGCATAGGACAACACCTCATCCACCTGCTCCTTCGTATAGTAATTCGAGATACCTATCGACCTCACCTTGCCGTCGCGCACCGCCTGTTCCATGGCTTTGTACACAGCCTCATCATTTGATCCCGGCTGATGTATAAGCATCAGATCGACATAATCGACATCGAGATCGCTAAGGGAGTCATTTATGCCCTGTGCGGCCCTGTCATAGTCACCCGGCATTATCTTGCTGGTAATAAATACATCCTCACGTTTTACTATGCCCTCATCGATGGCACGCCGGAGCCCGCGGCCGACGCCAGTCTCGCACTGGTAATACCTTGCTGTATCTATAAGCCTCATGCCGCATTTTAACGCAGCATATACAGACTCCTCTGCCTCATCATTCGAAAGCGTCCATGTGCCAAGGCCTATGATCGGCATCGTATATCCACTGTTCAGCATTACTGTTCCCTTCTCAAGATCAAATGATTCTGTCTCACTGCTTATCACAGTATCTTCTGCTTCTTCCGTTACTACATCTTCTTCCGGCGTATTGCTGCTGCAGCTGCACAAAAGGAGCACTGCCGCCAGTATCAGTATCAGCATAACTTTTTTATCATAAAGAAAGCGAGAACCCCCCACCTCTAAGGTGACGGGATGAATCGCCTCAACTGTTTGAATTAGCCGGCGTCAGGTTGAAATACGAACATTTGTTTGGTATAATATCTGTATGAAGATAACCAAAGGCTACAAGTACAGAATATACCCAAACGATGTCCAGACTGAGCAGATCAGCCGCACCTTAGGCTGCTGCCGCTTTGTGTATAACCACTTCCTCGCTCTCAGAAGCGAAGCGTGGAAAGAGTGTCGTGAGAGCCTGTCGTATGTCGCAACTGCCCGTCTGCTGACGGAATTGAAGCGTGATCCGGAGCATCTGTGGCTCGCATCCGCCGACAGCATGGCTCTGCAGGAGAGTCTTCGCAACCTCGACAGGGCATACCGGAACTTCTTCTCCGGGCGAGGACGCTACCCACGCTACAAGAGCAAACACAATCACTGCCAGTCGTACCGCACCCGCAATCAGAGCGATAACATACGCATCGAAGATGGGCGCATAGTGCTTCCGAAGCTCGGCGCTGTGAAAGCCAGAATATCCCGGATCCCTGATGGCCGCATACTCAATGCTTCGGTGTCCCGTACTCCGACAGGCAAGTATTACGTATCGCTCTGCGTCGAGGAAGAGCTCGTCCCCAAGCCAAACTCCGGCGGTGTGATCGGCATCGACGTGGGCATAAAGGAATTCTACACCGACAGCAACGGTGACTCTGTTGCCAATCCGAAGACCCTTTCGAAGTATGAGCGCAGGCTCCGCCGCGAGCAGAGACGTCTGTCCCGAAAGCAGAAGGGCTCTTCCAACCGCGCAAAGCAGCGTATCAGAGTGGCTGCCGTCCACGAGAAGATATATAACGTCCGCACTGACTTCCTTCACAAGGAATCGACCCGTCTGGTGAGCGAGAACCAAGTCATCGCGATCGAGTCGCTTAATGTTAAAGGCATGGTCAGGAACCACCATCTTGCGAAAGCCATTTCCGACGCATCGTGGAGCCGCTTCTTCTCGATGCTCGAGTACAAGGGCTTTGAGCACGGCTGCGAGATAAGAAGAATAGGTACTTTCTATCCATCCTCACAGACATGCTCATGCTGCGGGTACAGGAATCCGCTTGTGAGAGACCTATCGGTACGGGACTGGACCTGCCCTGAGTGCGGCGCTCACCATGACCGTGACAGCAATGCGGCGGTCAACATACTTGATGCTGCACTGCAGCCGGCCTGACAATAGACTCAGTACCGCCGGGAGGGCGGGAATCCACGCCTGTGGAGATCGTGTAAGACGATACTCTCTTCGGAGCTGTATCGCTGTGGTCGGCGAAGCAGGAATCCCCTACTTCAAGGCGTCAGCCTAAGTAGCGGGAGCTTCAATCAAATACCACTTTTTTTTCGCTCATATTTATTAAAGCAGGATCGCGCCTTCGCCATACCTCACCGGTCTCTCGTTGAGGCGCTTTGCGAGGTATGTCCTTATCTGTCTTACCTCATACAGCATGGCGTCCTTGTCTCTTGGGAGCCAGCCCTGCATCCTGACCACATTTGAAGGATGCAGCCCGAAATACAGGCAGTTATCCAATTCAAGGAGCTCAAGGAAGAGCTCTTCTTCGTCGATATGCTCACCAATAGTCGGCTCTATGAACCTGCCTGACTGTATGTCGTCGTAAAGCGGACAGCCCGGATCCGCATGTATGGTGCCGGTGAAAATGAGATACGGCGTGGTCCTGTTGAGGATTTCCGCAGTAGCTGCTGCGTTATCTCTCAGCCTGCCCGGTCCCGCACCGCCGAATATGACGTTGGCTCCGTAGTCCATGCCGGCATCTCTCAGCCTTCCGAGCTCATACAGAGCTTCCCTGCTGTCATAGCCTTTGTTCATAAGCTCGAGAGCCTCATCAAGTCCGCTCTCGATCCCTACATTAAGCTCGTTGATCCCGAGCCCTCTCAGGCGGACAAGCTCCTCGTCTGTCTTGCCACGGATGTTGTTGATCGACGCATACATGGCTATCGTCTGCACATCCGGAAGATATTCGTGTATCTTCTGAGCTATCTCCTCCAGCTTGTTTGCACTAAGCGCAAACGGATCGCCGTTCTCGAGAAACACTCGCCTTGCTCCGGGTGCAAAGGCTCTGGCTTCGGCCAGGTCTTTCTCGATCTGCTCCATGGATTCCACACTGAAAGGCGTATCTCTGTACATGGTGCAGAATGAGCACCTGTTATGTGAGCAGCCTGTCGTTACCTGCAGGAGCAATGAATTTGCCTCAAACGGAGGCCTGAATGTAGTACCTGTAAATTTCATTTATTCTCCATGATCAGCGCATCAGTTTGCCGTTTTTCTTTTCCCAGTACCTCATGAATGACCTTGAAGGCTTACCCTCCTCGTACGGGTGGTCTTCCCATTTATCGTAGAACGCTCTCTCAAAGGCCAGCGCGTCTATAGACGGATCCTTGATGAGCAGTCGCTCAAGAGAGTCTCTCTCAGCGTTGTATTCCGGCGGGATCGTCATGCCGATCAGCCGGCGCTGATGGAGCTCTGACAGCTTCCAGTACGCGTCAGCGTTTTTCATGCCCTCGGGCCAGATAATGCCTCCCGCGCAGAAGTCGTGCGGCTTGAATACTGCAAGGCACGGCCTGCTGCATCCCGTCACATATATCTTTATGTCGTCAGTGAGCTCGACCACCATCGATGAAGTGGTCTGGTCCGCGAACCTGTCGCCCGCGTGCATGCAGACAGAGGATACGCTTGCCCGGCACATCGGGTCATCCACCGTATGCTGCCTGAGAGCCGCAAAGGCGTCGTATACAGTATCCAGTTTGCTGCTGCATGTCATTTTTCTGCGTTTTGCGGCTGCCGAGAAGGTCGAGTACAGAAAGTCCGAGTATTCCTTTTTGAAATCGCATGGCTCGCTAGAGTACGCATCACAGTCATCACCCAGCGTCAGCCGGTTGGAAATGGAGGCATGCTCATACTTCTTATACGCCCACTCCTTATCTGCTGTCTCAAGCACATATATCTCATGCCGGTCCATTATGAGGTAGGAGTTATCGTAGCGGAAGTTCTTGTCGTAGCCGCAGTTGCCGCCCTGGCCGTACTGCTCAAGCAGTCCTGTTATGACGCAGAGCGCCTCATAGGCGGTGTTACCCCTCTCGAGGCCGAGCCTGACATAGTCCATGCCGATCAGCGAGTCAGGGCCGTACTTGCCCTTGGTAAAAACAGCCTCGTTTCCGATGCAGACGCCATGCTCGTTGACTCCCATCTCTGCTCCCCAGAGCCATACCGGGCGCGAGATGACCATCGCACTGGTCTCCTCCACCTGATCGATGCTTATGTATGTGCATTTGAGTTTATCCTCAGAATGCTTCTTATGCTCGATAAATTCGATTATCTGCGGTTCGTTCGGACTTCTGTCGGAGTTCTTCGCAAATATAGAGTGGTTCTCACCGATCCTTCTGCCTATAGTATCGCACATGACGTCCCCCTACCTTTTTATCCGTTGTCAGAGCTCAAACACCAGGCCAGTCTTCAGTGCATGCACCTTGTCGCCCAGCTCGTCGTGCATGATGTCCCAGGCTTTCTGTCCCGTGCAGTGGCCGGTATATACAGCCTCTACGCCGGTATCTCCCACTCTGCGGGCAAACGCTCTGACATAGTCATCGCTCTTGTTGAAGAGATGAAAGCCCCCTATCATGGCAATGATCCTTTTGCCGGGATATGCCTGCATCACTTCGTTGATTATGTTATCCGCTCCTGCGTGGGAGCAGCTGTTGAAAACGGCGACTCCATCGCCCATCTCAAACACCAGACTGTGCTCATGTCTGAAGTCGTCAGGGATGTAGCGCATGAATCCCTGCCTGAGATACATCTTCTCCATCCTGCCAAGCTTCTCAAGTCCCGGAGTGCTGTGGGCAAGCAGCCTAATACCATCTGCTACCTTCATGTCCGGATCAGCCTTTATGATCCTGTCCGCGTGACGTGTCATTATGCCGCGCGGAACTCCCGCGTACTTGAAGCGCAGGCCGTATCTGTCGTAGCAGTTCTCATCACAGCCCCGGGCGACATAGAGCTTCGCGTGATCGTTCAGCTCAAAAAACCTGTCGAGCCCGTTCGCGTGGTCATCATGAGCATGTGAAAGAACGGCAAGATCTACCTTGTTGAGATCGATCCCCATCTTCTCCGCGTTTACCGCAAACAGCGGCGAGAGACCCGCGTCGAGCAGCACGGTCTTATCCGCGTATTCGATATAGAACGAGAGGCCCCATTCTCCCTTGAGGCCTTCTCCGTCATTGTTATCTACAAGAACTGTAACCTTCATTGTACTAATCAAGGAATTCCACTCTTCCGTCTTCTATGTGATAGATCGCTCCTGCAACCACGAGGCCGTCCGGGTCGTGTATAGGATGGATCTCCAGTTCGTGTCTTATGACCTCCACTCCATGCTTCACGTTAAGGCAGCTTGCCTTAAACGGATCTGTCTCGCTGCCAATGGCAAGCTCTATATCCTCTACGATCGAGTCAATGAACCCACCTGCATGGCCCTTTATTGCCGCATCGACCGCTCCGCATCTTGTATGTCCGAGCACGAGTATGAACTTGGTGCCAAGATGATCCGCCGCATACTCGATGCTTCCGAGCTGGTGATCATCGATGACGTTGCCTGCCACTCTGACCACGAAGATCTCTCCAATGCCCGCGGAGAATATGCTCTCCGGTATGACACGCGAGTCCGAGCACGTAATGACTATCGCGTACGGATGCTGTCCGTTCTCAGCTGTATCCATGCGGATCTCAGGTGAAACGTCTCCGTGCGGCGTAACTGCGCCCATATATTTCTGATTGCCGGCTATAAGCCTCTGTTTAGCTTCTTTTGCATCTATCATATGCTTCACCTTCTTATCAGTCCGGTACCTGCACGTCTTTTTCAGGTGCTGCGTCCGGATCATGCCCTGACCAGCCCGTCTGTGGCATTGCCAGTATCTTCTCAACGTCATCCTCATCCAATCTGACCAGTGCAAGGTTCTGTTTTATCCTGCCCGGGTCAGTGGATTTAGGCAGAGGGATCACGTCGCACTGGCATGCAAAACTGAGACATATCGTCTGCACTGAAACGTTATACTTCTCTGCCAGTGTTACAAGCAGTGTATCTTCATTGAGCCTGCCCCTTGCAAACGGGCTCCAAGCCTCAACGCATATCCCATGAGATTGCGCAAATGATACAGTGTCCCATTGAGTGTATCCCGGATGGAACTCTATCTGATCCAGCATAGGCGGTACATTGCAGACCGCGAGCAGGTTTTCGAGATGGTGCGTAAGGTAATTACTGACACCGACTGCCTTTACCAGGCCTTCGTCGTAAAGGCGTTCCATTGCCCGCCAGCTGTCTCTGTCGACCTCATAATCTCTTGCCGGCCAGTGAAGCAGGTAGATGTCCGCGTAGTCCATTTTCAGCTTTTTAAGAGACTCCTCGTATGCCCGGAGAACATTGTCATATCCGAGCTGGGTCCTCCACGCCTTAGTGGTTATGATCAGCTCGTTACGTGAAACTCCGCTTGAAGCTACTGCTTCTCCCACTGCTCTTTCATTGCCGTATACCGAAGCGGTGTCTATGAGCCTGTAGCCCGCATCAATCGCCGCGCGCACAGCCTCAAAACTCTTTTCTTCCGCCTTATATGTGCCGAATCCTATGCCAGGCAGCTCGAGGCCATTAATAAGCTTTATTTCAGGGGTCATCATCATGCGCTCTCCTTTTTAGGTGTAGGTCTCAACCTTTTCAAGGACATCATCATCTATGTCGGATTCATCTATCACTCCGCTGTAGAGCATGTCTCTGATCGTATCAAAATCATCCATCATTATGGCTTCGTCCAGCCGGTCCTGCACTGTCATTTCCAGATCAAACTCTGAATCTCCTGCACTGCGTGCTACGATTTTGCGAGGCTGTTCCTGTATCTCTGGCTTGTCATCCTCAGTCACATTAATGTCAAACACGTCCTTATATGGATCATATAAGCCATCTCTTATTGCCATGCTTTCCAGAACGGCTTTATTGGCATCGATAACATCATCAGCCTGATAAAGATTCCTTGAAAATGCCTTTACGGTTTCAGTAAACTTCAGGAATGCATCATCAGTATCAGTCCCGCCGTGCTTGCTTGCTTCAATGATCTCTGTAATGAGAGGCAGATATTTATCGAAGAAATCCAGTACTTTCCTGCGCTTATCTTCATTCGTTTCGGCAAATAGTTTTCGAACGATAGCATTTGCAGAATCCAGCTTGCCATTCAAATAAGCGCCTTCCTGCGCAGCGAAATACCGGTCATAGGTTTCCCGTTCTTTTCGTGCCTTCTCCGCTGCTTCCTGTTCTGCCTTTTTCCTGGCAGCTGCCTCTCTTTCCGGCTTCTTTGCCTGGTATGACCTTATCCCAAGGATCACGGCAGCCAAAGCAATAATTCCCGCAATGACAAGAACGATGGTTACCCAGTTATCTGATATCCATGCAAATATAGCTGCTATTATAATGACTGTCAGGCAGCCACCACCTGCATCGTTATCGTCATACATATCAGTTCTCCTCAGTTACACCTTCTTATTTAATAAAGGTTAAATACCTTGCAGGGACTTCCCTGGTCAGCCATACACCGTTCACCGAGCGGTAGAAGGTGTAACCGTCAGCATGCATCGCAGCCGTATCGACATTGTAGATCACCGGCTTGCCGTGTCTCTGCCCCACCTTTCTGGCAGTATCCACATCTCCTGAGAGATGTACATACAGTCTGGATTTCGGAATGAGTCCCTGTTTATCTATAGATTCCTTATACTTCAGGCCTGTGCCATGATAAAGAACCGCCGGAGGAGTCACTTCAGGCAGTTCAACATCGACCGGTATGGAATGACCCTGATTGGCCCTGATGAGAGTCTTGTCCTCATTGAAGGAGTAGCGCTGCTTCTCATCTTCAGCGACGATTCGCTCAAGAGCCTCCATATCCAGATGATGCGTTTTGCTGACTCCGGCTATGAGGTCATCGACAACAGCCCAGCCATGCTCATCGAGAGTGATGCCAATGACTTCAGGCTTGTGGCGGAGTATAAGGCTTATGTACTTGCTGGTGCTTTTATCGCTCATGGATTGCAATTACCGCAAGGATCATAGCCTCTTTCAATCAGAGCTTCCCTTGTGGTTTCTTCTATCAGCTTGTTCTTATCTTTCATCTGCTTGACGCTTCTGCAGTCAAGATAATGGAACTTCTTTGTATTTGTATTCAACACATATGTAATCGTTGTTCCATCTTCTTCATCGGAGTCTTCAGTCAACTCTTCAGGTTCCTCTGACTCTAAGGAATCATCAATATCCTCATCATCAAAGTCCTCATCGTCAAACTCATCCGTGACTTCATCCTCAGTTTCATCCTGCTGAACAACCTGGGAAGCGCTGCCTGCAACAGTAGATGTATCTATACCACAGCAGCAAAAGAACACTGTAAAGGTTAGCAACAGAACTGAAACCAATATTAACGATAATCTTTTATTCATATTCATTGCTCCTTATTATTGCATTCAGCCATTTAAAAGATTCCCTATGCATCTTATCCTCAGTATACCAAACTTTTTCAATTCCAAGACCCTTGTAATGACTAATAAGCGCCTTCAAAGCCTCTTCACTAAAGTCCCTGAAGTATCTTCCGTCTTCAATATTTCCTGAATCTATACCTTCTTTGACAGATATAAATAACGCTCCTCCTTTTTTGAGATTATGTCTCAGATTTGAGAGGAACTGATCAATTCTATTATCATCTAGATGCACCAAGGACGCACAGCACCAGATGCCGTCATATGCTTTATCTGCGATCCACGACTCTATGAAACCTACTTTTACAGGGATTCCTAATTTTTCAGAGGCTATTCTCACCAGTTTTTCTGAAGCATCCAGTCCATCAGCCTCATATCCATGGTCCCTGAACCATTTGACATCACGGCCGCTTCCACATCCGAGATCCATGATCCGGCCTCCGGCTGGTACATACTTCAGGAATTCCTTATACAAAGAAACAAGGTCTACCTGCGATGTGCTGTCGAAGTAGTATGAGGCATTTTCGTCGTAATACTTAATGGTTCCGTTCATCGTTGATATGTCCATTTCCTGAAGCCCATATTGCGTGCTGATTCGTATATTGGCAACAATAGTTCTTCAAGCTGATTTGTGAAATGCTGCTCCGTTTGTCCTTGCTTATACAAGCGGTACCTGACCTCTTCATTGTTCAGGTTCTCTTTGGCACACTTCTCGAAGAGCATAGATGCTCTTTCGTCACTTCCTGTTAAAAGGTAGGCATCATACTCCGCATGTGCAAGCCTGCAAAAATATGTGTCCCAGTCCGGAAGATTATTACTCTTGCTGCTGTTTATACTCTTTTCAGTAGGGATAAGATTCCACAGCTCATCACTCGCAACATAAGACCAAGGAACAAAGTGGTCAATCGACAGGCCACGTGAAGTTAGCTCTTCACCGCTGTAAATATCCCTTACGCTCCCCTGCTGGATAATATACTTCCAATAGTTTGTTGCCGAAGTCAGCTTTCTCTCCTGAGGTGGATAAATCTTATTTGATATTCCCGGAACAGTCGGATTTCTGCGCTGCAGGTATGTTATAAGGTTAAAATCGGTCCACCCAATAAGGATACCAAGATTACTCTGGAGGTAGTCCATCCAAAGGGTATCAATGATAATCCTGCTATCTATTGACCTTTTACGCTCTATCAGATAAATAACTCCATCCTGGGAATTGATATAGTCTGTAATATCATCTAGCTTATTCCACAGTTTTGAATCAGGAGTCTGGATCAACGGTGCCTGCAACCTGTATGGTACATTCTGTGATAACACCGTCATAAGACGCCTGAGTTCCCTGTCATCACTTTTATGCAAATATGAGAGAATAACATCCTCCTTTTCTGTCGGCAGGAAGTTCTCCTTTTCTGCAATATACAGAACAGCCTTTTCCAGATTATCAGCTGGGCCAAGGTTAAGCTTATACTCACTGACCATATACCAGGCATCTACAATCATCCGCTCTATTAAGTCACGGAAAGGAATCACACTTCTTCCATGCCCTACCTCATGCAGAATTGCCTTAAACCAGAACAACTTATAACTCTCGCTCTTGTTGTCAAAGATTCTAGCCAAACTGGCTGTATTCAGTTTTTCAGAATACGGGATTTGCACTTTTTTATTAGCCTTTCCCCATTAAAGCATTTGGAAGTTATGTCACTAACGGTATAAACTGCGACATGTATTCCCTAAGCGCAGGATCACATACATACACATACGTCCCTTTAATGCCTCGAGTCATCAAGGTCAGATATATATTGGTAAGATACTCTCTTAGGGCTATAGGGTCTTCTGCTACTCCGGATTTTCCCTGTTGATCGAAATAATTGTTTTTATCTGCATAAATCTGTTTCGTTACCGGATTATATTTGATATCTTCACCAATTATGACTCCAAGATAATTCAGATCATATCCTTGAACTGTATGAATACAGCCTATCTCATTCACAGCATTCGGCGTCGTTATCCAGTTATCATATGTCGAATTCCACCTGTATTTGTTATCACCAATGACTATGTCGTATGCCTTTTTGTCTTTTTTTGTGATCCATTTCCAGGCATATCCTGCTGCATTCCGACAAAGACCATATGTCTCATTAAGGGTCTTGATATCCTCAACCATCTTGCCAACATTTGAGTACAGCTTGAAATCATAATTCTCGATCTCTTTGTAATCTACCGGTTCACAGCTTAGGATCTTTCTGAGATAGTTGATGTAATCATTGCCGCCTTTGCAGCGCCATTGCGTTTCCAATGCCTGTTCAACAACAGTTTTAGGATATCTCTTTTCTGTGATTTCCTTGAAATCATCTGCATCAATATCGCATGGTCTGATTGTCTGCAAATCGTCTCTGAATATGATCTGGCTATTGCTGCACATATATATCCAGTCAAGTTCGGTCCCTTTCATCTTATCAAGGCCCAGATTCCTGTTACATTCATCAAATCTGCCGTAGAATGACAAGTGGCCTTTATTGCGGCACTTCAATCTGTGTGCTTCATCTACAATAAGAAGGTCGTATTTTACTCCTGTTTCGATATAGTTTTTAACAACATCAGTTGTATCAAGGACCATATCAGGCGAAAGTCCTCTGATGCCTTTAAACACATCCTTTAATGACGACCTTAAGGATTTTTGCGGAAACACAATACCTATTTTTTCTATGCCATCGATCCTCTCAGCGGCATATACATAATCGAAATCCTCATCCAGATAATCATCTGGCTCTTCTGACTCGATCCCTTTTGCATTTATATCTGCAAAGAGTTTCATAAGATAAATAGCGAGAATTGTTTTGCCTGTTCCCGCACCGCCTCTGACTATGATGGATACACCGTTCTCATCATCTTTGTGTTCTTCAAACGCTTTCAGTATCTCCATTTCTGCGTCAACCTGTTCTGGTCCGAGCGATTTGTACGGAGAATACTTATATAATTCTGAGTTCTCTATATCCTCTATTGAACGGTTTACCACCCCAAGTTTATAGAGCTTCTTCCAGATAGTCTTAAACTCGTTTTCATATCTGGACCGCTCATAATAATCATGATCTTGTATCCCGTTATTTCCATTCAGCAGCTTGTACTTTCCATCAGCTGCCATATGTTTAATAAGGAATGACTCCAGATCAAGAACAACTGACTTATTGAAGTCTTTATCGCTGATTATACGTATTTCCGTGAGATTCTGTTTTCCTGTATTACCAAGATGTTGCTCTGTACGCCTTGCAGCATTTACAGTTTCTCCGACATATGCTTCAGTATCGTTATTAAGCACATAAACAACAGGCCAGTTCTCACCGACCTTGTTGTTGTAATGTCGAAGGCTTCGTATTTCCCCCACAGAGCTTATTTCGAAGTCGAACTTATCTATGAATGCCATTGTCCTTACAGTTTGTCGTACTTTGTACTTACTCCCCTGGCTTTATCTACAGGGTATTTTTTCTTAGTCTTTTCGAGCTTTTCCAAAACAATGTCATCTATGCTAACATCCAGTTTATCTGCAAGCATTATGCAATAGGTAAGCACATCAGCTAACTCTTCGCAGACTGAACTTTTATCATAATTATTATTCCATTGGAAACACTCAAGAAGCTCCCCTGCTTCGATACTTATTGACTTTGCCAAATTCTCTGGTGAATGAAACTGATCCCAGTCACGTTCATTAGAAAACTCTATAATCTCTTTCTTTAAGCCCTTCATTTCCATTTTCTTAATATAGTAATCAAATAAAACTATTTAAATAGCTTTCTGTATTTTCTCTATAAGAGTAATATCTGCTGGTAACCAGTCTACTGTATATAAAGATTCTTTGGTTAGCCACTTTGCTGCTTCATGTTCTTTAAGCTCAAGCGTTCCAGACACCAAAGTTGCCCAATAGCATTTCATGGAAAGGTGAAAACTAGGATAATCATATTCAATTGTATCAATAAGATCGCTAACTTTGATTTCTGCACCTAATTCTTCACGTATTTCTCGTACTAATGCTTCTTCAGGCGTTTCTCCAGGCTCAACCTTTCCGCCTGGAAACTCCCAACCATCCTTGAATTCACCGTAACCACGCTGAGTCGCAAAAATACGTGAACCAGCTTTAATTACAGCAGCAACAACTTCTATGGTTTTCATAAGCTATTCTCCTACAATATAATTGTATACATCATCTCTAACAGGAACGTCCAGATGATAATATATTTCAAATGCGTTATCCATTTTCCCTGCAGGAGTCTCCATTTGAATTTGCTTTGGATTGCCTTCAGCAAATATCTCTCCGAGGAAGTAGAACTCTTTAGCTTCTTTATCATCCTTATTTCTACGTACAAACAGAAAAATGCGATTATCTTGATCCTCCTGTTTGCGCTTATAAAAATGATCCGCATCTGTAGAATCTATTGTTCGCGGATGTTTTGAAAGTGCTATCAACTCACTATTTGAGAGAAATCTATCTTCATACGCGATGGCACCAGCTGCTTTTTCATAATTAATAAATACAGGAAGAGTTTTGGTATCTTTATCATAGAAATAACCACCTATATTTTGTGCATTCATATTTGCCTTCCAATTGAGCAATCTGCAAACATCTTCATATGTATACTTTTGATACAGTACGAAGTTCGTATCTGCATATCTGGCAGAAAAGTAACGTTGATATCGTTCCCTACCAAAGTCTATAAGTTCCATAACCATATAATAGAAATTCTCATTTTCCAGCATGTTATCAAAGGCAGGATCAACTATAAACTCATCTCCTTGGGGTTTTAAAAACACACAGTCCTTAAATTTCTGTTTCTCAGTTTCCTTACCGAACTGATTGGTCAAATTATCAAATATTGATCTACATTCATATGATGTAAGATTAATTCCATAGTTAGCTGCCATCAGAGCGTTATAGTAATGTCTAATGCGGTCGCTATGGCTCAGAATAGTATCCAGCATCGCAAGTTCATGTATCCGTTTACCAGATGCCAATTTTGTTGAAATATACTCAATTACAAGTTCTTGCGACTTGCTAAGTTTAACTGTATATTCTGGATCATACTTTCTAAGAAATGAATAATACGAACCACACTTATCAAAGAATTTTGTTGCATCTATACTTCCATGATCAGCAAAATCTTTTAACTCTGGAATCCTCCCTAACTTATATTTTAGATTACGGTAGGATTCTTTTAATAGACGTATCTCATTAGTGCGAGCATTATCTATTGACTCAAATATCTGTTTCCTTGCTATTTCATCAAAATGTATACTTGAGCTCCCCGGTATTACCCTCGTTCCACCGGAAACATATTTACGCATGTTATCTTTGTTATAAGATCGGTCGCCTGATAATGCGATAGGAATCATGAAGTTGTTAGCATAATTCCCAATGAAATCCAAAACAACAACGAATTCCTTATCCTTGGCTTTACGAAGACCTCTTCCTAATTGCTGCACAAATATAATAGGGCTTTCTGTAGGCCTTAGCATTATGACTTGATTGATTTCTGGTATGTCAACACCTTCGTTAAAAATATCAATGGTGAAAATATAATCTAGCAAATCATCGCCATAATCTTTTGTAAGTCGTTCTATACATTCCTCTCTATAATCCTGAGAATCATCACCACAAATAAACACGGTTTTATAACCACGTTCGTTGAATTTCTGTGATAATTCTTTTGCCTCTTCCTTTCTACTGCAAAAAACTAATCCTTTTACCCTATCTCCGCTGAACCCGTAATACTCAGCTTCTTTCAAAACATGGGAAACGCGTTCATCGCTAACTAGATAGCTAAAATCTCTGTTTTCATCAAGTAATTCACCATTTACTGTAATCTCTGTTATTCCAAAATAGTGGAATGGACAAAGTAAATCCTCCTCAAGTGCCTGCTGTAGCCGGATCTCATATGCAATATTGTGATCAAACAAACTGTAAATATCAAAACCATCAGTGCGTTCCGGGCTAGCCGTCATTCCAAGCCACAATTTAGGCTGGAAATAATCCATAATCAACTGATAACTGTCTGATCCTGCACGGTGAACCTCATCAATTACAATTACATCAAATTCTTCCGGTGCAAAATGGCTACGTGTTTCTTCTTTAGCCATCATATTCATTGTAGAAAACAAAAACCTAGCATCATAATCCTTTTTGGTTCCTGATAGTAGCCCGTAGGACCCTACGTTACCGAAAACCATTTTGTAGCTATCTAATGCCTGTCTGGCTATCTGTTCTCGATGAACAATGAATAATATCTTGTTTGAATTTTCATTTCTTAGGCCAAATGCAGACGCATATGTTTTACCGGTACCTGTTGCCGAGATAAGTAGCGCTCTTCTCGCCCCATCTTCAACCATACCATGCAAATTCTTAATAAATTCAACCTGCATTGAATTAGGCTCTAGCATAAACTGCTCAACCGATAGGTTCTCTTCTTGAGCAGCCCGTCTCCTTTGTTCCTTAATTGCATTGTACTTTGTTTCATAGCTTCCTATGAAATCTGCATAAGGCTTTGTTTTGGTGCTGTCCCAGAGTTCTTCAAATTCATGCAGAATTTGTACTGTAAAGGCTCCTTGCTCTGTGGAAACAATCTTAGTATTCCACTCTTTGTTGATTGTAAGTGCAGCAGATGTCATATTCGAACTGCCAATTATTATTCTATAAACATCTGAATCCTGGAAAATATATCCTTTCGTATGAAAGCCATCATTTTCTCCACCAGTACAGTACATGCGAAGATCAATATTTGTTAATTCTTTTAGCTTTCTAAGAGCCTTTGGCTGGCTGAAAGTCAAATAATCTGTAGTAAGAATCCTTCCAGGGATCCCTTTTCTTTCAAGTTCTTTAAAAGTCTGAAGCAGAGGTTCAATCCCACTTAAAGTAATAAATGCAACGCTTATACAAAAGTTTTCGCAATTAAGGAGTTCATCTTCAATGGACGACAAAACTTTCCTACCACCCTTATAATCGTTAGAAAGGAATTGAGGCTGATATGCCAACTCTACAGCAGTATTTCCATCGATAAATGCTGCTTCGAAGCCTTTTATCATTTTGTCGTAAACATGAACCATCGTTTTTACTGTTTAATTATTATCTGTACATAATGAATTTAATATGTAATTATATCATAATTTTGTGAGCCCCTTCTAAGGCTCTGACGTTTTCATTGATCCATATATTATGGCTTTTATAAATACCCTATAATCTCAAAATCATTAACATCGAGGTCTGTGAGAATCACATCCTGCATCTCGGTTATGCCCAGATTAAGGGCAACATGCCACATAGTATTACTCATTAAAGCCCACTTCTTGTATCTGTCCGCTTTTTTCCAGCATGTCCACTGTTTCTGCCAGCCACTCATTGTAATAATCATAAGTGCTCTGAGTCCACCAGTTCAGCAGATTGTTGAGCTTGCGGGCATCCTCTTCGATACTCGTCCATGAATGCTGTTCTTCATCGCGGCTGACTGTAACTATATGATTATCATCCGGCTTGAAATCGATTCTGTAGATACAGAACCCAGTCCAGCTGCGGTGAGCATACAGAGTATCCCCTTCCATGTACCAGAACCACTTGTCCTCCATCTCTTCAGGTATGTGTCCACGCCTGAGAGCCTCCATCTGAAGATCGTTGAAGTGTCTGTGCAGGATAAACCTTTCATGTTCTTCCGGCATCTCTGTGGTTTTCCAGTCGTCTTTTTCCGCGATCTTACCGTTCAGCGGCGGCAGATCGTCCGGCAGATAATCTCTTGCAGAATCATTCAGGATCTCTCTGAGGTTAGGCGGCAAGATGTCCTCACAGCTCTTCTTAAGCCCGGCAGGCACGCAATAAAAAGCTTCTGCTATCGATCCTGCCATAGCGCCGATCGTGTCGCTGTCGCCACCAAGTGATATGGCATTTCTGATGGCATCTTCAAAACCTCTGCTGTCGAGGAATGCAATTATGGCCTCCGGAACACTTCCCTGACAGGAAACATCAAACTTGTATCCCGGACGTATGCTGTCGCAGGTCCTGGCAAGGTCATAGCCGAACTCACCGGTAATATACTCTCTGATATCATCTTTTGTACCACCGGCTCTTGCTATGAAGATCGCTGATGCCAGCGCCTCAGCTCCCTTGATACCTTCCGGGTGATTATGAGTGACAGCAGCCTGAAGCCCGGCCAGCTCTCTTACCTTATCTATGGAACTGCAGATCCATGCCATCGGAGAGACCCTCATCGCGGATCCATTGCCCCAGCTGTTGTACGGCTCGGTCCCATTCTCTAGCCAGTCTCTGAACCTGCCGCCATATCCCGCATTTGGATATTTAAGGCCGAGTGTTTTCATGCTCCTGATGATCGACTCCTCAACCATTGCCTTGTTGCCATCGTTTATATCGTCCCCAAACTCGATCTGATTGTCCGGGTCATTAAAAACTGACATTAACCCTGCTGCGACTGCAAGAGTCATCACGGTATCATCTGTAAACCGTGAATATTTGCTGAACAGCGGAAAATCTTTGCTTTTTATATTATGTCTCTCGTATGGACTGCCGATTATATCTCCAAGTATCGCACCGTACATTTGCAGCACCTCCTTTTTTTTAACTGTATTCTAGTGAACTTCTCCGTGTCAAAGGTCGCCAATCATGCGACATTTAACGCGGTAGGAGCCCGGCGAGGACTTCATTGATTATTATGCCGGGCTCCCGCATAAAAAGGAGCTTTTACTCTTTTTCATAATGCATCCCTTCGATCTTTGTCTCTTATGTGGTCATAAGTGTGTTTTGGGTTCTCCCTGACTCGTTGAGTGAAAAACTCACGCTTGACATATTTATCGACTAATTACATATAGTCGCTCTAAGAGAGAAATAACCTGCTTTTCAGAGTGCTTTTCCTCTC
>CACZAM010000005.1 GCA_902779185.1 uncultured Eubacteriales bacterium
CGTTATCTGATAGGTGTGACCGCTTTCGGCTTGCACAGCAAACTCGCAGGAAAGGAGGTATAGACATGATCAGTTGTACCATAAACGGCAAAAAACGGTCATTCGATATCGACCCTACTAAGAGGCTGCGCGAGATGCTGCTGATGAACGGCAACTTCGCGGTACGCGACAGTGACGACGCGGAAGGATTCTGCGGAAGCGATACAGTGCTGCTTAACGGCACTCCGGTATTCTCAAACCTCATCCTCGCAGGTGAGGCTGAGGGATGCAAGATCGTCACTCCGGACAGCCTCGGAGATTCCATGCACCTTTCGGTGGTGCAGCAGGCTCTCATCGACGCGGGAGTCGTGCAGAGCGCGTATAACGCGCCTGCGGCCGCCCTCCTGATGACATGGCTGTTCGAGAGCAATCCAATGCCTTCAAGAGAAGAGGTAAAAGACGCGCTCTCCGGAATATTCATAAGAGATGCCGGATACGAGCATTATTATCTGGCGGCAGATCTCATAAAAGAGAAGATCGCTACAGGAAAATACCAGTCGGAGATAGCGCCTGAGTTCAGGCCTCATCTCAAGGCGGTAGGCAAGGTAAAACCAAAGATCGACGCTCCTCAGCTCGTATCGGGCGAGAGAGCCTTCGTTGAGGACTATGTGGACGATGACACCTGTTACATGGTAGTCCTCCGTTCGCCTTACGCTCAGGCCTATGTCAATAAGATAGATACATCGAAAGCAGAGGCGCTCCCTGGCGTGATCAAGGTTATCACGGCATATAACTGCCCGGATGCGACATACATGTCAGCCGGACAGGGAAACCCTGAACCGTCGCCTCATGACAGGAAACTGCTCAATAAGAAGGTAAGACACGTAGGCGACCGCGTGGCCGCTGTCGTCGCTGAGACGCTCGAAGAAGCGATAAAGGCACGTGATCTCATCGAAGTGGAATACGAGCCTCTGGAGGCTGTATTTACGGTAGAGGAGGCCATGGCGGAGGGTGCTCCGCTGGTGCACAACGGCAGAGTACAGTACAACTCCGGAGCTCCTGCAGACCTTGATGAATACAACAGCAAACTGTCGGGAGACGAGAGAGAAGGCAAGGTAGTCTACCAGTTCCCTCTCCACGGAGATATCCTTCATAACGTGGCTGCTGCCAACCACGGCGGCATTGGAGACGTCGACAAGGCTTTCGAGGAGGCTGACGCAGTCGTAGAGGCTACATACCAGACAAGCCAGATCCAGCACACACCTCTTGAGACACACATCTGCTTCTCGAAGATTGAGAACGGAAGACTCATCATATATGCCAGCACGCAGGTCCCATACCATGTGCGCCGCATCGTAAGCTGGGTCACAGGCCTTTCGGAAAACAAGATACACATAATAAAGACCAGAGTCGGAGGCGGATACGGCTCCAAGCAGGACATCCTGGTAGAGGATCTGACCGGCTATGCTTCTTTCGTGACAGGCAGGCCTGTGCTTTATCACAATACGCGTGAAGAGGAGTTCATCGCCAACTCCACAAGACATCCGATGCGTGTCCATGTAAAGATGGGCGGTAAGAAGGACGGCTCCATAACAGGCATTTACATGAAGGTAGATGCAAATACCGGGCCTTACGGAAACCACGCGCTGACAGTGCCTATGAACAGCTGCTCAAAGACCCTGCCGCTGTTCAAGTGCGACAACATGAAATACGATCTTACGATCTACTATACCAACACGCCTCCTGCGGGAGCATATCAGGGCTACGGCACGCCTAAGGGCACATACGGCCTCATGATGGCGATGTGCGAGCTTGCCGAAAAGCTTGGCGTAGACTACAAGGAGATGGTGCTCAAGAACCACGTTGAAGAGGGCTACATGCTTGAGATCCTCAAGGGACTCGGTGAAGGCCGTGAAGGAAACGTGGTGCCTGTAGGATCCTGCGGACTCAGAGAGGCTGTAGAGAAGGGCTGCGACATGATCGAGTGGGGCAAGCGCGAGGAGAGCGATGACCCTGACTGGAAGATCGGCAAGGGCTTTGCGATGATAATGCAGGGCTCCGGACTGCCGGGACTCGATCACGCGAATGCCATAGCCAAGCTCGAGATGGACGGATCGATAATCGTGCTCTCGGGAGCTGCTGACATCGGTACCGGTCTCGATACCATCATCGCGAAGGTGGCGAGCGATATCCTCTGCGTACCGATGGAAAGAATAACGGTACTCTCAGGCGATACAGACTCAGGAGCTTTCGATACAGGTTCATATGCTTCGTCGGGAACCTTCTTCAGCGGCAATGCGGCGGTCGTCGCGTCCACAAATCTGAAGGAGATGATCCTTGATGAGGCGGCATATCAGCTGGTAGAAGACAAGGATGACATCGAAGTCGACTGGCCGGGAGTGGCAAGGTCGAAGAAGACCGGTAAAGAATTATCGTACTATGACATCATACATACGGCTACTTCCGGAACCGGCCGCGGACATCTGATCGCTCCGGGAAGTTTCACTACAGCGGCATCATCCGTACCTTACGGAGCGCATTTCGCGCAGGTGGCTGTTAACGTGAAGACCGGTGAGATCAAGGTACAGAAGTTCTACGCTATACAGGATGCCGGAACACCGATCAATCCTGAGGCTGCGCTCTGCCAGATGTACGGCGCGGCGCTCAAGTCGATAGGTCACAGCCTGTATGAGGACATGATACTCGATAAGGACGGCCGCTGCGTGAACGCTAACATGACTGACTACGGAGTTCCGATGATCTCCGAGCAGCCTGATGACTTCAAGGCGGTGCTTATAGATGTGGACGATCCGGACGGTCCGTTCGGCGCCAAGTCCATATCTGAGATCGCGTGCAACGGCGCGGCTCCTGCCATCGGAAACGCCATCCATGACGCCTGCGGAGTCTGGGTGCGCAGCTGGCCGATGACACCTGAAAAGATACTCAGAGAACTCGGGCGGATCAAATAGAGATACGGCCGCGCGCCGGAGCATATCCTGCCCGGGATCACGGAGCAGCTGATTTTGATAAACCAACGGGTATAAACAGAATAACGGCCCTTAAGCATATACCACTTCACGCATCACCTGGAGTGTTAATCCCGGAAGGGATATGTCCGGGACAGCAGCGGCCGAAAAAATGATGGAGAGGAGGACTGAAATGTTATTAATTGGTAACGGACAACTTATCACCAGAGACCCTGAGTTTCCTTATCTTAAGGACGGAGCAGTCGTTATCGACGGCGAGGTCATCAAGGCGGTGGGAACTCTGGCAGACATGAAAGCGGCTTATCCTGATGCCGAATTCATTGATGCTAAGGGCGGCATAATAATGCCTGGCCTTATCAATGCGCATACGCATATATATTCGGGTCTGGCAAGAGGTCTTGCGATCGAAGGCAACAACCCGACGAACTTCTTCGAGGTGCTCGACGGCACATGGTGGAACATCGACAGACACCTGACTATCGACGGCACCAAGGCCTGCGCGTATGCTACCATTCTGGACTGCATCAGAGACGGTGTTACGACTATCTTTGACCATCACGCAAGCTTCTGCGAGATCCCTGGTTCGCTCTTCGCGATCAAGGACGTTGCAAAGGAACTGGGCATGAGATCCTGCCTCTGCTATGAGGTCTCGGAGAGAGACGGGGAAGAGAAGACGGCACAGAGCATCCAGGAGAACGCAGACTTCGCGAAGTGGGCTATCAAAGAGGATGACGACATGATCAAGGCCATGTTCGGCGGCCATGCTCTCTTCACCATTTCGGACAAGACTTTCGAGAAGATGGTAGAGGCAAACGACGGCATGACGGGCTTCCACATCCATGTATCCGAGGGCATGAACGATGTCTATGACAGCCTCAGAAACTACGGCTGCAAGCCAATCAACAGGCTGCTCTACAACGGCTTGCTCGGAGAGAAGACCCTGCTCGGACACTGCATCCATGTGAGCCCGGCTGAGATGGATATCATCAAGGAGACCGGCACCATGGTAGTCAACAACCCTGAGTCGAACATGGGCAATGCGGTAGGCTGTGCACCTGTGCTTCAGATGATGGCAAAGGGCATTACAGTAGGCATGGGTACTGACGCGTATACCCACGACATGCTGGAGAGCCTGAAGGTGTTCCTGATCATCCAGAGACACAACGCAGCAATGCCGAATGTAGCATGGGGCGAGGATGTCACGATGCTCTTCGAGAACAACAGAAAGATCGCTGCCAAGTACTTCAAGAAGCCTCTGGGTATCCTGAAGGAAGGCGCTGCAGCTGACGTCATCGTAATGGATTACAGGCCGTTCACACCGTTCTCGGACGAGAACATCGACGGCCACATGATCTTCGGAATGATGGGCAAAAACTGCAGAACAACGATTATCAACGGAAAAGTCCTGTATAAGGACAGAGAATTCGTGGATATAGATGAAGAGGCGATCAATGCCTGGACTCTCGAGCAGAGCAAGAAGCTCTGGGGCGAACTCAATCATAGAGAATACTAACGATAATTAAGAGGCTCAAAAGTATCCGAACGAGGGGCCAATTTGCAGCCGGTTTCGAGGGGAGAACGAGCAGTTCACTGCGAAGTACGAGCCCGAAACCGATGCGTCGCAAATTTTGAGCCGAGAGGCGTACCCGAGAGAGGAACTTTTGAGGCTCAGGGATATAGTTTAGGATAGATATAAATGGAGGGTAGTTTATGAGTGACATTATGAGACCAATGCCATATGCACAACTGCTTGGCTGGGTGCTCGACGAGTACGAAAAGAGCGGAAGCATCTTCGGAGTTTCCAAACTGGTAAAACATAGCAACGGACAGGCGCTCCCTATCTTTGATGAGAAGATCGAGTCGCCGTTCGGACCTGCTGCCGGCCCTAACACGCAGCTGGCACAGAATATCATCGCATCATATGTTGCAGGCTCCAGATTCTTCGAACTTAAGACGGTCCAGGTAATGGACGGAGCTGAACTCGCTGCCTGTGTAGCAAAACCGTGCATCACAGCTCACGACGAATGCTATAACTGCGAATGGTCGACCGAGCTCTATGTACCACAGGCTTATGAGGAGTACGTAAAGGCATGGTTCGTCTGCAAGATCCTCGCTAAGGAACTCGGCCTCGGTGATCCTGACGGCTTCGTATTCAACATGTCAGTAGGATACGATCTTGAAGGTATCAAGACACCGAAAGTAAACAAATACATCGAAGAAATGAAGGATGCCTCGGATACGGAAGTATTCAAAAATGCAATGGAGGTATCCCTCCAGGCTGTAAAGGACGGCAGACTCAAAAATGTAGATGAGGATTTCATCAAGGCTATCCCTGCAAGGATCTCGAATTCCATCACCGAGTCTACACTGCACGGATGCCCGCCTGATGAGATAGAGAGGATAGCATCCTATCTCATCACCGAGAAGGGCCTCAATACATTCATCAAATGCAACCCGACACTGCTCGGATATGAATTCGCAAGAAAGCGTCTTGATTCGCTCGGATTCGATTACATCGCTTTCGACGATCACCACTTCCTCGAAGACCTGCAGTGGGAGGATGCAGTCCCTATGTTTGAGAGACTGCAGGCTCTCTGCGACGAGAAGGGTCTTGAATTCGGCGTTAAGCTGACAAACACATTCCCTGTTGATGTAAAGGCCGGCGAGCTTCCTTCGGAAGAGATGTACATGGCCGGACGCAGCCTGTTCCCGCTGAGCATTTACCTTGCTGAAAAGATCTCGAAACAGTTCAACGGAAAGCTCAGGATCAGCTACTCCGGCGGTGCTGACTACTTCAATATCAAGGAGATCTTCGAGGCAGGAATATGGCCGATCACGATGGCTACTACCATCCTCAAACCGGGCGGCTATCAGAGAATGTCGCAGATCGGCGAAAAGCTTATGGACTGCGGCAGCGAGAGATTCAGCGGAGTGGATATCGCAAAGGTCGGAGCTCTCGTAGAGATGTCTCAGGGACCGAGAAACCAGAAGCCTATAAAGCCGCTTCCTGACCGCAAGAACGGCGAGGATCTTCCTATGCTCGACTGCTTCCACGCTCCATGCAGCGGCGGATGCCCGATCGAGCAGGATATCCCTGCATATCTTGAAGCCATGGAGAAGGGTGACAGTGAGACAGCTCTTAAGATCATCCTCGAGAAGAACGCTCTGCCGTTCACAACAGGAACGATCTGCCCGCACACTTGTGCTGACAGGTGCATGAGAAACCACTATGAATCCGCGCTCAGGATCCGTGAGGTGAAGCTGATGGCTGCAGAGGCGGGATTCGACAAGGTTCTGCCTCAGCTCAAGGCTGCGGCAGCTGCAGATAAGAAAGTCGCTGTTATCGGAGGAGGCCCTGCAGGCCTTGCAGCAGCATCGTTCCTCAGCCGTGCAGGCGCTGATGTAACAGTATTTGAGAAGAATGACAAGATGGGCGGAGTACCTCGCTACGTAATTCCTGGCTTCAGGATCGGCGATGACGCTCTCGACAAGGATGTTGCACTCTGCTCTGCATACGGTGCAAAGATGGTAACAGGCAGAGAGATCGCTTCCGTACAGGAGCTTAAGGATGAAGGCTTCTCGGATATCATCGTAGCGATCGGAGCATGGGCGCACGGCCGCAAGGCTCTGAAGTACGGCGAAGAGTATGACGCTCTTGAGTTCCTCGAGAAAGTAAAGGCTGCACCTGGATCGATTGATCTCGGCACTGATGTAGTCGTTATCGGCGGCGGCAATACGGCAATGGACGTTGCAAGAGCTGCAAAGATCCAGCCGGGTGTAGAGCATGTACGCCTTGTTTACAGAAGAGACAGAAGAAACATGCCTGCTGATGAAGAAGAGCTGGTAATGGCGATTGAGGACGGCGTAGAGTTCATGGAACTCCTCGCACCGGAAGGCGTTGAGAATGGAGTGCTGAAGTGCGAGAAGAACGTGCTCGGAGAGCCTGATGCAAGCGGCAGACGTTCACCTGTGGGCACAGGAGAATTCTGTGAGGTACCTGCAACAGCAGTCATCTGCGCTGTAGGTGAGAGAATAAAGACCGGTCTGTACGAAGCTGCAGGCGCGGAGATCGACGGAAAGGGAAAACCTGTCGTGGATGAAAATCTCATGACTACAGTACCTGGACTCTACGCAGCAGGTGACTGCAGAAGAGGTCCTGCTACAGTAGTAAAAGCCATCGCTGACGCACAGACCATTGCTTCGGCTATCGTCGGAGCTGACTTCAGCAAGTATGCTGAGCTGGATGCGAAGGGCGACATGGAGAAGCTTCTCGCCCGCAAGGGTGATCTCGTCGATCCACCTGCTGACAAGCCGGACAACAGATGCCTCGGATGCTCAACAGTTTGCGAGGTATGCGCGGATGTTTGCCCGAACAGAGCAAACGTCGTCATCGACGTACCGTTCTTCGAAAAACCGCAGATCCTGCACGTCGACGGTATGTGCAACGAGTGCGGCAACTGCGCTATATTCTGTCCGTACAGCGGACGTCCGTACAAGGACAAATTCACTCTGTTCTGGAGCGAGGAAGACTTCGCAGACAGCGAGAACAACGGATTCCTGCCGCTTGAGGGTGATAAGGTGCGCGTAAGACTGTTCGGAAACGCTGCTGACTATGACCTGAACGATGGAAAGCTTCCTGAAGGCATAGCGGCGTTCATCAAAGCAGTAAAGGAAAACTACGCATATCTATTAGCATAAAGAAATAAGGTTAATAAATGTTAGTTGTAATTAAGGGTGCCGGCGACCTCGCCAGCGGAATAGCTCTGAGGCTGCATCATTCGAAAATCGATGTGGTCATGACGGATCTGCCGGTGCCTCTGGCGGTACGCAGGACGGTGGCTTTCTCGGAAGCCATCCGTCTTGGAAGTACTGCAGTTGAGGATGTTAAGGCCGAAAAAGCCGAAAATATAGATGAGGTCAGGGATTGTCTGGCGCGGGGAGTGATCCCAGTGCTGGAGGATCCGGAGGCAGAAATCGTAAAGATCCTGAAGCCTGAAGTCGTCGTTGACGCGATCCTCGCCAAAAGAAACACAGGAACGTCTCCCGGTGACGCGAAACTGGTCATCGGAGTCGGCCCCGGATTTACGGCAGGCAAGGACTGCCACGCAGTTATAGAAACAAAACGCGGGCATACTCTTGGAAGGGTCATAAGAAAAGGATCTGCGATCCCGAATACCGGTGTACCCGGAAACGTAGGAGGCCAGACTATAAGGCGCCTGATAAAGGCTCCGGTAAGCGGAACGTTCCATCCTGAGAAAGAGATCGGGGATCTGGTAAAGGAAGGCGACCGTGTCGGCAATGTTGACGGAGTGCCTGTATATGCACTGACTGACGGTAAGATAAGAGGCATGCTGCAGGACGGCGTCCCTGTAACAAAGGGCCTTAAGTCCGGAGATGTCGATCCGAGGGGTGCTTCGGTCGATCACATGACAGTTTCAGATAAGGCTCTGTCCATAGGAGGCGGAGTCCTTGAAGCTATTCTGTCATATGCCGGGGAACGGCTTTGAGAATCTGGAGATAAGAAATGGCTAAGAGGATCAGAAAAAAAGCATATGTTCGCTGCAGGGGCGGAAGTCCGCTGCTCGAAGGGATAGACAGGGCAACGCTCCCAAGGGACTGCAGCGCGATACTGCAGCTGTATCCGGATGGGATAAGCAAGTGCAGATACGGATGCCTTGGAGGCGGTTCGTGCGAAGCTGCCTGCCATCTTGCGGCTATCAGGGTCGAAGCCGGAGGTCCTCCTGCAGTAGACAAAGCTAAATGCGTCGGCTGCGGACTCTGTATGCGTGTCTGCCCGCAGAACCTCATTGAGGTCATATTACCGGACAGAAACATACAGCCGAAATGCAGTAACCGCGACCTCGGGAAGGCCGCGCGCGAAGCATGCGATAATTCGTGCATTTCCTGCCGCATATGTGAGAGGGAATGCCCGGCCGGTGCGATCAGTGTTGCAGACGGAAAACCTGTGATCGATCCTGCGGCCTGCATTTGCTGCGGCATGTGCGCAGTCAAGTGCCCGCGCGGAGTCATCAGGGATTCCAACGGTATCATGACCGCTGACTGATCTGACAGAGGAGGTGAGTATCATTTCTTACACATTCACGGTAAATGGAATAGAAAGGACTACAGACGAAAAGAAGCCTCTGCTCAGGTATCTCAGGGACGATCTCAAGCTGTACTCGGTAAAGGATGGCTGCTCGGAAGGAGCATGCGGCACATGCACCATAGTTGTGGAAGGCTACGCCGTAAAAGCCTGCGTCCTCACCACAGACCGGGCAGCAGGCAAGAATATCATCACGGTAGAAGGCCTAAGCCTGCGGGAGAAGGAGGCGTTTGTATATGCTTTCGGAACAGCAGGATCCGTACAGTGCGGTTTCTGCATACCGGGCATGGTAATGGCCGGTAAGGCACTTATTGACCGCAATCCGGATCCTACGGAGGATGAAATAAAGAAAGCTATCAGGGGCAATATATGCCGCTGCACCGGCTACAAGAAGATCATTAACGGCATTAAGAGAGCTGCGGCGATCCTGCGCGGTGAAGAAGAGGTCAGACAGATAAGCCAGTTTACGGGCAAAATGCTGCCTGAGCAGAATGAATTCATCTCTGTAGTAGGCTCAAATTACGATCCTGAACGGGCTTCGGGAATCGCAAACTACGAAAACAGGGGCAACAGCTCGCAGTACGGAATGGGACAGAACGTGTTCCGTATAGATGTCAGAAAAAAGGTGCTGGGCTACGGTAAGTATCCGGACGATATCGGACCTGAATACTTCGTGCCTGTGGACAGGCCTGATCTGATTATGGAACAGACCGGCTGGGGAGAAAAAGAGTACGCGGATGCTGATGCAAAGGGCCTTATCAAGCCGGGCAAGACTATCTACATGAAAGACGAGCCTCTCGTTAATCTCTGTGTCGCAGTCGATCCTGCTATGCCGCCTATGGCATACGCTTCAGCTGTGCGATCGCAGTATCCGAGAGCTGTAGTAAAGAAAATAATAAAGGAAAAAGCCGAGTCACTGCCGGGCGTTCTCGGAGTCCTGACGGCAGCTGATGTGCCGAACAACAAAGTGGGCCATATACAGCAGGACTGGGACGTTATGATAGCAGAGGGCGATACGACCAGAATGGTGGGAGATACCATATGCGTCGTGGTCGCTGAATCGCCTTATATACTTGAACAGGCCAAGAAGGCGGTAAAGGTAGAATACGAGGTGCTTGAGCCTGTGAAGAGCATCTCCGAGGCAAGAGCAGAAGGAGCGCCGAAGATCCACAGTAACGGAAATCTCTGCCAGCAGAGACACGTTGTAAGAGGCGACGCGGCAAAGGCTCTCAAAGAGTCGGCATACACTGCGACGTCTTCGTTCACAACACCGTTCACGGAGCACGCTTTTCTTGAGCCGGAATGCGCCGTGTCGTTCCCGTACAGGGACGGAGTCAAGATACTCTCGACTGACCAGGGAGCTTATGACACCAGACACGAGGTGGCTATCATGCTCGGCTGGGAAGACTGCCAGGAACGCATCGTGGTAGAGAACCAGCTCATCGGCGGAGGATTTGGCGGCAAGGAAGACGTTACGACGCAGCACCTGACAGCTCTGGCAGCGCTGAAGTACAACAGGCCGGTGAAGATGAAGTTCAGCCGTGCGGAATCCCTCAGGGTACATCCTAAAAGGCACTACATGGAAGGGACCTTCACTATCGGCTGCGATGAGAACGGCATACTGACAGGCCTCGACTGTGAGATCAATTTCGATACGGGCGCTTACGCAAGCCTGTGCGGACCTGTTCTTGAGAGAGCATGCACGCACAGCGTAGGTCCATACAATTATCACAACACGGATATCAGGGGCTTCGGATATTACACAAACAATCCTCCTGCGGGAGCATTCAGAGGCTTCGGTGTATGCCAGAGCCAGTTTGCTCTTGAGTCGCTCCTGAACGTGCTGGCAAAGAAGGTCGGGATCAGCCCGTGGGAGATAAGATACCGCAACGCGATCGAGCCGGGTCTTGAGCTCCCGAACGGACAGATAGCCGATGTATCAACTGCTCTGAAGGAAACTCTCGTAGCTGTTAAGCCGTACTTTGACGATGCGCCGGAAGACAGGGTAGGCATAGCCTGCGCAATGAAGAACGCAGGTGTCGGAGTAGGGCTTCCGGATAAAGGCAGGGCAGAACTCAGAGTAAAGGACGGTCTGGTATGGGTATTCACTGCTGCTTCAGATATAGGCCAGGGTTGCCAGACGGTATTCCTTCAGGATGTTGCTCAGGCAACGGATCTGCCTATAACAAAGATCTGGATCGGCAACAGCAACACGGAAAACGCGCCTGATTCCGGAACCACATCAGGATCAAGACAGACGCTGGTAACGGGTGAGGCGGTCAGAGGCGCTGCGCTGATGCTCAGAAAGGCAATGGATGAAGAGGGTGTCACTGAAGATACGCTGGATAAACTGGAAGGCAGAAAGTTCTTCTATGAGTACTTTGAGCCTACAGACAAGCTGGGTTCAGACAAGCCTCATCCGAAGAGCCATATCGCCTACGGCTTTGCTACGAACGTGGCTGTGCTTGACGCAGAAGGAAGGGTCACCGATATATATGCGGCTTTTGATGCCGGTAAGGTAGTGAATCCGCTGTCGATGTCAGGCCAGATAGAGGGCGGAGTACTGATGAGCATGGGATATGCGCTCACAGAGAGCTGGCCTCTCGACAACTGCGTACCTACTGCAAAGTACGGAACTCTCGGTCTGCTGCGTGCGACTGACATTCCGGAACTCCATGCGATACATGTAGAAAAGGATGAGCTTCTGGACGCATCATACGGCGCAAAGGGCGTAGGCGAGATCACATCGATACCTGCGGCACCTGCGATAGCCGGCGCGTATTACGCAAGGGACGGAGTGCTCAGAACGAAGCTCCCGCTCGAAAACACATATTACAGTAAATCTGATAAAGAGTAGTCCTTCATTGACAGGAGGAACAGCATGAAACTCATTAAAAACGGAAGGATCGCTACTGATACGGAAGTTTTCAATGGCGACATTCTGATTGACGGAGAAAAGATTATTGAAATTGGAAGCGGCATATGCGCTGAAGACGCTGAAGTCATAGATGCGAGCGGAAAATATGTGCTTCCGGGAGCTGTTGACGTGCATACGCACATGGATCTGGACGTAGGCTTTGCCCGCGCCATAGATGACTTTTACGACGGCACTGTTGCGGCAGCCTGCGGAGGCACGACCACTATCGTGGACCACATGGCATTTGGCCCTAAGGACTGCAGTCTGTGGCATCAGGTGAACGAATATCACAGGCTGGCGGACGGCAATGCGGTCATAGACTATGGATTCCACGGCGTATTCCAGCATCTGCATGAATCGACCCTCAGTGAGATGTGTGAGATCATGGAAGAAGAGGGCATCACAAGCTTCAAGGTCTATATGACATATGACTACAGGCTGCAGGATGACGAGATATTCAGGGTCCTGAGGGCTGCAAAGAAGGCGGGCATAGTCATAACCGTCCACTGCGAGAACCACGGAGTGATCACGCAGCTCAGAAAGGAGTTCGTCAGGGACGGTAAAACCGAGGCGAAGTATCATCCGCTCAGCAGGCCTGCAAGGTGTGAAGCTGAGGCTGTCAACAGGATGATACATCTGGCGGCTATGGCGGGCGATGCGCCGCTGTACATAGTGCATCTGTCCAGCGCGGAAGGCCTGCACGAGGTGCTGAAGGCAAGGTCTGAAAACAGGCCTAACCTCGGGGTGGAAACCTGCATACAGTATCTTATACTGACAGACAAAGAATATGAGGACCCGGAGGAGGGACTCAAGGCGATCATGTCGCCGCCTCTCCGCAAGGAGCAGGACAGGGAAGAACTCTGGCAGGCTCTCAGAGACGGCACGATCGATACTGTTGCCACGGATCACTGCCCGTTCCACTATAAAGCGGGCAAGGCTGAGAAGCAGTACGGTAAGGATGACTTTACAAAATGCCCGAACGGAGCGCCGGGAGTGCAGGAAAGACTGATGCTTCTGTTCTCTGAGGGTTTCATGAAGGGGCACATAAGCCTGCCTCAGCTGGTGAAGTACAGCTCTTCAAATCCTTGCCGCATGTTCGGCATGTATCCTCAGAAGGGAAGCTTTGAGCCGGGAACCGATGCAGACATAGTCATAATCGATCCGGACAGGAAAACCCTGATCAATACAGACTATATCCGCGGGGCTTCGGATTACTCGTGCTACGACGGAATGGAGCTCGAGGGCTGTATCGATAAAGTATTCCTCAGAGGCGAGGAGATCGTCAGTGACGGGGAGTTCCTCGGCAGGCGCGGTGACGGAAAGTATCTTAAGCGCGGAAAGAGTGTTCTTGCTGAATAGATCCGGAAACAAAGGCTAAAACTATTTTAGTTTTTACCGGTAAAGCTATTGTAATACCTGCCAACAGGTATATAATAAAATAAATTAAGGTGAGCAAAATTATTTTAAGGAAGATATAACAGAGATTTAGAAGGAGAGAAACTATGTCAAAGACAAAAGAACTGGCAGAAAAGCTCGCGAAGCTTAACATCGCAGACATGTATGAGAACGATTTCTTTCTGACATGGGAGAAGACTGACGATGAGATCGAGGCGGTATTCGCTGTGGCAGACGCGCTGAGAGATCTGAGAGAGCGTAACAAATCCACAAAGATCTTCGATTCGGGACTCGGAATCTCGATCTTCCGTGACAATTCCACAAGGACACGTTTCTCATTCGCAAGCGCATGCAACCTCCTCGGACTTGAGGTAGCAGACCTCGATGAAAAGAAGTCGCAGATCGCTCACGGTGAGACTGTACGCGAGACAGCTACAATGATCTCGTTCATGGCAGACGTCATCGGAATCCGTGACGACATGTACATCGGCAAAGGAAATGCTTACATGCATGAGTTCATGGACTCGGTCACACAGGCGCATGAGGACGGCGAGCTCGAGCAGAAGCCGACTCTCGTTAACCTGCAGTGCGACATCGACCACCCGACACAGTCGATGGCTGACTGCCTGCACATCATCCATGAGATGGGCGGCGTAGAGAACCTCAAGGGCAAGAAGATCGCGATGAGCTGGGCTTATTCACCGTCCTACGGCAAGCCGCTGTCGGTACCTCAGGGCATCATCGGCCTTCTGACACGTTTCGGAATGGACGTAGTGCTTGCTCATCCGGAAGGATATGAGGTAATGAGCGACGTGGTAGAGGTCGCAAAGAAGAACGCTGCTGAATCCGGTGGAAAGTTCAGTATCACAAACGATATGAAGGAAGCCTTCAAGGATGCAGATGTCGTATATCCTAAGAGCTGGGCTCCTTTCGCTGCAATGGAAGTGCGTACAGACCTTTATGGCAAGGGCGACTTTGACGGTATCGATAAACTCGAGAAGGAACTGCTCGCTCAGAACGCGACACATCAGGACTGGCTCGTTGATGACGAAATGATGAAACTGACAAAGAACGGTCTTGATACGCTGTATATGCATCCGCTTCCTGCTGACATCCAGGGTATCTCCTGCGAGCACGGCGAAGTTACTGCAAAGGTATTTGACCACGCACGCGATTCGCTGTACAAAGAGGCATCCAACAAGCCTTACATCATTGCAGCCATGATCTTCCTTGCAAAGGTAAAGGATCCTGTTGCTGCACTGAAGAAGCTCGATGAGGAAGCAAATCCAAGAAAATCATTCTGAAAAGAAGGTGCTACTCAAATGGAAAAGAAGAAAATCGTAGTCGCGCTCGGCGGCAACGCCCTGGGCAGCAATCTGGTAGAGCAGATGAGATCCGTAACGGATGCAGTAAAGCCTATTGCCGATCTCATTGAGGAAGGGTATGAAGTAGTAGTTACCCATGGAAACGGACCGCAGGTAGGAGTAATTCAGGATGCGATGACACTTCTTTCAAGGGAGTATCCTGAAAAGCACCCGCATTTTCCTCTGTCCGTCTGCACAGCCATGAGCCAGGGCTATATCGGATATGATATCCAGAACAAACTCAGGGAGGAACTCCTTGACAGGGGCATCAAGAAGGATGTTACAAGTGTCCTCACACAGGTGCTGGTAGATCCTGACGACCCTGCGTTCCAGAATCCTACGAAGCCTATCGGACCGTTCCTTACAAAAGAGGAAGCTGAGGCCAAGAAAGCGCTGAGAAACCACGTCTTCATCGAAGATGCCGGAAGAGGTTACAGGAGAGTTGTAGCCAGCCCGGAACCAAAAGCTATCATTGAGATCGATACGATCAGAACACTTGCTGACGCGGGACATATCGTGATAGCTGTTGGCGGAGGCGGTATCCCTGTGACAAAGGCGGAGAACAACCACCTCAAGGGTTCGCCTGCCGTTATCGATAAGGACCGCGCATCGGAGCTTCTTGCGGAAGAGCTGGACGCTGACTTCCTGATCGTTCTCACTGCTGTTGAGAACGCAATGATAAACTACAAAAAGCCGGATGAAAAGAAGCTCGGTGATATCACCGTAGAAGAGGCTAAGAAGTACATTGCTGAAGGACAGTTTGCACCTGGTTCAATGCTTCCGAAGGTAGAGGCTGCAGTGAAGTTCGCTGAGTCAAAGCCGGGAAGGGTAGCGCTTATCACGCTGCTTGAGAAAGCAAAGGACGGCATCAACGGAAAGACCGGAACACGCATCCACGCATAATAAAAAGCGCGCCTCATCTGAGGCGCGCAGCATTGCTCAGTTTCACTCGCCGGATGATCTGATCTCGTCGAGGTAGCTGTACAGGGTGTATGTCGAGATCCCGAAGAACTGGCAGACCTTCGGACCTGACTTGGTTATCAGGAAGGCTCCGTGTTCATCGAGGAACCTTATGGCGCGTATCTTCTCATCCTTGCTCATGAGCGCTGTAGGCTTGCCTACCAGTTTCACACTGTGGTCAAGCAGCTCATCGAGAAGGTCGGAAACATTTCCGGAGATCGCTTCAGGCTCCTGGCCCGGCAGATCCTGTCCGGTAAACGCGCGGATGGCATCGTCAACGGCAACAAACATGCTGATGTCGTAATTGATGCCCATGAGTCCGATCACCTTGTCATCATCGTCACGTATGAAAAGGGTAGTGGACTTTAGGACTCTCCCGTCAGAGGTCTTTGTGAGGTAAGAAATGCGGTCTTCGATCATTTCGGGATTCTCTCTGAGAGACTCCAGCACTATGTGCGAAGGACCGTCTCCTACTGAGCGGCCGGTAACATGACCGTTCTCGATCGCTATGATAGTATGCTCATGGCTGTCGCCTCTGAGGTCGTGGATCACGACTTCACAGTTGCGGCCGAACTGGCCGGCGAGGCCCTTGGCTACATGAGCGGCAAACTCAAACCGTTTATCAGGTTTCATATGATGCTCCCACTTTCATATGATGCTTTGAAAAATATACAATAATTTTAGCAACAAAATCTTTTTTACACAATAAAAATAATTCATTACAAACACGGAGGTAGACAAAATGATTCCGGATTATGAAGCCATAAAGAAAGCAGCAGAAACTTACGGACCGGAGATCAGCAGATTTCTGAGAGATATGATCTCGCATCCGAGCGAAAGTGCTGAGGAAGGTGAAGTAGTAGCATGCATCAAGGCTGAGATGGAAAAGCTCGGCTATGACAAGGTAGAAGTAGACGGCCTCGGAAATGTCATCGGCTGGATGGGCGAGGGAGACAAGATCATCGCCATCGATTCCCACATCGATACAGTAGGTATCGGAAACATCAACAACTGGACAGACGATCCTTACAAGGGATATGAGACAGACGACATCATTTACGGACGCGGCGGCTCCGACCAGGAAGGCGGAATGGCTTCGGCTGTATACGGCACAAAGATCATGAAGGATCTCGGACTCATTCCTGAGGGCTACAAGATCATGGTAGTCGGTTCCGTAATGGAAGAGGACTGCGACGGAATGTGCTGGCAGTACATCGTAAACAAGTACTTCAATGGTCCTGAAGACGCAAGAAACAAGATCGACTTCGTAATCTCAACAGAGCCGACAGACGGCGGTATCTACAGAGGGCACAGAGGCCGCATGGAGATCAGAGTAGATGTTAAGGGAATCTCCTGCCACGGATCTGCTCCTGAGAGAGGCGACAATGCTGTCTATAAGATGGCAGACATCATCAGCGATGTAAGAGCTCTCAACAACAACGACTGCACTGAGAGCACTTCGATCCGCGGACTG
Organism: uncultured Eubacteriales bacterium; assembly: GCA_902779185.1. Classification (GTDB taxonomy): domain Bacteria; phylum Bacillota; class Clostridia; order Peptostreptococcales; family Anaerovoracaceae; genus Crickella. Next base: position 17,180 of record CACZAM010000005.1, read on the forward strand.
GCAAAGATGCTCGATCCTAAGTTCAATCCGGATCATTACGAAGACGCGAGATTCCTCGGACGCGGCACATGCACGGTTTCACAGATCTTCTACACATCGCCTAGCCGCTGCGCTGTAGCAGACTCCTGCGCTATCTCGATCGACAGACGTATGACAGCCGGCGAGACATGGGACAGCTGCCTCGAAGAGGTAAGACAGCTCCCGAGCGTACAGAAGTACGGCGATGACGTAAAGGTTTCGATGTACATGTATGACCGTCCGTCCTGGACAGGCGAGGTATATGAGACAGAGTGCTACTTCCCGACATGGATCAACAAGGAAAGCTCCGCTCACGTAAAGGCTCTCGTAGAGGCACATAAGGCTCTCTTCGGTGACAAGAGGATCGGCTCGCCAAGCGCTATGCACCTCAGAGAAGGACGTCCTCTCTGCGACAAGTGGACATTCTCCACAAACGGAGTATCCATTCAGGGCCGTTACGGCATCCCGTGCGTAGGATTCGGACCTGGAGCAGAGAGCCAGGCGCACGCTCCTAACGAGATCACATGGAAGCAGGACCTCGTGACATGCGCAGCACTCTATGCAGCAGCAATTCCTCTGTATCCTGACCAGGAGAAGACCGGTGATGTAAGCCAGTTCCGTCAGGGCAAGACGAACAACGACATCAAATAATACGCAGATGCTTATACTGCGTGTGCCGCGCTATCAAGCCAGCATATTGTGGCCCCGTACCATTTATAATGGTTCGGGGCTTTTGTTGTTAATAAGCCTGTTTTATGATATTCTCACTATGTATGGGCTACTTTACTAAACATGCAGATATAGAGAGGGAAGACCGATGAAAAAAATGGAAGAGATGATCCTGAAAGAGGGCAAGGTTCTGCCGGGCGGAGTGCTCAAGGTGGGAAGCTTCCTCAATCAGCAAGTAGATACAAAATTCATGAAGGAGATCGGAGACGAGATCGCACGCCTGTATGATGGCGAAGGAGTTACCAAGATACTTACGATCGAATCATCGGGTATCCCTATTGCCATATCCGCAGGTTTCGCAATGAAGGTCAAGGTAGTCTACGCTAAGAAGAACAAGTCGTCGAACGTTTCGGGAGACGTTTACTCGACTCCTGTAAAGTCATTTACACATGGAGTTACAAACAACGTCGTGGTTACGAAGGAGTACCTTACCCCGGATGACCGCGTCCTTGTAGTCGATGACTTCCTTGCTCACGGAAGTGCGCTTACAGGACTCATCGATATAGTAAATCAGTCAGGAGCTTATCTGGTCGGCTGTGCTGCCGCAATAGAGAAAGGTTTCCAGATGGGCGGCGACAGACTCAGAGCCGAAGGCTACAGGATCGAATCTCTTGCCATCATCGATGAGATGACAGATGACGGGATCACGTTCCGCGAACAAAAGTAAAACAGACAACGGATGAATATAACTATCGGCGGATTAAACATAAATTATAAGATAAGCGGTCCGGACGGGAGCAAGGATGCTCCTGTTCTTGTGGTGCTCCAGGGATGGGGCACCGGGATGGAAATATACGATTCAGTCGCAGCTGCGGTAAATGACAGATACCGCGTAGTGCAGTTCGACCTTCCGGGTTTCGGCGCGAGTGACGAGCCTGAGGAGCCGTGGAACGTGGACGCGTACGCGGACTTCTTCTGCAGCTTCATGGAAGCTCTGGGCATAAAGAAAGCAACGCTTCTCGGCCATTCGTACGGCGGCAGAGTCATTATCAAGCTGGCTGCCAGAGACAGCCTTCCGTTTGAGATAGAGAAGATCGTTCTGGTCGACAGCGCAGGCGTAATGCCTGAACGCAGCGCGTCTCAGAAGTTTAAGGTAAGGATGTACAAGATCAAGCGCAGCTTCCTCACCAGCAAGCCGGTTCATGCGATGTTCCCTGAGGTCATCGATTACTGGATGAGCAAGCAGGGCTCGGAAGACTACAGAAATGCCAGTCCTATGATGAAGAAATGCCTCGTCATGGCAGTCAATGAAGACCTTCAGCATCTCATGCCGGAGGTGAAGCAGGAAACCCTGCTCGTATGGGGCGACCTCGACCTGGATACGCCGATAAGCGATGCTCATAAGATGGAAGCAAAAATGCCGAACGCGGCTCTCGTCGTGCTTGAAGGGACGGATCACTACTCGTTCCTCTACAAGCCGGTTGAATTCAGGGGCATACTCAGGGCATTCCTCGGGATCGGAGGTGCGGCATGATAATACGTACTCTGATCACACTTGCGCTTGCCGTCCCTGCATTCTGGCTGACCATGCGCTTCAACATGCACATGTTCCAGCTCAACACATACATGAACAACGAGCAGAGGGAATGGCTGCGCAGGAATCACCACCTGCAGTGGATACTCGATTTTGCGGTAGTATTGGGAATAATCCGCCTCGCCGGAAATACGCTCATAGCAAAACCATGGTTCCGCGTCACCGGAGATATCCTGGTCTGCCTTACGTTTATTGTGATCATCCTTGTATATAGACTAATGGTAGAAATGAACTCCAAGAAGCCTCTGAAGTTCACTCCGCGTGTAAAAAGAATGATCGCTTCAGACATAGTGCTGTGCGTGCTGTTCATCGCGATACCGGCAGCTGTTCTGGCGATAATGGGTCTGCTCGATACACAGGCTCTGAAGATATTCCCGCTTGGAGCGTTTCTTCTGCTTCTGACCGGACTGCAGAAGATCATGATCATGGTCGCCAACAAGGTGAACCGTCCTATCGAAAAGGGCGTGAACAACCATTACATAAACGATGCGAAGCGCATCCTTAAAGAGAACCCTGATCTCACCATCATCGGTGTCACCGGAAGCTACGGCAAAACGAGCGTCAAATTCTACCTCGAGACTCTTCTGAGAGCGAAGTACAGGGTGCTTGTGACGCCTGAGAGCTATAACACTCCGATGGGCATCGTAATTACAATCAGGAAGTTCCTCAAGCCTACACATGAGATCTTCGTGTGCGAGATGGGCGCCAGATATGTAGGTGAGATCAAGGAAGACTGCGATCTCGTGCATCCGCATCACGGACTCATTACTTCGATCGGACCTCAGCATCTCGATACATTCGAGAGCATGGAGAACATCCAGAAGACGAAGTTCGAGCTTGCCGATGCCGTCCCTGACGGAGGCATGCTCTTCCTGAACGGTGACAATGAATATATCGCGGAAGAGCTGGAGCGCAGAAAGGGCAGCAGACCGCTTTACGACGATCCGGTCATGTATCACTCCGAGAAGACCGGAAGCGGTTATTACGCGTCAGATATAGTCATCACAAACCACGGAACGGACTTTACGGTAAATACTCCGGACGGCGAGTCGGAGAGATTCTCCATGAAGCTCGTGGGCGGTCACAACGTCATAAACGTCATGGGAGCTATAGCAGTCGCTCATGAGTTCGGTATCCCTCTGGCTGAGCTGCGCATCCCTGTAAGAAGGATACAGAGCGTGCCTCACCGCATGGAGATGAAGAACCACGGCGACGTGACTATCATCGATGACGCGTTCAACTCGAATCCGATCGGATCGAAGGCAGCAGTCGAAACACTGGCTCTTATGGACGGTATGCGCATACTTATAACACCGGGCATGGTCGAGCTCGGAGAGGACGAGGCAGAATACAACAGAAAGTTCGGTACATACGCGGCAGACTGCTGCGACAGGATATTCCTTGTCGGCAGAAAGCACACCGAGCCGATCAGGGAAGGAATACTGAGCAAAGGATTCCCTGAGAAGAACCTTGAAGTATTTGACAAAGTAGAAGATGCGATCAGCCGCGCATACGCAGTTAAAACAGATCAGCATAAATACATTCTGCTCGAAAACGACCTTCCGGATAATTACTGATTGAGTTGCGCCGGCTTATACATGCCAGCCGGGTAATTCAAGCGGGTAACGAGGAGATCGTGCCGCGAAAAAAGCAGACCGGCACCGTCAAATGGTGTGGCTGCATGATTATGCATATAGAATGATTTCTATACCCTCGTTTTCAAGGCAAAAGAGGACTTTTTCAAAAATTGTTAAATATTTGAGCAGTTTTTTCTGTATATGTAGCAAATTTAAATCAGACGTGGTGTTCTGAAAAGAGGAATAAGCCAGCGTCCCTAAATCACTTGCATTTGTGAGCGTATCGGAAACACATTAGCGCAAATTCAAAAGCAGGCTGCCTTATCGGCAGCTCTAAGAAGCGAATAATTATTAAGTTACATTCAGGCATTATTATTTGTTAAATATTTGAGGCGTATTTCCCAAAAAAATTAACAATTTTTTTTAAACTCCTATTTCCTGCGATTTTTGTGGCGTACATGCTTTTCGGAAATGGGAGATGGGAAAATAAATAGATAATCACTACTTATCAGGAGACTAGATATGAAAACGAAAGTCGCTATGATGTTCGGCGGAAAGACCGTTGAGCACGAAGTGTCTGTAATATCCGGAATCCAGGCTCTGAAAGCCATGGACACCGGCAAGTACGAAGTCATTCCTGTGTACATGACCAAAGAGAACGATATGTATACAGGCGCGGACATCGGAAAGATAGAATCCTACAGGGACATCCCGGCGCTGCTGAAGCGTTCGCAGAGGGTCATTATGGTAAATGACGGAGGCAGGGTGCAGCTCGTGCCTTATCCTGCAAAGATGTTCGGCGGACAGAAACCTGTGTCCATTGACATAGCCTTTCCGGTAGTGCACGGTACCAACGTGGAGGACGGCGCTCTTCAGGGATACCTCAAGACAGTCGGCGTTCCGTTCGTAGGGCCTGACGTCACATCATCCGCGATAAGCATGGACAAGTTCATCACCAAGGCCGTGCTGAAAGAAGCGGGAGTGCCTGTGCTTGACGCAAAGGTATATACAATGGCTGACTATGAGCACCCTGAAAATATCGCGGACGATATCGAGAAAACTTTCGGATACCCGGTCATCATAAAGCCGGTGAATCTCGGCTCAAGTGTAGGCATCGGCGTAGCGAAGAGCAGGGATGAGCTCATCGACGCCATCGATGATGCGTTCAGATATGCAGCGCGCGTAATGGCGGAGCATGCGATCTCAAAACTGAGGGAGATAAACTGTTCTGTACTCGGAGACGAAAACGGCGCGGAAGCTTCGGAGTGCGAGGAGCCGCTGACATCAGGCGAGATCCTCAGCTATGAAGATAAATACGTCAACGGCGGCGGCAAGAAGGGCGGCGCAAAGGGAGGCAGCGGCTCCAAGGGAGCAGGAATGGCCAACCTTTCAAGAAAGATCCCTGCTGAGCTCAGCCCGGAGAAGCGCGAAGAGATCCGTGAACTTGCCGTGAAGGCGTTCAAGGCTCTAGGCTGTTGCGGTGTCTCACGCATCGACTTCATGATAGATGAAGAGGAAGACAAGCTCTATTTCAACGAGATCAACCCGATCCCGGGCTCGCTCTCATTCTATCTGTGGGAGCCGGTGGGCGTTCCATACAGCGAGGTGCTTGACCGTATGATACAGCTGGCGCTGAAGAGAGCCCGCATAGAAGACTCGCTCACATTCACGTTCGACACCAATATTCTCGCAAACGCGAAACTGTGATAAAGCTCTTAAATCAAGAGAAAAAGAAATGGCAAAAAAAACAAGGGAAAAAATCATAAATACAGCCTGGAAGCTTTTCTATGAAGAGGGCTTCGGCGAAACAACAATTAATGACATACTCAGAGAGGCAGATATCTCAAAGGGAACGTTCTATTACTATTTCAGGAGCAAGGACGATCTTCTCAGCACGCTTTCGGAGATCCTTGACCGCGAATATCAGAGGCTCGAGGGAGAGGAACCTGAGGGAATGAGCTGCTTTGACAGGCTTATATGGCTGAATTACGAGGTGCATTCATTCATGGAAAGGACCATGGATTACAGGCTCCTTTCGTATCTGTATTCTGCCCAGATAGTAAAAGAGAGCTTCTCAGCCCTGCTGAACCGCAACAGATACTATTACAGATATGTTGAAAGGCTGATGGAGGAGGGCCGGAATAACGGAGAGCTTACGGACAGAATGGCAGTAAGTGAAATGGTCAGATACTTCAGCATGTGCGAAAGGGCGCTCGTGACTGAGTGGTGCATGAACAACGGATCGTTTTCGCTGGGTGAATTCAGTAAGCAATGCTTCCCGATAATGATGCAGGGCCTCAAAAAAGATTGACGAAAAAAGAGTGACTCGAAAGAGTTACTTTTTTATTGCTAATCAATAAGCGAAAAATGTATAATATTATTGGAAGTTTTTAGACCGCGGTCTAAAACGGAGACTATAATTATGCATGCGATCACAAATATACAGAAATACTCAATACATGACGGAGACGGCATAAGAACGACAGTCTTCTTCAAGGGCTGCCATCTCAGATGCTGGTGGTGCCACAACCCCGAGACTCAGAATTTTGATCCCGAACTGCAGATAGACATACCTAAGTGCACGGGCTGCGGCAGGTGCGAGGCAGTCTGCCCGGCAGGCGCCATAACGATGTCGGAGCCGGATGAAAATGGCAGAAAGGCTGTTATCGACCGGTCAAAGTGCATACTGTGCGGAAAGTGCGTAGATGTATGCCTCGGCAACTTCAGGGTGCTGGTCGGCAGGGAATATCCGATCAATGAGCTCGTAAGGATATGCCTCCAGGACCAGATGTTCTATGAGCAGTCAGGCGGCGGCGTCACTCTGTCCGGCGGCGAGGTCATGGCGATGGATCCCGACTATATCCAGACCCTGGTAAAAAGACTTTACCGTGAGGGCGTGGATGTCACTATAGACACATGCGGACAGGCTCCTTACAGCAACTTCGAGGCCATACTGCCGTATGTGCACACATGGCTTTACGATGTCAAGGTGATCGACGACGTGAAGCATAAGAAATACGTCGGAATGAGCAACAGGCTCATACTGGATAACCTCAAGGGCATTGCGAAGGCCGGTGCCCGCATATACATAAGGATACCGACCGTAAAGGAAGTCAACGGAGACCCTGAGTCCATGGCGCAGATCATAGAATTCCTGAAGGAGAACGGCATACAGACTCCGCAGGTAAATCTTCTGCCGTATCACAGCACGGGGTCTCACAAATACGGCAAGCTCGGACGCGAATATCCGGCAGCAGAACTGACGGCGCCGTCCGATGAGGAAATGAAATCATTCGTTGAACAGTGGAATAAAGCAGGTTTTGCTAATGTAAAGATCGGCGGTTAAGCCGGACGGAGGAAAAAATGGAAGAACGTGGAATGAACGCAAGGATCAAAGCTCTGAGAAAGGTCAGCATGGAGACTCAGCCTCACATCGATCTTGAGAGAGCGATCATCGAAACGGAAGTTTATAAGAAATGGGAAGACAAGGTATCACTTCCTGTACTGAGAGCCATGGTACTGAAGGAGTACTTCAGCAAGAAGACGCTCTATCTGGGAGAGGGCGAGCTCATCGTAGGTGAAAAGGGTAAGGACCCTCAGTCCTCGCCGACATTCCCTGAGCTCACATGCCACACTATCGAAGACATGTACATCATGAACGACCGTGCCGTTGTTAACTACACCGTAACAAAGCAGGATCTCAAGGATCAGGAAGAGATCATCATCCCTTACTGGAAGGGAAAGTCCATGAGAGACAAGCTGATCGCAGGCATGACCCACGAGTGGAGAAAGTGCTATGCGGCCGGTATGTTCACGGAGTTCATGGAGCAGAGAGGTCCCGGACACACATGCGGCGGCAAAAATGTATTCATCAAGGGATACGCTGACTATAAAGAGGAAATACAGGCAGCGATCGATGCTCTCGATTTCATGAATGATCCTGAAGCGGTCGATAAGAAAGACGAGCTCGAAGCCATGCTCATCGACTGCGACGCAGTCATGATACTTGGCGAAAGATATAAAAAGCTTCTGAAGGCTGAGGCTGCGAAGTGCGAAGATCCTGTGCGCAAGGCTGAACTCGAGCAGATGGCGGCAAACCTGGACGTAGTTCCTGCACATGCACCGCAGACATACTGGCAGGCTATCCAGCTTTACTGGTTCACACATCTTGCTGTTACTACAGAGCTCAACCCTTGGGACGCGTTCAGCCCGGGAAGGCTCGACCAGCATCTGTATCCGTACTATGAGAAGGACATCGAGGATGGCATTCTCGATGACGAGAGAGCACTCGAGCTCCTTGAATGCCTCTGGGTCAAGTTCAACAACCAGCCTGCTCCTGTTAAGGTCGGCGTCACTCTCAAGGAGAGCGGAACTTATACAGACTTTGCAAACATCAATACAGGCGGCATCAAGGAAGACGGCACAAACGGCGTAAACGCTGTAAGCTACCTTATTCTCGACTGCATGGACGAGATGAAGCTGGTACAGCCTAACTCCAACGTTCAGATAAGCAAGAAGACTCCTCACAAGTTCCTCAAGAGAGCCTGCGAGATCTCAAGAGAGGGATGGGGACAGCCTGCATTCTATAATACCGATGAGATCGTACAGGAGCTGCTGAACGCAGGAAAGACTCTTGAAGATGCACGTCAGGGCGGCTCATCCGGATGCGTTGAGACAGGTTCCTGGGGCAATGAGGCTTACATCCTTACCGGATACCTCAACATCCCTAAGATCTTCCAGCTGACTCTTTACAACGGCTTTGATGATCAGAGCGGCAAGCAGCTCGGACCTGAAACAGGTTATGCATGGGACTTCGATACCTATGAGGAGCTTTGGAACGCTTTTACGATCCAGCTGAAGCACATGGTAGACGTAAAGGTACGCGGAAATAACGTCATCGAAAAGCTCTACGCAAAGTATATGCCGGCTCCGTGCCTGTCGATCGTGACAAACGATTGCATCCAGAAGGGTAAAGACTACAACAACGGCGGTTCCAGATACAACACCAGATACATCCAGGGTGTTGGCATCGGAACAGTCACTGACTGCCTCGCGGCAATCAAATACAATGTTTATGACAACAAGAACTTCACCATGAAGGAGCTCATGACTGCATTGGACGACAACTTTGTCGGTCACGAGGAGATCTTCAACATGGTGCAGAACAAGACGCCTAAGTACGGCAACGACGACGACTATGCTGACGACATCATGCAGGATGTATTCAGACAGTACAGGGATGAGGTGACAGGACGTCCGACTATGTGCGGCGGACAGTATCACGTCGACATGCTGCCTACGACCTGCCACATCTACTTCGGTGAGGTAATAGGCGCCACAGCAAACGGCAGACTTGCAAAGAAGCCTGTATCCGAAGGTATCTCGCCTGAGAAATTCGCAGATACACACGGACCTACAGCTGTTATCAAGTCGTGCGCAAAGATGGATCACTGCTCAACGGGCGGAACGCTTCTGAACCAGAAGTTCACTCCGAGCGCTCTCGCAGGCGATACCGGACTCGAAAACCTGGCCAGCCTGATCCGTACATACTTCGCTATGGACGGACATCACATCCAGTTCAACGTCTTCGACAAGGAGACTCTCCTGGAGGCACAGAAGCATCCTGATGATTACAAGGATCTTATCGTGCGCGTGGCCGGCTACTCAGATTATTTCAGGAACCTCGACGAGGAACTCCAGAACGAGATCATCAACAGAACGGCTCAGTCGTTCTAGAGCGATGTTCATAAACAGGCCGGCTTACAGTCCCGGCCTGTTGTTGTTTATAAATACCGGGGAGAGTATTTAAATGGCAGCGATAACAGAAGGCTACATGCCTTTTATGGGATATAAAACATACTACAGGATCGTCGGCAAACGCACGGATAACGGAAAGGCTCCGCTGATCTGCCTGCATGGCGGTCCGGGCAGCACTCATAATTATTTCGAGGTGCTTGACAACATAGCGGACGATGACAGCCGCATGGTCGTCATGTATGACCAGCTGGGATGCGGTCTCTCATACATCGAGGGGCATCCTGAACTGTGGACAAAAGAGACATGGATGAGTGAACTCTTTGCCCTGAGAGAGCATCTCGGCCTGGACGAATGCCATATAATCGGGCAGTCCTGGGGCGGGATGATGCAGATATGCCTTGGCATCGACTATAAGGAAGAAACAAAAGGCGTGAAAAGCTTTATCATCTCGAGCGGGCATCCTTCGAGCAGTCTCTGGGAAAGGGAAGGACTGCGCCGTATTGAAATGATGCCTCAGGAGATGCAGGATGCGATAAACCATGCGCTCAGCACGGGTGACTTCAGCGGTGAAGCCTATGATGCTGCCGTGGAAGAATACATGGCCAGATACTGTGATTTCTGGGAAAAAGAGCTTCCGGAATGCTGCACAAGGCCTAAGAAGGCCGGCAGAGAGGCCTATATATACGGATGGGGCCCTAATGAATTCGCGCCTGCGGGAACGCTTAAGGATTTTGAATACATAGACAGGCTGGGAGAGATAGATATACCTTCGCTCATAATGAGCGGCATTTCAGACCTGTGCTCACCGCTTGTTGCAAAGACGATGCATGACGGAATAAAGGGTTCGGAGTGGATTTTGTGGGAAAGAGCAAGGCATACATGCTTTGTTGACAGACATGATGATTACTGCGCTGAACTGATTAAGTGGATGAACAGACATGACGGATAAATGATTATGGGAAACAGCGTTGAGAATCCCCGCATCATCGATAACAGAGTGATACCGGAGCGCACACACCCGCCGCTTCACAGCATCAGACTGCTCCCGGGCTCACCTTTTTATGAAAGACAGAAGGACATGCTTGAGTTTCTGGAAAAACAGGATACTGACAGCATGCTTTACAATTTCAGAAAGGCTGCAGGCCTGCCTACAGGAGCCGCAAAGCCAATGACAGGATGGGATTCCTGGGAATGCAAGCTCAGGGGCCATACGACCGGACACTATCTGTCAGGCCTTTCGCTGGCGTACGCGGCGACAGGAGATGAGGTGTTCAGGAACAAGGCAGCAGCAATAGTTGAAGGCTTTGCCGAATGCCAGCAGGCTTTTGCAGCATCAGGAAAAGTACGTCCCGGGTTTCTGAGCGCATATGACGAGGAGCAGTTCGATCTCCTTGAAGTGCTCACCCCATATCCCGAGATATGGGCTCCTTATTATACGCTGGACAAGATAATGACCGGCCTTCTGGACGCGTACAAACTGGCAGGGATCAGCCTGGCAACGGATGTGCTTTGTCCGCTTGGGGACTGGATATATGAACGCCTTTCCCGCCTGACTGATGAGCAGAGAGCAAGGATGTGGGATACATACATCGCCGGAGAATACGGAGCGATGAAATCCACGCTTGTGAGGCTGTACAGGATAAGCGGCAAAAGAGAACACCTCGACGCAGCCAGAATGTTTGAAAACGCGCGGCTGTTCGGTCAGATGCGCGAAAACAGGGATGAACTCGATTCCATGCATGCAAACCAGCATATACCGCAGGTGACGGGAGCAATGGAGCTCTATGCTGTTACGGGCGATACGGGCTACTTTGACATAGCACGCAACTTCTTCAGGATCGTAACGCAGCATCACTGCTATAGCATTGGCGGTACAGGAGAGGAAGAGCGTTTCCGTGCGGCAGACAGCGAATGCAGGTTCCTGACAGAACAAACAGCTGAAAGCTGTGCCAGCCTCAATATGCTCAGACTTACATCCACGCTGATAGAGTATGAGCCGTCCGTCCGCTGTGATCTGCTTGACTATTACGAACATACATTATTCAACCATATCCTCATGTCTTACAGCCATTGCGCTGACGGCGGAACCACATACTTCATGCCGCTTGCACCCGGAAGTAATAAGCATTACGAGACAGATGAGAACAGCTGCTGTCACGGGACCGGAATGGAGAGCAGGTTCAGGTTCATGAAAGATATTTTTTCATATGAGGGGTGCGATGATGAAGCCGTGGTCAGAGTCAATCTTCCGGTCGCGTCATTCGCTGACGACGAAGAAAAGCTGACGGTAACCTTCTCTGAAGACGGACGTCTCGAGGTAAAAGCCGGTGCAGACATGAAAAGAAAGCTGGCTGTCAGGATCCCTGAATGGGCAAGAGAGAATTTTCCTGAAGCGGAGAACGGTTACATATATTGCGGCAGACTAAGGGCAGATGAGACCGTTGCTTTCAATCTGCCGATGAAGCTGCGCAGGATAACAGCAGCTTCTGACAGCAGTTTCTATAATCTTGCCTGGGGACCTTATCTGCTTGCAGCAATATCTGATGCTGCGGATTTCATTCATGCAGATATCACAAAGCTGGCAGAGATAACAGACGGAGACAGGGGAGAGTTTACAGACGGAGAGATCTGCTATAAGCCCCTGTATCGCGTAGATGAGGAGCACTACCACATTTATTTCAGATAAGTAACCGTCAGCACTGCTGACGGCAAGAAATAATACTTATAACACTTTGTATAAAATTAAAGGAGGGTATTACATGTACAAAGGATTTGCTAATGCAGTTGAAGTGGATTTCAGCATTCCTGAGAACAGAGAGAAGATGCTTGCTGCCTTTAAGCAGGTAGATGAAGAGAAGGGTCTGACATGCCCGCTTATCATCGGCGGTGAAAGGATCTTTACTGAGAAGAAGTTTGAATCGCTAAATCCTGCAAACAAGGAAGTCCTCGGCTATTCGAGCTCGGCAAGTGCGGAGCAGTGCGATCAGGCCATAAAGACAGCGCACGAGGCGTTCCTGAAATGGAAGAACACATCTCTCGATGAGAGGATACGCTGCATGCGTAAGCTGGCTCAGCTGCTCGATGAAAACAGATTCTACCTCGATGCCTGGAATGTTGAAGAAAGCGGTAAAAACTGGGGCGAGGCAGACGGTGAGCTCTGCGAGCTTCTTGACTTCATCAATTCATACTGCGTTCATATGCAGGAACTCGAAAAGGGCATCCCTTGCATCCAGACGGCAGAATACAACAAGTGCGTATACATCCCAATGGGAGTCGGCGCTACCGTGTCGCCATGGAACTTCCCTGTGGGACTGTTTGCCAACATGCTCATAGCCGCAGCGATCACCGGCAATACCAGCGTAAACAAGCCTGCATCCAACACACCTATATCGGCTTTCAAGTTCTTCGAAGTGATGGAGAAGTGCGGGATCCCTGCAGGAGTTATCAACTTCCTGCCTGGTTCGGGTTCGGATATCGGTGACCTGATCGTCGATCATCCTCTTGTCAGATTCATCAACTTTACAGGTTCAAAGGAAGTCGGCTGCCGCATCTACGAAAGAGCTGCGAAAGTGAATCCGGGACAGAGATGGCTCAAGAGAGTAGTCGCTGAGATGGGCGGAAAGAACGCCATCATCATCGACTCATCGGCAAATGTTAAGAAAGCTGCTCAGGGAGTTGCAAGCTCTGCCTTTACGTTCCAGGGACAGAAGTGCTCAGCATGCTCCAGAGCAATCGTCATGAGAGATGTACATGATGAATTCGTCGAGGCTCTCATAGAGGAAGCTAAGGCTCTTAAGGCAAATCAGGGTGCAGGAAGGGAAGACAAGACAATCGGTCCTGTATCCAGCAAGGAAGCCTTTGACAAGATCGCAAAATACATAGAGATCGGCAGAGAAGAGGGCAATATCGTGTTCGGAGGAACATACAGCGATGAAAAGGGATATTTCGTTGATCCTACCGTGATCGACGGTATCAGCCGCACAGACCGCGTCGCCAATGAGGAGATATTCGGACCTGTAGTCGCGGTTATTCCGGTCGACTCGTTCGATGAGGCTCTTGACATCGCAAACCAGACCGAGTACGGCCTCACAGGATCCGTATACAGCGAGACAAGAGAGAATGTGATCAAGGCAAAGAACGAATTCAACGTAGGCAATCTGTATTTCAACCGTAAGTGCACTGCAGCTGTAGTGCTCCAGCATCCGTTCGGAGGATTCAACCTTTCCGGTACAGATCACAAAACAGGAACACCTAACTACCTGACAAATTTCATGTATCTGAAGTCGATCTCTGAGGATCTTACGAAGTAAGTGCTGATGAGTATTTCGGAAATTGATTGAAGAGTCAGGGAAAAAGGATTAAAATAACTTTGTGTATTACTGTTTTTTTAGACAGCGGTCTAAAACGGCGGTCATATTTAAACAGTATGCAGAATAAACAAAAGGGATTTTTTCAAGGAGGATTCTATGAAGAAGAGACTATTGGCTCTCCTCATGGTTGCTGCCATGATCATTGCAACGCTTGCAAGCTGCAGCACACCAGGCGGAGACAGCGGCTCTGACGGAGGCGAAAAAGTGTTCAGGTATGCTGTTAACACAGAACCTACTACTTTCGACCCTACAAAGGGCAACAGCATCGGAGACAACGAGATCCAGCATGCAATTACAGAGGGACTTACCCGTAATACGGGCGGAGAAGTAACTCCTGGTATCGCTGAGTCCTGGGATATCTCTGATGACGGTACTGTCTACACATTCCATCTGCGCGACGCTAACTGGAGTGACGGACAGCCTATCACAGCTAACGATTTCGTTTACAGCTGGCAGAGACTGGTAGATCCTAACGTTGGTTCACCTTACTCCTGGTTCCTCGACACTATCTGTGTAGAGAACGCAGCTGCTGTTGAAGCAGGTGAGAAGGATCCTAGCGAACTCGGTATCAAGGCTATCGACGACAAGACTCTGGAAGTCAAGCTTACACAGCCGATGACAGTACTTCTTTCAGCACTCGGTATGCAGTCCAACCTTGCTCCGCTCCGTCAGGATATCGTAGAGCAGTATGGCGACGAGTTTGCTGCAACAGCTGACAAGAACGTATACTCCGGTCCGTTCGTTCTCACATCAACAGAGAACAACCTGTATGTGTTCGAGAAGAACCCTGAGTTCTGGGATGCAGACAACATCAAGCTCGACAGAGTTGAGCTCAACTACATTGAGAAGCCTGATACACAGCTTGCTATGTATGAGAACGGCGAACTCGACTTTGTAAGACTCGACAACGCAGTAGTTGAAAACTACAAGGACAATGATGACTACGGCGTATACCTCAATGGTAACGTTGACTACTGCTACATCAACCCTAACAGCGACAATCCTGTATGGGCCAACAAGAACTTCAGACTTGCTCTGAACTATGCTCTCAACAGAGTTGAGTACAACCAGCTGGCTAACAGCGGACTCTACAATCCTTACAACGCGCTTTGCTTCCCTGGCCTCTCCGGCAAGGACGGCAAGACATACGGCGAGACATATGATGTTGATTCATATGCATACCCTATGGAAGGCGATGTAGCCAAGGCTAAGGAATACCTCGACGCTGCAATGAAGGAGCTCAACATCTCTGATCCTTCCGAAATCGAGATCGAGTTCGTAACAACAGACGCTGAGTCCAACAAGAAGATAGCTGAGGTACTGCAGGAGCAGTGGCAGAACGCTCTCGGCATCAAGGTCAACATCCGTCAGGTCACATACGCTGACATCTACGGCGAGGTATATCCTAAGTTCGACTATGAGATCGGATACGCTGGATGGGGCCCTGACTTCGACGACCCTACAACATACCTCAACCTGTTCAGATCGGACATCAACTGGTACACACCTTACGGCAACCCTGACTTCGACGCTAAGCTCGATGCAGCCATGAAGGAAGTAGATGATCCTAACGCAAGAATGGATCTCCTGAATGAAGCTGAGCAGATCCTCATCGAGGACGGAGCATGGGTACCTCTTCAGGCAAGGAACCAGTCCTACCTGCTGAGCCCTAAGATGAAGGATGTAACATTCTACTCCTTCAGCATCAATATCGACTGGGCATACGCTGACGTAGCAGAATAATCAGTTATAGCAACAGATCAATTACATAACAACAGATCAATTCAATAACTGCTTATAGCTAAACCAATGAAAGCCCCGGCAGAAATACCGGGGCTTTCATTAAACTATCAGGAGGAACACGATGACAAAGTATGTTATAAAACGTGTCATCGCAGCCATATTGACTCTTTGGGCACTGGTGACCATAGTCTTCTTCCTTACAAGGCTGATGCCGGGAGAACCGTTCACTAACCCGAAGCTGACTCCACAGGTCATAGAAAATATGACAAAGTATTATGGCTTCGACAAACCACTGATTGTTCAGTATTTCCAGTATCTGGGCAATCTGATCCACGGTGACTTCGGATTCTCGATGAAGTACACCAATAAGACTGTAAATTATATTATCGGACAGACATTCCCGTTCTCTGCAGACCTCGGTATCAGAGCGCTGTGCCTGGCTATTTCGTTCGGCCTGGTGCTGGGTATCCTTGCCGCACGCAAGAGGGGCACAAAGATCGACTTCTTCTGCGTTATCATCGCGATAATAGGAACAAGTATTCCGGACTTCATCATGGGAGCTCTGCTGCAGTACTTTTTCGGAATCAAATGGGGACTTCTGCCGGTAGCTTTATATAAAGGTTTCGAATATACGATCCTTCCTGCGACTGCTCTGGCGTTCTATACGCTTGCATCTGTATCACGTATCATGCGTGCAAGCATGCTCGAGGTAACATCGCAGGATTACATCAAGACCGCGAGGTCTAAGGGACTTTCCGAAGCTCGCATAACAGTAAAGCATCAGATAAGGAACGCTATCATGCCGGTCATGACAATACTGGGACCTACCGTTGCTTCAGTGCTTACCGGAACGTTCGTTATTGAAGCTATCTTCGCTATCCCGGGCATGGGTAAGTATTACGTCGAGAGCGTAAACAACAATGACTATTCCATGATCCTGGGCATGACCGTGTTCTACGGTATATTTCTCGTTACAGCAAATCTGATCGTAGATATTCTCTACGGTGTTGCGGATCCTCGTGTCCGTATAGGAAAGAAGTAGGTGGCAGACATGATGGATTTGAATAAAGATATGTTTGTCATCAAAGGCAAAAATGTAGAACAGATGGAAACCATATCCAGACCGTCTCTGTCCTTCTGGCAGGACGCCTGGAGAAGATTCCGTAAAAACAGGGCAGCGTTCATAGGACTCTGCATCATCCTGGTTTATGTACTGCTTGCCATATTCGCTCCTATGCTGAGCAAGTATGGATTCTCCACGATGGACGCTGCCAATCAGCATGCAGCACCATCAGCCGCACACTGGTTCGGTACGGATGCAACAGGCCGTGACCAGTGGGTGCGTACATGGATGGGTGCAAGAGTATCGCTCTCGATCGGACTCTTTGCAGCAACCATCAACATGTGTGTAGGCGCGGTCATCGGAGGATTCTGCGGATTTTACGGCGGCAAGCTCGATATGATAGTGATGCGTATCGTAGATATCCTTTACGGCATACCTAGCCTGATCATCACTATCCTGGTCATGATGGTACTCGGAAAGGGAGTTGCTCCGCTGATCGTAGCTTTATGTGTGGTCGGATGGATTGGCACCTGCCGTTTCGTACGAGGCGAGGTCTACAGGCTCAAGGAGCAGGATTTCGTAATGGCGGCAAAGGTTCTCGGAGTTTCCGACACTGCTATCATCATCAAGCATATTATCCCGAACATCGTGGGCATGCTTGTAACAAACCTCTGCCTTGCGATCCCGGGCGCTATCTTCCAGGAGGCTTTCCTGTCATATATCGGACTCGGAATCGCGCCTCCTAGATGCAGCTGGGGTATTCTGGCAAAGGAAGGTATCGCATACCTGAGAGTACATCCGCATGAAGTAGCTATTCCGGCTCTCATCATATGTACTACCATGCTGGCTCTCAACCTGCTTGGCGACGGTCTGCGTGATGCAGTCGATCCAAAGCTGAGAGGAACTGAATAGAAAGGAGGGGTATCATGGCAGAAAAGAAAGAAACCATTCTTGAACTTAAGAACGTTGTATACTCCTTCAAGACATACGGCGGAGAGGTCAAGGCTGTACGTGACGTCAGCTTCGACGTTCGCGCCGGCGAAGTGCTCGGTATCGTAGGCGAGTCCGGATGCGGAAAGAGCGTTACCGCTCAGTGCATCCTCAGGCTCAATCCTGAACCGCCGGGGTTCTTCGAGGGAGGAGAGATAATCTACAAGGGTGAAAACATCCTCGAGATGGATAACAAGGCTATCCGCAAGATCAGGGGAGGTGAGATAGGATTCGTATTCCAGGATCCTATGACCTCGCTGAACCCGACAATGAAGGTCGGAAAGCAGATCATGGAGGTATTCCATGGCAGAGAAGGTATCTCCAAGCAGGAGGTCAGGGAGAAAGCTATTGAGATAATGAAGCTGGTCGGCATCTCCGATACAGAGAAGAGATTCAACCAGTATCCTCATGAGCTCTCCGGCGGCATGAAACAGCGTGTCATGATAGCCATAGCTCTCGTATCGAGACCAAGCGTTATCATCTGCGACGAGCCGACGACTTCACTCGACGTGACCATCGAGGCTCAGATACTTGAGCTCCTGCTCGAGCTGAGGGAGACACTGGGCACATCGATCATCATGATCACTCACGACCTCGGTGTCATCGCCAAGATCTGCGACCGTGTAGTCGTAATGTACGGCGGCAAGATCGTAGAGAAGGGTACCGCGAGGGAGATATATTATGAGACAGCGCACCCTTATACGAGCGGACTGATGCATTCCATCGCAAGGCTCGAGACAAGCAGAGGCGAGAAGCTCTCACCGATCGAGGGAACGCCGCCTGATCTGTTTTCGCCTCCTGTGGGATGCCCGTTCGCTGCAAGATGCGACTACTGCATGGACGTATGCAACGCGTATCCGCCTGAGGAGTACATGCTCTCGGATGAGCATATGACAAGATGCTGGCTGCAACATGAAATGGCACCGGATACAGAGTTCAGAAGGAAGAAAGGAGAGGTGAAATAATGGTAGATTATAATGCGGAACCTCTCGTACAGGTAAAGGACCTGTGCAAATACTTCCATGTGGGCAGACATGCTACGCTGAAGGCTGTTGACGGAGTATCGTTCAACATCTATAAGGGTGAGACAGTCGGCCTCGTAGGCGAATCCGGATGCGGAAAATCGACAGCCGGAAGATGCCTGATAAGGCTTTATGAGCCTACAAGCGGTCAGGTCATTTTCGACGGCAAGGATATAACCAAGCTGAAGAAACAGGAGCAGAAGGAGTTCTGCCACCGCGTGCAGATGATATTCCAGAATCCGTATGCATCGCTGAACCCGCGTATGACGGTAAAGGAAATCGTAGGCGAGGGACTTAAGCTGCAGGGCAAGTCAAACGAAGAGATCGAAGCAAAAGTAGAAACGCTTCTCAAGACGGTCGGACTCAATAAGGATCACATGTCCAGATTCCCTCATGAGTTCTCGGGCGGACAGAGACAGCGTATCGGAATAGCAAGAGCGCTGTCCGTAGATCCTGAGTTCATTATCTGTGACGAGCCGATATCAGCTCTGGACGTATCCATCCAGGCTCAGGTGCTCAATATGCTCAACGAGCTTCAGGACAACCTCGGGCTTACATATCTGTTCATCGCCCACGACCTATCGGTAGTAAAGTATCTGTCAGACAGAGTAGTGGTCATGTATCTGGGAACCATCGTAGAGATGGCTGATTCGGAAGAGCTGTACGCCAATCCGATGCATCCTTATACAAAGGCGCTTCTCTCGTCGATCCCTGAGGCGGATCCTGACAAGGCTCAGGCCAACAGGAGGATCCCTATCAAGGGTGAGATCTCGAGCCCGATCAATCCTAAGGACTGCTGCAGATTCGCAAGCAGATGCGAATTTGCTACAGAGAGATGCTTCAATGAGATGCCGGTTGCAAGAGAAATGTCACCGGGCCATATCGTGGCATGTCATCTGATGGATGAAAAATAAATAGGTTATAACAATAAAAAGCACCGGATCCTGCGGCATGCCATGACGGCATTGCTGCATGGTCCGGTGATCATATCATTGGCAGGAGTTAACAATTGGACAAGTCTTTCTACATTGAAAACAGAAACAGTCTCTACAACATGCTGCCGGGAGGCTCGCTTCTGGCTGTTTTTTCGGGTACTGAAGTCATCAAGACAAACGATGAGTACTACCCGTTTTTTGCTGACCGCAATTTCGTATATCTTACGGGCCTTACCTGCAAAGAAGCGGTGCTGCTTGCGAGCAAGGATGCGGACGGAAGCGTGAACGAGAGGCTGTATATACTTCCTCCTGATCTTCATGCGGAGCGCTGGACGGGTGTGCGGGTAAAGCCTGACGAAGCTGAGGCTGTATCGGGCGTAAAGGATATACGCAGTACCGATTCGTTCATTAAGGATTTCAGGGCACTCGCATGGTCGGGCAATTACGGCATCATATACCTTGATCTGTACAAATCAGATGACGCAAACAGAGACCGGGCACAGCACGAATTCAAGCATTATGTTCATCATAATCTGCCGTTCCTTCTTTTCGGAAATTCGGATCCGCTGTTCCGCAAACTCAGGCTGTATAAAAAGCCTTGTGAAATAGAGGCTCTCAGGACTGGTGAAAAGATAACCGGCGAGGGCATACTTGCCATGATGACGAATTCGGAGCCGGGCATGCCTGAGTACCGTTACAAGGCGAAATTCGACAAGGCCATACACGAATACGCTCCGTATATTTACGGATTCCCGCCGATAATCTCATCCGGAAAGAACAACTTCGTGATCCACAACTATGCATATGACGGCATAGCTCAGGACGGTGACATGATACTGAACGATGTCGGCGTGATGTGGGATTTTCTTATCACTGACGTATCGCGCAGCTGGCCGTGCAACGGAAAATTCTCTGACAGGCAGAAGCTGCTGTACGAATGCGCTCTCGCAACATCAGACTACATGTTTTCGATAGTAAAGCCGGGAATGAGGATGGATGCTGTGGATGCGACCATAAAGGAGTACAACGCACAGCTGCTGGTTGATGCCGGAGTCCTCGATGATGCGGCAAATATCAGAAAATACATGTGGCACGGCGGAGCTCATCATATAGGATTTGACGTGCACGACGTGGTTGAAACGCCTGAGTTTATTGCCCCCAATATGGTGTTCTGCATAGATGTGGGCATATATCACGAAGAATGGGGGATTGGGTTCAGAATAGAGGACAACTGCCTTATTACGGAGGACGGCTGTGAGAATCTCTCAGCAGCCATACCGCGCCGTATAGATGATATAGAGAATGTGATGCGGTAAGACAGACCGCTTCATATAAAACCGGAGATTAAAATTATGAATGTAAACGCAGCGAGAATCGCTGAACTGAGAAAGCTGATGAAAGACCGCGGGATAGACGCATATATCATCCCTTCGGCCGACTATCATCAGAGTGAATATGTAAGCGCGCATTTCAAGGCCCGGGAGTACGTGACCGGCTTCAACGGATCACTCGGTACTGCTGTTATAACGCAGAATGACGGAGGCCTCTGGACCGACGGCAGATATTTTACCCAGGCTAAGAACCAGCTCGAAGGGAGCGGGGTGCGCCTTATGAAGCTTCACGTTGAAGGCACGCCGGAACTGACTGACTGGATAATCAGCAATGTGCCGGAAGGCGGTACTGTAGGTTTTGACGGAAGGACTGTTTCTGTGAAAGACGGCCGCGAATACATGGAAGTGTTCGGCGCAAAAGGGATCGGCATTCAGAGTTCGATGGATCTGGTAGGAGAGATATGGAAGGATCGTCCACCGCTGTCCGAAAAGCCGTGCTTCTATCTTGAGGAGAAATGGACCGGCGAGAGCACCGCGCATAAGCTTTCAAGAGTACGCGCCAGAATGGATGAGTGCGGAGCAGACGTACACATCATAGCTGCAATAGATGATGTGTGCTGGCTGCTGAACTTCAGGGGAGACGATATCGACTTCTTCCCGCTGGTGCTTTGCTATGCAGCTGTTTACAAAGATCATGTCGACCTTTACATCGATGAGCGCAAACTGAATAACGGGATCAGATCACACTTCATGGAAGACGGTGTCGTCCTGAAGCCATATAACGATATCTATGAAGATGTAAAGAAGATACCGGAGAACATGACGGCGCTGATAGATCCTGCGCGCTTCAACCACGAGCTCGCTTCTTCACTGAAGTGCAGAAAGGTCGAAGACCACAATCCGACTGTCCTCATGAAGGCCATGAAGAATCCGGTCGAAATAAAGAATATTAAGAATGCGGAGCTGAAAGACAGTGTGGCTGTCACAAAGTTCATCTTCTGGGTCAAGAACAACTATGACAAAATGGAGATAACGGAGCTTTCCGCATCCGAAAAACTCACATCCCTGCGCCGCGGGCAGGAAGGGTATATAAGAGACTCGTTCGCTCCGCTGCAGGCCTTTGGTGAGCATGCCGCAATGATGCATTACTCTCCGACACCTGAATCAGATGTTGTATTGAAGGAGGGAGAGATGCTTCTTTCAGATACCGGCGGAGGCTACTATGAAGGCTCTACCGATATAACGAGGACCACAGTTCTCGGCCACATAGAACCGAGACTCAAAAAGTACTATACGGCTGTGTTCCGGGCCGGCCAGCACCTTGCTGCAGCAAAGTTCCTTTACGGCAACCACGGATGGTCGCTTGACGTTCTTTGCCGCCAGCCTATCTGGGACCTTGGTCTCGACTACCAGTGCGGGACAGGTCACGGTTTCGGATACCTCGGCTGCATACATGAACCTCCGACAGGCTTCAGATGGTATATGGTTCCGGAAAGGGATGAGCATCATCAGTTTGAAGAGGGCATGTGCGTGACCATCGAGCCGGGCATTTATGAAGAGGGCGATTTCGGGATCCGCATCGAGAACAACGTTGTGACTGTAATGGATGAAAAGAACAAGTACGGTCAGTTCATGCGCTTCGAGATGATGACTTTTGTCCCGATCGATCTTGATGCCATCGACCCTGAAGAGCTCACAAAGTCCGAAAGGGAATGGCTCAATGACTATCACAGACAGTGCTATGAAAAGCTGAGCCCGTACATGACTGATGAAGAGAATGAATGGCTCAGAGAGTATACGCGTGCTATATGACAACAGGTTTTACAAAAGAGGCCTTTTGTATTATCATCTGAACCATAAAGAACGGTATAACGCATTTTAAGACAGGAGAGGATTCCTATGGCAGACATGCTTGATGGATTCAATGAGATGTATAACGATTTCTACGGACCATCTGACGATTCGCTAACCTCTATTCAGAGAAGGGAACGGAGAGTCAGGGACAAGGTGCGCCAGATTTCGAATGAGGGTAAAGCTGTGCTCAATATAGAGACTGAGGTCGAAACAATGGAAGAGGCTGAAAGGAAGCCGGTCGCAGTAGCGACAAAAACTCCGGGCGATGAGCCTGAAGAACCGAAAGAGCCTGAGAAATCAGGCATGGAAGAGCTTAACGAGCTCATCGGGCTCAAGACGGTCAAGCACGATGTGGAAGAACTCGTGGGACTTGCCAAGGTCAGAAAGATGCGCGAAGAGAAGGGAATGAAGGCAGTTCCTATGTCGCTTCATCTTGTCTTCTCGGGCAATCCGGGCACCGGTAAGACAACAGTCGCAAGGATACTGGGCAAACTCTACAAGGAAATAGGCATACTTTCGACCGGTCAGATGATAGAAACCGACCGCTCCGGTCTCGTAGCAGGTTACGTCGGGCAGACTGCAATCAAGACTCAGAAAAAGATCCAGGAGGCCATGGGCGGAGTACTTTTCATAGACGAAGCGTACACACTCAACCAGAAGGATGAGAATTTCGGACAGGAAGCGATCGACACCATACTCAAGGCGATGGAGGACCACCGCGATGAGTTCGTGGTGATAGTTGCCGGATACACGCAGCTCATGAAAGAATTCATTGAGAGCAATCCGGGACTCAAATCCAGATTCAACAAGTTCTTTGAATTCCCTGACTACACCGTGGATGAGCTGCAGCAGATATTCGAGCTGCAGTGTAAAAAATACCAGTACAAGCTTACCGATGAGGCGGATGCTGCGGTGCGCGAGGAGATAATAAGGCTCGAGGAGGCAAAAGGCGAGAATTTCGCGAATGCCAGAGAGGTGCGCAATCTTTTCGAGAAGATCATCACCAATCAGGCGGCGAGAGTCTCTGAGCTCGAAGACGTGGATGAAGAAATGCTCTCCACTATCACGATCGATGACCTCACAGATGAATTCGAGGAAGAAATGGAGGAGGAGCTCCGGGCCAGAGCGGCAAGGGAAGCCGAGATAGAGGAAGCCCTTAAAGATGTAGCTGAAATGAACGGAGAAAACCAGCCTACCGCGGAAGAGAGGGCCGGCGAGTTAGTAGAGCTTTTAAAGGAAATGGCTGAAGAGGAAGGCAAAACGGACAAGGCCGGCAAAAAGAAAAAGATCAAAGTGCCGGAGAAAAAGCCTATCATCAGACGGTGATTGAAAAACCTTATCTGACAGCTATGGCTGTTCGTTTAGAGGATAAAAAAGTGAAAAGCGTTATAACAAAAAAGAATGCATTTGAATTCGCGCAGATGGTGCTTGGAAACGCCATCTGTGCTTTTTCTGTAACATGTTTCGCTCTGCCTTACAACATGGTCGTAAGCGGTGTGAGCGGGATAGGAAGAATAATAAACATATTAACGGGCTTCAGCGTGAGCTCTGCTGTTGCAGTGCTTAACATTGTGCTGTTCATCATAGGCGCGGCCGTGCTGGGAAAAAGGTTCGCAGCAACGATCGCACTCGGAACATTTGCATTCCCGTTTTTCATGGGAATATTTGAACAGATGACGGCTCTGCATCATCTTGTAAACGAACCGATGCTGGCGGCGATCTGCGCGGGTGTGCTCGACGGTGTGGGCCTCGGACTCGTGATGAGGCTGGGCGGTTCCACCGGAGGCATTGATGTTCCTGCCATGATAATGAACCGCAAGCTGGGATGGAAGCTGGCCACAGTCATGTCAGGCATGGACATAGCCATCTTCCTCCTGCAGATCCCGGTAACTGCTGCGGAGGGAATAATACTCGGCATCCTGTATGCCCTGGTCTATGGAGTAGTAATGGACAGAATGATCGTTCTGGAACAGGGCGGCTATCAGATAATGATATGGACTGAAAAGATCCATGAGGTAAACGAAGAACTGCTCATGATAGGATTCGGAACATCCATACTGAGGGGAGTAGGCGGCTACCTGAGAGAGGACAGGGACATAATCCTCTGTGCGGCCAGCAACAGGAATTTCAATAAAGTCAAGCGCGCCGTCCTTGCGATAGACCCCGGGGCATTCATGACGATCACCAGCATGAATGAGATCAACGGCAACGGATTCACATTCAATGTAGCAGACGAATACATATCTGATTTCAAGGAACGGCATGATGGCCGGGTAAACACCAAGTAACGATAAGGGCCGGGTTGTATCAAACCCGGCCTTTAGTGTCTTTTGTCAGGATCTGCTCCGGAAGGACGACCGGGAGAAAGCGGCTTTAAGATGATGGTACAAAATTATTAGCACTCTTTTTAAGTGAGTGCTAAATTTTTCTTTACAAACGTTGAAAAATGTACTATTATTGTTTTGTAAAAATGAGCAGCAGCCATTTTTGCGCAAAAAGTCAGCTGCGCCGGAGCCGCGTGACGGAGTATGGTCTGCATCGTTTCAGACACAGCTGATGATTGATCAAAAGAGCTAATAAATCTTCGTAATCAGGAGGTAAGCATATATGAACATTGAAAAATACACTCAGAATGCACAGCAGATAGTGATGGACTGCCAGAACATCGCTGTGGAGATGGGCAACCAGATGGTCGATGGCGAGCACATCCATCTTGCTTTGCTCAAACAGCAGGACGGGCTGATACCTAAACTGCTTCAGTCGATGGGCGTGAACATCATTGCCGTTATAAAGGATGTTCAGGCAGAAGTCGATAAGATCCCTAAGGTGTCGGGCGGCGGCGACGGCATGTACGGGACCCGCAGGTTCAACAAGATATTCATGGACGCTGAAGCCGTCGCCGATCAGTTCAAGGATGAATATGTCAGCGTTGAGCACATTTATCTTGCGCTCCTCGGAGAAAAAGGAACTCCAAGTGAAAGGATATTCCTCAGATACGGGATCACAAAGGAGAAGTTCCTTGAAGCGCTCACAAAGGTGAGGGGAAATCAGAGGATCACAAGCCAGAACCCTGAAGACAACTACGAAGCTCTTGCCAAGTACGGCAGAGACCTTGTTGAAATGGCAAGGGACGGAAAGCTTGACCCGGTCATCGGAAGGGATGCCGAAATAAGGCACGTTGTGCAGATACTGTCGAGACGCACCAAGAACAACCCTGTGCTCATCGGTGAGCCTGGTGTAGGAAAGACAGCCGTAGTCGAAGGCCTCGCGCAGAGGATACTCGCGGGTGATGTCCCGGAGGGCCTCAAGGACAAGACCGTATATGCGCTTGACATGGGAGCGCTCATCGCCGGAGCCAAGTTCAGGGGCGAGTTCGAGGAGAGGCTGAAAGCTGTTCTCAATGAAATCGAAAAATCCGAAGGAAAGATAATCCTGTTCATCGACGAGATACACAATATCGTAGGAGCCGGAGCCGCCGAGGGAGCAATGGATGCGGGCAATCTTCTTAAGCCGAAGCTGGCAAGGGGAGAGCTTCACTGCATAGGCGCCACCACTCTTGACGAGTACAGAAAATACATCGAAAAGGATGCGGCTCTCGAGAGAAGGTTCCAGAAGGTGCTTGTGGATCAGCCGAGCGTTGAAGACACTATCTCCATTCTCCGCGGACTCAAGGAGAAATTCGAGATCCATCACGGAGTACGTATCACCGACAGCGCGCTGATCGCTTGCGCGACGTTGTCCGACAGGTACATCAGCGACAGATATCTGCCGGACAAGGCCATCGACCTGATGGACGAGGCCGCAGCGCGCATCCGTACTGAGATCGACAGCATGCCTTCGGAGCTCGACCAGATATCCCGCAAGATAACACAGCTCGAGATCGAGAAGCAGGCTCTTTCCAAGGAGGAAGACAAGGGCTCGATGGCCAGGCTCGAGATACTCGAGAAGGAGCTGGCAGACCTCAAGGAGAAGAGCGCCGGCATGAGAGCGCAGTGGGAGAACGAGAAAGCCGAGATACTCGAGGCCAAGAACCTCAAGCAGCAGATAGAAGATGTAAGACTCGAGATCGAAGACGCTGAGAGGCGTGCCGACTACGAGAAGGGCGCACAGCTGAAATACGGCGTGCTGCCTGAACTCGAAAGACAGCTCGAGGAGAAAAAGGCTGCCGCAGATAAAAGAGAAGAGGCCAGACTCCTTCAGGAGGAGGTGACCGAAGAAGAGATCGCTGAGGTCATCTCGGGCTGGACAGGCATCCCTGTGAGCAAGCTCGTAGAGACCGAACGCGATAAACTCCTCAGATTGCCGGATATCCTGCATAAAAGGGTCATCGGTCAGGATGAGGGCGTAAAAGCCGTCTCAGAGGCGATTTTGCGCGCCAGAGCGGGTCTCAAGGATGAGAACAGACCTATCGGATCGTTCATTTTCCTCGGACCTACGGGTGTCGGCAAGACCGAGCTCGCAAAGGCTCTGTCTGAATCGCTCTTCGACAGCGAGCGCAACATGGTAAGGATCGACATGTCCGAGTACATGGAGAAGCACTCCGTATCGAGACTGGTAGGAGCGCCTCCGGGGTATGTCGGATATGACGAGGGCGGCCAGCTGACAGAGGCGGTACGCCGCAAACCGTACAGCGTCATCCTCTTCGACGAGATAGAGAAGGCTCATCCGGATG
The DNA here is from genome assembly GCA_902779185.1 of uncultured Eubacteriales bacterium. Lineage (GTDB taxonomy): Bacteria > Bacillota > Clostridia > Peptostreptococcales > Anaerovoracaceae > Crickella. The sequence goes on from CACZAM010000005.1 coordinate 44,775, forward strand.
TGTTCAACATCCTGCTGCAGCTGCTCGACGACGGACGTCTTACGGACAACCAGGGCCGCACGGTCGACTTCAAGAACACCATAGTCATAATGACCTCTAACATCGGAAGTGCCGATCTCATCGACAACATGAAGGATGACGGCACCATCGATCCGGAGGTGGAGAAGCTGGTAATGGCCCAGCTCAAGGCGGGCTTCAGACCGGAGTTCCTCAACCGTATCGACGATATAATCCTGTTCAGCCCGCTCACAAAGGATCAGATCAAGGGCATCATAGAGCTCTCGTTCAGGGATATCGCGGACAGGCTCAAAGACAGGGATATCGAGCTCAGCGTCACTGACGCGGCACTCGAGTTCATCGCCGATGAAGCTTACGATCCTCACTATGGAGCAAGGCCGATCAAGCGCTATCTGCAGCAGCATGTGGAGACCGAGATCGCCTCAGGAATAATAAGAGGCAATATCCTCGACGGACAATCGCTGATTTGCGATTCAGATGGGGAGAAACTGGTGTATAATTCTAAATGAAGAGGTAGTGGACTGTAAAAAATGTAACACAGAGATAAGGCATGGCCGCAGACAGAAAACATATCGCACTCGGTGATCTGATGATGCTTGCGGCCACCATGATATTCGGTGCAATGACGATATTCTCAAAGCAGATACTCGCCGAGCTCGAAGTGTTCAACATGGTGGCTCTCAGATTTTTGATTGCCTTCGCGGCCTGCCTTGCCGTATTTCATAAGAGATACAGCAGACTCGATAAAGAAACGTTCCTGCACTCCGGAGTGCTTGGAACGTTTTTATTTGTATCGTATTTATGCATGGTGCTGGGATGCAAGTACACCACTGCCTCGAACGCGGGCTTCATGATGAGCCTGGTGGCTTTCTTCACGCCGCTCATCATTCTGGTGCAGGAGCGTGTCGTACCGGGCAGGGTGCAGATCGCCAGCATAATCATTACGCTGGTGGGAGTCGGGCTCATGTGCCTGTCTCCGGGATTTTCGCTCAACAGGGGCGATCTCATCTGCGTCATGAGCGCGTTTTTCTATTCTTTCCAGATGCTGTACACTGAACGCTACGCGCATAAGCATGATCCTATAGTTTTGGGCACGCTTCAGCTGGCTTTTGTGTCGGTGTACGGATTCATATTCGCTTTGATCCTTGAGGACAGCTTCAGGCTTCCGGTGAGTGCTGCGGGATGGTGGCAGCTTCTGTATCTGGCGCTTGGCTGCGGCGCTCTGGGCTTCATTTTCCAGACATCCGCCGAGAAGTTGAGCCCGACATCGCATACGACTCTCATTTACGCGTCTGAGCCGGTGTTCGTGGCGCTGTTCTCATTCATGATGCTTGGCGAGCAGATAAGTATCCGCCAGATGGCCGGGATCTTACTGGTATTCATAGGAGTATGGATAACAGTGCGGCCGAAAAAAACAGATGAGGAGCTGATAAGGTATGCAGACTGAACTCGGAAAGAAATTCTGGATATCCATGCTCATATTCGGACTTATGGGTCAGGTGGCATGGGTAGTCGAGAACATGTATTTCAATGTATTCATTTACAAGATGTTTCATGCGGAGCCGGCTGATATTTCGGCAATGGTGATGGCAAGCGCGGTCACTGCTGCCCTGACGACCATCATTATGGGCGCTGTCTCAGATAAGGTGGGCAGGCGCAAGGCGTTCATGAGCATCGGATATATCATCTGGGGTGTGAGCATCATAAGCTTTGCGTATATTAAAAGCATTATGATGACAATAGTGATGGACTGCGTGATGACATATTTCGGATCGACTGCAAATGACGCTGCGTACAATGCCTGGCTGACGGACAGGGGAGATTCCACAAACAGGGGAAAGATAGAAGGCGTCAATTCCATGATGCCGCTCATCGCTATTCTGGTGGTTTTCGGAGGCTTCATGAGCTTCAACCTGGATACTCATGAAGCATGGACATCGATCTATTACATAATCGGAATAGCAACCACATGCATAGGTATCGCGGGCTGGTTCCTGATAGAGGACGCTCCGGGACTTAAAAAGACAGAAGAAAGTCTTGGTAATACGCTGGCTTACAGCTTCAGACCATCCGTCGCGAAGGACAACAGCAGGCTTTATCTTACACTGGTGAATTTTGCGGTTTTCAACATCTCGATACAGGTTTTCATGCCGTACCTGCTTATATACTATGAGAAGACTCTCGGAATGGATAATTACGTTCTCATTTTCGCACCTGCGATACTCCTGGCTGCTGTCATTACTGTTTTCTACGGAAGACTTTACGACAGACTCGGTTTCATGAGGAGCATAATGCCGGTGATCGCGATGCTGATAACAGGATACGCAATACTGTACTTCACAACGTCCACAATACCTGTATTCATAGGATCGCTCCTGATGATGGCCGGTTATCTTACGGGAATGTCAGTGTTCGGAGCCATGATAAGAGACAGCATTCCTGAGGGAAGAGCAGGGCAGTTCCAGGGGGTCAGAATAATAGGTCAGGTTTTTGTACCCGGGCTCATAGGTCCTGCACTTGGGGCGTGGATATTGAGGGATGCAGATGTTATAGTTAACGGAGACGGAACTACTTCATTCCTTCCGGACAGAGGAATATGGTCGGCGGCCGCGTTCGTGATAATCATCCTGTTTGCGGTACTGATGACGACGATGAGGAAGAAAAACAATGGATCAGACTGAAGCCAGGATCTGGCTCATCGAAAAACTGAAGAATGAGAATCCTGTCTACCGCAGAGTGCCCGTGCCGGATGATGAAGCGAAACAGAAGGAACTGCTCCGGGCGCTTATGAATGTAAGGGACGCAAAGCCGGTAAGTGCTGAGTTCCGTGCGGTGCAGGACGCGTATCTGAAGAGGGAAGCGCTTCTCAAAGGCATAGTCAGCGTGGACTCGCTGGAGCCGTGCCCGCTCGACAGCAGGCTTTGCCTCTGGCAGGGCGATATTACGAGGCTCGCGGCGGACGCGATAGTAAACGCGGCGAATTTCACCCTGCTCGGGTGCTTCATACCGCTCCACAACTGCATCGATAACTGCATACATTCAGCCGCGGGCGTGCAGCTCAGGTGGGACTGTCATGAGATCATGCGGAGGCAGGGCCATGACGAGCCGACCGGAACGGCAAAGATCACGCCGGGTCATTGCCTTCCGGCAAAGTATGTATTGCATACCGTCGGTCCCATAGTCGATATGGGACTGACAGACGAGCACAGGGAGCTGTTGGCATCGTGCTACCGCTCATGCCTTGATCTGGCCGCGGAAAACGGCCTGGGAAATGTTGCATTCTGCTGCATATCCACGGGTGTCTTCTGCTTCCCGGCGGAAGAAGCTGCCCGCATAGCGGTGAAAACTGTAAGGGACTGGCTTGACAGCCATGACAGCAGTATAAATAAAGTGATATTCAACGTATTCGGAAACAGGGACAAGGAAATCTACGGAAAGCTATTGGGCTGAGATCGCTGTGAAAGGAGCCTGAAAAAATGAGTACATTGTCGGTAAACAACATACGCGCGATAGTATCCTGCGATGGAAAGGATACGGTTTACGAAAACGCGAATCTGTTCTGCAAGGACGGTCTTATTGCATATATAGGACCGGAGAAACACGACGCAGACACTGTCATAGACGGTAAGGGAATGCTCTGCTACCCCGGACTCGTAAACGCCCATCACCACCTTTATCAGGTGTTCTCGCGCAATCTTGAGAAGGTGCAGAACATGGAGCTCTTCGACTGGCTCAAGACGCTCTACGAGATATGGAAGAACCTCAACGCGGATACGGTATATCTGTCATCCCTGACTGGCATGGGAGAGCTGATGAAGAACGGCTGCACAACGGTGTTCGATCATCACTACGTATTCCCGGCAGGAGCAGGTGACCTTATAGGCGCCCAGGCTGCAGCCGCGGATAAGCTCGGGGTGAGGATGCACTTCTCGCGCGGCTCAATGGACCTGTCTGTAAAGGACGGAGGACTCCCGCCTGACAGCGTAGTCCAGACCGTAGATGAGATCATGAAGGACAGCATAGATCTTATAGACAAATACCACGACAGATCGTTCAGATCGAAACGCCGCATTGCGCTGGCGCCATGCTCACCGTTCTCGGTCTCGGAAGATCTGCTCCGCGAATCCGCCATACTCGCAAGGGAGAAGGGCGTGCGCCTGCACACACATCTATGCGAGACAAAGGATGAAGAGAACTACATGCTTGAGCGCGAAGGCATACGTCCTCTCGCTTACATGGAGAGAGTGGGCTGGATAGGCGACGACGTCTGGTATGCCCACGGCATCCACTTCAATGATGAAGAGCTGAAGCTCCTCGCGGATACAGGCACAGGCGTCTGCCACTGCCCGATATCCAACATGAAGCTTTCATCGGGCATCGCCCGCATCCCTGAGATGCTCGAAATGGGCATCCCGGTCGGACTCGGTGTGGACGGCTCCGCTTCGAATGACGGCTCCGACATGCTCGAGGAGCTCCGCGTGGGATTCCTTCTGCACAGGCTCAATTCAAGCAGGCTCGCGCCGACCGGCTACGACATGCTCAAGGTGGCTACAATGGGTTCCGCAAGGCTGCTCGGAAGGGACAAGGAGATCGGATCGATCGAGGTAGGCAAGTGCGCTGACTTCTTCATGATCGATTCAGACCGTCTCGAGCTGGTAGGAGCATGCTATGACCCGAAGTCAGTGCTCGGTACCGTAGGCGTCAGAGGCGCTGTGGATTACACAGTCATCGACGGAGAGGTCACTGTGGCAAATGGAGCTATCACCGGAATCGATGAGGAAAAGGCAGTAGCTGACTCCAATAAGGAGCTTGGAAGATATCTCGCTGATCTTTAGGAAAACGGATGCTGAAAACTGAATTTGACGGAAGAATACTGAAATTGTCGGTGGACGGGTTTGAACTCCTGTCCACCCCTTTCATTTCCGCTATAAAGCTTGAGAAAACAATTACTGCGAGGCGCGGAACGGTAAAGGAATCCATAGTCGAGCTGGAGCACGCGCGTCTCAACGACGTTGAGAGAGTGAGCGGAAATACCTTTGTAATGTCGGGAGACGGTCATTCGCTCAGAATGGAGGTCACGGAATGCGAACTCGGATGTGAGCTCTTCTTTGAAGGTGAAGAGGGCTGGTCTTATGAGTTCAGGATACCCGCGATGGCGGGCGAAGCTGTTTTCGGAGGAGGAGAGCAGTACCGCAAGACCAATCTCCGCGGGGAGCGCGTTATGAATTTCGTTTCCGAGCATATAACCGCCCGTACACTTTTCGAAAAAGTAATACTGCCTGATAGCCGCTACCGTGAAAAAGAGGCTGAGAGCATCGGGAGCTATTCTCCCATGCCGGTGTTTGTCACGGACAAAGGCAGGCTGTTTTATTTCGATACACCGTCTGACGGTATCTCCAAGTTCGGGATCAATAATTACAGGCTGAGATTCGATGAATGTCCGCGCTCGGTCATGCTGCTGCACGCAGAAGATTACGACACTCTGATGCGCGCCCTGGCAAAGAAGAACCCTCCGGGTATGTACCTGCCTGACTGGTGCCTTGACGGTATGATAATAGCAGTGCAGGGCGGTACTGAAAAAGTCCTTTCGAAGACCTTCGCGATGCTGGACGCCGGAGCTAAGATAAGCGCGGTGTGGAGCCAGGACTGGTGCGGGGAGAACCGCACAATAATGGGAAAGCAGGTCTGGTGGAACTACGAATACGACAGAAAGCTCTACAAAAACCTTCCTGCTGCCATAAAAAAGCTTGAGAGCAGGGGGGTCCGCTTCCTTGCATACCTGAACCCATATCTGGTGAAGGGAAGCAGGCTGTACGCTGAGTGCGCGGAGAAGGGCTGGCTCATAAAAAACAAGGACGGCAGCATAGCTCACATGAAGTCGACCACTTTCGATGCCGGCATGCTCGACCTGACCGATCCTGAGGTAGTGCGTTTTATCAAGGAGGTCCTCATAAAGAAGAACATGCTTGGTATCGGCATCAAGGGATGGATGGCTGATTTCGGCGAATACCTGCCTGTTGACTGCGTTCTGCATGAGGGGGATCCGGCTGAACTGCACAATCTGTGGCCGGTGATATGGGCGCGGATCAATCGCGAGGCAGTAGAAGAGTATGGCGATAAAGATGTGATGTTCTTTACCCGCTCCGGCTATCTTGGAGAGCAGCGCTATGCGCCTATAATGTGGAACGGCGATCAGCATACTGACCTCACCAGGGATTACGGTATGCCGTGTGTCATGCCGGCGACTTTCTCCCTGGGATTCTCGGGAGTGCCGCTGGTTCACAGTGACATAGGAGGTTTCTTCTCGATAGGAAAGCTGAAAAGGAGCGATGAGCTCTTCATCCGCTGGATGGAGATGAACACCTTTTCGCCTCTTATGAGAAGCCACGAGTCGATAAGGCCGTGGGCTAACAGCCAGTTTGACGCTCCTGCAGTGCTGCCGCATACAGTGCGCCTTACCAGGATCCACGCCGCTTTAAGACCGTACATAGAGCACTGTATAGAAAAGGCGGCGGAAGGCATTCCGGTGATGAAACCGGACTTCTGGAATGCGGTTGATTATTCAGCGAGCAGGGATGAGTATTCATACTTCTTCGGTGATGATATGTATATCTGCCCGGTCATCGAAAAGAACGCCTCGGAAAGGGCGGTCCATCTACCTGAAGGCGAATGGACAGGATTCTGGGACAACAGGACATATAAAGGCGGCTCTGAGCTAAGAGTCCGGGCTCCTCTGGGTCGTATTCCCGTGTTTTACAGGTCTGAAAGTAGCTTCAGGGAAGTGTTCATAAAGGCTGCAGGCATAAAATAAGACTAAAAAAGATGGACTGCATGAGGACAGTCCATCATAACAAATAAAACTTATCAGTACACAAATGCTTTGAATCCGAACATCCTTGCCAAAGCTTTCAGCGTCTCTGCGTGATGACCCTTCATCACGACAAAATGGGGTTCAAAGCCGTCAAGCACGCTTTTTTCAACGGCTTCACGCACCGGAGCCGTTGTTTTTATTACTATGGAAGTGCCCGTGAACTGTTTAGGCTTGTCGAGAGCTTCACCTTCCAGTATGAAAAAGCGGTAGCTGCCGTCCGGCTCACGGCCGATGCGGAATACTGTGGCTTCAGGGAAAGCCTCGCATCCGAAGTCCATTGCAGGACCTATCTTTCTGTTCGGATGTACGCCTGTCACGGCGCCGGTGTCCCGGCGCGCGAGAGTGCATGCGGCAGTCCCGCAGTGCCAGAAGGTGAGAGAGTTTTCTTCTTCGTTAAGACTTACCGGATCGCCGAAGAATACCGGCGAGCCGGAAAGTTTCATTCCCGTCCACATTGAGAGCGCCCCGTACACATCCGCTTCACAGGCTGCTGCCGTACCGTCGTCATTGAGCATCGAAAGAACTGCGCAGACCGGCGTACCGTAATCAGTAAAGTAATCCGGCCAGCACCGTGACGCAAGGGCGCCTATGCCGTTTTCGCTTATGTATTCACTGTACGCCCTGTAAAGTCTGGCGTGATCGCGCAGATTGTTTTCCGGTGTTTTGCTGAGACCGGCGGCAAGTGCGAATGACCGCTCTATGTACGCACTGCATGCATCATCTGTGTAGGATCTGGCGCGTTCGATCATGTCTGCTACAGGAATGGATACCAGTGATGCGCCGAATACTTCTTTCAGTTCGCTTTCGTGAGCGCGGCCGAAATCAAATCCCTGGGGAGGTTCTCCGACAGAAGCAAGAATCAGGCTCTGCATCTCCTTTTTTATCCTTGCTGCTTTAACGCAGGCCTGTACCCTGTCTTTGACTGATACTTCTTCAGGTGAACCGAAAACATACTCATAGCCGGTCCTTCCATATGAACGCATTGCATTGGCAGCACTGTATGCACCGGTGAGTGAATTGAGGCGAAGCCTGGTTCCGTCAATAACGGGTTCGCGCAGTGCCCAGAGAAGGACAGGGCAGTCGAACCGTCTTATCACCTCGGACATATAAGCTGAGTTGGCAAATGTGAGGTCCTGAAACACTATCAGATCAGGTTCAAGACCTGATATGTATTCGCTCATCGCGTCAACAGAAAGCAGCATGTCGTCAGGAAAAACAAAAGACGGATCTGCAGAGCGCAGGAGTTTCATTGATCTTTCAAAAAGGTCCCTTGCGCTTTCGAGATGAAAAGTCGGCACTCCGACCGGTATGTAAACAGCTGTGAAATCCTTCATCTGTATCCTCTGTATATCTGCTGGCGAAATCGTATAATCAAAGAAGCCGGCTGTCAACCGCAGCCGGCTCCGGGTGTTCTATATTCTGATGCTTATCTCACCGGATCTGAGGACCTCTACGCTTCCGTCTTCATAGCGGACCTTAAGCCCGAATTCCTGATCTATTCCCAGTACATATGCCGTGATCATTTCACCATCCTTATGTACCATTACGTTTTTTCCGGTCACCATTGAACGCTTTATATACTCGTCAGAATACGGGGTATCAGGAAGGTGATCGTAATATGCCATGAAGCGGTTCAGTATCTCAGCAGCAAGGCGGTTCTTGAGACCTGTTGCAGGCTCATCGAATACTTTTCCGGCTATTTCGGCAATCGAGGAAGGGAATCCGCCTGAAGGCTCATAGGCGTTCACACCGATTCCTACTATTACGTATTCGAGGCTGCCGGTCTCTACGCCGTACGACGCTTCAGACAGAATGCCGCATACCTTTTTTCCGTCAATGAAAATGTCATTGACCCATTTGATATCGGCTTTTTTGCCTGAAACATTCTCGATAGCTTCGCTTACCGCGGCTGCGGCCATGGTTGTAAAATGAAGTACCTGATTTTCTGTAAGTCCGACAGGTCTGAGCAGGATGCTCATGTAAATACCGCTTTCAGCAGGGGAAAAGAAGGCTTTCCCTCGGCGTCCTCTGCCGGCACTCTGTGATCCGGCAATCGCTACATAGCCCTCGCTTTCACCTCTTTTGGCTTTCTCGATGCATTTTGTATTGGTTGAATCGACTCTGACAAAGACTTCAGGCCGCAGATCCTTGCAGCAATCGTCAAGGAGGCTGCGAATCCCGCGCTCTGTAAGTACATCTGATTCCTTGTCGAGACAATAACCTCTGTTTGTGACGGCCTTTATCTCATAGCCTTCACTCTGCAATTTTTTTACTGCTTTCCAGACTGCCGTTCTGGAAATGTTAAGTTCTTCTGCTATCCGTTCTCCGGATATGAAAAAACCCTTGTTTTTTTCAAACAAAGCAAGGACCGTGTCCTTTGTACTCATTGCTCCTCTCTCCTTGAATCGCAGTATAACACTGGTTTTCATTATTTAATTAAAGTGTAATACCGAGCAAATTTATTATCAAGACAGTTGACAATGTGGTCAGCATTAAATACAAACAATGGACATATCTGAAATATGTGCTAATATTTCAAAAAGGGAGGATATTTATCATGAACAGACCCGAACTCTTATCACCTGTGGGAGGCAAGGCGCATCTTATTGCCGCAGTCAATAACGGGGCCGATGCCGTTTACATGGGAGGGATGGCATTCAATGCAAGGATATTCGCCGATAATTTCAGTGACGAAGAGCTTCCTGATGCCATTAATTATGCTCATTCCCACGGCGTAAAAGTATATATGACCATCAATACTCTGATTGCTGACAGTGAGCTCGCGAGAGCATTTGACTACTGCAACTACATCTACGGACTCGGAGCAGACGGGGTAATTGTGCAGGACATGGGCCTTGCAAGGCTTTTGCATAAATACCTGCCGGATTTTCCTCTTCACCTGTCAACACAGGGCACGCTGTACAACAAAGGCGGTGCTCTTGCAGCATCAGAAATGGGGTTCAGCAGGGTAGTACCCGCGAGAGAACTTTCACTCGAAGAGATAAAAGAGCTTGCGGCGTACTGCAGCACTCTCGAACCGGAAGTGGATGTGGAAGTTTTTGTTCACGGAGCCCTCTGCATGTGCTATTCGGGACAGTGCCAGATGAGCAGGGTGCTCGGCGGCGGAAGCGGCCGTACCGGAAACCGAGGCACATGCGCTCAGCCATGCAGGCAGGCGTATAGGGGCGATGACGGCGAGACCTATTATGCTCTCAGCCCGAAGGACCTCTGCCTTATAGAACACATACCTGAACTTGTCATGTCAGGGGCCGCGTCGTTCAAGATAGAAGGACGCATGAAAACTCCTGAGTATGTAGCGGTAGTTACAAGGATATACCGTAAATACATTGATCTCTACGAAAGACTGGCTGCGGAGCACGGAGCTGAAAAGGCAGCGGAACTCTACCGGGTCGAAGAGTGTGATATGCTCGAACTGAGACAGATATTCAACCGTGGAGACTTCACGGAAGGCTATCTGTTCGGGAATCCGGGTGAGGATCTTCTCTCCGGATCGAGCCCTAAAAACCAGGGTCTGCGAATAGGCCGTGTGATCGCGGTCATCGACAGTGAGAGCAAGGTGAGTGAAAAGGACGAGAAAGCAGCCGCCAGGGGCGCTCTGAAACGGGGAAGGGAGCTCGTATGCATCGAGCTTGCGGATCCGGCCACCGGGCTCGGCAACGGAGACGGTATTGAATTCATAAGGGAAGATGCTGATTATCTCCTTAAATCGCCGGCAGGAGGGGTCGTCACGTACGTAAAGGATATAGGCCTTGGATGCATACTTGCGGGAGACTTCGAAAGAGGCGCCTTCACGGGTGATACAGTCTGCAAGGTCACAGACAGAAAACTGCTTGAAGCCGCTCTCGACGTACCTGAGAAGAAGCTTCCTGTGACCATGTCGTTTACCGCTCGCGCCGGTCAGTTCCCGGTACTTGTGATGACCGATGTCAGGAACGGAAACAGCGTAGAAATAGTATCTGATCACAGAGTGGAGTTTGCAGAGAAAGTGCCGACTGACAGTGAGAGGATCGAAGCTTCACTTGACAGGCTCGGAGATACGGTCTACACGCCGGGACTCACCGGGATCGACGTTCAGATAGATGACGGCATAATGATGCCTCTTTCAGTGGTGAACAGAATGAGGCGTGAAGCAGCTGACGAGCTCATGAAGAGACGCAGGGAACATGTCGTAAAAAGCAGAAGACCTGCTCTGACAAAAGATGAGATCTCTGAGATAAGAGAAGCTGAAGGATTTGGCTCAGGAGCTCTGAGCACGGATGAATGGCAGAAAAAGGTAAACCGGAGCGGTATAAGGCCGGTAGCGCTGGAGCACTTTATGGAGACGGGCGGAAAGGATCTGAAACCGGGATCCGTTCCTTACATAATGAATGTTTCAAAGGGCAGCCTTGACAGGTTCATCGAGATGCATTTCGATGAGATCGCGGAAGCCTGCAGAGAAAGCGGAATACTTTGCGGAAACGCAGGGTGGATCGCAAGGTTCAGAGACGCGGGAGTCAAAGTCTACGGTGACTACGGACTGAACGTGTTCAACAGGCAGGCTGCGCTTGCTTACGAGGAGTACGGAGCAGAGATCTACATGCCTTCGCACGAGACGGGCGTGTCCGACGAAAGAGGCATTCCGCTCATGATCACGGAGCATCCTGTAGAGGAAAAGAAACTGACTGACAGAAAAGGAGGCGCGCACAGGATAGTGAAGGCCCCGTCAGGTGACAAGACGCTTATATATTAAGACAGCATATTCATATTATGGATGCAAAGTGAAAATTTTGTAGTATAATATATTCGGAATAAGTTGATTTACTGCCGGAGACAATATCTCACCGGCGAAAATGAAGGAGGAACTGTATTTATGCTTGATATCAAGAAAAATCGGGAAGGTTCAAAGCTGGAGTTTGCTCTTGACGGCAGACTTGACACCATTACAGCTCCGCAGCTTGAGGAAGAGGTAAAGGCATCACTGGATGGGGTCACTGAGCTGATCTTTGATTTCAGTGGCCTGGCATATGTTTCAAGTGCCGGTCTCCGTGTTCTTCTGTCATCCCAGAAGACCATGAACGAAAAAGGCAGAATGGTGGTTAAGAACGTTTCTGAAGAGATCCAGGAGATCTTTGATGTAACCGGATTTTCGGATATTCTCACTATAGAGTAGGGGACCTGTACGGAAGATGAATACTTCTTGGGACAACGAAAAACTAACGATCGGACTCGAGGGACGTATAGATTCGGGTAATGCCGCTGAAGTCGAGAACGAGATCAATGAAGTGATCAAGGATAAGGATCCTTCTGCATTAGTGCTTGATGCAGAGGGACTGGAATATATTTCCAGTGCCGGACTCAGAGTCATACTCCGCCTCAGAAAAAAGTATCCGGAACTGAGCGTGATCAATGTGAAATCCGATGTTTTCGAAATCTTTGAGATGACCGGATTCACCGAGATGATGAAAGTCGAAAAGGCATACCGCAAGGTATCCGTTGAGGGATGTGAAGAGATCGGACGCGGAGCTAACGGCAGCATATACCGTATCGACAAGGACAATGTCGTTAAAGTGTATAATAATGCCGACGCGCTTGACGAGATCCGGCACGAACGCGAAGTTGCAAGGCTGGCACTTATTCTCGGTATACCGACAGCTATCTCTTATGATGTGGTTAAAATAGGTGATAGCTACGGATCGGTATTTGAGCTGCTTAACGCGAAGTCGTTTTCCAGCATTCTTGCGAACGAGCCTGAAAAGATTGACTGGTGCGTTGAAGAGTATGTAGAGATGCTGAAGCGCATCCACAGTACAGAGGTCCCTGCGGGCAAGCTCCCTGACATGAGGGAGACTGTGATCTCGTGGGCTGAATTCATGCAGGACTATCTGCCTGAGAAAGCCGGCAAAAAACTGCTTGCTCTTGTTGAGGCTGTTCCGCACGATGATCACATGATCCATGGTGACTATCATACCAAGAATCTCGAGCTTCAGGATGACGAAGTGCTTCTTATCGACATGGACACACTTGCGGTCGGAAATCCTGTGTTTGAACTTGGTTCCATGTTCAATGCTTACAGGGGATTCTTCGAGCTCGATCACGATGGAGTCAGGTCTTTCCAGGGATTCAGCTATGAAATGGCAGAGAAGTTCTGGTATAAGACGCTCGCGAAGTATCTCGGCACGGATGACGAAGCTGTCATACGCAGTGCAGAGGACAAGGCCCGTATTATCGGTTATACAAGACTGATCAGGAGATCGATAAGGCGCGGCGGACTTGAGGATAAGGACCGTAAGGCGGAGATCGATCTGTGGACAAAGGAGCTCATTGAGCTGCTCGAAAAAACCGATACGCTCATTATTGATAATGAACTCGAAAAAGTAAGTAAAAACAATGATCTCGATATAGAGGCTGTTGAAGAGAACCTGAACAAAGTAATGGCTTTTGTTGATGAGAACCTTGAAGCTGTCGGGTGTTCCATGAAATCCCAGATGCAGATCGACATTGCGGTGGAAGAGGTCTTTGTCAACATTTGCAAGTATGCTTACCATCCTGAAAAGGGCAGAGCTGTAGTGCGCGTTGCGGTATCGGATGAGCCCGTGCAGGTAAGGATCACGTTCATCGACCACGGCAAGCCTTATGATCCGCTGCTGAAAGACGATCCTGATGTGACTCTTTCGGCTGCCGAGAGGGAGATCGGCGGACTGGGCATCTTCATGGTGAAGCAGACCATGGATGCTGTTGAATATGAGTATAAGGATGGAAGCAACATACTTACACTTGTAAAAAAACTCTGATAAGCAACGTTTGATGATCATATTCAAACGGTTAAAATAGCAACTATTACAGGAGGGTAAACAACATGGCAGACAAGAAACTGATCGACAAGGTCAAGGAATTGCTGGACAGCAACGCAAACGCTTCTCTCAAGGACGCTGCTAAAAAGTGGCTCGACGAAGCAGATGCCAAGTACGGTGACAAGTTTGATAATATCAAGGAAAAGGGCAGTGAAGCATGGGACAAGATCGGCGAATTTGCTGACAAATACTCTGAAAAAGCTATCGATGCAAACGAGAAGCTGGGAAGAGTCAGTGATAAAGTTGCTGAAACAGCCGGAAAATTCGCAGAAAAAGCAGCTCCTGTAGTAGACGGACTCAAGGAGAAAGCAGCCCCTAAGATCGACGAGCTCAAAGAAAAGGCAGCTCCTAAGTTTGATGAACTCAAGGAGAAGGCAACTCCTGTAGTCAGCAAGGTCACAGAGCTTGAATTCATCAAGCAGCTTAAGAATGGCATCTCTTCGGTAGACGAAGTCATCGACACATTCAGTGATCCTGAGATGAGAAAGTCCATGGGCGAAGAGGCAGCTGAGCAGATCAAAGCTCATGCTGAGGCAATAAAGGCAGAAGGAAAGAAGTTCTGCGACTGCCCTGCATGCACAAAGGCAAGAGAAATCCTCAAAGAGCTCGGAGTTGACCTCGAAGAGCCTGAAGTTGAGGAAGCGGCAGAGGAACCGGCTGCTGAAGAGCCTGAAGTAGTGGAATAATTTGCTCATTTGATATTGAAAGAACAGTCGCCGCCAGGTGCGGCGGCTGTTTTTATGACGGAGGAAGTGCAATTGCTTTTTCGAGCTTGCCGGAAATAAAGTTCTGCTGGACATAATCCGGCTCTTACTGTACAATCACGCGTGGACGTCCGCAGAAAATGACGTCTGAAGCAGTTCGGGTCCGATATCCTGCTTCTAAAATAATAAAACCAAAGGAGAAAACAATTAATGAAAAACAGAGATCCAAAAGTTCTGAGAATCACTCAGGGCGCAGTTATTGCCGCTCTTTACGTGGCTCTCACACTGATTTTTGCGCCGATATCATTCGGGCCGGTGCAGGTGAGGATAGCAGAAGCCCTGTGCATTATGCCTATATTCACCCCGGCTGCGATCCCGGGTCTTTTTCTGGGATGCCTGATAGCTAATTTCATCGGCGGAGGGATCATACTCGACGTGATATTCGGAAGCATTGCCACACTGATCGGTGCAGCTCTGGGATACATGCTCCGCAATAACCGCTGGCTCGTGCCTCTTCCTGCAGTGATAGCGAACGCGCTCATCGTTCCTTTCGTGCTCAGGTACGGCTATGGCGTTGTTGATGTAGCTATTCCGATACTCATGTTTCAGATACTGATCGGCGAGATAGCAGGCTGCTACGTGCTTGGTGAGATCCTCTGCACGGCGCTTATGAAGCGCGGAACCCGCATATTTGATAATCAGGCAGACACCCTGTAGGAGCATACAGAGGCCTGAACCGGTCCGGAGCCGGCAACTACCGGAAAGCTGACCGGATCCGATAACTGAAGCCATAAAAAATGACCCGTTTTCGAAGACGTTTCGGAAACGGGCCATTTTACGTTTACGCTTTTTTATGACCGAGTTCCTCAACTATGCGGTCATATTCATCCTCGTCAAGGATGTAGTGTTTCTTGTAGAGAAGATACGCGCCGGCCATCATCAGGAGCGGTATCAGGACCATGACGAGCAATATGCCGTGGCTCTGAGCGCTGCTTACTGAACTGATGACTGAATCGATCTGGGCCAGCTTCTCGGCCTCGGTAATGGAGCCCATATTGGCTGCCTGCTCCAGAGAACTGATCTGGTTAGTATATTTTGTTACTCCGAAAATCAGGTACGAAACTGTTGTCAGGAGTACGCACAGGGCGCTTCCGAACTTTGTGAAGAAAGGCCTGATCGAAGCGATGATGGCCTCATCTCTCGTACCGTTTTTATACTCGTTGTATTCAACCGTATTTATGATCGAGAGCATCATGATCACGTAGTAGCAGTTCATGCCCAGCTGAGCAAGCATGTAGCCGACCGTAGTGATCCAGAACGATGGCATGCTGGCAGGCATGAACAGTCCGGCGGCCAGCATCATTGCAAATCCTATGGTCATGATCACTCCGAAGCCCTTCATAAGTTTCTTTCTGCTCCACTTAGATGACAGCCACGGGTAAGCGATCAGCAGAATTCCTGAAGCCGAAAGGCCGATGGTCGAGAACAGTGAATAGAGCCCGCCTTTATATCCGTATGTGAAATAGATATATGTTGATCCTATTCCTCCCACGATCAGGTCTGCGCCTATCTGGTGCAGAAGGAAGATAAGGCACATCCATGAAAGCTGGTCGTTGCCGGTGATAGTAGAGATGATCTTTTTGAAGCTGACCGGAGGAGGGGTAGTATCCATGTACGACCTGTCCTCTCTGACGCCGAAGATCGTGAAACACAGGAAGAGCGGAGCGAGTATGCAGAATATGAGCGCTACGACTCCGTAAGCGGTCTGAGCGTTTCCGCCTATGGCTCCCGAGCCTGTAGTGAACATCGGAATGAAGAGACCGGCCAGGCCGCCGCCGATGCCCGCTGCGAGGTTGGTCATGGCTGTCAGTTTATCACGCGTGCTGCCTTCCTTGCTGAGCGACGGTATCATGCCCCAGTAGGATATGTCATGCATGGTGTATGCGATGCTGTACGCAAAATATATGATGCCGAAGAACCATATGAATGCCCATCCCTCGAGTCTTACATTGAACGCGAGGTACACAACGACCGATGTGCTGAGTATGCCGATCACCAGCCATGGTTTGTATTTTCCCCAGCGAGTCCGTGTACGTTCGATGATATTGCCCATGAGCGGGTCGTTCAGCGCGTCGAAAACCCTCGCGCCTATCATGATGCCCGTGATAGCCATGAGCTGGGCAGGAGTCAGATTGTGCGTAAAGAGCACATAGACAAGAATGAAATTGGTGAACAGGTTGTAGATCATGTCTCTCCCGAACGTGCCGAGCGGGAAGAACCACAGATTGCGTTTAGCCTGTTTTTCAGAGATGCCTGCCTGCGATACGGCAGCGTCTTTGTTTTTACTCATTTTCTTTTACCCTTTTAACTGTTGCAGCGGCTTATTTGTATTTGTCTATCCAGTCCAGGAAATGCCTGTCTGTCCAGTCCTTGTTATGCCAGAGTTCCCTGAGCTGTCTGTAGTGCTCACGCTGATCCCTGTCGTAATCTCCCATATTGTCTGAGGTGAGGAAGAAGCTTCCGTACTGTGCCAGCACTCTTGCGTGGAGATCCTTCTGCTCTTCGGAGAGCCTGATGTTATCTGTTCTCAGGAAGAACACATCAGGGTCATTCAGGAACGCTCTGCCGTCGAGCCCTCTTCTGTAGAATGTGTCCAGTATGGCATGCTTTGTGGACGGATATTCTCTGTTGGCGTTCCTCATTAGAGGTATGTTGTTCCAGTCTAGGCTTGCGTCGCAGCCGATCCTGCAGTATTCGACCTTTCCGAAAGCAGGTCCGAGAGGCACTCCGCACCCGAGAATCATTGCGTCGCCGCACCATTCTCTTAGCAGGTCCATGGCTCTGCACATGCGTCCGCCGCGGCTTTCACCGTCGAATTCACCGCCTGCGGTCCTCCATGGAGCAGCTCCGTACAGGAAATCGAGTTTAACAAGATCGAATCCCCATTCGTTTATCACTTTGTCAAATGTCCGTTTGAGATAATCCCGGACACCAGGGTGGTCAAAGTCCAGAGCGTAGAAACCTCCCCAGTTGCAGCCTGCATACCACGGTTTGCCGTTATGCATCAGAAGCCATTCCGGATGATCTTTGACCAGCTGCGATTTGAACTGGGCAGAGTATGGCGCCAGCCACAGACCTGCCTTGAAACCCTTGTCATGTATGTCATCCACTGAGGCTTTAAGGCCGCGAGGAAAACGTTTCATGTTGCAGTCCCAGTCGCCGACCTGCACCTGCCATCCGTCATCGATCTGGAACAGGTCTCCGGGTTCCAGTATGCCCGCAGCGCCGTCGAGGTCGCGTGTGATGGTTTCATCATTTATTTTGTCGTAATGATTATACCAGCTCCCATAGCCGGCCATTGGCTCGGCAGGGCGGCGCTTTATGCCCGACGCTTTGAACCAGCCGTCAAACACTTCATCATGACTGCCCTCGAATGCCGCAATATGCAGATCCTGATCAAATCTGCTGCTGCCTGCGTCTTTCCTGATCTTCAGCTCACCCTTGAGCATGTCGTATCTGAAGATGGTATATCCGTTGGTCTCATCGGTAGAGCCAATGAGAAGGTATGTGTCTTCATATCTTTTGTAAAAATATGTGAAACCATGGAATTGCCCCGGTTTGCCTGTGTAATGCATAAAAAAGACATCGCCGTACTTGGTGGTTCCCCATGGAGAGCCAAGGCGTCTGAAAAACCTTTTTATACCGATGTGGGTATCTGTCGGCCTGACCTCATAGGATGGGGTCCATGTCTGATAGCCGTTGAAAAACGCTCTTTCCGTGGACTTGCACGGAAGATCGATGATTATTTCGGAGCCTTTGTCCTCCCTGATAAATGGCGTCAGATCGATCCTGCTCATAAACACCTCCTGCTGTATCCATTAGATTATACATTATTACAGAAGTGTTTTCGCATACTTTTGAGGAGCGGCGTGGGACTATTTAGTCGCAATCCCGGTTGAATGTCGAAGCCAAATGATGTTTAATTGGTGATTAGGAAAAGCTGAGGCAAGGAAAAAATATGTCAAGAGCAGAACGAAACGCTATTAAAGAAAAAGAAAAAAAGCGCGCTGCGCGTCTCCTTAGGATAAGGGACTGCGCGGTTATTTTAGTCTGCACGATAATGATGATTGCGTACATCGGATCCCTTAACAGTATCACTCCTGAGCCGGAGTACTTTTTTGTCGGCGGCGCCTCAAAAGACGTTCCTGTATACCTGATAGGCATACCTCTTGAAGATGAAGAAACAACTGAAGAAGAGTCTGATGAGCAATCCGAGGAGACAGGGGAGGAGCTTGATGACTCTGCTGAAGCGGTCGAGATAGGCAGGCTTGTACGCGGCTCATCGGTCAAAAAACTGCTCGGAACAAAGGAAGTAGACGGCATCAGGTACTGCAAGGTGGAAAATACCGGCTTTGAAGGGGCTGCTGATCTGTATATGAAAGAGGAGAATCTGGTTCTTTCGACAGATAAGGTGGTGCAGGAGACTGAGGTATATGTCAGGACACCGGTTACCATATATGATGAAATGTCCGGGCCTTCGATTGCGTCTTTCGCTCCGAAAGGCACGTGTCTCAAAGTTACGGGATACGATAAGATGCTGCCGGACGGCTCGGTCCGCATGTATAAAGTGGAATATGAAGAAAATGACGGCACCTCCGAAGGCTATGTATATAGCAAATACCTGGCAGAGACTCAGAAAAAGGCTGACAGGATCTATAAGAAAAACGGAATATACGACAAGGTAAAAAAGGACAAATACGGATACGATCTTTACGGCGGCAAGGCAAAAGATCTGGATTATTATCCGTACGAAAGGACTGATATAGAAGGCAATGAGTTCTGTTCTGACGCCAGGGCGATGTATCTTAATTGCGCCGCAGCGGCCAGCCCGGATAACTACATCAGTCTGATAGAAAAGACAGACTGCAATGCTGTGGTCGTGGATATCAAGGACGGCGTGCTGGCATGGCCTGCCGAAACCGCCAGGGAATGGTCTCCGAAGTCCTATAAAACGGCGTATACCACAAGGAAAAAATATAAAAAAGGCATCGACAAGCTGAAGGATACCGGCGTATACATGATAGGCCGCATAGTCGTGTTCAATGATCCTGTTTATGCGAAAGATCATCCTGAAGACTGCATAAAGTACGGCGGAAGGTCCACCTGGCCGAGCGCATACTCGCGCGATGTGTGGGAATACAATGTGCGGCTGGCGCAGGAGGCGATAGAGGAATTCGGCTTCAATGAGATACAGTTCGACTACGTGAGATTCCCTGAGAACTCTTACGAAATGTCGAAAAGCGGCAAGGCGAAGTTCCGCAATGTATACGACGAAGAGAAAGGGCAGGCAATACAGAATTTCTGCTTCTATGCTGCGGATCAGATCCATGAGGCCGGGGCATACATCTCAGTCGATGTCTTTGGCGAGTGCGTATATGGGTATATGACTGCCTACGGTCAGTACTGGCCGGGAATATCTAACATAGTCGATGCGGTAAGCGCCATGCCGTATACCGATCATATGGGCGGCGGGGAAACTTGGAAAAACCCGTATCAGACAATGAAGGCATGGGCAAAGAAAGCAAAGAAAAGACAGGATTACCTTGAAAATCCTGCCGCTGCCCGCACATGGATCACCGGCTACAACACACCGTACTGGGATCCGACCGTAAACTACGGAGAAAAAGAGCTGAAAGCGCAGATCAAAGCCCTTGATGACGCAGGCCTGGAGGGAGGCTTCATCCCGTGGAACGTCAATAACGATCTGGGCAAATACAAGCAATATAAAAAGATCTGGAACGCGGACTGATTTTTGCGAAGGCGCCGGCAGAAAAGTCCTGCAGCGAGATGGTCCGAGGAGGAACTGAAGCACACCGCGGCAGCGCTCCGACGACGAAAGGACCCGGGAACTTTTCCGGGGCCCTTGGAGGAGCGATGAAGCGGATTGTGCTTCGTGACAACGAGGCACGAGCGAAAGGACTTATTCTGCCGGCGCCTTAAATAAAAAAAGACTGCCTGAGGCCAATGTCATTAAGTTAATGACAAAAAGAATCAACTGGGAACTGCAGAATATGTGGATCCCAGTTTTTCATTGCGTGAATATCGATTTTGAATCTGC